>NZ_CP028901.1:3623309-4227194 GCF_003058465.1 Orrella marina | reverse complement strand
TCGGGCCACTGGCTGATTGCTTGAGGCATGATGCCGATCGCGTTAGCTGCATCGGTGACGGTCCCGCCAAGGAGGTTGATTGCGTCTTGTTT
This sequence comes from Orrella marina, assembly GCF_003058465.1. Taxonomy (NCBI): domain Bacteria; kingdom Pseudomonadati; phylum Pseudomonadota; class Betaproteobacteria; order Burkholderiales; family Alcaligenaceae; genus Orrella; species Orrella marina. The sequence goes on along the minus strand of NZ_CP028901.1, from coordinate 4,227,102 downwards.
TTTCATGATGAAGACAATGTTAGCGCGCTTACTATTTTATTGCAAGCACGCTAACGCATCAATGCGGTGTAATTATGCTTACGATGAGCACACTTACTGAACGACTAAAAGAAGTAATGGCATCCAGAGGATGGAGGACGGACCAGCAGGTAGCAGATGTTGCTGGGGTGTCCAGGTCTGCGGTCGCCCAATGGCTCGGCAAAGGGTCCAAAATCATCCACTCCATTGGAAACATGGAAGCGGCTGAGAATTGGAGCGCGAGACTGGATACGCAGCCCTATGGATTGCGAAGGGAGTCGGGCCAAAGACTCGGGTCCAGCAAAGCGAACAACTACCGAGTGGCCGTTTCAGTCAGTAAATCAGGAGAAGGTACGGGCACTTTCAAGCACGCAACTGGCCCAGATAGAAGGCGCCATTCTCTTGGCCGCAGCTCAGATGGGAGTTGACTTGAAGGTTTCCGATGATGGATAAAGCTTCGCGATGACAAAACAAACTCATTCCCACTCTACGCCAGGAGAGACCAACACATCCGAAGGAACTATCCTCCGTTTCTTTGTTTTGATTGTTGTTGCTGGGTGTTCGTTTTTCCTTTTGTAGGTTTTGCGAACAGTAGCCCGAACTTAGTCTTGTTATTTCATCCGTTCTGTTGATCTCTTCACTGTGGTTCTATTTTTTCCCGACCATCGAAGCAGCGATTAGAAAGCACCCTGATCGCCTATCAATTTTCCTGGTGAACCTCTTCCTCGGGTGGACGCTCTTGGGTGGGTTTTCGCGTTTGCTGGGCGTGCAAAAACCAGAGACCGGTTAGCGTTTACATTGAAAAGATGCGGACGTTACAAATGATGTGCAGGTAATCCCACAAAAAACCACATGCCTTTGCGTCTGTGGCAGACGAGATTTCCAAGCTTCAGAGCTCAAAGATCGTGGCTTAATCACTCAAAATGAGTTTGAGGCACAGAAGGCTAAGGTGCTTGCAAGATAGAGCCCAGCTTCTGCGGCCACCCGCCTGACAGCGCCGCCCAGCTCGGCGTCGACATCAAGAAAGATGAAAAGTGACGGTCTGGAATAGGAAGATGCAAACCGCCAGAGAGCGGTATTGGTAAGGGAGTTGCACTGCAGAGAGTGGTTCATTCCAAGGCGATCGTAAGCGGGGCGTCCCTGTACGGATGAAATCTCAGGAAGCTCGCGTGACTCATCAAACTTAACTTATACTTAATGTGTTTATGACAATTTGAGTTACCATCTATGGTTGATATCTAAGGGCAACACGGCTCTTGTATTGATGGACAATATTGGTATGAGTCAGGGAAACTCTGAAAAAGTTCGAAGATTCAGAGAACCCTCGAACCAGCTGATTGTCTTATTACTGTTGCCACTCATTTCTTTCTTTTTGCCATGACCAACTGACCTTTTCTGATCTGGAGTACGGCGCCAAGCGCAAGCAGACACGTCGCGAGAAGTTTCTCGCCGAGATGGAAAAGGTCATCCCCTGGGAGCGCTTGTTTGCGTTGATCGAGCCGGTGTACCCAAGGGTAAGAATGGACGTCCGCCGTACGTCTGGACACCATGCTGCGCATTCACTTCATGCAGCAGTGGTTCGGTCTGAGCGATCCAAGCCATGGAAGAGTCGCTCTACGACAGTTATTCCCTGCGCCAGTTTGCAGGGTTGTCGCTTAGCCACGGCAGTCTGCCTGATGAGACCACGATCTTGAACTTCCGTCGGTTGCTCGAGAAGCACCAACTGGCTCCCCGTATTCTGGCTGAGGTCAATGGGCTCTGAGAGAGAAAGGCTTGTTGCTCAAGGAAGGCACGATTGTGGACGCCACCATCATCAGTGCACCGGGTTCGACCAAAAACAAGTCGCGCAAGCGTGACCCGGAAATGCATCAGACGAAGAAAGGCAACAATGGCACTTTGGCATGAAGGCGCATATCGGTGTGGATGCGGACTCGGCCTGGTTCACACGGTCACCACAACGTCTGCCAATGAGCACGACATCACGCAGACCCATGCGTTGCTGCACGGTGAGGAGCAAGACGTGTTTGGCGATGCGGGCTATACCGGTGTTGAGAAACGAGACGAACTCAAGGATCTGGACGTTCAGTGGCATGTGGCGATGAAACCGAGTCAGAAGAACACGATTCAGGACAAGCGCCTGCGCAAGATTGTGGATCGACTCGAGTTTTTGAAATCGTCGGTTCGCGCCAGAGTCGAGCATCCGTTTCGCGTGATCAAGCGTCAGTTTGGTTACACCAAAGTGAGATACCGCGGACTGGTGAAGAACACGGCGCAGGTGCTCACGTTGTTTGCCTTGGGCAATCTCTGGATGGCGAGAGGCCAATTGATGAAGATGAACAGGATAGGTGTGCCCAAAATGGGCGAACCACGCCGCCTGGGGTGAAGAATTGCTCAATATGGGCAAGAATTCGGTCATTTTGATCAAAAATGAAAGGAATTATTAGTGGCCAGCACATATTCTCGTCACTCACGTTCAAAAACCTTCGTTGTTCAGAGGATCCTCAGAATGTCTCAATTGAATTACACCTAGTCACTGTGATGTAGCCTTAAAATTCAGGCTTACTTACTATCAAAAATAGTATGTCTACACTTACGAATCATAAATTATAGTTTGATACAAAGAGAACGAACTACTAATGACTCGCACAGAATACTAATGAATATAAAAAAAGCGAAGATCGGATTTAAAATAAAGAAAAATATATGTATAAAAGACGCAGCCCATAGCATACTCATTTTTTAAATTTTGGACTTCAGATTTTCGTCCAAGGAAAAATATTTTTAGTAAATTTTTTGACTCATTCAGTCCATGCTTGAAGGACTATTTTAATTATTGAAAATAATGGCTCAGCCTTTATATTTGAATCACACAATTGAAGCAATTGATCTTTTTTGTGGTGTGGGAGGCCTGTCATACGGCTTAGTAAATAAGGGTATAAATGTTGTGGGAGGCTTTGACTTAGATGCCGCTTGCGAATACCCTTTTCTTGCAAACAACTATGGTGCTAAGTTTTTCAATAAAGATGTGTCGATAGTTCAGGGGCCAGAGTTACTTGAACTTTGGTCTCCCGGGTTATTAAGCTATTAGCCGGCTGCGCCCCATGTCAACCATTTTCCAGTTATGCCAATACAGCTAAGGTAGATGAGACGAAATGGGCGCTTCTTCTTCAGTTTGCGCGCCTTGTTAAAGAAACCAAGCCTGATCTTGTAACAATGGAGAATGTTCCTCGACTATTAACAGCAAGGCCATTTAAAAAATTTTTACAAACATTAACAGAAGAAGAATATAATATTTCGTACGGAGTATTAAATGTGGCCGACTACGGAGCTCCTCAACATCGCAAGAGACTTGTATTGATGGCATCCAGAATCGGGCCAGCTCAATTACCAAAACCTACACACTTCGGCTCGAAAAACTGGATTTCTGTGCGCGACTCAATAAGTCACCTTCCTTTCTTGGATGATGGACAACAGTGCGATAAAGATCCTTTGCATGTAGCATCCACTTTATCTTCATTGAACAAGAAAAGAATACGAGCATCTCGACCAGGTGGAACATGGAGAGATTGGCCAGCCGAACTAGTAGCTGAATGTCATAAGAAGGAAAGTGGAAAGCGATCACCGGGGTATATGGAAGAATGGAGTGGGACAAACCTGCACCGACCATGACCACCTTATGCAACGGCTACGGAAATGGACGTTTTGGCCATCCTGAACAAGATCGTGGAATTTCCTTGAGGAAGCCGCGATTTTTCAATCTTTTCCTAGTAATTATCGTTTTATTAAAGAGGACAATCTGTTTCAATTAAGACGCTAGCAAGACTCATAGGAAATGCAGTTCCGCCAAAGTTAGGTGAGGCTATCGGCAGATCATTCTTTGACTCAATCACTCATAATGTAGCTAAATACAAGTAGCGCTTCTCACACAAAAAGCAATCGACTTCACACGCAATTCGCCTTAATGTACGAAAAATTGCTATCGAATCACTGACAATCTCCTCAAAAGCTAGTTTTTGCCCAAGATCCACAAAACTTTTTTCTCCATGCGCAAGCTCGTTACGTCGATTTTTAGTATCTTGCATTTTTGATGAGTTAAATGAGAGGGAGTTTGTTGGTTTTATCTGAGAAAATACCAAACTTTTTCAATCTTTCAAAAATAGCCATTCCATCAACGCTGCCAGACAATCCTTCCTTCCTTTTTTCTCTTTGCTTCTATCCTGCCAATCATCAACCCAATTTTTAAATAAAAAATTCTGAAGAGGCGATATATTTACATTGCTGTCAAGTTTTAAACTTTTCGACCGAAAATGATTTGCAATTAGCAGAACAACGTGAGCATTTAGCTGATCTGTTCCAGAGCAATTCTGTTCAATTTCCTTATGAATTTCGTCAAGCATTTGAACAGTGTATGCTTCCATTGCACTGTAAAGCAAAAGAGATACATTAGCCTTCAACATATGAGTTAATGTCTTATCTAAAGGCCGCATAATCTGGCCTTTTTTTGCAACAATAGCAGCATCGCGCTCAAGCGCAATCTTCAAGAAGCGCAAGTAAACAACTAGTTCATCAGCCCTTTCTCTCAAGAGACTTTTTGTTAACGGCAGGCATCGCATCATTTCAGCACTCCTACCGTTATTATTCAATCTCTGAATCTAGCGAATCCTCTGCATCCGCATTTGCACTCGTCTCCACCAATTCAGTAAGAGGATCTGGTTCAAATGATTTTCCCAATAAATTGTTTCGAACAAAATTAATACGGTTTATAAGTTTTGGTCTTGAATTACTTGCATCAGACCGGGTGTGCTTTATAAATTCGGAACTATCAAGCCATGTAGTAACATCACTAGGCTGAAGGCTAGAATTTTCACGAAGAGCCAATGTTGCACCAACGGCTATCGATTCAAATCGAATACGAGGAACTGTTCTGAAACCTAAAGTGGACCCCAGTTTTCAGACACCGGTTTAAGCTAATGTCCCTGGAGGGCAATAGCATGACGGAAGGTAAGAAACGCAAGGTTCACAGTGCCGACTTCAAAGCCAAAGTGGCATTGGAAGCCGTACGCAACGAGATGACGATCAACGAGATCGCACAGAAGTTTGAGGTGCATCCGATGATGGTTCGGCAGTGGAAAAAGGAGTTCCTGGACAATGCAGCAGCGTCTTTGCCAACAAGCGTGGCCCCAAGCCAGTCGAGCACGCCAAGGAGGACGCCTTGTATGGCGAGATTGGTCGGCTCAAGATGGAGCTGGATTGGCTTAAAAAAAAGTCCGGACTATGAGCCTGGAGACGAGAATGGGCTGGATTGATCCGTCGAATAGTCTCTCGCTGGTCAGGCAATGTGCGCTGGCGGGTGTTTCCCGTGCGACCTGGTACAGCCACCAGAGCCTCAAACCCGCGAGTGGCGATGATTTGCAAGTGTGCCACCTGATTGATCAGGCGTACACGCAGCGTCCCTTTTATGGCAGCCGCCGCATGGTGCGCTGTCTGAAAGATCGTGGTCTGACGGTCAACCGCAAGCGGTACAGCGCCTGATGGCGAGCATGGGCTGGCTGGGATGGCTCCCGGGCCAAACACTAGCAGGAAGCACCCGCAGAACAGGATCTACCCATACCTCTTGCGTGGTTTGCAGGTCGTCAGGCCGAACCAGGTGTGGAGCACGGACATCACGTACGTTCGTCTGGCACGAGGGTTCGCCTATCTGGTGGCCATCATCGACTGGTACTCACGCAAAGTGCTCTCCTGGCGCATCAGTAACAGCATGGACTCTGCATTCTGCGTTGACTGCCTGGAAGATGCCCTGGCAACTCACGGCAAGCCTGAGATCTTCAACAGTGACCAGGGCTCCCAGTTCACGAGCACGACATTCACCGACATTCTGAAGCGTGAAGAGATACGGATCAGTATGGATGGTCGTGGCCGTGCACTGGATAACATCTTCGTGGAACGGCTCTGGCGCAACGTGAAGTACGAAGACCTGTACCTCAGGGGCTACAGCAGCATGGCCGAGCTGACCGTAGGTCTGGCCGAGTACTTTGCGTTTTACAACACTGAACGACCCCATCAAGGGCTGGGCTACAAAAAGCCCGATGAGGTCTATGCCACCTGCGAAGGCGGTGGCGCGAGCATCCCGGATCACTTCAGAGACACGAGGGTGAATCCCCCGTTTCGCTACGCTCCACGGGGATACACCCCGGGAGCAAACAGGGCAGCGCTGTACCGCTGCGGTTGAAGAAATGGACTTAGCTTAAACCGCAACAGATTCTGTCTTGACAACAGGGTCCACCTTAACCCTCGCGCTTAAATCCATTTGGAAAGTGTTTTTTTATAAAACATAAAGTTCTTAAAAATTCACTTTTCATTTCTTCAAGTTCGTCTCTTGTTACATTATTATTCTTTTCTTTTAGAAAATCAGTTAAAAAGTTTGCTACACTTTTTTTGTAATTAATATAATTGTGAGCATATGCAAAATATCTAAGAGCAAGCTCTTCGTACTCTTTGCGCTTTGAGTTACGATCACTTAACGGAACCATTTCTCTAAATATCTCAGAAGAAGCCAAGTTAGTTAGCATATCCATAAATGGTCCGTTCTCTACTCCACGGCGCATTTCCATTGTTGTGAGTATTGAGCCGCCTGAATTCAAACGATCAAACATTTCACGACGCGCTTGCTCGTCTGCACTTTCACTTAACTCGATAACTCGTATTGTCGATCTTTTAAATCGAAGCTGTCGCGGCTTAGAGAAATCTAAAAAAACCATTCCGTTTGCCGAAGTAAGCCTTTCCAAATCTTGTAATTTAAGTTTGTTGGAAATAAAATTATCCAAAGTTCGTAAACGCTGCGTTCCGTCAATTATTTCTAAATTACCAGCTCGGTCACCAGATCCGACATCGGCGGCAAATATAAAAGGAACGGGAAGTCTAATTAAAATAGATTCGATGAAACGTGACTGCTGCTTGGGACTCCAAACCATCTCTCTTTGATAGTCTGGAATAAATATTTCTGAAGTATCGGTTTCTCTACCATTCGTAAATTTTTCAACTAGCACTTCAATCGGCCACTCTCGAATTTCATAATCTGTAATCTTCTGCAAGTTCACAATTTGGGCTTCTACAGCATCAGCCAATTCATTGCTCTTCTGAGTCATGTCATACTCCAATCAAAGCCTTATAACTTAAAAGTACGGGCTGGACGGCTCGCAGCGAATTTGAAGAGTTGATTACCCTTGTTTGAGTGGTCGTATTCGATGCGATATCAGCATATTGTGCCTAATGGTATTACCTGATTTGTCACAAAGGACGATCGCTCTGCTAAACACCCTGCGCTATACTAGCCTGACACTGCCAGACCTATAGCAACGAGCTGTGGATAACGTCAGGGCAGCGAACAATTTGTGGATAACCGCCTTCCAGGCGGTTTTTGCGCTTGATCGGCGCTGAAATGTTCGGGTCAATTTTTTAGATCATACTGCTCGCTTCGACCCGGCATCGTCAAGGACTCTTTATGCATGGTGGTCAACTCTCATCTCTGGAAGTGTGTGCCGGTGCCGGTGGACAAGCACTCGGGCTTGAGATGGCGGGATTTAACCACGCTGCGCTCGTGGAGCTCGAACCAGCAGCATGTTCAACCCTGAGACTCAATCGTCCGAGTTGGAATGTCGTTGAAGGGGATCTTCGAGCATTCAGTGGCGCTTCGTACAAAGGGATTGACCTTGTTGCGGGTGGAGTCCCCTGCCCCCTTTTTCTAAGGCTGGCAAACAGCTGGGCGCGGATGATGAGCGTGATTTGTTCCCGGAAGCCATCCGCCTGGTGGATGAGTGTCGCCCCAAGGCGGTAATGCTCGAGAATGTACGTGGACTCCTGGATGCAGTTTTCGAGGACTACCGCAACAAAGTTGAAAAGCAACTTGTGCAATTGGGCTATACGCCAGGTTGGCGATTGTTAAACGCTTCCGATTTCGGTGTCTCGCAGCTTCGGCCAAGGGTCGTGTTTGTTGGCATTCGCAATGAATTTGCAGATCGTTTCTCTTGGCCTGAGCCCAGCCAGGTTGCGCCACTTACTGTCGGGCAACTTTTGCAAGATCTAATGGCAGAGAATGGCTGGAAAGGAGTTGATCGTTGGAGAGAACAAGCCAACGCAATCGCCCCCACTCTGGTCGGAGGCTCAAAGAAACACGGTGGGCCAGACCTCGGACCGACCAGAGCAAAACGAGCGTGGGCAGTTTTAGGTGTCGACGGCATGGGTCTTTGGGACGAGGCACCACCCGAAGATTTTGTGGGAATGCCGCGGCTGACCCCACGCATGACTGCACGTATTCAAGGGTTCCCAGATCATTGGGAATTTTTCGGTCGCAAGACCGCCATGTATCGTCAAATCGGAAATGCTTTTCCTCCGCCAGTTGCTGCGGCAGTAGCAAGGCAAATCAATGCTGCACTGTCCGTCAGACGATCATTTAGGGTGGCGTGATGAAAGGCAAAGTGATCTTCACTGAAGCAAGAAAGGCATTTCATGCCGCGTTGCTCAAATCGACGCTGACTATCAACAGTGCCGGTGTTGTCAGTAATGCAGACAGCAGCAACACTTCAAGCAAAGCGATCGCAAAAGGTATAGCAGACCTGCTCAAGGCAGAAACAATTGGCGAACGGATTGCTGGGCAGACATCTGGCAATCAGTTTGAAGGGATCTGCGCTGAGTTTGTGCGAGAGACATTTCTTCAGCTTGGACACTTGCGACCAGGCACCTGGGATGTACATCAGGTTTCTGGAAGGAATCGACTGGAGATCGCACGCTACCAACAGTACGCTCATCTTGTAGCACTTGATCGCGCTGCAAAAGCAGACGCCGAACTCGCAGCTGCTCTTGGCAGCGACTACACAATCACACCCGATATTGTGGTCGTCCGAGAGACCGAGAGTGATGAGTCGATCAATCAGCCTGCTCTTTTTGTTGATGATCAAGTGGCCAAGCACGCCAATTTACGAAAGGCCAATGGCGGCCTTCCCCTGCTACATGCCAGTATCTCCTGTAAGTGGACCATCCGGAGTGATCGTGCTCAGAACGCGAGATCGGAGGCACTGAACCTTGTTCGCAATCGAAAGGGCCGCTTACCTCACACAGTTGTCGTGACAGCAGAACCCACCCCAAGCCGCCTTGCTTCGATTTCTTTGGGAACTGGCGACATTGACTGTGTCTACCATTTCGCCCTATACGAGTTGCAGGAGACATTGCAAACACTGGGCCTCAATGACGCAGCTGATATGTTGGCGATTATGGTGGATGGTCAACGCCTCAAAGACATATCTGACCTTCCGCTTGATTTGGCTGTGTAAATCCAATTCAACGCCTAACCCATGTAACCGCCCCCGAAGCGGTTTTTTTACGTCTGTTGCGTTGGGTAGGGAAACACTGACCACCCGAAAGAAGTGCCGGAATGTAGCGACGAAACCCGTCGCACCCGGACTCATCGCTTTCCCTACCACTAAGTTTCTTGACCATGGTTACTGTGTGGATATACAGTAATTATCATACGTAGCCGGAACGTCGGCAAAATCAAATGATGGAGGCCAAGCAAATGAATACCACACCGGAGCCGCCAGGGGCGGCATCAATCGTCCATAGCATCACCCGGATTGCAGAGCTTGAGGCAGTTCTTAGCGCACTTGAGCACGCATGGGACCGACTCGACGATGGCGCACGCAGAGCAATTGTCTCAGACGTCAGACGCGGCCTGGTTGATACGGCCTGTACTCTCGACCCGCACTGATCTCTTGATTTCATCCAGCCCGCAGACGCGGGTTTTATTTTCACCTCGCCGTAAGCGTGCTAATTATTTTTGTTAGCATGCTTGACATATTCTGTTAGCACGCTTACTATTCTCCCATCGCATCAACGGATGTGCCGCCCGAAAGGGTCTTTAACAACCAGACGACAACGCGCCCGGCCCCTACTGGGGATATGCGACCGGGCAGGCGCGCGACACAACCTGCCGCGCCGATTAGCAATAGCGGGAAATCTGGCAGACCAGCACTTGTGGAGTTGAGACCGCATAAAGAGTGCTGCGAGCCAGGGACGGTGAAAGCCGCGCCAACCACAGCTGCACAAGCTGACCTGATGGCGATGTAATCAGAAGACGACGATCCGGGCCAACCGGATTGCGCCGTGCAAGTCGGCAACCTGCCCCGAAGCGTCGTGGTATCTCGCTCGGGGCGGAGTCATCCGAGGCGGCATTTTTCATTTGATGGCCATTTGATGGCTATTTGATGAGTGCCGCGCCTGATGACAAATGAAAAGGTATAGATAAACTGACTGGAGCAGCACAAATTATTGATCCAGCTCCATTAATTAACAACGGACGGAGAGAATCATGGACGAATTGAAAATCAACGCGTTGATTGCAACATCCTATAACTTGCACTTCGGTGAGAAAGACGACCACGTTATGACCCCAAGTGAGGCAGCGACGCTAAAACGAGCCGACAAGATTGCACTCGTACACGTTCTACGTGAAAAGGGTGGGAGCGATCTTTTCAGTGCACAAGACGCAGACGAGGCATTCATCACTCTTACTTCCTAATTGCGAACCGTTAGTTCGTGTCGAAATCCTTGATCAGAAAACAACGTTCGATTGGAATAGCTCCCCACAAATCTGCTTGAGGGGCAAGTCAGCATGAGCCGGTATCAAGCCCGGCACGCCTTGATGATGGTGAATGCGCAGTGGTGATGCGCAACCGTAGGCAAAACGAGGTGGTGCTCGGCCTAGAAATGGAAACCAACCATACGGTGCTATTGGGTACGTCAAACGGCTATATGCCTACCTAATCAGCAAGCCGGGATCACCTCCGGTCACCATCATTCCAAAGGAGAAGAACATGTCATGGAAGACAATTTCCATATCCGTCATGAGGCAGGTCTATCAAAACTGCAAACAGATCGGCGAGACAGACATTGAAAAGATCAAATCAAAGATTGATTCGTCTTATCCATTTGGACAAAGAAAGCACTGGCCGTACAAGGCATGGCTCTTAGCAAGGAAAGAGTTTTTCGCGGAAATCGGACTGATCGGCGAACGAAAAACTCAACACGACATCAGGCAAGAGTCGCTTTTCTGAAGGCGAACGCAACCAGGTGGAATCACACCACTTTAAACCCCCCCACAAAATCTTACTCGTGAGAGTCGGACTTGATGGCAGTGAACGTTCAGGCGAAACCCTGCCGCCCGAAAGTCAGGGCCAGCTAAACATGGAGGCCGCTATGTGACCGATCCAGCGAGGGCGTCCGTCATGACGCTTCCTATCACTGCCGGGTGAGTGCAGACCATTGCTCTGGCTTACTAGCAAAGCCAAAACGCCAGCCTGAGTGCGCACAGGCCCATGCCGGACATGGTGAAAGCCGGAACCGCCCTCTCTGTCTGCAGGGCATCACATCATTCACGTCGCGGAGACGATCCCATGTCAAAGAAGAGTTTTGCCGAGGTCCTCACGGATCTACGGTACGGAACCTTGCACGACGAACTCACAGACTCCCTGCAGGAAGTGGTCAACGCCTGCGTCGAGACGGGTAAGGCGGGCAAGTTGCAGTTGACCATCAGCATCAAGCCAGGCAAGAGCGGCGAGCTGGAGATTGCTGACGACATCAAAACCAAGGTGCCCGAACTCACCAAGGGTTCCTCCATCATGTGGGCCACACCAGAAGGCAACCTGACGCGATCAGATCCGCGGCAGATGACCCTCGAAGGCCTGAAGATTATCGGCCAGGAAGACCGGCCGCTGAAAAAGGTGTAAGCAATGCAAGAACTGATATCACAGGCCGATGGACTAGGCCACGCTTTGGAAGTCGGTGCCGCCATAGGTGACGCAAAGGAGGTCGGGCTCGGTTCGTATGCCGTGGTACCGCAAGGGTATGACCTTCGTAGCCTGGAGAAATTCGAGGCGTCCCCGATGCGTAAGTCTGGCGCCGTCACGCTGGAGGATGCAGCAAGCTTCATCCGGTATTTCAACCTCCATGCGATTGAGAGCAGCCAGATCTACGGACGGATCAATCCACCGATGTTCGTGGGCGTACTCGATGACCACGGTGGCGACTATCCGGGGTGGAAAGAGCACCTGGTCAAGTATGCGTGTCCATTCTCGATCGAGTGGAAGGAATGGAGCAGCAAAGACAAGACCGGCATGAGTCAGGAACAGTTCGCCGAGTTCATCGAGCGCAACCTGCCCGATATTGTCGAGCCGCCTGGTGCAGATATGCTGGAGATCTCGCGCAGTCTGCAGGCCAAGAAGAAGGTCAACTTCTCTTCTGGCCTTCGTCTGGCCAACGGGCAGCAAGAGCTGACCTACGAGGAAGAGATCCAGGGCACTTCAGCCAAAGGCAAGCTGCAGATCCCCGAGACCTTCAAGATCGGCATTCAGGTTCTCGAAGGGGGCGCACCGTACGCGATTGAATGTCGCCTTCGGTACCGGATCAAAGATGCAACCCTGGTCATGTGGTACGAGCTGGTCCGGCCGCACAAGATCCTCGAGGACGCCGTAAACGACGTTTGGTCCACCATCGAGCAGCAGACAACCCGACTGATCTACCGAGGCAGCATCTAAGGAAACTGTATGGATAATCAGCACAGACAGATAAAGGGCTATCGAGAGCTCAGCCAGGAAGAGATCGACCTTATGAACCAGATCAAGCAAAAAGGCGCTGAGCTTAGCCAACTGGTCCAGTCTCTACGTGACACTGAAGGCCTTGATCAGCGATGGATCAGCATCGGGGCAACCGATCTACAGACCGGGCTGATGGCACTGACACGTGGTGTTGCCAAACCCACCTTTTTCTAACACCCGCAGCGGTGCTTTGACCCTCAACGGGCGGTGGTGACTGTTGAGGCGAGTACGTGCACCACCTCAACCGGTGAGCTTCTCCGGGCTGGAGAACCGGGGATTGGTATAGCAAAACCCTGATAGGCCAGAGACAGCCGAGGTTTGGTCTCCAGACGGGGGCGGTGCCCGTCCATCACATCAGAAAGGAATCCCCATGGAATACATCAACAGGCCTGCTCAGGCGGCTGTGTCTCTGCTCGCCCGCTGGTTTCCAGTGACCGATGATCCTCGGTTTCAGGAAACGCCCCCATGGGGCTGGACGCTGAGCCTACTGACTGGCATTGCAGTCGTGGTGGCGATGTTTGCCCCGCTCATGTTCGCCAAAGACATCATCGAAATCCTGACGCAGTGGAGCTGACATGGCATCTGTCAACAAAGTCATCATCGTCGGCAACCTCGGACGAGATCCGGAAGTGCGCTACACGTCCTCAGGCGTGGCTGTCTGCAATCTGTCAGTGGCCACCACTGACAAGAGAACCGACAAGAACACCGGCGAAGTCCGAGAGGACACCGAGTGGCACCGAATCTCACTTTTTAACCGTCTGGCTGAGATTGCTGGCGAGTATCTGAAGAAAGGCAGTCAGGTCTACATCGAAGGCAGACTGCGCACCAGAAAGTACCAGGATCACTCGGGAGACGATCGGTACATCACCGAGATCATCGGTCAGCAGTTGCAGATGCTCGGATCCCGTAGCACGGCAGGCGAAAGTGAATCGCCCCCAGGTAAAGCCAGGAGAGGAAAGCCACCAGCTGACGACGCGCCGCAGGATCCCGGCGACCTTGATGATGACATCCCGTTCTGAGATATAGGATGTTAGTGAAAGTGAGGTTGGCGGCCCCATTCAATTCTAAGAGGAACGCTCTATGAGCCTCTCGATATCTTGCGAAATGACGCGCAACTCTGCTGAGATTGCAGACAGATCGCTTTCCCATGAATTGAAGCGAGATTCAAATACCGGAGTATCCCAGTTCTTGATTCCAACGTTCGCTTCAATATCGTTGTTGATGGCTAGCAATGCCCCAGTTAGCGTAGCGATACGTGTTGCTACCGATGGATCAAAATGAACAAGGGATCTTATTTCGATAGCATTCATAAGCGCCAAAGCTGATGAAACGGACGCACTACACGCGCTGTAACAGATTGCTTGGGTAGCATCGGGTAATCCGCAAACACGAAGCCATCGCGCGGCATCCTCAACTCTTTTTATGCATTGTTTCACACAGGGAATCGCTGCGGACGCTTCCAGTATGGATCTATTTCTTATCTCAGAGCTGACTCGACGCTGATCTCTCAAACCAAAATAAAGCGCAACTAACGACGCGACGAAGGTAGAGATAGCGGAGAGTGCAGGCCAAATGTTCCCTCCGTCTGGCCAGCCATGCGCCAGCAGAACGCCAAATCCAAGCAACAACGCAATCACCACTATTTCTGTTCCGCTTGGCTTCATCAGCATCTCCACTTGCTCTGCAGGTCACTGAACCTTCCCTCAATTTACATTAGTTCCTCTCATCCAAAATGCAGAGAGCACATCCTCGTGCAAAGGAAAAAACATGCAACTCATTGACAGCCTGACCCGCGAAGAAGCAATTAATCAGTACCGGGTCGAACAGGCCACAAGCGACTTTCTGCGCTCACAACTGGCGGAAATGCGAGAGCAGATCGAGAAGCTGGAAAAGCAGCTGACCGAAGCCACTCACACCATCGAACTTCGTGGTGCCGCAAACATGCGGTTGTGTGAGGACTACGAGCAGCTGCGCAAGGAGAACGAGCAACTCCGGCGAGAGCTCGAAGCCATTGGGGCCGGTGGTGTGGAAATGATGGGGGCCAGACGGTGAGCAAAGACCAAATAATCGAGATTCTGATGCTGTTGTCAGCGCTGGAGTCGTGGAGCTATTCGACCGGCAAACCGCTGCCTGACTACCTGCGGGACAGTCTGGAGAGGTGCACTGGGAATCTGATCGAAGAGGTGGTGGGATGAGCATAAAAATGCCGGAGCCGGTAACCGCCGACGAAATCAGGTTCGGAATGCGACGAATCGACGCGGATCAGCAGTACATCGAGGTCGAACAAGCTGAAGCCTACGCCCAAGCCGTGCGGGATGAGGCCGAAAAACTATCCAGAGCCAAACATTACGGCAACGGCTACCAAGACGGCTGGAATTCGGCTTTGGAGCAAGCTGCAAAAGCAGCAGAAAGCATTCACCACGATTCTGCGCCCTATTGGGTTGCTCTCAGGATTCGTGAATTGAAAATGGAGCAACCATGACACCAGACCAAGATATGGCCGCTTTTGAGGCGTGGGCATTGGGAAAAGCAGAACTTCACAAAATGCCACGCGGTGAATATGCATCGAGAATTACCCGTGTCATGCTTGACGCATGGCAAGCCCGTGCGGCTTTGCAGCCCGTAATCCCCGAGGGCTGGCAACTCGTGCCGAAGAGACCGACTGAGGAAATGGTTGAAGCGGCAAACAATGGTGACGACGAATACACCTTACGCAACTTCGGCCCTCGTATGCAGCGAGTAATGCAAGGGCCAGAGGATCATTATGTAGCCATGCTCGCCGCCGCACCCAAGCCGGAGGACGCGCCATGACCGACCTGCTCAAACAAATCCTCGTGGCCCTGAAATCCATCGACAACCGCTTGGCAAGGATGGAGCGGCAGCCACAACCCGAGACCCTGCGCTACCCCTCAGACCTGGATGGTGCCCACCACGTAGCCGAGCCGAGAGACCGAATCATGGGGAGACGAAAGTGAAAGACGAACTCACCTCAGCACTCTTTGAATGCGAAACGGCCTACCACCGGATGATGGATGCCGGGAATCGCGCCAACATCAGAGCTTTTGATGCGGCCAGAGACCGGTTTCAGAGCGTGAGAGGCGATTTGGTAGATGCCTTGGCGGGACTGCTCGACGCACTGCCCTCTGCCACCACTCACCCGGCCATCACAAAAGCTCGGGCCGCTCTGGCAAAAATGGGAGTTGATCCATGAATTACACACCCAAGCTCGGATCGATGGCAGACAAGGCAATTAAGGCCATCAAGGAATTCGGGCAACCGATGCCATCACGCATTCTCGCAGACAGGATCGGTGCAGACCGAAGGAACGTCATTTCCCTGCTGGAGTCTGCGGTCCGTCATGGCGTCATCCGCACCGACAAGATCAACAACATTCGATACTACAGGACACCCGAAATGCTGGACTTCACACCAGTCGAGAAATGGGGACCACCCGGTAATGCCAAAAAGTCGGAGCAGGCAGATCGAACTGAGCCCGAGATCACGAACCCAAAAATCAGCGACGCGCCTGCGCAGTCAATGCTTGATCAAGACGAGACCCCGAAATCCGTGCCAGACAAGGGCGATTTCAGCTATGGCTACCACTCGAACGGGAAGATCATGATCAGCAAGGGAGCCGCACACCTGACACTCACGCCAGCCGAGTGCGAGGAGATCTCGGAGTTCATCGAGACGATGATGCGCTTTCACAAGTGGAGGGCAGCATGAAGGCAGTCCGAAAGCCCGGTCATCCGACCTACTACACACGTGGATCCCGCAGGCATACAGTACTGATCTGGTTGTGCCTGGCTTTCCTGATCGGGGTGGTGCTATGGAAGTAGCCACCCGCAACAGCAACTTCTTTATTCGACACATGGCCCCATCCGGGCCATTTTCTTTGCCGCTGCCCGGTACGTTTATCCGCCCGGTTGGATTCGGGTACCGCTACTGCATCGAGGTCGTGAGCGCGTCAGAAGCTGACAGTCTTGTGACTGTGACCGGAATCCGGTGGGGACTCGATCACGACGACCAGCCCCTCGATGACGGACACAAAAGCCGGGCGTCGGTCAGCCGCCTGCGCCGGATCAGTCACGACACCTGGCAGCACGAATCGGACTTGACGCAAGGGTGGGCCAGACGAATGACACCCCGATTCTGGCAGCGCATTGAGGGCAGACAATTGGAGCTTTTCTGATTCATGAAAGTCTACGGATGGAGTGCCACGAAACTCGCTCGCGTCTACTCGGTACCGGAACTCATTGAGCTTCGCGAGAAGGTCCGAAAAGAGCACTATGCGCCCAATGGAATCTACCTGTACGACAAGAAAGGGCAACGAAAACTGGAGGCTATTGGATGGGCAATCTATTACCACCACAAGGGGGATGCATGAGCGGGGCAAAAGTATCGCAACCCGACACCAGTGATTGCCTTGTTCTCGTGATCGAGAAGAAAAGAAAAACATTTCATCAAGGAAAACCACCCACGCCCAGGCTGCGACACGTCCAGCCCGGGCAGATCGTCTACCTAGCGCATGAGGACCGCCCCCGCCTGCTGCTGGATATGGACGATCACTTTGGATATTTCGAAGGGCTGCAGGCCAGTATCGGACACGAGGTCAAGGAGACGGGGATGGTATTTGGTGAAGGCGGATGGAGGGTCGAATAATGAACGCAGGGCTGACGCGCCAGCAACTATGCGCTACGTTGCAAGTATCAGAATCAACCGTAAGGCGACTGGAACAAGCTGGCATGCCAGTAATGCGGGCTGGCCCAAGATCGCCACGCTATGATTTACCAGAAGTCAAAAAATGGCTCAAGGAACAGGGATGTCAATCTGGACAGACAAGCAAGGCCGTCTCCATGTCGGAATCATGGTCGGCGGCAAACGCATTCACAGACGCCTACCGGAAGGTGCATCTGCGCGTGACGCCAAGCTCCTAGAGGCTGAGCTATTGCGTGCAGCCAATAGAAAATCCCCGTCCATACCAGGCGACCCGCCAATGGCGTCAATCATGGGTCTATACATGGCCCATGCTGACACCCTGCGAAGTCCTGATACAGCCAAGTTCCATGCGATGCGATCTGGGCAATGGCTTGAAGGCGTTAGAGCAAGCGAGGCATCTGTCGCAATGGCCAAGATGGCCAAGGACATGCGAGGCCACTACGCGCCAGGCACCATCAACCGAAGTCTCGGAGCGGTCAAGGCTGCGCTGAAACTGGCCTTTCGCAGCGGCATGATTCCGGAGGACTACGGCTCGAAAATCACCCGACTTCCAGAGAACAACGAGCGCCACCTGTACCTGTCGATCGAAGAGGTCAAGCGCCTGGCGGACTGCTGCAGCGAGCAGGTACGGGCCGCTGTCTGGATCGCGCTACTGACGGGATGCCGACGAGGTGAGATCCTGAAAATGCAGCCAGGTGATATTCAGGAAGGTCGACTAAGGATCAGGGCAGGAAACACAAAAACCCTGAGAGAAAGGACTGTGCCAATTATCCCTGTGTTGAGACCATGGCTTGAGTATCTGCCACTGCAGATCAATGCGGAAGGATTGAAGACTGGATTTCGCCGTGCAAGGGAAAAGGCAGAGATGCCTCACGTTCACTTTCATGATCTGCGTCACTCGTGCGCAAGTCTCTTGATCAACATGGGCGTGTCGCTTCACGTGGTCAAAGAGATCCTTGGACACACGACGATCAAGACCACAGAAAGATACGCACACCTGGACGTCGAGCGCCAGCAAGAGGCGCTGATGATGCTGTCAAAAGCGGTGGACGCTGCCTGAAATTACACCCAGAATTACACCGGAATAAATAAGCAGAATTCGAGATTCCCGTAATTCTTTGATTTTATTGGTGGGCGGTACAAGGTTCGAACTTGTGACCCCTGCCGTGTGAAGGCAGTGCTCTACCACTGAGCTAACCGCCCTGAGCGATCGCCGGAATCGGATCAGGTGTTGTCGAACAGACAACGAGGTCGAATTATACATGCCCCGCAAAAGTTCGCCACAGCGTCTTGCCGTCCGATGCTTTGTCCAGTGCCTCGAGGTAAGCACCATGAGCCTGAAGCTCCTGTTCGCTCACCGAGATAGCAGGCAGCTCATAATGCTTGCCATTGTGATTTGCGCGCTCCAGACGAGATGCCTCATCGTATTCCTCGATCGCCAGACTGTCCTGACCACGCGTCATGGCCAGCCAGACCTCGGCAAGTAACTGGGAATCAAGCAAAGCACCGTGAAGCGTTCGATGCGCATTGCTAATGCCGTAACGATCACACAATGCATCCAGCGAGTTGCGCTTGCCCGGATGCAGGGATTTCGCGTGCACCAACGAGTCTGTCACTTCGGGGCAAAAGGTCTTGAAGGACTTCTTGCCGATTTTCCCGAGTTCAGCATCCAGAAACTTGAGATCGAACGGCGCATTGTGAATGATGATCTCTGCATCACCCACATAATCGAGGAACTCGTCGACCACGTCCTTGAAACGCGGCTTGTCCGACAGAAAATCAGTCGTCAGCCCGTGGACTTCAAGCGCGCCTGGATCGCTTTCACGATCCGGATTCAAGTACACATGGAAATCTCGCCCGGTCAAAGAACGGTTCATGACTTCAACCGCCCCGATCTCAATAATCCGGTGCCCGGTGTCCGGGTCCAGACCCGTGGTTTCCGTATCAAGTATTACCCAGCGCATGGCGCTCCTTTCAAATCTGTGTGACTTGGACCGAAAATACAGTTCTGGCAACCCGCCTGGTGCCCGGCGGACCAGTTTGCCAATATCGTATTGTCGCTCAATGTGCCGGATGCTCGTGCCTGCCTGATGTGGCCGCCTTAGGCTCCTCGATTTCACCACGGACCTGACGGCTGGCAATCAGCGTGTAAGCAACTGGTACGACATAGAGCGTCAGCAGCGTTCCGACAGTCAGACCGCCAACCAGCACCCAACCGATCTGGGAGCGGGACTCTGCACCCGCACCCGTTGCCAGCGCCAGAGGCACGGCGCCCAACACCATCGCACCTGTGGTCATCAGGATCGGCCGCAGCCTGAGCACGCTCGCCTCGATGACCGATTCAGCCATTTCCTTTCCCGATTCCCGTAACTGGGTAGCAAACTCTACGATCAGGATTCCGTGTTTGGTGATCAGCCCCACTAGTGTCACCAGACCAATCTGGCTGTAGATTGACAAGGTGCCGCCTGTGAACCACAGCGCCAGCAACGCGCCAGTGATCGACAAAGGCACTGTCAGCATAATGATGAATGGATTGCGCCAGCTTTCAAACTGGGCTGCCAGCACCAGATAAATGAACACCAGTGCCATCCCGAACACCAGATAGATGCCAGAGGACGCATCCCGGAACTCGCGCGACTGGCCGTCCAGATCAAGCTGAACCGTGGGCGGGAACATATCCCTTGCAACGCTGGTCATCTGATCCAGCACCTCACCCATGGTATACCCGGGCGTGATGGTGGCCTCGACCTTGACCGCACGCAAGCGGTTGAAGTGATTCAGAGACTGGGGCGACACGGTTTCCTCCACCCTCGCAACGTTGTCCAACTGCACCATGCCACCATCGCGGGCCCGGACATAGATCCCTGAAATATCAGTCGGCTCATCCCGCTCACTGCGAGCCACCTGAACGACAACTTCGTACTGTTCACCGTCCTGTTTGAAGCGAGTCACCTGACGTCCACCGAGCATAGTTTCAAGCGTGCGCCCCACCACACTGACATCCACACCCAGGTCTGCAAGCTTGTCCCGGTCAACAATCACACGCAACTCAGGAGTGTTCATGCGCAGGTCCATCTGCAGGTTGCCTAGCCCAGGATAGCTCCCGAGCTCATCCATGAAACCGTTAACCATCTCGTACAGTTCTTCGTACGGAGCCTGACTCATGATGACAAACTCGATCGGACGCGATGTCGCCCTAAGCCCGAATGATGGTGGATTGGTCGGAAACGCCCGCACGCCTGGCAACTCTCCGAACTTGGGGAACAGCTGATTGGTAATGTCCTGCTGCTTGGTTTCACGTTCTTCCCACGGCTTGAGCCGAAGAATTGCAAATCCGTCAGCAACCGTCGGAAACCCGACAATCAGCTGTCTGGCCTGCGCGTCTTCCACCTGCGCGTAGATCTGGTCAATTTTTTCTGCGCTTGCAAGCGTATGGCTCAGTGTTGAACCTTCCGGCCCGGAAATCACTCCGAAGATCACACCACGATCCTCTATGGGCGCCAGTTCGCTCTTGATGTTCGAGAACAGGAAAACACTGCTTGAAGCAACCGCCAGGCCGATCACAACCACCAGAAGACGGTTGCCCAGGGCCGCAGTGAGACTCTTGCGGTAGAGTGAGTTCAAACCGTTCAGCCAACCTTCGATGAGGTTGTAGAGCCAGCCGTGCTGTGTCTCATGCTTGAGCATGCGAGAACACATCATGGGGGTCAAGGTCAACGCGACAAACCCGGACACCAGCACGGCACCCGCCAGTGCCAGCGCAAACTCGATGAACAACCGACCCGTGCGGCCTGTTGCAAACGCCAGCGGCGCGTACACAGTCACCAGCGTGAGGGTCATGGCAATCACGGCAAATGCAATTTCTCGAGATCCCTGAAACGCAGCCTGTACGGGCTTCATTCCCTCTTCGATGTGACGGTAGACGTTTTCCAGCACCACGATAGCGTCATCGACCACCAGCCCAATGGCCAGCACCATGGCCAGCAGGGTCAGCGTATTGATCGAGAACCCGAACGCGTACATAAGGGTGAAAGCCCCGATCAATGACACCGGAATTGTCACGATCGGAATGAGACTCGCCCTGAAACTCCTCAAGAAAAAGAAAATCACCAGGATTACAAGCACAACCGCTTCAGCGATCGTCACATACACCGACTGAATCGACTTTTCAATAAAGACCGATGTGTCGTACGAGACAATCAACTCCATGCCCGAGGGCAGAGTCTCGTTGATCCGGGCCACTTCTTCGCGCACCGCCGCAGAAAGGTCCAGCGGATTGGCCGTCGACTGTTTGACAACACCCACGTTCAACGCCGTCTGGCCGTTGTATCGAGCAGTAATCCGTTCATTCAAAGGCAGGATGCTGACGTCGGCCACGTCACCCAGACGCACCGGATACCCCTGGGAAGAGGCAACAACCACCTCGCGAAACTGGTCAGCAGAAGACAGGTCGGTCGAGGACACAACCGAGAATTCCCTGGCATCAGACTCGATCCTTCCCGCCGGAATCTCGACGTTCTGCGAACGCAGCGCTGACTCGACGTCCTGCACCGTCAATCCGTACGCGGCAAGCCGGTCCCGATCGACATTTATCCGCATCGACGGCTCGCGCGCCCCAAAAATCCTGACCTCGGCCGCACCGGGCAAGACAGACAGCCTTGAGGTCACATACTTGTTCAGATAATCGGTCGCCTCCATGGCTGACATGTCGCCTGCATTGACCGCCATGTAGATGACAGGCCTGGAATCGGCTTCAACCTTGGCGATGATCGGCTCGTCAATTTCTTCAGGCAACGTTCGCCTTGCCCGGGAAACTTTGTCACGCACTTCTGCCGCGGCAGCATCCGGATCACGACTCAGGTCAAACGTGATGTTGATCTGGCTGCGTTCAGCCCGGCTGCGCGACGTCATCAGCCGGACGCCTTCAATGCCGGAGATCTGGTCTTCCAGGGGTTTGGTCACCCTCGACTCGATCACCTCGGGCGAGGCCCCCTTGTAGGTGGTATCAACCGAGACAACCGGCTCGTCAATATTCGGATACTCGCGAACCGTCAGGCGCGAATAGGACATCAGGCCGATCAAAACCACCGCAAGCGAGAGCACACTCGCAAAAACCGGACGCCGGATACAGATGTCAGACAGGATCATGATGCAGTCCCGCCCACAGACGCGGCTTTCTCTGCAGCATCTGTCGCGACTTGCGAGGCCGTTCGGGGTTCGCCAAGAATATTCACTGTGGCACCATCACGTATACGCTGCAACCCTGAGACAGTCACCTGATCGCCAGCCTGCAAGCCCGCGACAATCTCAACCAGTCCGCCACGACGCTCACCGATTTCCACCGGCACCTGCTCGGCAATACTGTCGGTGACTCTGTACACGAACTGTCTCTGCCCTGATGGAGACAGTGCGGTTTCCGGAACGACGATTGCGTCACCGGCCTGGGTAATCAATTGCACCCGGGCAAACATGCCGGGAAACAGCAATCCATCCTGATTGTCCACGTTGGCACGCACCATGACCGAGCGACCACCGGCTTCGACCAAGGGACTGACTGCATACACCTCCCCCAGGAACTGCCTCTGCGGGAGCGCGTCGACATTGATCTCCAGCGTCTGACCGACCTGAATATCAGAAACATAGCGCTCCGGCAGACGGAAGTCTGCCTTGAGCACTTCGATCGACTCCAGCGGTGCAATGTCCTGCCCAGGGCTCAGGTACTCACCGATTGAAACCTTGCGCAGACCGACCACTCCGTCAAATGGCGCAACGATCCGTGTTTTATCCAGTCGAGCCTTGGCAAGCTCGATGGCTGCCTGCTGGAGTTGCAAGGCAATGCTGGCGTCCTCTCTGGCCTCCTTGCTGACAAATCCGGCTGTCTGCAGGCGCTGGGAACGATCAAAGCGCGATTGTGCAAGCGCCAGATTGGCTTCGGCCTGGGCCAGCTCGGCGCGCGGAACCGAATCATCGAGCTCCACCAGCACGTCACCCTGACTCACCGGCTGACCTTCCTCAAAATTGATCTTCGCGATTCGCCCGGAAATTTCCGCACTGATGACAATCGACTCGGCCGATCGCAAATTCCCGATCGCACTCAGTCCTCGCGGGAAACTGACCTCTTCAACCACCGCGATTTCGACTGGCACGGCGGGCGCAGCGCGCGCTGGCGCGGCCGGCGCGGGTGAAGAGGCGGCAACACCTGACGTGGCTGCAGGACCACTCAGCCCAATCATCGGCAACCAGACAGGGGAATAATAGCCAGCTGCAAGGCCAGCACCAAGCAACACCACGGATGCAAGGATTCGATTTGAAGTTTTCATGGGAGGGGATTCTTTACAGACAGACGTGAGCCGGGGGACGGCACCCAGCGTTTTCTTATAGCACTAATACCCGGTTTGTTGATCAGCAATCCCGCACCCTCCACCTCCCCAACATTCTGTACACCCAGGAGATACTGCGCATCGGCCACACTATTTTGATGAACGGCAACACCAATTTGACACGCGTTAAAGACGGCGAGCCTTCTCGACGCCCTGATTGGCGAGTTCGTCAGCCCGCTCATTGCCAGGGTCGCCGTCGTGACCCCGCACCCATCGCCAGTCGATCGAATGCTGACCCGCCAGCACATCGAGCTCCTGCCAGAGGTCTGCGTTCTTGACCGGTTGCTTGCTGGCGGTTCGCCACTGACGCGCCTTCCATCCTGATATCCATTCGGTCATTCCTTTCTGGACATACTGAGAGTCCGTATGCAAGACGACCTGACATGGGCGCTTGAGCACTTTTAGAGCCTCGATGACCGCCTGAAGTTCCATCCGGTTGTTGGTTGTGTCACGTGCACCGCCAGACAACGTCTTTTCTTTCCCGCCACTTCGCAACAGCACCCCCCAGCCGCCAAGGCCCGGATTACCCTTGCAGGCACCGTCAGTCCAGATTTCTACTTTCGCCATAAATCAATATCAAAGGAATGAATGAGGAACAACCTGAGCGCCGACCAACCAGAAAAGAGAATGAGCGTCGTGAATCTCAGGATCGCAATGAAGGAGCACCAACATGGAACAGCCGGTCCTGAACCCATCGCAGGACGTGTTGTGGACGCGGGCAGTGAGCATAACCGCAATGTCTGGCGCGAGTCACTGGGCCGGCAAAACACATGGCACATGGCACATGGCACGTAGCACGTGGCACGTCGCACGTCGCCGTTCAGCCTTTGCGGGAGACGACGCCTGCTGCTGCACGTGCGGTCCGGCGCTGGGACTTGCGCTTCCATGCTGGCGTGATGAGTCGCATACCGGCAACCCGCTTGACTGCCGACACGAGGTAAACTGAACCGAAGATTGGCCACCACCGGTCACCCGCTTTTTCCATGAACGCAAACCGGTCCAGCCATTTCTGACTCCCGACTGCAGGCGCGTAGCATCCGAAGTGCCCTCGATCGATCTCGAACGACAGTAACCGCAACCAGTCCTTCAGTCGCGCAGGTGAAACGCCCCCCGCCTCCCCTGACGGAAACCAGGGTGAAAGTCCAGGCAGACAGTTTCTCAGCCCCCAGAGACTCCACGGATTGAATCCCACAATGACCAGTCGGCCTTCTGGCACGAGCACCCGCTGCGCCTCACGCAAGACCATGTGCTGATCCTCGGCACTGCTGAGTGTATGGGCCAGTACCAGCAGATCGATACTATTTCCGTCAAAGGGCAGCTGCTCGGCCTCGCACAACACACTGGCCTGCCAGCGATCGCTGACCTCCTTTCTCAATCGTGCCGGTCCGGCATAGACTTTGAAAGGCATCCGGTTGGCAGCCAGGTAGTCAAACTCGGGCAGTCCGTACTGGACCGCCCTGAACCCGAATACATCTGCAACCAGGTTGTCGATCCGTGCCTGCTCCCAATTCCGGACATAATGACCAACATCACTGTCAAACCAGCGCTGCAGTTCTACAATTGGAGGCTTGACTTCTGATTCCATGGATATCCTGACGTGACACGATCAAACGACACAATGGTTAACATCCGGCCTGTCCGCGCCTTCACCGACAACTACATCTGGCTTGTTGAAGACGGCAAGCACGCAGTCGTTGTCGACCCTGGACAAGCCGAACCGGTGCTTCATGCGCTCAGGCAGGACAATCTGATACTGACCGCCATTCTACTCACCCATCACCACCAGGATCATGTCGGCGGGGTTCTGGAACTCATCGAGCACACTCGTGTCCCAGTCTATGGTCCTGCCATGGAACAGCTCCCGGCCTGTGACGTGCCGTTATCCGAGGGCGACCGGATCGAGCTGACCGAGCCGGCGCTCTCGCTAGAGGTCATTGACGTACCCGGCCACACTGCCGGACACATCGCACTTTATGGTGACAGTGTCGGCGGCAAACCGGTCCTCTTCTGTGGTGACACCCTGTTTGTTGCGGGCTGTGGCCGACTGTTCGAGGGAACCCCCGAGCAGATGCTATCCTCGCTCGACAAACTGTGTGCCCTGCCCGGGGACACTCAGGTCTTCTGTGCGCACGAGTACACCCAATCCAATCTCAAATGGGCTCGCACCGTCGACCCTGACAACGAGTCGCTCATGGAAATGGAGCAACTGGTGCGGGCTGTGCGCGAGATCAACCAGCCATCGGTGCCTTCAAGGATCAGTGTTGAAAAACGCTGCAATCCATTCCTGCGCAGTCGTGATGCAACCATCGCGCAGGCAGCCCAGACATGGGCCGGGCAGGCACTGACCACACCTGTGGACGTCTTTGCCGCCCTCAGAGAATGGAAAAACAGGTTCTAATTGGACTGATGAACGTAATCAAACACACACTGCAAACACTACTGAAGTTGTCCCGCTGGGCTGGTCTGGTCATGGTGATCGCCGTCGCAGGATGCTCAACGATCGATCAACGCGAACCTGGTGCTGAACTGACCACCCGCAGCATCGACCTGACGCGCGAGCCGATTGATGTCTGGGATCGCATCAGACGAGGCTTCGCCGTTCCAAATCTCAACTCGGATCTGGTTGACAAGTGGACCGCATACTATGCCGCGCATCCCAAATCCCTCCAGCGCATGGCGGACCGCTCTGGGAAGTACCTCTATTACATCGTCGATGAAATCAACCGGCGTGGACTGCCGACCGAACTGGCGCTATTGCCGTTTGTAGAAAGCGCCTACAACCCGAATGCCTATTCAAGAGCCCACGCGTCGGGGCTGTGGCAATTCATCCCAAGCACCGGAACCGCATTCGAACTTGAGCAAACCTGGTGGCGCGACCAGCGACGTGACCCGGTCGCTTCCACCAACTCTGCACTGGACTACCTGGAGTATCTGTTCGAATACCAGGGCGACTGGTTCCTTGCTTTCGCGTCTTACAACTGGGGCGAAGGCTCAGTCAAACGCGCGATTGCCAAGAACGAAGCAGCCGGAAAACCCACTGACTACCTGTCTTTGAGAATGCCAAGCGAAACGGCCAACTACGTGCCCAAGCTGCAGGCAATCAAAAACATCATTGCAGACCCGGAAAGATACGCCGTCATTCTGCCTATTGTGGATAACGAACCCTATTTCGTAACACTCAAGAAGGATCAGGACATCGATGTAGTGATTGCCGCCCAGCTGGCCGAGATGCCACTCGAAGAGTTCAAGGAACTCAACCCATCGTACAACCAGGGGGTGATTCTCGCTGATTTGCAACCGGAAATCCTCCTGCCACGAGAAAAGTTAGCCACTTACCTGGCCAATCTGGCCCAGTATCAAGGCGATCTGAGCAGCTGGGAAAAGTACCTTGCCAGCGATGGCGAAAGTCTCTCTGCGATTGCCAGTCAGTTTAATGTGCCCCTCGAGACGCTTCGACGCGCCAACGATCTCAAACGTAACCAGTCCAGCATCGCGGGCACGCAGCTGCTCATCATTCCTGGTCCGACCGTGATCGAGTCGATTGCTGCGGCCGATGTACGCTCACCGGTACGCGTATATCGAGTCAAGCGAGGCGACACCCTGTCATCGATTGCGCGACGCAATCAGACAAGCGTCGCTTCGCTTCAGTCTTTCAATAACTTAAAATCTACCCGGTTGCGCGTTGGTCAGCGTCTGCGGATTCCAGGCTAGTGCCAGACCACACTTGTAATCAAGGCAGACATTCATCCAGGACTTCATCCGGGCCTTTCATGAGGCCCGGTCAGATACTCATCACTTTAACGGCAGCCGGTTGACGCCATTCATGCTTTGACCGGCTGCTCGCACCGACATTCAATCAGGAACAGAACATGGGATTTTTAAAAGGCAAACGAATTCTGGTAACCGGCGTACTATCTGACCGGTCAATCGCCTATGGCATTGCGCAGGCCTGCCATGCTCAGGGAGCGGAACTTGCCTTCACATACGTCGGCGATCGCTTCAAGGAACGCGTTCAGGGCTACGCCAGTCAGTTCAACAGTTCCATCGTCCTGCCTTGTGATGTATCCGAGGACGCCCAGATCGAAAGTACGTTTGAAACGCTTGGCCAGCAATGGGATGGTCTGGACGGACTGGTGCATTCGATCGGATTTGCACCGCGCGAGTCCATCGCTGGCGAATTCCTGGATGGTCTGTCACGCGAAGCGTTTCGTGTTGCCCATGACATTTCTGCCTACAGCTTTCCGGCGATGGCCAAGGCTGCACTACCCATGATGAAAGACCGCCGGGGTGCACTGCTGACCCTGACCTATCTGGGCGCCGAGCGGGTAGTCACCAACTACAACACCATGGGTCTGGCCAAAGCCTCGCTCGAAGCCAGTGTGCGTTACCTGGCCAGCAACCTCGGCCCGATCGGTATTCGTGTGAATGGCATCTCGGCTGGTCCCATCAAGACGCTTGCGGCCAGCGGCATCAAGGACTTCTCGTCAATTCTGAAGTTTGTTGAAAGCAATGCGCCGCTGCGTCGCAATGTGACCATTGAAGACGTGGGCAATGTGGCGGCTTTCCTGCTGTCAGATCTGGCAGGGGGTGTCACGGGCGAGATCACTCACGTTGATGCCGGGTTCTCCACGGTCGTGCCTGGCGGCTGACCTGCTTTGTGACGTAGTCTGTCTGGCTGGTTGCCAGGCAGACTACTCTCAAGACGCCAGCGCTGTGCACACAGTTGTTTGCGTCAGGCCGTCGATTTTCTGGACGGCCACACGTTTATCCCGACTGGTCTGCCCGGAAACCAGCGTCACCGTCGTACGTGGCACGTCAAGCTGCTCACCGAGCCAGTGCAGCAGTGCCTCATTTGCCTTTCCATCCACGGCGGGCGCGCGAACTGCAATCTTGAGTCGGTCACCGTGCTCGCCCACGACCCCGCTTCGTCGTGCACCGGGCTGTAGTCGAATTCTCAACAACCATGCCTGCGCGGACTCATCAAGCCAGACTGGCTTTTCCAATACCCCTGCTCCCCTTAAACACTCGCACCGGTCGGCCCGGCCTGCCAGTTACCAATCGTTTGCGTGCACATCCCGGACACCTCAGGACAGCCAGACGTTGAACAGGGCACCGGCACCGCCCACCCCTAGAATCACATAGACCGGATTCACGCGTGTCAGCAAAATGATCAGAAACGACACCACCGCCAGTGTGATGGTCAACGGACCCGAGATGGCCGCCTTGGCCACCGCATAGACGCCAGAACACATCAAACCGATCGAGATCGGCTCGAGCGCGCTTTGCACCGCGCGTCGCCATGGCGTGTCGCCAATTCGGGTCCAGATCCGGCCAACCCAGAAACACAAAAAACTCGACGGAAAGAAAAACGACAGACCAACAATCGCTGCTCCAAACAACCCGGCGATCTGGTAACCGAACACCAGCACCATGGTCATGTTGGGCCCAGGAGCGAGTTGTCCGACGCTATAGACGTGGACAAACATGTCCGAGCTGATCTGGTAACGCTGCAGCAGCACTTCCTGCATCTCGTGCAGGACGGCCGTGCCGCCCCCGACCGCGAGCACCGACAACATGCCGAAGGTCAGAGCAAGGTGAATCAAAGCTGCCATGATGACTATCCCTTGCGTGGGCGGTAAACAAAGATCGCGACCGGCGCCATGATCAGCAACACCATCGGCAGCGAGAGATTGACGATACTCATCAGTACAAAGGTAGCAATCACGATGATCAATGGCTTGACATGTGTGAGCTGGTTCTTGCCGATTCGGTAGGTGATCGCCGAAAGCAGGCCTGTGGCGGCAGCAGCAACCGCTGTCAGCAGCAGGTTCGCCATCGGGTGGTCGGCGTTTTTAATGTAGACCAGTCCGACCACCAGTACGAAGGTACAACCGGGCAGCAGCAAGCCCAGTACGGCAATCACAGAACCGATTACCCCGCGCAGTTTGTCACCGGCCAGCACCGCCAGGTTGACCGCATTCAGACCCGGCATGGTCTGGCTGATCGCCAGTGCTGCCATGAACTCGTCATCCGTGAGCCAGCGTTTTTTTTCAGTCAGGAGGATTTTTTCGTAGGCGATAATGCCACCCCCGAAGCTGACTGCACCGATAATCAGAAACTGCAGGAAGATCTCCCACAAGCCCGGACGGTTACGTTGATCCGGGTTTCTCGTTTCCTGGGCATCTGTCTTGCGGCCACCGGGTCCCGGTGGTGCCACTTGCGCCGATTGTTCTGGAGATGTCATCAGCTGATTCACTCAGGTTTGCCATAGACCATCGCGGTCTTGGTGGTTCCTGGCGCGAGCCAGTGGTGGATGGCCAGTTGCAGATCCCGAAAAAAGACGTTGGCACGCTTGTGAGCTTTCTTGTCCTCACGGTTCTGATCATTCACACGGTACGCAAACGCAAGCTCACCAATAATGGGTTCGCCCACTGAACGCATCCAGATCGCGAGATCACAGTGCGCCTGCACCCGGTCTCCGAATACCAGATTACCCAGCGGCAGGCTGGCCTCGAGAATCTTGTTGGCGGCCCCACCGACAATCCGTACCGGCAAGTTCTTGTCTAGCCCCACCCGTGCCAGATCCGGATAGATCTTGATGACACCTTCCCAGGTTCGCTCAAAAATACTCTCGATCGGAATCGAATCCAGAATCGAGTTATTGGAATAGATGCAGCGAGTGGTACCCAGCCCATCCCCGCGCAAGATCTCCTCCTTGAGCCGCAGGCGATGCTTGTGCGGGGTGTCCGGAACTGGCTGGAAGGACTGAGACGCCTTGAGCGTAGGTGCACGACACTTCAGTGTCACTTCACACCAGTCGTCAACCCATACATTCTGCCGCGATTCGCGCACCCGCAAGATCAGATGATTGTGTCGAAGCTCTTCGCCGGGCGTGTCAAAAAAGTAAACGTTACGCAGACCCGTGTCGGCGTTGTCCAGATGAAAGAACTCAACCCCTTCCTTGTCGCAGAAGGCGCGAACAAGCCCGATCAACTGATTGACCTTGCTGCGCCTGTCCAGACCTTCGGGATCGAGCAATAGCTTGAATTCCCGGTTGGTGATGCGTTTATCAAATTCGGTCGGCAGTTTATGCTCTTCAGACTGGCTCATGCTTGTTGGCTCTGTTAG
The DNA here is from genome assembly GCF_003058465.1 of Orrella marina. NCBI lineage: Bacteria > Pseudomonadati > Pseudomonadota > Betaproteobacteria > Burkholderiales > Alcaligenaceae > Orrella > Orrella marina. The sequence continues at coordinate 4,196,213 of NZ_CP028901.1, read as the reverse complement.
CTTTGTTGTTTTGCAGGTGTCCATTATGCGGTATCACGGGACTTCTCAACAGTGTCTGAATTGCAATTTCAATGCATGCGCTGCCGATGCAAACGCCCATGGCCCATGGCCTGTCAGCAGCCATTGCAGACAGTACCGTGCCCATGGCGAACGAGTGCAGGTCAACATGAGAACCCATACCCATGATTTACGATAGCGAAAATCTTTCCAGTCAGGAATTGCCCAGAGAGAGTTGAGTATGAGCGAGACCCTTTTGTATAACGCCCGTCTGCCAGACGGCCGACAACAGATGTCGATCCTGATCAAGGATGGTCGGATCAAAGCCATTGAGCCGGACGCCACGCTGGCAGACACCATTGTCGCTTCGCGTGAGGATCTGCGAGGATATCTGGTGAGTCCTTCATTTGTGGATGCTCACTTTCACATGGACTCGACACTGCGATACGGGCAACCCAGAGTCAATCAGAGCGGCACCTTGTTCGAAGGTATCGAGATCTGGCGCGAACTCAAGCCTGCACTTGCCCGCGACCAGATTATCCAGACAGCGACCCGCTACTGCCAGTGGGCGGTTGCCAACGGATTGCTGGCCATCCGCAGCCACGTTGACATCAGCGATCCAAAACTGCTGGCAGTCGAGGCCCTGCTCGAAGTCCAGCAAGCCGTACGGCCCTATCTGGACCTTCAGCTTGTCGCATTTCCGCAAGACGGTCTGTTACGTCGGCCCGGGTCGCTTGAACAACTTGAGCGTGCACTCGACCTGGGCGTCAATGTGGTTGGTGGCATTCCACATTATGAGAGAACGAGCCAGGAAGGTGCACGCAGCATCGAGATCCTGTGCGAGCTCGCCGCCAGACGCGCCCTCATGATAGACATGCACTGCGACGAAACCGATGACCCATGGTCACGCCACATCGAGACACTTACCTTTCAGACCCAGCGCTTTGGCCTTCAGGGGCGTGTCACCGGTTCCCATCTGTGCTCCATGCACAGTATGGACAATGACTACGCACACAAATTAATCAGTCTCATGGCCGAGTCCAGGATGCGTGTGGTCTCCAACCCCCTGATCAACATGACCCTGCAGGGTCGCCGCGATACTTATCCCAAGCGACGCGGACTCACCCGGGTCCCCGAACTGCTTGGCGCCGGTGTGGAGGTCGCATTCGGTCAGGACTGTGTGATGGATCCCTGGTATGGCATGGGTTCGGCAGACATGCTCGAAGTCGCTCACATGGGGCTGCACGCCACTCAAATGACCAGTCGGGCTGCCATCGAGCAGTGCTTCGCGGCGGTGACCACTCGGGCCGCGACCGTGATTGGCATTCACGATCACGGTCTGGAACCGGGATGCAGAGCCAACCTGGTCGTCCTACAGGCCCATGATGTCGTCGATGCCATCCGGCTCAGAGCAACTCGCCTGGCGGTTTACCGTGACGGTCGCTGTGTCAGCCGGACACCGGCAAGACAGGCCACACTCGAGTGGGACGAGAAACCCGTTTTGATTGACTGGCTGAGAGATGCGGGTGAAGGCTGAAACCGAGCGCAGTGACAGCCGCTACCAGGCGGGCCCACCCTTCACCTCCCGAATCTGTGCGGCCTTGATCTTTGGATCAAGGCTACTGAGCTTGCTCAGATAACCACCGTCCCCAAGGGTTCTGAGGGTGCCATGCAGACGCAGTTTCTGCAGCACAATTTCATTGGCCTCTGCCAGAACCAGACGACACTGGCGCTCACGCAGTTCATCAATCACATCGTCAAGTGCCTGCAAGGCGGTTTCGTCCACAAACGGAACCCGGGACAGATCCAGCACCCATACACGTACCGGTTTCGGCAGGGTGCGCGAGGCATGCTCGATCATGCCCACCGCGGCAAAGAAAAGCGGACCTTCGACCCGGCTGACCCGGTAGCCATCTTCCTCGCGGATAGTCTGCATGCGAACGGTCTGCGCCATGCGTCGCATGAAGTGCAGAATGGCGAGAATCACACCGACATTGACAGCCACAACCAGATCGACGAACACCGTCAACAACAAGGTGACCAGCAGGATCACCCGGTCAGCGACTGGCGCACGCGCAAGCATCATCCGGATCCGATGCACCTCGCTCATGTTCCAGGCCACCACAAACAGAATGGCAGACAGGCAAGACAGCGGGATGTTGTATGCCAGCGGGGCGAGTGCGATCAACACGCCCACCAGCGTCAGTACATGAAACACACCAGCAACTGGACTGTTCCCACCGTTGCGGATGTTGGTCGCAGTGCGGGCAATCGCACCGGTTGCCGCAAATCCGCCAAAAAACGGGACCACCATGTTGGCAATCCCCTGCCCGATCAGCTCCTGGTTGGCATCGTGACGTGTGCTGGTCATCCGGTCCGCAACGACTGCCGACAGCAGTGACTCGATGGCGCCCAGCATGGCGATCGTGAACGCGGGCGCCACCAGCAGTGTCACCTTGTCAAAGCTCAGATCAGGAAGCCCGAAAGCAGGAAGCCCCTGCGGGATACCACCAAAAGCCGATCCGATTGTTGCCACGCCATCAAACTTCAGGCCTGACTGGATCAGGGTTGCCAGAACCAGCACGATCAGTGGACCGGGCACTCGTTTGAGCACATGAATTCGAGGGGTGACATACAGCAGTACCAGACTGAGCACACCAATGGCGAGTGTTGGCCAGTGCGTCAGGTGAACGCGTTGCAACACGTGCCAGATCTTCTGGTGAAACTGGCCCACTGGCGGGTGTGGAATCCCCAGGAAGTCCGCCCACTGACCCGTGAAAATGATGATCCCGATACCCGCGGTGAAACCAATAATGACCGGTGCCGGGATGAATCGGATGACGCCCCCCATGCGAAACAAGCCCATCGCCAGCAACATGGCACCCGCCAGCAAGGTGGCGATTTGCAGCCCCTCGATTCCGTACTGTGACGTGATGCCCGCGAGCACCGCGATGAAGGCACCTGTGGGCCCGGCGATCTGCAGACGACTGCCGCCAAAGAGTGTGACGAGCAGTCCGGCAATGATGGCAGTGTAAAGTCCTTGCTCGGGCCGGGCACCCGACGCAATCGCAAAAGCCATCGACAGCGGCAGGGCCACGACACCCACAACCAGACCAGCGATGATGTTGCGTGTCCAGTTCGAAGCCTTGTACAGCCCGGCTCGCCGAGCCTCCAGTAGGGCGATCATTCACGCCTCCAATCAAAAGCAAACGAAAGCAAAAGCCCGTCAGCTCATGTCCAGCCGATATCCTGGCTGCAGACTGGACCACGCAACTGGCGCCATGACAGAAAAAACTGTCTGCAAAACACCCGCTGGCCTGGCCACCCGGTCGGGCCAGCGCTAACCCTCTGATTCACCAGGATTGCCAGCAGTGACAGCAGACCAGACCAGAACCCTTCACGCACAAACACTCAAAAACCCGCAATGCAAGGCAGAAATCAAGCTGCGCAGATGCCATAATCAGAAAATCTTGGCATGGAGACCATCGAATCGCGCTCTGTCCTGGAGAGTGATTTCCAGATGTTTGATTGCCTGATGTGTGACTGAGTGTAACGCTGCCAGACACCTTCGCGTCAAGGTTAGCTTGTGCAGCCATCACCCTACCGGAGAAAAACATGAAACAAGCACTGGTATCGCTGAGTGCAACCGAGCAGCGTCAGCTGATTGGACGCAAGGACATATCCCCTGTGGAGCTAGTCAAAGCCCACATCGCCCATATCGAATCCTGCAACCCCGGGGTCAACGCCATTTGCGCCACTGACTTCGACCGGGCGTTAACCACTGCACAGGCAGCCGAGCAAGCCGTCATGAACGGCGAGCGACTTGGCCCTCTGCATGGACTGCCGGTCGGTATCAAGGATCTGACCGAAACAGCGGGTCTGCTCACAACTTATGGCAACACCGGTTACACCGCCAACGTCCCAACCCATGACAACTCGATGGTCGCAAGACTGAGAAATGCCGGTGCCATCATTCTGGCTAAAACCAATACGCCTGACATGGGAGCCGGCGCCAACACCCGAAATGCTGTCTGGGGAGCAACCGGCAACCCGTTCAATCCCAAACTGAATGCGGGTGGCTCGTCTGGTGGCTCCGCAGCCGCGCTTGCTACCGACATGTTGCCACTGGCTTCTGGCACAGATGTCGGGGGCTCGCTACGCATTCCAGCTGCCCTGTGTGGTGTGGTCGGCATGCGCCCGACACCGGGCATGATCGGGCAGGACGGTCGCAAGCTTGGCTGGGCCGTTCTCAACACCATAGGCCCCATGGCACGCAACGTGCGCGACACGGCACTGTTGTATGCGGCGAGCATGGGAGAGGATCGCCTTGATCCACTGGCATTTCCGGCGGATCCCTCCACGGTCTGGCCGGTCCAGCCAGTCGACCTGTCCACGCTCAGGGTCGGATATACCGAAGATTTCGGGTGCTGCGCAGTCGATCCGATGATCCGGCGCGTGTTCGGACACCGCATCAACGCCATCGCTCATCATGTGAAGTCATGCGAACCTGTCAGCCTGGATCTCGGGGACGTTCACCGTGCCTTCGACATTCTGCGCGCAGAAGGGTTTCTTGCACAAATGGCCGAGACCTATCAGAACAACCCTGATGCACTCAGTCCCAATGTACGCGCCAACATGGATATCGCCAGCAAGCTGACGCTGGCCGATCGCGCCTGGGCGCATATCGAGCAGACCAATCTGATGCAGCGCTTTGCCCGCGCGTTTCGCGAGTACGACATCATCATCTCGCCCACCACACCGGTCACCCCCTTCCCGTGGAGCCAGTTGTATGCCGACAGTATCGACGGCCAGACCATGGGCAACTATTACCAGTGGCTGGCACTGACCTACGTCGTGACCTTGAGCACCCATCCTGCGCTGTCGCTTCCGGTGGGACTGGACGAGGCAGGCATGCCATTCGGCATGCAGCTCATCGGACCGATGTACCAGGACGGACGTCTGCTGGCGAGCGCTCACGCGCTGGAGATGGCGTTTGGCCGCGATCCGAAACTCGCGCGTCCGCTTCCGGTCCTGAGTAGTCTCACCCAGGACCGGGCCAGCCTGAAATCAATTGTCACCCATCCTCCTGCAGTCTGACGAAAACGCGTCTGACCAGCGCTTGCCAGCGCTTGTCCAGCCTGGTCAGACGCTTGCCTCTTTGATCAGGACTCGCCTGCCCCCGTCTCCCAAACCCCGGGCCCGGTCACAATGTGACTTTTTCGATCCTCACGAAACTCAGCAGTCCCCGGTGGTTACGTGACCATTACGTGACCATCACGTGACCATCACGTGACCACCACATGAGCATCACGACACCCTGCGTGCGACTCTGTCATTCCCGTGTTGTCTGCGATCATCCGGTCAAACCCGAGGTTGAAAATGACAGAGCTTGTGTGTCACCCTTGCACAATGTTGTCTGTCGACTGACACCCGTCGGCACACAGAAAATCGCTCCTGATTCCTTGAAACTAAGTTTATTTTAGATTAAAATTCCGGCTTGCTTTTCTGAGCCTCTGGTTTCAAGCGAATTGATGGACTTCGTGCGAACTGATGGATGTCATGAGAAGCAATACGCAGCCAGGGCGTCCCCGACAAGGCAAGTGCGTGACCAGATATCAGGAAGGCCGGTCCCTCAAAGCCCGATCTTCAGATTTACAGTCAATCAGTCAAGCCCGGGAACACGGGTTCAGGTCTGCACATTGCTAATGCCGAGGATGCCTTTTTTTCATTCGCTTTGGTAGATCTTTGGTAGACATATGAGTCATACAAAACCCGCGCACTCCAGACCTCTGATGACAACTCTGGCCCTTGTGGCCATCGGAATAACCTCCTCCGCCCATGCCTTTTCTCCGCTGGCGACTGATGACACCGGCACCCAGGGAAAAGGCAACAATCAGGTCGAACTCGGGTACGTCTTCGAGCGAAGTACCAATCTGGACATGGAACTTGACGACCGTGTCGACATGAACGCTTACTCAGCAACGATTCCGTTCACCTACACCTATGGCGTGACGGATGAAATTGACGTCTCGCTCGGGCTCTCCCGTCAGTTGCGCAGCCCGACAGGATGGCAAAACTCCGAACTGGGTCTCAAATGGAACGTCTATGGTGACCAGACAAAAGGCTTCAGTGCTGCCATCAAACCGACCATTCTGATCCCTGTCTCAAAAAACATGCAGTCCAACGGCCTCGGAACTGCCCGGACAAACTGGGGACTGGCCATGATCGGGTCTTACCTCGCCGATAACTACGAGTTGCACGCCAACCTCAAGTACAACAGCAACTATCAATCGAACATGCCTGACTGGGAGTTCGAACGTAATCACATCTGGACGGCATCGGTCGCACCGGTGTGGATCATCAACGATCAATGGAAGGCAGGCCTGGATCTTGGCGTACAGACCAATCCTGGCTACAACAGCAGCTATGAAGCGTTCACGCAGCTCGCGTTTTCATATGCACCCGTGGACAACCTGCAGATCGGCTTCGGTGTTGGTACCAGCCATGCGCTGGGCTCAGAGGACAAGAGTCGGGGCCTGAACGTCACCACTACATTGTCTTACCAGTTTTAAAAGCTCGTAGCTTTATAAGTGCGTGATTGAAGCCTGTACCCGGTTGCATTGCCTGAGCACAGGCTTCAACCGGGATTTCCCATTAAAGAGTTGGAACAGGGCTGAAGATAGCTTTGACGGGCCACGGGATCTCAAAGGTTCTGGTCGCATCCCATAGGCCGGTGATCCACTCACGTCGTTGTCGGGTCGGGTCGAGTCGGGGCCAGTTTGAGCGTTCTGAGTCGGCCCGTCCTGGTGATGAATCCGGCATGAGTTAGCAGTTGCAATGCTTGCCCCGGAAAAGGTTTAACCTTCTTCGAGCCTACGCAGCAAACCCGCCATTTGTCCCCGCCGAGAACAGCAATCGCTGGCAATGGTGCTTGCCAGTTAATCCTGCTGGCAGCTACGCCGTCAGATACTGGTCGAGTAGATGACTGGGACGAAATGCAAGCCGTCGGGGCTGAGCTTTGACGTCTGGCCGTGGGGATATTGTGCACTTGCAGTTTGACCCGGCGACCGGCAAAGAAATGATCGGTAATCACTATTGCTTGATGGTGTCACCAAAGTCATTTAACGCGAAGTTCAAGCTTGCCATGGTGTGTCGAGTCTCTGGTGGCGCCGTGCCATGTGGCTAGAGAAGCCGGTTTTCTGGTTTCACTGACGGGTCAGAGGTTGCGCACCGATGGCTCAGTTCATGTGCATCAATTGAAAAGTCTGGATTGGGCGGCTCGTAAAACCAGGTTCGTGGAAAAAAGCGCCAGTGCCAGTTATGCAAGAGGTTCTGGACTGCCTGGTGGCTGTATTTGAAGATGACTGAAAGCCAGTAGGCATAGCTCTAGCCGCGAGTATTACAACTGAACCAGCCCATGGCTAAAGTCAGGTGCTTGCGCTCACAGTTGGTCAGTAGTAATCGTACGGGGGATCGAAACCGTCTGGCGTACGTTCGACCGGCGGATTCAGCCCACATCCACCAAGCGCGGTCACAATCGCAAGCAACGACAGCCACTTTAATGGTTTGAAAATCGCCTTGTTCACAATCGATCTGCCTCCGGGTCATGTCGAGATTTGGAATCTGTTCTCTTACATATGTTCCAGCGAAAGTATTATGGCACGTCCCGCTGGGTCCAGAACCGGGTATCACGCAAACGCAAACGCATCACGATCACCCCACCCGTTTACTGATGGGGCACGCGTCACCATCTGCGCTGTTCTTCAGGTGACAGGGCTGAAACCACCGTCCACGTTGATCGCAACACCTGTGACATAAGAAGCCTGATCCGAAACAAGGAAGCAGGCGACGTTTGCAAACTCTTCAGCCTCCCCGATCCGACCCATCGGAATCGGCTTGCCTCGCATGGCGATGTAGTCTTCAAATGACATGTCAGGATTGTCTTTCTTGTAATAGCCTACCCACTGTTCCGACATGATCTGACCCACGCACAACGCATTCACCAGAATGTTGTGCGGTGCGAACTCTTTGGACATGACCTTCGTCATGGCGATCCCTGACGCACGGTTCATGGTCGTCGGTGCTGTACCGCCTGCGGGTGCCTTTGCGCCAATGTTGACTACGTTGATGATACGGCCCCAGCGCTGCGCTTTCATGCCTGACGAGGCCAACTGGGCCAGTCGCAAAGCAGGCTTGACCTTCAGATCAAAGTCGGTCTGAAGCTTGTCCAGGCTCAGCGTATCAATCGGATGTCTTGCAGACGAACCAGCGTTGTTGATCAGAATGTCCACCTTCCCGAAATCTTTCTCCACCTGTTGCCATACCGCCTCGAGCTGATCGATCTGGCTGACGTCGCAGGAATATCCCTTGACTCGCTGTCCAGTTTCCTTTGCGATCTCACCCGACACCTCGTCAAGCAGTTCCTGCCGACGGGCAAGCATCACGACATCCGCACCGGAGGCCGCCAGCCGGTGTGCCATTGCGCGCCCGAGCCCCTGGCTTGCACCCGTGATCAACGCGACACGATTCTTTAACGAAATAAGCATAAGTATTCCCGAGTTGTTCTTTCTGAATCTTACAAAAAAAGCTTTTTAGTCATAGACTTAAAAAACACATCCACGACATTTACAGCATCTGCTGCGCGGCCTTTGCAGACTGAGCGCCCGCGATTATTCTGTCACACATGCAGAACCTTATCGCGCGCGATGGCTCGCGACAAGCCTGCTTCGCAAACCACCAGACTTTACTTAGAGAAAGGACGCAGACCGCCCATGACTCAGACCACTTACACCGGACGCGATGCCTTCATGGAATTGCTGGTCCAGGAAGGCGTAACCCACATGTTTGGCAACCCCGGCACCACAGAGCTTGCTCTGATGGAGGTCGTTCCCAACTATCCCCAGGTTCAGTACGTTCTGGGTCTTCAGGAAAGCATTGTGCTGGCGATGGCGGATGGCTACGGTCGTGCCAGTGGCCGACTCAGCGCTGTGAATCTGCACTGCACACCAGGACTCGGCCATGCGATGGGTGCACTCTATACCGCAAAGTTCTCCGGCTCACCCATCATCGTGACTGCCGGGCAATACGAAGCAGGCTACGGACTGACCGAACCCCTGCTGTACGAACCGCTTGTTCGCATCGCCGAACCGCTGGTCAAGTGGGCTGTCGAGGTCGAACGTGCAGAGGATCTGCCTCGCATCGTTCACCGTGCTGCCAAGATCGCCATGACACCCCAACGGGTCCTGTCTTCATCAGTCTGCCTGGCAGTATTCTGGACGAGTCTGCAGAGATGGTTCTGGGGCATCCCACCCGCGTACAAGGCACCGTGCAACCCGACACCCAGACCCTGCAAGCACTGATCAACCGGATCAGGCAGGCGAAACGTCCAGTCATTCTGGCCGGTCATGAACTGGCACGCCATGACTGTTTCAAGGAAGCCGGCGAGTTCGCCACCCGGATTGGCGCCGCCGTCTATCAAGAGTCGGTCCCATACAACAGCCGGTTTCCGACAGAGCACCCTGCCAACATGGGCGAAATCACCCGAAATCAGCACAAAGTACTCGAAACCTTATCGCAGCACGACCTCATGATCTGCCTGGGCGGCGACCTGCTTCGTATGTCTCCGAAGGCCGATGTCGAACCCCTGCCCGTGGGCATGCCGGTCATTCACATCAGTGAAAGGGACTGGGAACTCGGCAAGAACTACCCGACCGAAATGGCGATCCAGGCCAATGTAGCAAGCACGCTGCGCGCAATGCTACCCATGCTCGACACCATGCTGGATGATTCTGAGCGCACTGCTGCCAAAGCAAGAATCGATGAACTCAAACCCACCAACTGGCAAAGCCGCCGCGCCTCGCTGGTTGAGTCACTGGCGCAGCATGCCAACTCGGCTCCCGCACAGGCAGACTACGCGGTCCTGCAAGTGGTTGAGGCACTCACACCCGACACCATCGTGGTTGACGAGAATCCGACCTACAGTGCCATGCTGTTCAAGCTGATGCATGCCAACAGCCCAAGTTCTTACTACGGACTCACAAGTGGCGGTCTCGGGTTCGGGATGGCGGGTGCAATCGGTGCCAGTCTGGCTCACCCCGGGCGCCCAGTGGTCGCGACGATCGGTGATGGCAGCTCGCTCTACAGCATCCAGGCCATCTGGACAGCGGCGCACCTGAAGCTGCCCGTGACTTATGTCATTTTGAACAACCAGAGCTACCAGATCATCAAGGACCGTCTGATCGCAATGCGTGGCTCGAACCAGTTTGTCGGCATGGACATGAGCGATCCTGAGATTGATTTTCTTTCTGTCGCAAAGGGATTTGGCCTGAACGCTGTTCGCGTTGAGAAAGCATCAGACATCCAGGCTGCTGTCAGAGAGGCGATTGCCAGTGGCAAACCCTCTCTGGTGGACATTGCCATCGAACCGTCGGTTAAGTAAGGAAAGGATACCGGGTCGAGTCGAGAACTTGACCCGGCCCCAGCGATCACGCCATCGGTTTTGATCCTGAGTTTCTCTGGATCAAACGGGCAGTCCGACAGATATCAACGAACGGGCCAGGAGACCCGTCTACTCTATAAATACCCGGCACCATCAAGATAGGCCTTGCGCCACCGGACAATCCGGATGTCGGCAAACAGTTGCGCCTGATAGAAGGGGTCCTGTTCAATGAAAGCCTGAGCTTGCTCACGGGTTTCAACATCGACGATGTAGACTCCCCCGCCCAGATCTGTCCCGTCATCGTTGAGCTTGGCCCCGCAAGCCAGCAGTAGTGACTTGTGCGCATCAAGAAAAGCGAGGTGTGCCTCACGCGCATGCTTTCGTAGTGCCAGACTGTCTGGTTTGTCGGTCGTTTCGATCAAGTAAGGCATGGAATGCTACTCTCAACAAAGTGCGCGAAGGTGCGCACGGTTCTTTTCCTGCCCCGACGTGTCTTGCTGACCACCGTCGTATCTGACAGGCGTGACTTTCCCGGCTACGGCAGAGACGGTCTCTGCCGTAGCGCCGCCATTGCTGGACGGACTCGCCACGGGTAGGGCAGTTGCGGTTGCCAGCCGTTTCAGCTTGAGTCCCATTCTTTTTATACAGTCGCCACTGGGGTCGCTGGCGAGCCCGCAACACCTGGAGTGACCCACCTGGGTGAGCCACCTGGTTGAGAAGCTTTTCCAGAGGCAACGATCCTCGACACAAAGAACTATTGCCCCCGAGATTTTCTGAATGCTTCGCAAGGATCAGGACGATCGTGCGGCTGCACGAAACGGATGCGGTCAAACAAAGTCGCATCCAGTGCACCGGGCTCGACGTAGCCAGAGACCACAACCCGGCTGGCAATCTCGGGTGACAGCCATTGCAGCACACCTATGTCGCGTCGTACGTGCCCATTGCCAGCCACCAGCACCACGCCCTGTGGTGCATATTGCTCGATCAGTCGGGCAAAGTTGACATCACGTGCGATCTGCCCGCGCACCATGGCCTGGGTGGTTTGAGCGTCCAGCATGTTGCAGTGGCCTTCATCGATCGCCTGTGCCTGACCGGACAACAACTGTGCTGGCAAAGGACGATTCAGGCCAAACTTCTGGATCGTCTGCTCGTCAAACACCGAGCCATAACCCGTCTTCATGACTTCTCTGACCTGCTCACGCGAGAGATTCGCAGCCACGAGCGGCAGACGATACTCAAGTGCCAGGTTGATGAGAGGCTTGTACAAATCCCAGTTCCAGTTGGCGCCACCACCTGCGTCCCGGATAACACAGTCTGCATCCTTGCAGGTCTGCCAGGCCTGAGTCAGTGCATCCTGTCGATCAGTATCAAACTGCTCCATCAGAAGAGCGGGACGCCAGGTTCCACCCAGTGCACGCGAGAGATCCTGCAACCGGAAAAAATGCGCTTCCGGATTGTCATGCACTTCACCCATCATCCAGATGGCGTGATTCGCGTTCGGCGCTGCAGGGGTCGACGCAGATGCGTGCCCCGCCAGTCCCGCTCCAACTGCCAGTGCAGTCGCACCGGCTACGAACCAGTGTTTCAGTGATTTACCCAATTCAAGACTCCTTCATGCACTGCCATTGTTCCACGCCCTGGTGCGATCGACCATCCGGGGTGCACTGCCAAGATAGTTTGCCGGATCACACAGGGACTCGATCTGCTGAACAGTTAATTTAGCAGATACAGTTGCGTTTTCCTTTAGGACGGCAGCCAGGAGCCGTCGCTCCTGCGCGGCGACTCGGCACGCGTCATAAACAACGTCGTGTGCAACCTGCCTGCCAAGATGCGGCGCCATACCCATCATCACTGCTTCGGCCACGATCAGGCCACCGGACATGTCCAGATTGTGCGCCATTCTTGCAGTGTCGACTTCCAGTCCGGCCAGCATGAACTTCGCCTGATTCAGGGCACCCGCGGTCAGGATGAATGATTCCGGTATGGCACTCCATTCCAGATGCCACGGACCTGTTGCCCGCTCGAAGTCCTGGATGAGGGCATCCAGCATGAGGCCGCAGTGCTGGCGCACAGCACGAGCCGAATAGGTGATGAGCTCGCACGAGATTGGATTGCGCTTCTGTGGCATCGTGCTCGAGGCACCGCGACCTTTGACAAATGGCTCGAATGCTTCGCCAAGCTCATTGGTCATCATCAACATGATGTCGTAGGCAATCTTGCCCAGACTGCCGGTCACCAGCCCGAGAAACTGCACCGCCTCGGCGAGTCCGTCGCGCGCGACATGCCAGGTCACTGGTGACGACTCCAGTCCCAGATCTTCCATGAGCGCCTGATGAACAGCAAGCCCCTGCTCACCCAGTGAGGCGAGCGTGCCAGCCGCACCACCGAACTGTCCGACTTCAACCCGTGGTCGCAACTGCGCCAGACGCTCCCGATGACGTCTGACCATCAGTAGCCAGACTGCAGCCTTGTAGCCGAATGTCACGGGCAACGCATGTTGCAGATGGGTACGGCCTGCCATCGGTGTGTCACGATACTGAGCGGCCATCTGGTCAAGAATCGAATCGAGCTCAGCCAGATCGGCATCGACCAGAGCCAGGGCCTGCCTGACCTGCAGCACCGTCGCCATGTCCATGATGTCCTGGGTGGTCGCCCCCCAGTGCAGATAGCCACCGGCTTCACCACACATATCCGAGATCTGGTGCACGAGTGGCAAAATGGGATAACCGACGTTTTCGGTGTCGTGCTTGATGCGCTCCATGTCGAGCTTGCGCGCATCGGCCAGCTGCTCGATTTGTCGGGCAGCCTCGTGCGGGATGATGCCCAGTCTGGCCTGCACCCGCGCAAGCGCGACCTCCACTTCGACATACCTGGCCAGCGTGGCCTGGTCGTCAAAGACCGAGCGCATGGCACCCGTCCCGAACATATCCCTGAAAAGTGCTGAATCCAGCAATGAAACCGGCATGTCTCTCCCCCTGTCATCTGATCGAATGTTCGACTTATCTATGAAACACCAGGGCAGAGCGGGTAGCTCCGATAGACATGATAGGCCCGATAGACCCGATAGATCTGTCCGGACCACTGCGGCCCTGATGTTCTCTCGCATCAAATCGTATCTGAAAACCCCACTGACCGACAGTTCTGCACCCAGTGTGAATGACTGGATGACAGAAAAACAGACCGACTCCAGGGGGAGTCGGGATCAGGAAAGCTTTTGGAGTGCAGCCTGCAAAGCCCCCTCCCCGACCTGGATGTTCAGCTCCCGGAATGACCCTTCGACAGCCGCCAGACATCCGAGCACCATCGGTGCGCTCAGGTCGCCCAGGTGACCGATCCGAAAGACTCGGCCCGCGAAAGGCCCGAGTCCGCCAGCAATCGACACGTTGAACGTCTCCCGGGCCACTCGCCGGATCTCGTCCGGAACAACGCCTGGTGCAGTGTGGATCGCTGTCACTGACACCGAACGGGCCGCGGGCACCTGACACACAAAGCTCACAGCACCGGTACTGGCCCAGCACTCCACCGCTGCCTGCACAGCGCCCGACAGACGTATGTGGCGCGCCAGAACATTTTCATATCCTTCGCGCTGGATCAACCCCAGTGCAGCCCGCAGTCCCATCAGGTGATTCTGCGGAGCTGTGCCACAGAACTTGCGATAGACCGGCGCGTCCTGGCGCCGGACCCAGTCCCAGTAATATCGGTGCGAAGGATTACGACGCGCAATCTCCATGGCCCGCGCATCCGCAGCGCAGAATCCCACTCCAGGTGGAGACATCAGCCCTTTCTGGGAAGCCCCCATGGTGACGTTCACACCCCAGGCATCCATCTCGAACCGGGTGGCTCCGAGCGAAGCCACCACATCAACGACCAGCAGAGCCGGGTGTCCGGTACGGTCCATCGCCTGCCGGATCGCCGGCACGTCGCTGGTAATACTGCTCGCCGTATCGGTATGCACCACGAACACCGCCACGATTTCCTGCGCAGCATCGGCATTCAAAGCAGCTTCGATACTTGCCGGGTCAATGGGATAACCCTCCTGATACGGGGTGCGAACCACTTCCACGCCCATCGCTTCAGTCATTTCTGCCCACGAGTTAGAAAAGTGACCCGTGCTGGCAACCAGGACTTTCTGACCCGGGCTGGCCAGATTGACAATGACAGCCTCCCAGGCACCGTGTCCGTTGGTGGCGTACAGGAAAACGTCGGATTTCTCTGAGCCGAGCAGATTTCTCAAACCGGCCTCACAATCCGTCACAAGTTCTTCGAGCCGTGGATCACCCATATCCAGAGGTTGATCAGACATGGCGTCCATGACGTCTTTGGGGACATGGGTCGGGCCCGGTGCGTGCAACAGACGCAGTCCGGCGAAGTACTCGGTAGATGTTTGCATGCCAGCCTCAGGATCAAGCAACAGAAGAAAAAGAGATTCGCATCAAAGTGATCCGGGAATCACTTTGACGGGCAAATCCAAGAATCACTTTATCTTAGGACAGTCCACCCCTGAGCGGTCAAGCATGCCATAGATTTCCCGCAAAGTTCTGTTGCGACTGTTGCAGCGAGTCAACCAGACTAAGCAACCGGACTGAGACCATGCATGCAAACCGGGAGCCGGCGTCGCGCAAAACAGGGTCAATGCGTCTGCGCATACTCTCGCGCCATCTGTCGCAGCAGGAACTTCTGCACCTTGCCGGTTGATGTCTTGGGTAACTCAGCAAAAATGATCGTGTGCGGTACTTTGAAGCCTGCCAGACGCTTCCTGCAAAAAGCCACCAGATCTTCTTCTGTCGTGCTGCGACCAGGCTTGATGGTCACAAATGCGCAAGGCGTCTCACCCCACTTGTCATGGGGCATGGCCACCACAGCTGCCTCAAGCACCGCCTCGTGATGGTATAGCACACCCTCAACCTCGACTGTCGAGACATTCTCACCGCCTGAAATCACAATATCTTTCAGGCGATCTTTAACCTCGAAATATCCGTCGGGGTGCACGACAACGAGGTCCCCACTGTGGAACCACCCTCCCCTGAACGCCTGCCCGGTCGCTTCCGGGTTGTTGAGATACCCCTTCATGACCGTATTGCCGCGCATGACCAGTTCCCCTATCGTCTGCCCATCGTGCGGGACAGGCTCCATGGTCTGGGGGTCAACGACCTGTGCACCTTCAAGCGTGTGTTTGCGCACGCCAATCCGGCTCTTGATTCTTGCCTGCTCCTGCAAAGAATGTTCATTCCACTCATCGTGCCAGGAGCAGACAACCGAGGGTCCGAGTGTTTCCGTCAGGCCATACTGGTGATCCACTTCGATGTTCAGGTCTGCCATGGTTGCAATCAGCGCGGCTGGAGGTGCCGCCCCTCCGGTGATGGCCCGGACAGGCCAGTCCGGCTTGAAACGATCGGTTTCGGGTGCATTGGCCATCATGTTCAGGACCACGGGGGCGCCACAGAAATGCTGCACTCTGTACTGACCAATCGCCTCGAATATCGCCTTGGGCTCCACCTTGCGCAGACAGACATTGGTACCGGCTATCAGCGCCACCGTCCACGGAAAGCACCAGCCGTTGCAATGAAACATAGGTAGCGTCCAGAGATAGACCGCGTTCAGCCCGATACCCGAGGACACCATGTTGCCCATGGCATTCAGGTAGGCACTGCGATGAGAGTACAGGACACCTTTTGGGCGCCCGGTCGTGCCAGAGGTGTAGTTCAGGCTGATGCTGTCCCACTCGTCCAGAGGCTCCAGCGGTTCAAATGCAGGATCCGCTTGCTCCAGTAACGCTTCGTAGTGCAGTTCAGACACAGGCGCTTCGGATCCGTCGTACATCGGGTCATCAATGTCCACAACCACCAGCCCGGTCTTCACCTGCTCCAGCACCTCGCGCACCAGAGGCGCAAACGCCCGATCGCACAACAACACCCTGGCCTGGCTATGCTCAAGAATGTAAGCGGTGGAATCGACATCCAGACGAGTATTGAGTGTGAGCAAGACGCCACCCGCCATTGGCACGCCGAAGTGTGACTCATACAGCGCAGGAATGTTGGGCGCCATGATCGCTACCACATCACCTCGAGCGACACCGAGCCGGTTCAGCGCGCTGGCCAGCCGGTGGCAACGCTGCGCTGTCTCGCGCCAGCTGCGACGGATACTGCCGTGGATCATGGAGACGTGGTCTGGATAGACCGATGAAGCACGCTCCAGAAACCCGAGCGGAGTCAGCGGGACATGATTGGCAGAATCTTTGTACCCCTGATTGCGGGACTCGGGACTCGTGTCGGGTCTGGATGCCATGTAAATTACCTCTGAGCGTCGTACTGTTGAGCAAACTGCCAGCCAAGCGCGGCCAGTGGCTGAGCCCTGGCTGCCATCTCCATTGCGTCATCACTCGCCGCATTTCCTTTACGCGCACGCTGTCCGATGCCATGCAGGATGGCCGCGATCCTGAAAAAGTTATAGGCCAGATAGAAATCCCAGTGTTCTCTCGCCTGCGTCAGTCCGGTCGCTTTCACGTACAGGTCGATGTACTCGTCCTGTTCAGGAATGCCAAGCGCCTGGAGATCGAGGCCACCGATTCCTCGCCACAGTGAAGGCGGAATATGCCAGCTCATGCAGTGATAAGAAAAGTCCGCCAGGGGATGGCCAAGCGTAGAGAGTTCCCAGTCCAGCACGGCAATCACCCTGGGCGCGGCTGGATCCAGCATCACGTTGTCCAGCCGGTAGTCACCGTGCACGATGCGAGCGTCTTCACCTGCTGGAATACGCGAGCCCAGCCAGTCGATCAGCAACTCGATCTCCGGTATCCGGTCACCTGGATCTTCCTGGTACTGACGCGACCAGCGGCCGATCTGCCTTGCGAAATAGTTGCCAGCCTTGCCGTAATCCGCCAGCCCGATGGCGGCGGGGTCAACGCGATGCAATGCAGCCATGACGCGATTCATGTCAAGATAGAACGCCCTGCGGTCTGCCGGCGAGAGATCAGGAAGCGTCTGGTCAAAGTACACCCGCCCGTCGAGAAACGGCATCAGGTAGAAGGCCGTGCCAAGCACCGACTCGTCCTCACAGTAGGCGAGCATTTCTGGCACCGGAACCTCTGTGCCGGCGAGCGCCTTCATCACACGGTACTCCCGGTCGATCGCGTGTGCACCTGGCAGTAGCTTGCCAGGTGGTTTTTTACGCAAGACATAGGTATCGGATCCAGCCACGACCCGATACGTCGGATTGGACTGTCCTCCTGAGAGCACTGTGACCTGCAGTGGTCCATTCGTGGCCAGGCCCAGATCACCAAGGTAGGCAGCGAGTCGCTGCACGGCAGCGTCATTCATAATCCGCTCACCAGGTGTCCATGATCGACCTCGACCGTTGCACCTGTCATGGCGCGTCCGGCATCACTGGCCAGCAAGAGCAGCGGACCACCAAGTTCATCCAGTGTGCAGAAGGTTCGCTCTGGAACACGGCTACGAAGCTTTTCACCAGCCGGGCTGTCCAGAAACCCGGCGTTTAGCGGCGTGTGGACATATCCGGGCAGCAAGGCGTTGACCCGGATGCCATGACGAGCCCACTCCAGCGCGAGCGCCTTGGTCGCCTGGATCACCCCTGCCTTGGAGATAGCGTACGGTCCAACGGCTGCTGCAACACGTGCGCCCAGAATCGAGGCGATATTGATGATGCTGCCGCGTTTGCCGGCCGCAACCATCTGCCGCGCAGCCTCGGTATCAACCAGCCAGCACCCTTTGAGATTGGCGTCGATGACATCGTCCCAGTCCTGCTCTGTCTGATTCATCGCAGGTTTGGCAACCGTCACACCAGCGTTACTCACCACGATATCGGGCACTCCGGGTGACTGCGCCACGCCTCCAAAGCAGTCGGCAACGCTTTGCGGCCGGGTCACATCCAGTTCCGCTGCCGTGGCATTGAACCCTTGCTCCTGCAGTCGGGCCACCAACGCGTGCAGCCTGTCCAGACGCCTGGCAGCCACCACCACATGGGCCCCTGCCTGAGCCAGCACCCAGGCAAAGTGTTCACCCAGACCACTGGAGGCACCCGTCACGAGTGCGACTTTGCCCGTGAGATCAAACGAGGGCATGGCAATCGCCGTTGCATTTGAGTGCGTCATCAATGTGCCCCTTCTGCGCTCAGAAGCTTGCGCGCCAGGCTCCAGCGATGCACTTCGCTTGGACCGTCATAGATCCGGAAAGACCGCATATCCATAAAGATCTGCATGACTTCCTTCTCGGCAGTGACCCCCTGTCCACCCAGAATCTGCACACACCGATCCACCACGCGCCACTCGGCTTCCGAGCAAACGACCTTGGCCCGGCTCGACTCAAAGTTGCAGGGGTTGCCCTGATCGAGCAACCAGGCGGTGTGCCAGATGTGCAGGCGGGCAGTCTGCATGTCCATGTCATTGTCTGCCAGCATGAAGCCAACACCCTCGTGCTTGCCCAGTGCGCGTCCGAAGGCCTCGCGGGTACGCGCATAGTCAGTTGCCACATCATGCGCGCGCCGGGCCTGGCCCAGCCAGCGCATGCAGTGTGTCAGTCGGGCTGGCGCCAGACGCACCTGCGCGTAACGAAATCCTTTGCTGGCCTCGCCCAGGATCTGATTGCCGGGCACACGAAGATTCTCGAAACGCATCACAGCATGCCCACCCGTAAAGCAACTGTCCAGCGAATCCATGGCCCTTTCAAGTTTGATGCCAGGAGCATCCATATCCGAGAGAAACATCGTGGCTGACCCGTCTTCAAGCTTGGCCATGATGATCACGTACGATGCACCGAACGCGCCCGTAATGAACCATTTCTGACCGTTGATGACATAGTCATCACCGTCACGTACAGCTGTCGTCTGCAGCATCGAGGGATCCGCGCCGGCGCCCGGAGACGGTTCGGTCATGGCAAAGCAGGACCGTATCCTGCCCTGCACCTGCGGTCGCAGCCAGCGCTCTTTCTGTTCCTCGGTGGCCACTAGTTCCATCAGATGGATGTTGCCTTCGTCAGGGGCATGAATGTTCAGCGCGGTCGGCCCCAGTCTGGAATAGCCCGCCTCCTCAAAGACAATGGCCTTGTCCACGTGAGAGAGTCCCAGTCCACCCATTTCCTCTGAGGCATGAGGCGTGAGCAATCCCGCCTCCCGGGCCTTGCCAACCAACTCGTCACGCAAGGACTCGTCCGGACCGTGCGGCGTCTGTCTGGGGTCTTTTTCAAGGGGGATAATCTGTTCACGGATGAACTCGCGTGTGCGTTGCTGGAGCTGCGCCTGGCGCTCGCTCAGATTGAAATCCATGATTGTCCTTGTTGTCTCGAATACCGTTTCTTGATTCTTGTGTCGCTGGGTGGCATTGCAATCCCAAGAGGATTATCACTGCAAGCGGTCCTCTGTCCGGGGTACCCCCGCAGCAACTCAGCATCGACCGGGGCCTCGTGCAGCAGCCGGGAATCTCCCTCGGTCAAGCCTCTGGGAGAAGCCCTTTCGCTGGAAGTTTGCCCGACTCCAGCCTGTTTGTGCAACAGGTCACACCAACACATTGCTGAAACCTCGGGCAAACACCATGTTTGACTCTGTCCCGACCCGATCACCCGAATCGCGTATGCCAGGCTATTCTGGTTGCTCATTCTCTAGTTCGGCGAACACCTGCTGGGCCATCTTGAATGAGTCGATTGCCGCTGGTGCGCCGCAGTAGGCGCCGCAATGCAGAAAGACCTCGCGGATCTCTTCCCTGGTCACTCCGTTGTTCAAGGCGCCACGGATGTGCAACTTGAGCTCGTTCGGGCGGTTGCTTGCGGTCAGAATTGCAAGATTGAGCATGCTGCGGGTCTTGTGCGACAGACCGTCCCGAACCCAGACTGCGCCCCAGGCGTGCTCGACAATGTATTGCTGCAATGGCTCTGTGAATTCATCCACGTTGTTGATCGAGCGATTGACATGCTCTTCACCCAGCACTTTCTTGCGGACAGCCAGCCCCGCCTTGTAGGTTTCATTTTCGTTCATCGTTTCTGCTCCAAAAAACTTGCTCGAACTCGAGCATGAGACTTATCCGCACCTCGCGCACGCAGTTTGCGCCGCGAGGAACGCGACAGCAACCATAGCACCGCAATCAGGTACACCTGAACCACCCCATGACTAAAGTCCGGGCTTGCGCCCACAACTGGCCAAGTCAAGACGCCAGGTTCGCCAGAAGACAATAATGACGGATTGACTGCTCACTATTGACGAGGTCTGAAACACCATGTCCACAAGCCAGCCATCCCGCTCCAGGCAGTTTGCCCCCCGGAAAAGATTTACGACCCCACGCTCGAGGGTCCTCTGGCAGATATCAGAGTATTAGACTTGTCCAGACTGGTTGCCGGCAACATGCTGTCGGCCTGCCTGGCAGACTTCGGGGCGGACGTCATCAAGGTCGAGAGGCCGGGCCACGGCGACGATTTGCGCAACTGGCGCGAAGCCGGACACGATATTTACTGGAAGGTCTACGGGCGTAACAAGCGTTCCGTCGCCCTGGACCTGAAAGCCGGTGAGGACCTGCAGGCACTCAAGGACCTGGTGAAGCACACCCAGATCCTGGTGGAGAACTTCGTGCCCGGCGCCCTGGAAAAAATGGGACTGGGTCCCGATGTCCTGCACGCCATCAATCCGGCACTCGTGATTGTGCGGATATCCGGCTGGGGGCAGACTGGCCCCATGAGCCAGCACCCGGGTTTTGGGACACTGGTCGAGGGCATGTCGGGATTCGCGGAACTGAACGGATTCCCCGACAAGCCGCCTGCGCTGCCTCCTCTGGCGCTCGCCGACATGATTGCCGGCATGCAGGGTGCTGCCGGCACGCTCACTGCACTGCGAGTGGCCGAGCGCACGGGTCGCGGTCAGGTGGTCGACCTGTCCCTGTTCGAGCCCATTTTTTCGACCATCGCCTCCCAGGCCACCAAATACATGGCAACCGGTGAACTCACGAGCCGCACTGGCAATGAGTCTTCACACACTGCGCCACGCAATCTCTATCGTTGCAGTGACGGAAAATTTGTCTCGATGTCGGGATCGATGCAGGTGATGGCGATGCGCATTTTTGACACCATCGGCCGTCCAGAACTCAAAACGGACCCGAAGTTTGCCGACAACGATGCGCGGGTGCAGAACCGGGCTGAACTAGACGGGATTATCGGCAGCTTTATCGGTCAGCGCACACAGGATGAGAACCTCGCGATATTCGAGGCTGCCCAGGTAACAGTCGGCCCGGTGCTCACGGTCGCCGATCTGCTCGATCACCCGTATAGCACGGGCAGGGAGGTCATCGTCACGCTGCCCGATGACGCACTGGGTCGCGTTGCGATGCACAACATTTCGCCACGGCTTGACCAGACCCCGGGCCGGTTCAGACGCCCGGCACCCAGGCTCGGTGAACACACCCAGGAAGTACTTGACGAGCTGCGGGACAGACCCTCGGAGTGACTGACATCGCAGCGATACCACAGTGATACCGTGCTGAAATCACACTGACGACAGTACACCGGACCACATCTCACAGGAATCCCGTGTCCTGAGAGGCCTGTATCCTGTGATCTGAGCGACTTCACGCGCCAGCAGCCAGCCAAACCCTCAGGTACCGACTTTAAGACCTGCCTTCATTTTCTTGAGCATCGCGATCACGCTTTGGGCCACGATCCGTCCAGTCTTGGGATTCTCCGACGGAATGTTCTCGATTGTCATGGTGAACCGGGCTGAATCGGAATCAACATTGATGGAGTGCGTGTTGCGTGTGACGGTCGGATCAGCCCAGATCTCGAGCAGGGTTTTTTCCGGGCCTACACCGGCAAGCGCCAGCGCAACCACCACATTGAGGTTGGCCGGAAAGCCCTTGGCGGCGTCACGGGCATTGCCCTCAAACACCTTTAACGGCTCAGTAAGCCCATCCAGAGTGATCTGGTTCGCCTCCAGATGCGGGGCGCCTGCAAGCCCCTGAGGCGGCTTGCGGGTGATCATGCGCACCGAATGAATGTCGCCTTGTGCAGCAGCGATGACGGCATCCAGGCCAATCAGCGCGCCCGTTGGCACGTAGATGGACCCACCCGACCTGTTGGCCAGCTCTCGCAAGTGATCATTAAAGAGCAAGGCTCCAACGGACAGGACAATCGCCGACTTGCCAGCATTCAGAAACGGCGAAACGATGTCAGACAGCAAGGCAGCCGGGGCACACTCGATCACCATGTCGCAGACGGGTTCAAGCTCTTCAATTGTGAGTACAGGAACCTGGGTCTTGAGTGTCGATACAAACTCGCGCGCCTTGTCGTGATTACGTGCACTGACGGCTGTCAGGATCATGCCCGGCACCTCGCCCGCCGCAATGGTACGAGCGAGTGATTGCCCGATGGCTCCCAGACCCGCGATGGCAACCCGGGTGACTTCTGTTTGACTTTGCTGCTGCATGCTCATTCCTCACTGATGTTCTGATCTGATGCACTCTCATGCCTGCACTCTCATTCCATATCTTACGTTGATCGAACACCACAACACCAGTTAGATCCAGTTTTCTGACTGACACCGGGATTACCGAGCATTGGCTCAAAAGCAAGCCAGACTGTCATGTTGAGCGAATGGTGGACAAATGCTCAATGAACAGCACGCACACGCACATACAGAACGCACCAGACAGGTGCATGGACTACCCTTCGGCATGCGCCAGTGCTTTCACCGCCATCAAAACTAAAATAAATTATGCAACGTCGGCCAGAATCCACACAACCCTAGGGAATGCCCCACATCAAGTCCCTTGATCATGGACGTTCCGTCATCGACAATCAATCCGGTACGCACTGCAACATACGCTGATCAGATGCTGAGCTCAAAGAACAGAGATATCACAGTTACTGATGGCATGCGTTTTGCTTGCAGTCAGACCACCCTGGCCAGTCACCTTGCCGGACGCATCCAGAAACACAGCCGGCCGAAGCAATCCGGTCTTGCACAGAACCATGAACGGCGTGATGATGGTCCAGTCTGGTGCACAGGGAAAGCTTGAGCGGCCATCCGTAAAAAGCGCCCGAACAGATGATGACCGTTTGTACCCGTCTTGTACTCGTCTTATCCCCATCTGTTTCCTGCCTGCTTGCCTCGCAGATAGATGGATCTCTGACTGATTGCAGTATTCATCACAAACAAGGAGCCATACATGTTCAAAGCCCGACTCAAAGCAGCCGCCGCAGCAACCGCTGCGAGCCTGACTCTTCTGGCTGCACCTATTTCGGCCCAGGCGGCCGCCCCCTCTTGCTCGACCGCACAGCTCATCGTGCCCTGGGGCGCAGGCGGCGACACGGACATCGTGTTTCGCCAGTACGTCGACACCATCAACAAAAGTGGAATCAAGCCACAGTTGCAGGTCGTCAACGTTGGAGGCCAGGGCGGTATCCGTGGTGCGACACAGGTCAAGGATGCCAAGCCTGACGGCTGCATGATGATTGCCCTGCATGAAAGCGTGATCACCAGTTATCTGACGGGGCGCGCCGACTTTACGCACGACGCTTTTGAACCAGTCTCTCTGGTCAGCTACACCCCTTCCATCATCGCATCATCAAGCAAGGCGCCTTTCAAAGACCTGAAGTCGATGATCGAAATGTCAAAGAAGGACCCACGCTCGGTCACGGTCGGTGTGACGCTCGGCTCGACCAGCCACTTCATCTTCCTGCTCATTGAAGACGCAGCAGACATCCAGTTGCGTTATGTTTCCTATGACGGAACTCGCGAACGGAATACGGCGCTGCTCGCGGGCAATGTGATGATGGGCGAGAGCAACGTGCTGTCTGCCAAGCAGTATATTGCCGAGGGTTCACTGATCGGTCTGGGTATTGCCATGCCGGAACGTGATCCGATTGTCCCCGAGATCCCAACCCTCAAGGAAGAGGGCTATAACATCGAATACGGTCTGGCCCGTGGTGTGGCGCTTCCGAAAGGCACACCGGCAGAATATATCAAGTTCTGGGAAGATGCATTTGCCAAAGCTGCCAAGGATCCTGCTCTGGTCAAATCCATCGAGACCGTTGGCTCCATGGTGCTTTACAAGGACGCAGCCGGCTACAAGGCCTTCCTCGAAGAGGGCTACAAAGAGCATGAGCGTCTTGCCATCAAGATCGGTATGTTCAAAAAGCAGTGAGTGAGCAACACAAGGGGGGACCGGCTGACAGGTTTTTGTGTCAGTCTCTCCCCAGTCTTTGTGTGAACGGCCCGGGCCTTGCCCGGCGCAGTCCTGACCAGTCTGACGATCCAGGACTGCAGCCTTAGTGGCTGCCAACCCTCTCCCCAAGAGCACCAACCCGACGGTCACAACCGTTTTAAAACAGAGCAGGCCAAACCGCACCATGAAGCGCCTTCATCGAGACTCAGTCATCGCTGTTTTACTGCTGCTGCTATGCGGCATTTTTTTCTGGCAGACCTTCTACATCCGTGAAGTTCCGTTTTCCGAGATGGGATCGGAAGTCTGGCCAAGATTCGTACTGATCCTGCTCTTTGTCCTGAGCATCATCTACTTGCTCCAGTCGCTGGCCAATCCGCCTCCTGAGAGCGGGCCATTCAGTCTGGCCGCCTGGCTCAGAGCCTATCGCAACCCGATCATCTGCTTCGTGATGTTCGCGGTATTCCTGTTCACCCTGCCCTACCTGGGCATGCTGGCCGCTGGCATTCTGTTCGTGTTCGTCACCCAGACACTAATAGGAGGAGCGTCGCCTCGACGACTCGCCATGCATGCGGTCATTTCGGTCGTCTCTGTGGGCGGCATGTGGGCAATCTTCACCTTTGCACTTGGAGTCGTGCTTCCAAGAGGCGAGTTCTTTGGCTGAACACGAGGCATCTGGATCATGATTCTGAGCAATCTCGCAAGTGCATTTATAGAAGTCTTCGCGCTGAACAATCTGCTTCTGATGGCCCTGGGCGTGGCCGCAGGACTTATCGCAGGCTCCATTCCCGGCTTCACCATCACTATGGCAGTGGTGCTGGCACTGCCTTTCACCTTCGGCATGAACCCGATCGAAGGACTCTCGACCATGCTGGGTGTTTATGTCGGCGGCTTGACCGGGGGCATGTTCGCCTCGATCCTGATCGGCATCCCTGGCACACCGTCAGCCATTTCCACCACCTTTGACGGTTTTCCGATGGCCCGCAATGGGCGACCCGGACTGGCTCTGGGCCTGGGACTATGGGCTTCTTTTTTCGGGGGAATGATTTCAGCGGTCATCCTCGTGTTTCTGGCACCCACGCTCGCGGCAATCGGACTGGAGTTTGGCCCCTGGGATTACTTCATGCTGGTCTGCTTCGCCCTGACAATCGCAGCCAGCCTGTCTGAAGGTGCCATGATCAAGGGCCTGATTGCGGGCGCAGTCGGCCTGTTGATTGCATCGGTGGGCGAGGACCACATCAACGGCGCGGCGCGCTTTACCTTTGGTTTCGGCTCGCTCGGTGCCGGATTTGCGTTCCTGCCGGTTTTGATCGGTCTGTTCGCGTTCAGCCAGCTTCTGAGTGATCTGAGCGACAGCGACAGTGCGCGCAAGCCCATGATTTCCGGTCGCCACAAGGCGGTAAAACTGGAGCATCGAGAGGCCATCCGACTTAACTTCATGCACTGGGTAGTTGGTCTGCGTTCCTCGTTGATAGGTCTGTTTATCGGATTACTTCCCGCTGCTGGCAGTTCGATCTCGAACATCCTGGCCTACGACCAGAGCAAGAAGGCGTCCAGACACCCGGAGAAATTCGGCCAAGGCATTCCGGAAGGTGTCATCGCGTCGGAGACATCCAACAACGCCACCGCGGGTGGCGCGCTCATCATGATGATGGCACTGGGGATTCCAGGCGATGCCGTCACCGCGGTCATGCTCGGGGCCCTGACGATTCACAACATTGCACCAAGCCCGACTTTCATCAGTACCCAGGCGGTACTGGCCTACGGCATCATGGTGGCGTACTTCCTGGCAAACTTCATGACGCTTGCCATGACCTCGGGTGCACTGCGCGTCTTTTTGCTGGTGACACGGGTGCCGCTTTACATTCTCGGTGTCATCATTCTGGTTTACTGCGCGATCGGGGTCTTCACGCTTAACAACACCACGTTTGATATCTGGACCTTGCTGGGTTTCGGCGTCCTGGGCTTTATCATGGTCAAGAACGGGTTTCCGCTCACACCCATGGTGCTTGGTGTCGTGCTCGGTCCACTAGCCGAACTGAACCTTTCACGCGCCTTGTCCACGAGTGATGACATCAGCCTGTTCTTTGTGCGGCCGTGGGCGATGTTCTTTATCGTGTTAGCACTGTTCTCCGCTTTCTTCCCGCTCTTTCAGCGTGCAAGCAGGCTCGGCCACGGATGGGCAAAGTATTATGGCGCCGCCTTCTTTGCCTGTGCCGGCATCCCGATGTTCCTCATGGAAGGATGGGTCCGCTCGGTGCTTGGTGCAGCCTTGCTGCTACTGGCATTGCTGATTGCGATCAAGCGCATGCGCTCACCTGTAAAAGACGCAACCTCATAGTCACAGTATCGGCGGCGGATCAATAGGGCCATGCAGGTCAGGCACCAGCTGCCTGGCCTGCATGGCCCTATTGACGACGGATTACCCTCAAGGCGAACATCCTTGCACAGAAGAACCTGGTTAATTAACGTACACTGGACAAATGAGCCCTGTCTTGTCCCGAATCCGCCTGCTGATTCCGATCCTGCTGCTGCTTGTACTGGCAGCAGGTCATTTATCGGCCTGGTCAAGCGCACGTCAACCGCTGGTTTATGTTGCGCAAGTTGATGGCACCATTGATCTGGGACTCGCTCCGTACATCGAAAGGGTCCTGAGCGAAGCTCAGAACAATCAGGCCACGGCCGTGGTACTCCAGATCAATACGTTTGGAGGCCGGGTAGACGCCGCGGTGCAGATTCGTGACGCTCTGATTAAAAGTCCGGTCAATTCGATTGCCTTCATCGACAGCCGGGCGATCTCGGCTGGCGCCCTGATCAGTCTGGCCACCAACGCCATTGTCATGACACCTGGCGCCACGATTGGCGCCGCCACCCCGGTTCAAAGTAGCGGAACGCAAACCCAGCCCGTGTCCGAGAAGACGGTCTCCTACGTACGCAAGGAGTTTGGTGCCACTGCCGAAGCCCGAGACAGAGATCCACTGATCGCACAGGCGATGGTCGACTCCGATGTCGAGATACCGGGTCTGATCGAGAAAGGCAAGCTGCTCACGCTCACCACCCGCGAAGCACTCGAGGTCGGTCTGGCTGATGCGCAGGCCTCAACACTCACCGAGGCACTCGATGAACTGGGTATCCGCAATGCAGACATTGTTCAGACCCAGACCAACTGGGCCGAGGAGGTAGTCCGGTTTCTGACAGACCCCGTTGTCAGCTCACTGCTGGTGACCGTGGCCATGCTGGGCATCATCGTTGAGATTCGCACACCCGGATTTGGCGTTCCGGGCGCCCTCGGACTGAGCGCACTAGGACTCTTCATGTGGGGTCACTGGCTGGTCAGTCTGGCGGGCTGGGAAGAGCTGCTGCTAGCGGCGGCCGGTATCCTGCTTTTACTGGTCGAGGCTTTTGTGCTCCCGGGATTCGGGATCGCCGGCATACTCGGAATACTCGCATTTCTTGCGGCCATCATGCTCAGCACCGTCGGCGACGGGGCTTCTTTCGAAGCGCTGCTCAGCGCGGCCACCCGCCTGGGTATTTCGATGGTCGTTGCCATTCTGGCGAGCCTGCTACTGATCAGACTTCTGCCTCGCACCCGTTTTGGGCGTCACCTGATTCTACAAACCGAGCTGGAGGCAGGTAGCGGGTTCACCTCTGAGCCGGTCCGGGAACACGAGCTGGTCGGGCAGACCGGCATCACCACCACGACACTGCGTCCGGCCGGTATCGCCAGCATTCAGGGACAACGTATTGATGTTGTATCGGATGGTGAGTACATTGAGGCTGGCAGCGCGGTCCGTGTCGATCATGTTGACGGCAACCGTGTGGTTGTCAGACGAATTACAGTAGTGCAATCACCCACAGGAGAAGCTTGATGCTCGAATCGGTATTTGGTCTGTTTGGAGCCTTTGGCTTGCTGGTACCCGTGGTGGTCCTGCTGGCCATCGTGCTGTACCTCGTACCTATCCCGCTGTGGATTGCAGCCTGGGCATCGGGCGCCTATGTCGGACTGTTCACGCTGGTGGCCATGCGGCTGCGGCGAGTGCCACCTTCAGTCATCATCACGGCCCGCATCAGTGCCGTGAAGGCCGGACTCCAGATCCCGCTGGATGATCTCGAAGCCCACTTTCTGGCCGGAGGCGATGTTGTCAGGGTCGTTAACGCCATGATCTCGGCCGACAAGGCCAACATTCCGCTGACCTTCAAACGTGCTGCAGCTATCGATCTGGCCGGCCGGGATGTACTCGAAGCAGTCCAGATGTCTGTTCTTCCCAAGGTAATCGAAACCCCGAGAGTTGCCGCGGTTGCACGCGATGGCATCCAGCTGGTCGGGGTTGCGCGGGTCACTGTACGTACCAACATCGACCGCCTGGTTGGTGGCGCCGGGGCGGAGACCATCATGGCCCGGGTTGGTGAAGGGATGGTCAGCACCATCGGTTCGGCCGACAGCCACAAGACCGTACTCGAGAACCCGGACCACATTTCAAAACACATTCTGGCCAAGGGCCTGGACGCAGGCACCGCCTACGAGATTCTCTCGATCGATATTGCCGACGTGGATGTGGGCGAAAACATTGGCGCCAAACTCCAGATCGATCAAGCGAACGCCGACAAGCAGATTGCGCAGGCCAAGGCCGAAGAGCGACGCGCCATGGCGGTCGCCAAGGAACAGGAAATGCGAGCCAAGGTGGTCGAAGCCGAATCCGAGGTGCCACTGGCCATGGCCGAGGCCTTCCGCAGCGGAAAGCTCGGCATCATGGACTACTACCGTATGCGCAATCTCCAGGCAGATACAGACATGCGTGACAACATTGCCGGCAATCCGAATGACACAAGCACCCCGAGGGTCTGAAGGCGATGACGCAGTCTGCTGAGACCCCCCCGAAAAAGAAGAAATCCAAAGGACAGCCCTCTCCATACAGCCTGTTTTTTGCGGCATTTCTGGCGTATGTTTTCGGGGCTCCGTCCGGAATTGTCCTGTTTCTTATCGGACTGGGCATTATCTTCTGGCGCGTTCAGGCGGCT
This sequence comes from Orrella marina, assembly GCF_003058465.1. NCBI lineage: Bacteria > Pseudomonadati > Pseudomonadota > Betaproteobacteria > Burkholderiales > Alcaligenaceae > Orrella > Orrella marina. The sequence goes on along the minus strand of NZ_CP028901.1, from coordinate 4,166,610 downwards.
GCCAAGAATATGGCAAAGCTACCCCCTTTGCCTCCAAAAGAGACGGGGCCACCCGATCTTGCCAGCGCACAGGGCAGTCTGAATGCAGAGGACCGAAACGATCGGGACGTCAGCAGCGCACGAGAAGAATCCATCTGGCAAAAGACCGGCACTTCCAGCAACCCGTCACTGGAAGACACCGCCTGGGGAAGAAACCACGAGGATACGGACAGTTTCTCGCAAAGTGATCGGGATCGCTACACGTCTGACGACAGCCTGGCACGGCCCGAACAGTCCCGGGACATTTTTCAGTCAGATCTGCCTCAGACTCCGCCCCCGGTGCCACACCCGTTCACGGCACCTGAACCGGTCGCGCAGACCAGTCGGGTCATTTCGTCCACAACGCAGCCTCTGCCCCCCCCCAGCGACAGGCGGGCCTGGGCGTGAATCTCGCCACACAAGCCGGACTGCGTCAGGCCATTGTTGCGATGACGATTCTCGGCCCATGCCGTGCACTGGACGCTTACCAGGACCAGCCACTTGCCACCGGATTGCCGGACCGCTCAAGCGAGCCTTCCAAATACTCATCAACGCAGCCACCCGAACCTCGCCCGGATTCACGTCAACCTCCTCCCGCAACCTGATCGAGATGGCCAGAAACAGGACCAGATGAGTGACTTCATGATCAGTCCCTGCCATGACAAAAGCCCCTTCAAGGGGCTTTTGTCATGGCAGGATTGCGCCGTCAACTTGCGCCGTTAACTGACGCCGTTCTGTGACCGCTCAGTTCTTGGGTTTGTACCACTTGGGCTTGCGCTTTTCCAGGAACGACATGGTGCCCTCTGCCGCTTCATCTGAACGACGCGTATCGGCGTGCTTTTGCACCAGAAAATCAAAGTCTTCGTCCGACAGGAAAGCCTCGGCCACTTTCATCGTCAACTGTTTGGTGGTCGACACTGCGTTCGGCGCATTCATCACCAGCGCGTCCACGATTTTCTCTGCTGTCGCCTCAAGCTGGTCAAGCGGACAGATCTCGTGCACAAACCCTACGCGCTGGGCGACGTCTGCCCCAAATCGTTCGCAGGTCAGTGCATAGCGACGTACATTGCGCAGACCGATTGCCTGGACCAGTTGCGGAAAAATGATGCTGGCCATCAGGCCCCAGCGTGCCTCAGTGATCGCAAAGAACGCATCATCTGCAGCAACGACCACATCGCATGCCGCAATCACACCCGTGCCACCACCAAAGCAGCCACCCTGCACCATTGCAACGGTGGGGACTGGCAGCTCGTTGAGCCTGCGCACGGCTTCGCCTGTTGCTCGTGAAGCGTCGACGTTTGCCTGCGGTCCGAGCTTGCCCTGTGCGTTGATCCAGGCCAGGTCAGCGCCTGCCTGAAAATGTTTACCATTGCCGCACAAAACCACCACGCGCAGCCCTTCCATCCCGCCAAGCAGATCCATGGCCTCATGCAGTCCACCGATCATGTCGCCGTTGTAAGCGTTATTCACCTCTGGCCGGTTGAGTGTGACCGTCGAAACACCGCGATGATCAAATTCCCACAAGACAGTACCGTTACCCACTGCGCCTGACTTCGTTTCCATAAAAATGCTCCCGTCTAATCGTTGTTATATACGTTGCTGATTTGCGTTATTCAATCGCGCCGAAATTCGCGTGGCTGGGTGTTCAGGACATCTCGTGTTGCTCGATTGCACCATTGACCCATTGACCCATCTGCTTCGGGCAACATTCGCACCATCCACAATGCACACGCCTGACGCGTGCCAACCTTCTGCACGCAACCAGAAAGTTGGCCTAGTGTATCGAAGAAGATGACTGTCCGCGCTAGCAGATCAGTTATCCATCCCGACACACTGGTGGGTCAGATGGTCGAATCTGCAACCCGCCCTTATCGGGTAAATCGGCCGTCACCGTGAAACGGCCCGAAGATCATGTCCGGCGCGCTCAGGTTATGCCGCGATGGCACGCTTCTGCCCGCCCAGAGCTCGACCGCACGGCCTCCCTGAAATGCCATCACAGGCGACTCCTGCCAGCCAGCAGAATGCGGGGCACGCCAGGCGATCTCTGACACGTCTGCGTTGGTCCTGGTGACATACATGGAGCGCAGGGCCGCAAACGGTACGGACGTGTCAACCCCCTGGAGTTCAACATCCATCCTGAAATGTTGTCGATCAAGCTGGGCCATGCTGAGCGATCCCGCACCTCCCGCGGCGAATGCCATCGCAAAAGTTCGCGTCTTCGGATCAAACGTCACCGACTCAAGCACAGCCACAGGTCTACCCTTGTCCTGAACAGGCCCAACCAGAAATGAGGAGCCGTAGGCCGTCCATCGCATCTGCGCATATGACAACGGTCTGGCACGCCAGTAGCCGTCAGGCGGATACAGGACCAGCACCTCCTCTGGCCTCACACCATCACGGACCCAGACCTGCAGCATGTGCAGGCCCTCAAATGTGTTCACCTTGCCTGATCCGTCGTCTGACTGGACATGCACTGGCACGGAGGCGGGGCGCCAGAACGATTCGAAGGTGAACCCAGTGATCCAGAGATCCGGCGACTCATAGATCGTGTGCTGAGCCGGACCGCCGGATGCAAACACCGGATCCTGACTCATGTCACAACTGGTGAAGTCAGGAGCATCACTATCAACCGCAATCATGCCGATATACGCGGGATGCACTGCTTGTATCGCGAACGACCTGACGGACTGTTCCTGACCTGCATCCGAGAGCATCAATGCGACATTGTCCTTCTCCGCGCACAGGACCGGCTCACTCAGGTTGCTCACATCGACTGCGAGCAGCGACTCGGCCGACGCAGCATTGACCGGTAAAGTGAGCCCCGAAAACACGGTCATCACCAATATCCAGAGTCCTCGCCCCTTGTTGCGCCTTGTCCTGGCAGACGCTGACTGGTTCGCCATGGCGCCACGCTGTACCGGCCCTGGTCGCTTTGGGAAATGTTCGACAACACTTTTGAACCGCGGAAAGAACATCCGTAAACCAGACCAGCGCTGTCGTCGGGGCGGATGTTTGCAAGCCGCAGAAGACGAGTTGCTCAGGACGCACACAGTACTCTGCACCCCACTTTGCACCGGATTCTGATGTGATGTTTGGCGCCAGATGAGGGCCGATACCATATCGCGCATGATCTCGAATCTTGAAAGGGTTGTAATGACTGAAAGGCACGAACTGGAGCACAGGCATGCAAAGGTGCCTGCATGCTCGCCAGGACACTTAATGTCCCTGTGCACCGAAGGCTTCAGCCATTTCGTTACCTCCATGACTGCTCCGATTGCTACCGGCCAGAGCAATAGTTGCCGGGTGGAATTCGTGCCCACCAGAAAAGCACCGCCTTTGCACGGCGCACGCCGAACTCGGGTGCACCCACAACAACTGCACCATAGACTGCCGCTCAGTTTGGTGCAAGTGCCTCTCCGAATTAAGAGAAATCGACCAGATCGCCCTGGCCATCCAGAATGCCTGAGCAGGATATCCAAGATTTGAGACAGAAAGCCTCACAACAGGTTACACACAGAGTTCAGGAAAAACAGGGAAACCACAAAGCCCTGGCTACCATGGAAACAAGCGTGGACCTGGAAGGTCGGCTGACAAGACTGGCATCCCGGCTAAAGTTCATTTGTACATCCGTAGACCCTTTCCTGAGGTTCTTACACACTGTCATGGCGACCATGAAACAACACACCTGCAAACCAGGCTGGGCAGCGTCCCCGACCAGGCATACTCGGGCAAGACACTCACGAGGCTACACCGTGGCTCGTCTGCTCGCAGTCCGGCTGCTGCTGCCCTTTGTTCTGGCTTTAGTCATGGTATTTTTCACTGGAATCAGTGGACCTTCTGCCAGCACCGCGTGGGCGCAGGACACGCTGGGGCAATGCAACCGTCTGGCCGAGTCGGAACTGGACCCGTGGCGCACGGGTCAGGGCGTACCAGATCGTGCGCTTGATGCCGGTGCCGTCATGATGACTTGCGAGGCCGCGCTCGATGAGGCACCGCATGACGGAAAGCTCTGGTACCAGTATGGTCGAGGACTCCTGGCTGCCGATGAAACAGCAGCAGCGGCCGGGGCGTTTCAGCGCGCACAGAAGCTTAACTATCCGATGGGTGCTTTCGCACTGGGGCAACTCTACGCCAAAGGGCATGATGTGGTTCCCCAGAGTGGCGTCAAGGCGGTGGACTATTTTCTGCAGGCCGCCAGGACTGGTGTCCCCGCGGCCGCCTACGAGATGGGTATGGTTTTCTACGATGGCAAAGGTGTCGAGCGTGACTTTGCCGTCGCGGCTTACTGGATGGCACTGGGTGCCCAGTCCGGTTACACACCCGCCATGCGAATGCTTGGAGTTCTCTACTTCAATGGAGAAGGCGTCGAACGTGACCGTATCCAGGGCCAGCAATGGGTCAAGCAGGCTGCCATCATGGGTGATCCGCAGGCCCCGGACACCCTGGAGCAGATGTTGTCGGTTACCATGACAAAACAGCCTGTCTCGTCAGGTTCTGCTGATTTGACGATGATTGACGATTTCTCTGGAGAATTGATGGAACTGACCGAACTTGTTGCCAGCACCGGTGTGCTTGGGATCTTCCTGATCGTCGTCGTTCTGGTGGCCATCATTGCTTACCTGGTCCCTTTACGTCTGTGGATAACGGCCTGGGCCTCGGGGGCCTATGTCGGATTGCTGACGCTGGTTGCCATGCGGCTGCGACGAGTGCCTCCGCACAGCATCATCAAAGCACGCATCAGTGCGGTAAAAGCCGGACTGCAAATTCCTCTGGACGAACTGGAAAGCCACTTTCTGGCCGGTGGCAACGTCGTGAATGTGGTCAACGCCATCATCTCCGCCGACAAGGCCAACATCGAACTGACGTTCAAACGCGCCGCAGCCATTGATCTGGCAGGTCGAGACGTACTTGACGCGGTGCAGATGTCGGTCCTGCCCAAAGTCATCCAGACGCCGCGCAACGCCGCAGTTGCACAGGACGGCATCCAGCTCATCGCCATCGCACGCGTGACCGTGCGCACCAACCTGGATCGTCTGGTCGGTGGCGCCGGTGAAGACACGGTGCTCGCACGGGTCGGTGAAGGAATGGTCAGTGCGATCGGTTCTGCCGTCAATCACAAAGATGTTCTGGAAAAGCCTGACAGCATCTCCAAGCGGATTCTGAGTAATGGACTGGACTCAGGGACTGCTTACGAGATCCTGTCCATCGATATCGCCGATATCGATGTCGGCAAAAACATTGGCGCCGCGCTGCAGATTGAACAAGCCAACGCTGACAAGCAAATCGCTCAGGCCAAGGCCGAGGAACGGCGCGCCATGGCAGTTGCGCTCGAGCAGGAGATGCGTGCACGAGTCGTCGAATCCGAGGCGCAGGTTCCCAAAGCCATGGCCGACGCTTTCAGGGCTGGCATGATCTGACACCCCGGCACAGCTGACTGACACGCGTGACACCCGCATGCGGAACATCGCCCGGCAAGCAATGTCAGTCAGCTTGCACTCGTCCTGGCGACTTGCCTGGTGTTCCCCCCTGTCATCCCTGTCAGTAGAATCCAGTCAGAATACCCTGACAACACCGGAGACACACAACACATGACAACCAACCAGCAGATCCTTCTTGATCACCGTCCCCAGGGAGCAGTCACTGCAGACTGTTTCCGCATGATTGAAACCCCTATCGGGCAACCTGAGTCCGCAGAAATTCTGGTACGCAACCACTGGTTGTCACTTGACCCCTACATGCGAGGTCGCATCTCCGGTGAGAAGTCCTACGCTCAGGGCGTCGATCCTGGTCAGCTGATGGTCGGTGGCACAGTCGGGCAGGTTATTGCGAGCGCATCCGGGCGGTTCAAAGAAGGCGACTGGGTACTCAGCGCCTCGGGATGGCAGACCCATGCCCTGCTCCCGGAAAAGCAGGCACTCAAGCTCGATCCCGATGGCGGTGTACCGTTGAGCGCTTATCTGGGCGTGATTGGCATGCCTGGCATCACCGCCTGGGTCGGACTGATGACTATCTGTGAGCCCAAAGCCGGCGAAACGGTGGTTGTGGATGCCGCATCAGGTGCAGTCGGTTCGGTCGTGGGCCAACTCGCCAAAGGTGAAGGCTGCCGGGTTGTCGGAATCGCCGGAGGACCCGACAAATGTCGCTATGTGGTCGACGAACTCGGCTTCGACCTCTGCCTGGATCACCGGGCAGCAGATTTTGTGGAGCAACTCGATCGAGCAGTGCCTCAAGGAGTCGATTGCGTGTTCGAGAACGTAGGCGGCGCCATCTTCGAGGAGCTGCTTGCGCGCATGAATCCGTTTGGCCGGATCGCTCTCTGTGGCATGGTCTCGGAAATCAACGGCTCACTGCATACCTACACGCGCATGCGTTCGATTCTGGTCAACCGGCTCAAACTGCAGGGCTTCATCGTATCGGATCACATGAAGCTGTGGCCCGAGATTCGTGAACAGCTACGCACCCGGGTAGCCAGTGGTCAGATCCGGTACCGCGAATCAATCGTTGAAGGACTGACAAACGCCCCCCAGGCACTGGTGGGACTTTTTGAAGGCCGCAATTTCGGTAAACAGCTGGTCAAGCTTGTCTGAAGCATCCTGCATCGACACTAGAAGACAGCACACAGTACTACCCCACTACTACCCCACCACCGGGCCAGCATCGGGCACTAAAACGGAAACACCCACGGCACGATCAGCACGGTGGTGATCATCACCAGCAAAGTCAGCGGGACACCGACTCTGACGAAGTCCACAAACCGATAGCTCCCAGGCACGACCACCAGCGTGTTCACTGGCGAAGAAACCGGTGTCATGAAAGCGCTTGAAGCGGCAATCGCAACCGTCATGGCAAAAGGATAGACCGACATGCCCAGTGCGGTCGCCACAGCGACCGTGACTGGCGCCATCAGAACGGCCGTAGCCGTGTTCGAGATGAACAGCCCCAGCACGGCTGTCACCACAAACAGCACAGCCAGCACAACCATCGGGTGCGCCTCCCCGACCACGCCCAACAGCAGTTGCGCCGCCAGATCGATACCGCCCGTATTCTGCAATGCAACAGCAAATGGCAGCATCCCGACAATCAGGACCAGGCTCTGCCAGTGAATCGAGCGATATGCCGAAGGCATGTCAATACAGCCGAACAGTCCCAGTAACAGCGCGCCGATCAGGGCCGCCTGGACATTCGGCACGACCCCGGTGACCATGAGTGCCACGACCACGCCCAGGCTGGCCAGTGCAAAGGGTGCCTTGTCGGGGGCAGGCACTACGTCCTCGAGTTCTGCCGGCATGTTCAGCAGGATCAGGTCCGCTGTCTGCGACTGCAGGCGCCGGATCGCTCGCCACGGACCGGATACCAGCAGGGTGTCACCAAATCGCAAAGGCTCGTTCAGCACATCACCATCCATGGGCTTGCTGCCTCGTTTCAGGCCAATAACAGCCAGCTCATAGATCGTTCGAAACTTCAAGTCCAGCACGGTCTTTCCAATGAGCCTGGACCCCACCGGGACCATGATCTCGGCCATGCCGATTGCCTGAGTCTGATCAGAGAAGTAGTTCTTTGAAATCGGCAGCAGCACCAGTCTGAACTGATCACACATCCTGCGAACATCCGGGTCAGAGCTATGCACATCCAGAAACAGGACATCATCACGCCGCAGACGCGTGTTCGCATCGGGCGCAATAATCACACTGCCCAGCCCACGTCTGCGTTCGACCGCAATGACGTTGATGGCGTGCCTGGCACGCAAGGACAGTTCTTCGAGGCGACATCCCGCCCAAGGGGATTCGGCCTGCAGGCGAATCCGGTACTCCCGTCTGGACAACCCGTACTGCTCGATCCACTGTGCCAGTCGAGGGCGGTGCAGACCCTGAGTACCCGTACTGGTCTTGTCGATCAGCCAGCGCCTGGCTACCAGCATGTATAGCGTAGCGACAATCAGAACAGGTATTCCAAGCGGAGTGAAATCAAAAAACGAGAAGCTGGCATATCCCTGCCGGACGATCTCGGCGTTAATCACCAGATTGGGCGCGGTTGCCACCAGGGTCATCATCCCGCTGATCAACGCCGCCACGCTCAGCGGCATCATCAGTCGACTGGCTGCGATCCCGGCGTTTCTGGCTACGCGCAGTACAACCGGAATGAAGATGGCAACCACCCCGGTCGAGCTCATGAACGCACCGATACCAGCCACGATCGTCATCAGGAACGGAATCAGGCGCTTCTCCGAGCGTCCCGCCTTGCGAACGAGCAGATCACCAAGCCGCTGAGCCACCCCTGTTCTGACCAACCCTTCGCCCACCACAAACAGCGCTGCAATCAGAACGATATTCGGGTCGCTGAAACCTGCCAGCGCATCGTCCAGTGTGATGACCCCCGTCAACGGCAGCACGGTCACCATGATGATCGCAACCGCGTCCATTCTTGGACGATTCACAACAAAAAGCACCATGGTGATGCCCAGCAGGAGCAACACCAGCATCAGTTCGGAGTTCATCTCGGGTCTAATTCAGGCTGGAAACCGAAATGGTAACCCCTGAAACGGGCCTGGCACGCGGTCCGGTGCAAACCACCATGATCCTCAAGACAAACAAACCGGACTGAAAAATCCTGGGTGAGGGCGAGTACAGTGATTCACGTGTCAGACAGTGGTCCCGGTTGCTAAGATCGGTCACACTGATCAATCCAAAACAACTGCAGGTGACACTTGAACAGACTACAAGACAAGGTCGCGCTCATCATGGGCGCAGGGTCCGTCGGCACGGGCTGGGGCAACGGCCGCGCTATGGCCGTTCGGTTCGCACAGGAAGGCGCCAAAGTCTACGGCACCGATATCGACGCTGAGCGACTGAAAGAAACGATTGAACGTGTGCAGGCCGATGGCGGCATCATCGAGACCGGTTACTGCGATGTCATGAGCGCCGACAGTATCAAGGCCGCTGTTGATGCCTGCATGCAGACCTTCGGCCGCATCGACATTCTGGTCAACAACGTCGGCGGCTCTGCCGCCGGTGGCCCGGTCGAAATGAGCGAGGACGTATTCGACAGTCAGGTTGACTACAACCTCAAAAGTGTATTTCTGAGTTGTAAACATGTGCTGCCGATCATGGTGGAGCAAGGCAGCGGCGCCATTATCAACATGGCGTCCACCTCCGGTATCCGCTGGACCGGTGCAGCCCAGGTTGCGTATGCCGCGACCAAGGCAGGCGTGATCCAGCTCTCGCGTGTAGTCGCCATCCAGTATGCCAAACAGGGGATACGCGTAAACACCATCATCCCGGGACAGTTGCATACGCCCATGGTCGAGACCCGACTGGCAGGCCAGCGATCCGGAGGCGATGTCGATGCCCTGCTGGCCCAGCGCCAGGCAAGGATTCCGCTTCCGTTCATGGGCGATGGTCGCGATACGGCCAACGCTGCCGTATTCCTGGCATCTGATGAAGCCCGTTTCATCACCGGCACCGAGATTGTGGTCGATGGCGGCATGTCGGTACGCTGCGGCTAGCAAGCGGCTTGTTCCTGGTTTCGGTCTCGCGTGTATCGCCCGGTCATCCAGGCCGTGCACGCGCCCCCTGAAAACGTATCAGGGGATGTGCTTGCGCAAGACCGATCCCGTCGCAGCAATTGCGTGTGCGACGGGATCTGAAGGCAGGTCTTGAGATATCACCCAGTATAGTTTGTGCAGTGTGCGATTAACAGGGTGAAACCATTTTTTAGTGAGAAGGATTATCATTACAAATTCTGCTGTTTGACTCGCACTGATCTGCGACTCCCGGATGATGCCTTCACCTGTATCAATCGCGCCATTCATGAAACGTCACTGCCAGAGCTGGTTGCAACGGCTTGCGACTGGCCCCCGGTATGTGACGATTGAAGATCGGGCAATGAGTCGCATCCCGTCAGACTGGTCACGCCAGAGAGGTCGACGCGAGTTCGACCACCTGTGCGTACTATCCAGCGTCCGCGTGAGCGATCCACCAGCCACAACATCCTTGCCCTCCTTTCCTGATTCAGATGAGTCCATTGCAACCCCACCAGCCCCAGACGACCCATCGCGCCTATCGCGCCGACTGGCAGATCATACGCGACCTGCTTCCTTACTTGCTTGCCTACAAATGGCGGGTTGGCATTGCGCTCCTGTGCATGGTCGCCGGCAAGTTTGCGAATCTGGGCGTCCCGGTCGTTCTGAAAAACCTGATTAACTCACTTGACATCAACACCGTCGGTGCTGCTGCACTGGCCGTGCCCACTGGTCTGATACTCGGTTACGGGTTACTGCGCTTGTCCACATCGCTCTTCAATGAACTGCGCGAAGCGTTGTTTGCCAGAGTGACACAACACGCCGTGCGGCAGATTGCCCTCAATGTGTTTCAGCATCTGCACACCCTTTCCTTGCGATTTCATCTGGCCCGTCAGACCGGCGGAGTCAGTCGCGACATCGAACGCGGTACCCGGGCAATTCAGACCCTGGTGTCGTTCTCCCTGTACAGCATCTTTCCGACATTGATCGAGTTCCTGCTGGTGCTGGGCTACTTCGCCTATTTCTACGACATCTGGTACTCGCTCATCACACTCGGGGCACTCACGCTTTACATGGTCTACACCATTGTGGTGACCGAGTGGAGAACCGCCTTGCGGCGACGCATGAACGAACTCGACACACGCGCCAATCAGAAGGCAATCGACTCGTTACTGAACTTTGAGACTGTCAAATATTTTGGCAATGAGGCATTTGAAAGTCGTCGCTACGACGAGAACCTGCAGCATTACCAGAAGGCCGCCATCGTGTCGCAAAAGTCACTGGCTGCCCTGAACCTGGGCCAGCAGGTGATCATCTCGATCGGCCTGGTGCTGATCATCTGGCGGGCAGCCAGCGGTGTCGCCGCAGGCGAGATGTCGCTGGGCGACCTGGTCCTGATCAACACACTGATGATCCAGCTTTACATGCCACTGAATTTTCTGGGGGTCGTCTACCGGGAGCTCAAGCAATCCACGGCCGATATCGACCGGATGTTCTCCATCATGGATCAGAACCGGGAAATCCAGGACGCACCGGATGCGCGCACACTGCAAATTCTGGATCCCCGTGTCGGTCCGGCAGTTCACTTTGACCATGTGCGATTCGGATATGAACCCAACCGGATTATCTTGCATGATCTGAGCTTTACGATCCCTGCTGGCACAACCACCGCGATTGTCGGACGCAGTGGCGCCGGCAAGAGCACACTGTCGCGCCTGCTATTTCGTTTCTATGATGTGCAGTCCGGCCGGATCACGCTCGATGGCCAGGATGTTCGCGACGTCACCCAGGCGAGCCTGCGTCAGGCCATCGGCATCGTTCCGCAAGACACGGTGCTGTTTAACGACACGATCGCTTATAACATTCGCTATGGAAGACCAGACGCCAGTGACGAGGAGATCATGCAGGCGGCCCGGGCAGCCCAGATGGACGCATTCATTGAACAACTCCCGGAAGGCCTTGCGACCCAGGTGGGCGAGCGAGGGCTCAAGCTCTCAGGTGGCGAGAAGCAGCGACTGGCCATTGCAAGAACCTTGCTCAAGCGACCCGGCTTGCTGATCTTCGACGAAGCCACTTCAGCCCTGGACACCCGCACCGAAAGAGCATTGCAGCGCGAGATCTGGCAACTGGCACGCAACCGGACCACGCTCATCATTGCACACAGGCTATCCACCATTACCCATGCGGATCAGATTCTGGTCATGGATCATGGACGGATCGCTGAACAGGGAACTCACGCACAGTTACTCGCCGCAGGCGGTGTCTATGCATCGATGTGGGACATGCAAAAACGAGAAGTACCCGCACCCGATTTATCCGAGCCGTTAGCCTGATACCGGGAACATCTCCCGGAAACAGACGCGCAATCCGCCCGGGCATCATCGGGGTCTCCAAACTACCCGCATCCGATGGTCAGGCGATTGCCGCACCCCAGAAAAACAGGCGAGACGGTCCGATCGACCTGGCTCGCCTGTCCACAGGATGGAACCTGAGTCCCGCCCTTCAAATCTAGCCGCTTTCAATCCTTGGGATGAAGAACACTTCACACCCCGGTCGCAAGGGCTGGGTGTAAATGATGTCGTGAATGACCCCGTCAATCGCCACAGCCGTATCTTCTTCAAGCACATGACCAAGCCCCGGATAAAGACGATCAAGCTCACGCAGCACACCCCGGAGTGTGCCAACCTTGAACTCGAACGTCTCACCCCCTCGGTCCAGGGGCGTATCGCCCACCGAGGGTGACCTTGACGGGCAAGGTGTCCTCAGACACTGACCGACTCCGAGTCCAGTGCCTCGAGCACCACCGGAGGTGACATCGGCAGACTGGTCAGACGAACACCCGTGGCAGAACGAATCGCATTCGAGACAGCCGACATCACCGGCACAATATTGACCTCGCCAACGCCCTTGACCCCAAATGGATGGTTGGGGTTAGGGACTTCCACGATCAACGCCTCGATCATGGGCAGGTCAGAAGCCACCGGAATCCGGTAGTCGAGGAATCCTGCGTTCTCCAGATGCCCTTTATCGTTGTAGATATAGGCTTCGTTGAGTGCCCAGCCAATACCCTGGACCACACCACCCTGGATCTGTCCTTCAACGTAGCTCGGATGAATCGCCTTGCCAACATCCTGCGCGGCCACATAGCGAAGCACCTTGACTGCACCCGTTTCCGGATCGACTTCCACATCACAGAACTGTGTGGAGAAACCTGGTGCCTGACCACCCGCATTGATGGCCACTTCAGCGGCGATCGGACCACCAGTCACCGCACGCTTGGCCGCAATCTCGGCCAGTGTCAGAGGCTTGAAGTCACCAACGTCTGCATTCAGAGGCTTGGCACAACCGTCCTCCCAGATCACGCCCTCGACGTCAACATCCCATATCATGGCTGCGCGGGCACGCATGTCATCGACGATCTTGTTACAAGCCTGCACGACGGCCATGCCGGTGGCGTAGGTCACACGCGATCCGCCGGTCACGTGGTTATAGCCAATCGAGGCTGTATCCGTAACAGTCGAGCGCACACGCTCGTAGGGCACGCCCAGTGTTTCGGCCGCCATGATGGCCATCGATGCACGTGAACCGCCTACGTCCATGCTGCCCGACGCGATCGAGACCGACCCGTCCTCTGCAACGTGCACCGTAACAGCTGACTCACCGCCACCGTTGAACCAGAAACCGGAGGCGACGCCACGACCCTGATTCGGACCGAGCGGCTTCTTGTAGTCGGGGTGCTGCATCAGCGCCTCGATCGTTTCACGGAATCCGTCATGCCCGTGCCTGGGCCCCCAGATCGTGGGCGAACCAGCCTTGACCGCGTTTTTCAGGCGCAACTCCAGAGGATCCATGCCGATGCGACGTGCCAGTTCGTCAACCACGCATTCAACCGCAAATGCGGCGATTGGAGAGCCTGGCGCGCGGTAAGCAACCGACTTGGGTCGATTGCTGACAACGTCATACCCCACTGCCCGGGCGTTCTCAAGGTCATAGACCGAAAAAGCACACATGGCAGCGTTGATGACAGGCGATCCGGGGAAGGCACCGCCCTGAAGCTTGAACACGCCGTCGGCAGCGACGATCCTGCCGTCACGTGTCACGCCCATACGCACCGTCATGGACGAGCCGGAAGTCGGGCCGGTTGCCTTGAAGACGTCCTCACGAGACATGACGATCTTCACCGGATGTCCTGACTTTCTGGACAGCACAGCAGCGACCGGTTCCACGTAAACCACGGTCTTGCCACCAAATCCGCCACCAATCTCGGCAGGATGCACCGTCAAATCGTTGATCGGCAGGCCAAGCAGTTTGGATGTGTAAGCCCGGACCATGAAGTGCCCCTGGCTTGAGGACCAGATCTCGACCTGACCGTCAGATCCGTAACGCACCAGGCAGGCGTGCGGCTCGATGTAGCCTTGATGAACCGGCGCGGTCTTGAAATTCATCTCGACGATTTCATCAGCCTGCGCAAAACCTGCGTCCAGGTCACCCGCCTTGAATTCGGTGCGGCGTGCGACGTTCGATGGCCTGGTTGGTGCGGGATCGACGCCACGCGTAATCATGTCCTCAAAAAGCAAGGGCGCGTCATCGGCCATCGCCTCGTCGACGTCGATCACGTGAGGAAGGACCTCGTAATCGACTTCAATCAGCCCTGCCGCCTGCTCGGCGATCGCCTGGGTGGTCGCGGCCACTGCTGCAACCGGGTGTCCTTCAAACAGGACTTTCTCCCGCGCCATGACGTTACGGGTCATGTGCCAGAAGTTGACCTGTACGCGATCCGGCCCCTGATAACTGAACGGATGGTCCGGCATGTCCTCGCCGACCATGACCGCCTTGACACCTGGCAATGCGAGCGCTTTGGACGTATCGATCGAACGAATTCGGGCGTGTGCATGCGGAGAACGGACAATCTTGCCCCACAGCATGCCTGGCAAGGAGTAGTCAGCACCGTACTGGGCCAGGCCCGTCACCTTGGGCACGCCATCCGGGCGAACCGGCCGCGTCCCGACGACATGGAGATCTTTCTGAGGTGCTTCGGTCTTTTTAAGCATGGGAGGCTCCTCTCATTTCGCGGGCTGCGTCCAGCACAGCCTCGACAATCTTGTTGTAACCGGTGCAACGGCACAGGTTGCCCGCCAGCCAGTAGCGAACCTCCTCTTCGGTCGGATCCGGGTTGCGCTCCAGCAAGGCCTTGGCGGCAACCAGCACGCCCGGCGTACAGATACCGCACTGCAGGGCTGCGTGCTCCAGAAACTTTTGTTGCAAAGGGTGCAGGTGGTCGCCCTGCGCCATACCTTCGATTGTCTCGATCGACTTGCCTTGTGCTTCCACGCCCAGTACCAGACAGGAACACACCACGGCTCCATCGAGATTGACTGTACAAGCCCCACAATCACCCGTCGCACAACCTTCCTTGGTGCCGGTCATGTCGAGTTCGTTTCTCAGCACATCGAGCAGACTCTGGTTGGTGTCACACAGAAACTCGACTGCTTCGCCATTGATCTTGGTCGTTACATGATGCTTTGCCATCTTCTTACTGCTCCTTTGCGCGCGCCAATGCCTTGAGCGCAGCCCGGCGTGCGATCACGCCGGCAAGTTTGATCCGAAATACCTTGGTGCCACGTTTGTCGTCGATGGGCCGGGCGGCCTGACTGGCAGCTGCTGCGAGCTTGTCAAGCGCAGCCTCGTCAACAGGTGTGCCGACCAGAGCCTGCGCGGCTTCAGGCACCACCAGGACCCGCTCGGCCACGGCGCCCAGACTGACTTTTGCGTCGGTGCAGATACCCTTTTCATCGAGGGTCAGACAGACCCCTGCACCCACGACGGCGATGTCCATCTCTGTCCGTGGTGTGAATCGCAAATAAGCGGTACCGCTGCGGGCTGGAAGATTCGGAAAGAAAAAAGATACCAGTAATTCACCTGGCTTGAGCGAGGTCTTGCCCGGTCCGGCCGGAACCTCTTCGACCGGCACTTCACGTCGACCTTCAGGCCCTTCGATAGCCGCCAGCGCACCCGCCGCAATCATGGCAGGCACACTATCAGCGGCCGGCGACGCGTTGCAGAGGTTTCCACCCATGCTGGCACGGCCACGCACCTGGACTGATCCGACCAGGTTGGCGCCATCGATCACACCAGGAAATGCACTGGAAAACGCTTCGTGGTTAACCAGAGACATACAGGGGACAGCAGCCCCTACCCTGAAGCCGTCGGGCTCCTGCCGGACAGTCATGATCTCGTCAATCCCCTTGACGTTGACAATCAACTCTGGCTGCAATCTGCCAGAACGCATCTGAACCAGCAAGTCTGTCCCACCGGCGAGTATGCGCGCGCCACCCTGGGCTTGCGCCAGCAGTTTGGCGGCTTCCTGCGCCGTACCCGGCGACTCAAACCTCACACCCGTTGTCATTCATTTCCCCTTGGAGTTCACTCTCTTGAACAGCCGCTTTGTCCAGACAAAGCTGACTCTTGATTCTATGTCAGCGACTCACCCTGTGGTGACAAATCCCCGACAAGACTCACAGAAAATTCAAGATTTTTTTGATTTTGCTGCACAATTTAAGCACAATAGACCGCTGTTACTATGAAACATCTGATGTCTTCTCGCAACCCTTTCTTAACCTTTCATTTACTGGAGTATTCATAATGAGTCTCAAAGACAAAGTCGCCATGGTGACTGGTGCGGCCAGCGGAATTGGTCGTGAATGCGCCCTGCACATGGCCAAGGAAGGAGCGGCGATCGTGATCGCCGATCTGAATCTTGACGGTGCCAACTCTGTCGCCAGAGAAATTGAAGCGATGGGTGGCAAAGCCATCGGTGTCAGCATGGACGTGACCAACGAAGATCAGGTCAATGCAGGGATTGAAGAAGCCGTTGCCAAACTTGGCAGCATCGACGTTCTGGTCTCGAACGCCGGCATACAGATCGTGCACCCGATTGAAGAGTTCCCGTTTGCTGACTGGAAAAAAATGCTCTCCATCCACCTGGACGGCGCATTCCTGACCACACAGGCTGCGATCAAGCATATGTACGCAAGCGGTCGGGGCGGCTCGATCATCTACATGGGTTCGGTTCACTCTCACGAAGCATCCAAACTCAAGTCGGCATACGTGACCGCCAAGCACGGACTGCTGGGCCTGGCGCGCGTCGTGGCCAAGGAAGGTGCCGAGAGAAATGTGCGTTCGTACGTCGTATGCCCGGGTTTTGTCAAGACACCGCTCGTCGAGAAGCAGATTCCGGAACAAGCCAAGTCGCTCGGCATCAGCGAAGAGGAAGTGGTCAAGAATGTCATGCTGGGGCAAACGGCCGACGGCATCTTCACCACCACAGATGACGTCGCCTCTGTTGTAACCTTTCTCGCTGGGTTCCCGACGGCTGCCCTGACAGGCCAGTCCTTCATCGTCAGCCACGGGTGGTACATGCAGTAAATACAATGGGTCGGGCGCCAGGCCCGATATGCGATGGCTGATTATCACTGTTTCAAACCCGAGTCCCTGACCACTGCCATCAAGGCGCTGGTCAAGGGCTACGGAAGCGACCCGACCGAGGTCGATCTTGTCACGAACAATCTGATCCGGGCCAATCTGACTGGCCACGATTCACACGGTATCGGCATGCTGCCTAGATACACCGAGTCGTATCTCGAAGGCGGGCTTGTTGCGAATGCCCATGTCAGCAAACGACTGGATCAGGGGCCACTGGTTGCACTTGATGGCTGCAGCGGTTTCGGGCAAGTCGTGGGACACGAAGCCATGCTGGTTGCCATCGACCGAGCCAAGGAACAAGGCAGTTGCATCATGGCTCTGTCTAACGCCCACCATCTATGCCGAATCGGAGCGTGGGCAGAAATGGCAGTCGCACAGCAACTGATTTCCATTCACTTTGTGAATGTGCTGTCAGATCCTGCTGTTGCCGCATGGGATGGTAGCGATGCCCGCTTCGGCACCAACCCGTTCTGCGTCGGCATTCCGCTCAAGGACCGGGACCCGGTTGTGCTGGACTTTGCCACGAGCGTGATCGCCAAGGGCAAAGCCCGTGTGGCCTACAACAAGGGTGAGCAACTCAAGCCCGGTCAGCTTATCGACCATCATGGCAACCCGACCACCGACCCGGTTCATTCGATCAAGCCTCCGTTCGGTGCATTGCGTGCCTTTGGCGAACACAAGGGCTTCGGTCTGGCGCTGGTTTGTGAACTGCTCGGTGGTGCGCTTGCCGGCGGCATGACGCTGCACGAACATCCCAAAGGACGTCGCGTTGGCAATGGCATGCTGACCATTGTGATTGACCCCGCCCGCCTCTCCCCTGGCGATGCCTTCGCACGCGAAGCACTTGCGTTTGTCGACTGGGTCAGGCAGTCCCCGGCCGCACCTGGAACAGACGGTGTCAAGATCGCCGGTGAGCCTGAACGCAAGACGATGGCAGAACGCATGTCCCAGGGCATTCCGGTTGATGACACCACGTGGAAGGAAGTCCTGCATGCAGCCAGTCTGCTCAAGGTCGACCCCGAACTCGTGGACAAACTGGCCAGGCAATAGAAGCGTCAGTCTGCGCAGGGCTGCAGCAAGCCGGCTGCCCAATGCCTGCAACGCCTGCCTCTCGCAATCGCGCTACAAGGCAGCATCGCAACCACCCAGTCAAATGACCGCTATCGCCTCACACGGCAATGCGGTCATTTGACTGGTCACTCCACGGTCACTCTCTTGCTGCTTTTGCTACGCTTTTGTGCTCCCGCCTGGCAAGCCAGCGGGAGCACAGTGATCTGCCTGGTTTATCAGACCCGTCACTGAACAGCCTGAATTGCGCGGATATTGTCTGCGCCAAATTCCTTGGCGTAATCTGCATAGGCTGGCGTGATGGCCTGACGGAAGCTCTCACCGTCGACCTGCTCAACCACCTGCATGCCGTCCTTTCTCAGGATCGCAATACCATTGGCCTCATCGTCATTGACCTTCTTGCGTTGCGCAGTCGCTGCCTTCTGCGCAGCGGCCTTGAAGACTTTCTTGTCCGCATCGGACAGCTCATTCCAGACCTGTGGTGAAAGGATCAGGATGGCAGGCGAATACACGTGATTGGTCAGTGAAAGGTGGTCCTGCACCTGCGAGAACTTGGACGCCAGAATGACCGGGATCGGGTTCTCCTGACCATCAACTGTGCCTTGCTGCAAGGCTGTAAACAGCTCCGGGAACGCCATCGGGGTCGGCAAAATACCAAAGGTCTTGTAACCGTCCATGTGAACCTTGTTCTCCATGGTGCGCATCTTCAGGCCTTTGGCGTCATCGGCCTTGACGATCGGCCGTACGCTGTTAGTCATGTGACGAAAGCCATTCTCGGTCCAGGCCAGCCCGACCAACCCCCTTTCCTGCATATCATCCAGCAGTTTCTCCCCGATGTCGCCGTCCATCACCTTGCGAGCGTGATCGTAGTCACGAAACAGGAATGGAATATCCACGATCTTGACCGATGGAACAAAGTTGCCCAGCGGCCCGGTCGAGGTGTTCACCAGGTCCAGGGTGCCCAGTTGAACCGATTCAATCATCTCGCGCTCACCACCGAGTGCACTGTTCGGAAACTCTTCGCACACATAGCGACCTTCGGTACCACTCTTGATCTCTTCACAAAAAGTGCTCGAACCAACGCCGTAATGCGACTGTGGCGAGGTCGGATAGCCGATTTTGAGGACGGTCTGGGCCTGGACACCCATGGCCACTGCACTAAGCGTGGCGGCAGCCACGGGAACCATCATGCGACGCAAGGAACTCATATCATTTGTCTCCTGAAACCGGCACGGGTCTGACCCCGTGCATAAAGGTGGTCGTCCGGTCAGACCGTTCTGCGCCGATCTGTCACGGGCTATTATTATGAAACCAGGGTTGATTGTCTGTGGTGCAACTTCCCTGCTAAACATTACCGCAAATCTGTCCCGTACGGGCAGTCACCATGCATGGGGAATACCCGATGGGACCGACAGACCAGCTTCAGGAACTGACCGCCTTGAGACGGGCGATCTCGGCCTTGGCCTGATCCGCCTCCTGTCGAAGCCGTGCCAGCTCATTGGCCGGTGTGCGATCGGGATTGGAGTAATCAAGCTTCCAGTCAAAATCATCAGACCAGCGCTGCGGGGACTGCACCGTCGTTCTTGAGCCCGGCGCAGATTCAAGCACCCTGAGCGCGAGGGCCATCGTCTGGCGCTGCGAGGCCGGATCATGGGGTTTGCCAGCCGCATTGCCAAGCGGGAAGTCACTGAACAGAAACCGGGGAACACCGCAGTGTTCCGGTATGTCTTTGGCGCACCCAAGAAGAACCGTCGCGATACCGTTGGCTTCCAGGTAACGTGCTACCAGACTCAGTGTCTGATGACAGACCGGGCAATTTGCCACCAGGACCGCCACATCGGTGCCATCCTCCCGGCATCTCGCCAGGATCTCCGGGCAGTCTTTCTCAATGGTCTGACGCTGACTCCGGTTGGTTGGCGCACCGTGAAATCGCGGACCTAGACGAAACCGGCCCTCAGAGGCCAGGTCTCTGAGCAATGGCAAGGGAAACCAGCTGTTGGGATCGGTCATGGGCGAGTGCTTGCGATCGATCGCAACGTGCACGATCCGGACATCATGGTCCTGGTCACTCGAACCTGAGTAGACGTCATAGAACTTGGCCGCAGCGTTATACGGTGCCCGGGGCGCCTGATCGCCCTTGGCCGGATCAAACGGTGCTGCGGTCGTGATCAGCGTCAAGGTCAGATCGGACAGCTTGCATGCCAGCGGTTGAAACGGAACATCCAGATAATGCGCCCATCGATAGGGGTTGTCATATCCGAGCGCAAGATACCATGCACGTGTACGTGCCATGTAACCGACCGGCTGGTCCAGCTCTGGCGCAAAATCCATCGTATCCATCACTGCTCCACAGGATCGCTGTAGCCGGAGACAAATGCTTTGGCCGGCCCCCCTTCGGGCGGAAAGACATGACGATTCACCTTGCCGATGTTGGCTCCATACGCGTGAATGCTGATCGACACTCTGTCGTCGTACGCATTGGCGACCTTGTGAACGTCGCCAATGGTCGGCGAGACATACGCAATATCGCCCGGCTCCAGACGCTCGATCTCACCGTAGGGCTCAGGCGGGTTCTCGCCGTCAGCCCGATAACCTTGCCCGGTTTCCGCGCCACGAAGCTGACCGATGACACCCCAGACTGTGTGATCGTGAATAGGCGTTTGCTGGCCCGGACCCCACACAAAGCTCACCACGGAAAACCGGTCCTGTGGATCGACGTACAAACAGTACTGCTGGTAGAACTGCGGATGAGGGACAGCGACGCTGTCAGGAAGCCAGTCATCCTTTGCGACGAGCTCGCGCATCGCTTCACCCAGCCTTGGCATGAAGTCCGGCTCCTGCTCGGTACTGCTCTGAACGAGTTGCTCGACCTGCGCGACAAACTTCTTCAGTGCTGGAATATCCTGTTTAAGACCTGCCATGAAAATCTCCTCTCTACTTGTTTTACGGGCTGTGCATCCGCCTGGGAATCGCACCACCCGTCAGATCAACTCAACTGGACGCCTGATGGGGCATGAACATGCTCCGGTACGCCTCAATCTTCCAAAACCCAGTCCGAATACACGAACGACCTTGATCTTCAGGCACCTGCCCGGTAGGACTCAATACGCCGCTTCAAGCCTGGCCGCATGACCGAGCGCACCAGACTGGCCAGATCCCGGTCCGCGTCCCGGTCGTTCAGCACCTGGTACAAAGTGCCACGCACGTCCGCATCCAGTGCCAGCGCCGCTTCTCGCAACCTCTCTGTTGCCGCGTCCAGCTCATCTGGTGCAACGATGGCTGTGATCAGCATCTTCTCCAGGGCCTCAGTGGCACTCAAGGTCGCGGCGACCTCCTGCACGGTCCGGGCCGCATCGGCGCCGATTCTGGCTGCCAGGCGCCGGGTCCCCAGCACCAGCCCGAACTTCAGGCCTGGCATTCTGAAACTCGCGTCCTCGCTCGCCAGTCGTCGCTGACACGACACCAGCAAGTCGACACCCGCACCAAAATTCTTTCCATGTGCGTAGGCCAGGGTTGCCATCGGACTGGCATAGAGCTTGTCGAGCAGCTGCTCGATGCGTACAAAACGCCATAGCAAGTCGCCTTCACTGGCTGCCTCAAACCCGGCAAAATCAAAGCCAGCACAAAAGCTCCTGCCCTCACCCCGCAGTGTCAGGGAGTGCCCCTGACTCGCATGGGCTCGGTCAAGGGCATCATGAAGCGCTTCAACCAGTTCGGCGCTGAGCGCATTGCGCTTGTCCGGACGGTTCAGCACCAGCGTCCAGTGGCCACCCGAAACCGACTCCAGCAGCACTTCACTCATTTCCAGCATCCTTGGCGTTCAATCCGGAAAACACCTCGTCATTGTGCTCACCCAGCGCTGGCGGACGGCGACGAATGGGCGCAGCCTCTCCATCAAAACGTACCGGAGAGGCAAAGGTCCTGGTTTTGACACCATTGGGCAGTTCAATGGGTTGAACCCATTGCATGTGCTCGACCTGCTCGTCTGCGAGTACTTCGGAGTATGAATTGATTGGCGCGCAGGGCACGCCGGCTTCGCGGAATCGCCCCAGCCACACTTCAGCCGCTTCCTTGAGAAACTTCTCCTCCAGCAGTTCACGCAAGGCATCCTGATTCGCTGCGCGCAGTGACGTGGTCTCAAACCGCGGGTCCTGCGCGAGCGCCGGCATATCGACCACGCGGCAGACGGACAGCCACAGTGCGTTGTTACCGGCAGCCATGCCAAAGTAGCCATCCTTGCACTGAAACGCCTGATAGGGAGCGTTACGCGGATGGGCCGATCCCAGCGGCACCGGATCCTTTCCGCTACCAAAGAACTCGGATGTCTGCAACGCAGCGATGCCCAGCGTCGCACCCAGCATCGGGACATCGATGTGTGTGCCCTGTCCGGACCGTTCGACTTCGCGCAACGCACAGACAACCGAGTAAGCGGCGTAGAGTCCAGCCGAGAAGTCGGCTAAAGGCACCCCGCACTTGACTGGCGGACGACCGGGCTCTCCGGTAATGCTCATGATGCCGCTCATCGCCTGTACGGTGAGGTCAAACCCACCTTCGCGTGCACGCGGCCCTGTCTGCCCGTAAGCCGAGATCGACGCCATGACCAGCCTGGGGTTAATGCTTTTGAGAGTATCGAACCCGACGCCCAGGCGCTTCATCACACCAGGACGATTGTTCTCGATCAGCACATCGGCCGTGCGGACCAGTGAACGGAACTTCTCGACATCGTCAGGGTTTTTAAGATCCAGCGTCACGGAACGCTTGTTTCGGTTCAGCGAGGCAAAGTTCTCGCTGAACCCCTCGGAGATAGGCGGCCAGCTACGCAAGGTATCCCCCCCGGCGGGATTCTCCACCTTGATGACGTCAGCCCCCATGTCAGCAAGCAGCATCCCGCAAAATGGACCCGCTGCCACATTACATAATTCAATGACCCGAACGCCCTCCAGGGCCAGCTTGTTTGGCATAACGATTTTTCCTGTTACCAGACTTGAATTCACATGTTGTAGACCATTCTAGCAACTGGCGAACCCGACAAGAGAATCGCTATCCTGACGTCAGTTACGCCGGACCTGGGTCACCAGCCATACACCGGTCACAGTCACCGCCGTGCCTAAAACGACCCAGAAGGTGAGCGCCTCACCAAACAGAAACCAGGCCATGATGGCTGTGGTTGGCGGAGTCAGATACATGAGACTGCTCACGCGAGTCGCCTCGCCCCGGCGCAGCAGAACGAACCAGAGGCTCATGGCGCCAATCGATAGCGGGAGCACACTCCAGGCCCAGGCAGCAACAAGTTCAACATTCCAGTCCACCTGCATCGGCTCGAACAGGACCATCAGCAATCCGGTCACCAGCCCGCTCGCTCCGTACTGGATCATGCTGCCCGCCCGAAGGTCAAACATCGGACAAAAGCGTTTCTGGTACAGGGTGCCGGCTGTCATCGAAAGTAACGCCACAAAACAATAGAACGTGCTCAACCAGGTCACCCCGTCGAGCACAATCTTGTCCGACAGCACAATGGCAACGCCTGCGAGCCCGAACATCAAGCCCAGCCATTGACGTCTTGAGACATGCTCGGAGAGTCTGGCAGCGAGAATCGCCGTCAGAACAGGTTGCAATCCAACAATCAAGGCGGACAGGCCGGCAGGCATCCCCATCTTGATGGCTGTCCAGACACCCCCCAGGTAGCCGACATGCATGAGCAGCCCCGATACCGCGATGTGCCCAATCTGTCTTCTTGCAGGCCATTGCACCTTCCACCACATCGCAAGTGGAATCATGATGGCCAGCACGCCAGCAAACCGCATGGTCAGAAACGTCATCGGGTCGGTGTAGGGCATTCCGTAGCGGGCCACGATAAACCCGGTACTCCAGACCAGCACGAACACCGGGCCTGCCCAGACGATCATTGGTATCTGTCTGGCCGTTTTAGACCAGGAATGATTCTCACTCAATACAAAATTCCAGATATTACAAGTTAACTGACAGGGATGTCAGAAGATTATTTGACGTCCACTTGATGAACATCAAATCTTCAGACGCTTAAGCACAAAATAGAGTGTTTCAACGCCATCGGACTGGCCTAGAATGCACTGTGAGTCACGACATGGGTCTGATAACCGATTCGTGTGAATCTTTCAGGAGAAGTGCAAATGACAACCAACCGCCGCCAGTTCATGAAAGTCTCCGTTGCGAGTGTAGCTGCTCTGGCAACTGCCAAAGTGGCCTACGCCCAGCCAATGCTCGAGGAATCAAACCCTCAGGCCAAGGCACTGGGATACGTCGACGACGTCAATAAGGTAGACACCGGCAAGTTCCCCAAATACAAACAAGGCCAGCTCTGCAGTAACTGTCAGCTCTACACAGCCAAGAGCGACAACGCTGGCACCTGTACCGCCTTTCCAGGCAAACTCGTTGCAGGCAATGGATGGTGCAATCTGTGGGTCAAGAAGCCAGGCTAAGGTTTACCATCAAAGGGTAACTTTAAAACTTGCCTGAGTCCATTTTGCTTCCGATGTTCCTGCTGTTTTCGCAATCATGGCAACGCAGGTACCGCGATGACAGCCTGAAACAGGGCCGTTCAAGTTGCGTTTAGAAAGCCAGACATGATCCATGTCTGGCTTTCTGCTTCTTGTTCTCCGGAGTACCGGTTCACAACGTTGTCTGATCATCATCCAGTACCACACGCCATAGGCAAGTCCCTTCTGGCACCCCAAGAGTGCTTGTCTGTGCAAGCTCAGCCTTCTGTGCCCCATTTTCGCGTTCGATACATTTCTGAGGACCAGCCCTCTTCTTCAGAACGAAGAAAAGCCTGCACTCGCTGCCAGCACAAAGAAACCTGCACCGACACTGAAGTGGGACCCATACGCTCGATGCGTCCGGTGTAGACGAGTTTGAAATGGCAGCATGGCCGGGCTTTGTGGGTCCGGCAGAGATCCCGAAGCAATAGCGCCCAGCCAACATACACTGAGTCAAGGCCGATTCACCGCTGCGTGTCTGTTAGCCCGTTATTGTGCTATTACTGGAAACGCACTTAAGTCCCTTGACACGTCCCTTAATACTGTTGAAATTGCGGGAGAGCTCACATGTTGGCAGTTACATACGATCAAGCCGTCCAGAGCCGGTTTGCGCGCACGACCACAGACGGCAAGAACATTTGGCGTAGCGTTTACTTTGGCCCGCCTCCGTCACCGCCCAGTTCATCCTCTCTTCTGCCTGACCGATCCGACGTAACTTACATCGATCCGGCTCCCGGCGAAAAGCGTGCGCCGCAGGCGTTCCTGATCCAGCAGGAAGCCGGCGCAACCGTGCACCCACATTTTCACTTTGTCGATCAGTTTCAGGTCGTGGCAGCGGGAAGTGGTCTGCTGGGCCGACACGCGCTCGCCCCCTTGAGTGTCCATTTTTCTGCTGCCTGTACCGGGTACGGTCCAATTGAGCCCGGCGACCAGGGCCTGTCATACTTCACGTTTCGAGCCAGTGCGGACGAGACAGGCGCGCAGTATCTCCCGGCAGCCAAGGACCAGATGCGTCCTGGCAAGCGCCGTAATGTGATCGTCGATCAGATCGCAATCAGCGATGAAGACGAGCTGGCCAACCGCACTGAAACAAACAGTGAAACGTATCGCGATGACCCGGATGGGCTCGCTGTGATCCTCTACCGGATCGCTCCGGGTGGATCAGCACAATGCATGGATCCGGCTGCCGGAAAAGGCGTCACTCTGCTGGTCACTGCAGGCAGCATCGAAATCAATGACAAGGTGCTTCCCGGATGGTCCTGTTGCTTCCTGGATGCAGAGCAAGACCGTCCCGGGCTGACAGCTGGCAGTTCCGGTGCCGAGGTGCTCGCGCTGAGATACCCGCAAACGCCCGCGACAGTCTGACACGGTCAAACCGATTTCAAAGCACGTCTTGCCCTACGGCAGTCTACTTGCGAAAAGAAGGCATGAGGCGCCTGGATGTCAGGTTTGATGAGCATGATCATGTGATTCAAAAATGTTCTTCGCATCCAGATTGGATCTGTATAGAATCAGGAACGTCCACTTTGGAGACCCACATGAAGACTGCACTGATTGCTGCAAGCCTGGCCGCCTTGGCCATGAGCACTGTGAACGCACAAACAACGCCGACCGTGATCACGACAAAGGCCCTGGTTTCTGCTTGCCAGAATTCCGCCAGCACGGCAGACCAGGCTTTTTGTCATGGCTTTGCTCAAGGTGTCTTTGACACGTATTCCATGAGCCGCCACCCTTCACGCAATCCGGAGTTCATCTGTTTCAAAGGCCAGAGCCCATCTCGCAAACAGACCATGACAGACTTTCTGGCATGGACAGAAAAGCATCCCCAGTACGCAGACAGGTCTGCAGCTGACACTTTGCTGCGCTACCTCGCTAGTGCGTTTCCCTGCAAATCCTGAACCGGCCACGACTGAATCACATACGGACAGACATCATGACTACTCTTAAAAGATCTTTGATCGCGCTTTCTGTCGTTGCAGCAGTCGCCGTCAGCGGTTGCTCGAACATGACAACAGCCCAGCAGCGAGAGCTCTCTGGCGGTGCAATTGGTGCCGCAGCCGGCGCAGGTATCACAGCACTGGCAGGCGGTGATGCCATCTGGGGTGCTGTCGGCGGTGCCGCAGTGGGCGCACTAGGTGGATTTCTTTACAACAAGCACGAGCAGAACAACAGCAACTGAAGCCGCGCAATTAACAGTGTGACACCGTAGCGAAACGTACTTGCCGGATCCGGTGCAGCGCCATACAGGTATTCAGACTGCAGGCGCGTTCTTCCAGCGACGGTGCACCCACCACCATTGCTCGGGCTTGTACAGAATCATTCGCTCGAGCTCGCGGTTGTACATCTCTGTGTTTCGAGAGATTTCCTTACCCACGTCTTCGTCCTGAACAGGCTCGAGCGCCCCCCAGAACTTGAGTACATGCGAACCATCTGGCTCACGCCAGGAGGATCCGGATATCACCGGTGCGCCAGTAGCCATCGCCAGCACGGCCATACTCTTGTAGGTCCCGGTCGGCACACCAAAAAGTGGAACACTGATGCCATCTGGCTTGTGAGCGTACTGATCAAACGGAAAGACGATCGCTTCGCCTGACTCCAACCGGTTCACGATTTCTTCAAGCGACCCTCGCCTGCCAATCACTCCGAACCCGGCCCTGTTAAAGCGACGCGTCAGAAAGTCACTCAACCACCTGGGTTTGATTGGTCGACGCAAAAAATGAATCCTACCTTTCGCCAGAGGGAAATGCTCGATGCCTGATACCGTCGAGACCTCGAAATTACCGAAATGACCCGTCAGGATCAGCATGCCCTTGCCGGCCTCAAAGGCCTCGATGATCATCTGTTCGCCTTGCACGCGGACCTTGGCCGCACGCTCATCAACAGACTTGAACCGGAAAACCAGCAGCTCCCATAAAAGCGTTGCAAGATGGCTGTAATGGGCCAGCATGAGCTGATGCAGACGCTCAGAACTGACGCGTTCGCCATACACACGTCGCATGCCCTGCTCGATCACCTTTCTGCGGTACGGCAGGAATCGTCCAATGAATCGCCCTGCACGAGTGACCGGCAACGACATTTCTACGGGCACGACCACCAAAGTTTGGCCATCCTCCTCGATGCGAGCAGAAATACTCTCTAGAAGGTGATGATTTAAAGCTCGCCGCGCCCGACCGCTCAATCTCAGGTTGATCTGGTTACTTTGTAGCGATTCGACCAGAAAATCTGACTCACAGATACGCTCTGCGCGAGCGTCCGTTGCCATTACTTCCAGACAAAGCTTTTGCAGCGCAAGCTCGGCAGCAAGAAAACCCGCCGGGTCAGACGAATTGTTTGCCCTTGATCTCCGGTCAGCCCTGTCAGACTCACTGGAATCCAGGTACCTCAAGGCTTCTTCACGGTCCAATGGCAGCCTGTACTCGTTCTCAATCCCGGAGCAGGTTTGACGAGATGATATGAACTCTCCCACCGCTAAACTCCTTGCGTCGTTGACATGAGTCAACATACCAGCCCGTCACATCTACCATCGCAGGCGTACCATCCGGGTGAATCGAGGTGCCCTGAATCAGACAGCTCGTAACAGGACCGCCGAATTGGTACCCCCAAAACCGCGGGAAATCACCAGCACGATCCCGGACGCAGCTGAACGCGAAGCCGCACTGACATTGATTCCCTCGCACCCCGGCGCTATCTGCTCAAGGTTACCAATACCCGGCACTACTTGTCTGCGAGCACACTCCAGTCCGACTGCCAGGTCAAGCAATGCAGCCGCCCCAAAAAGGTGTCCGGCAGACCATTTGACTGATGTCACCGGGGGCATGGCATCCCCAAATATCGATCTCAATGCGACCGCCTCTGAACGATCTGACGCGGGCGTGCCATTACCGTGCGAAACGATGAGTCCAATGTCCTCAAACGCAACGCCAGCGTCATGGAGGGCACTCACTATGCTTCGACGCACACCGTCACCGTCTTCGCGCACATCAAAGAGACTCTCACCCTCAGTGCAGTCACCACCGCCCAGATACTCACCCAGGATCGTAGCCCCCGCTCAAGCGCAGAGGTTTCGGTTTCCAGCACCATCGATCCCGCACCCTCGCCGAGCAAACATCCCGCATGGCGACGATCAAACGGCGTGGCATGCTCACTGGCCAGCAAACCGACCCGGTGAAGATAGAGGAGTGTCTGGGGTTCGACCGGGGCATCGTGAGCAATCGCCACTACCCGCTCGGCCTCACCCTCGCGCAAGGCCCACGCAGACTCGATCAGCGCAAGCATGCCGCTGGTTGTGTGATTGGTGATACAACCGTTGACACCTTTGAGTTGGTGTCGAATGCTGATGTGACACAACACATTGTTAGGCAACGAGCGCAGAAGCCACATCGGATTGACCATACTGGACAGTTCCTGACCAAACGCCTGCATGTCCGCGCCAGTCTCTGCCATCAACGGAAAGTAATCGTAATTCACTTCGAATGCACCACCACCCGATCCGACGTAGCAACCAGTCGAATCGGCAAACTCCAGTGCTGCACGCTCCTCAAGCGTCTGGCGATACTCGCTCAGCCCGGCCTGGGAAATGGCCTGATCGCCCGCATAGATCCCAAATACGTCCGAGCGCCGCACGAGCTTCACAAGCTTGCGGTCACCGAGCAGCTTTCCGCCGTTGTAATGGTGTACCGTCGAGGCCACTGTGCATGGCCACCCCGCGGTGTCCCACGACTCAATCGGCGCAATCGCAGGTTTTCCTGTCAACAAGGAGTCGACAATCTCCGCAGGTGTCTGGCCTGCGCCACAAATGGCGGCCGATCCCGTAATCACTAGTCTGGTCATGTTTACAACCCCCGTGCGATCAAGGCCGCTGTCTCTTCAGGATGTCTGAAAGCAAGCGAACTGTTACTTCCACCGAAACCAAGAGAGTTGGACATCGCCATCCGTATTCTCGCGTGTCGGGGCTCATCACGAACGATGTTCACATCACAATCCGGATCAACTTGCTGAAGGTTCGCGTTGGGCGGCATGCACCCTTGCCTGATTGCCATGGCGCAAATGGCAGCCTCGACCGCGCCGGCCGCCGCGATCAGGTGCCCCATCACACTTTTGGTGGAACTGACAGAAATCTGGTCAGCGTAATCGCCAAACACAGCCCTGACCGCTGCGCATTCGCTGCGATCATTCATCGGTGTTGAAGTCCCGTGTGCATTCAGATAATCAAAATCCTCGATACTGGCACCGGCATCAGCCATCGCTCGCTGCATGGACTGGATCGGTCCATCCCCGGAAGGATGGGAGTCCGTGATCCGGTAGGACGACAGGGAGTTGCCATCCCCCGCAAGCTCGGCATAAATGGTTGCGCCACGCGCAACAGCACGCTCCCACGACTCCAGCACCAGAAAGCCGGCCCCCTCTCCAAGCACGAAACCGTTGCGTGTCACATCAAACGGCCGACTGGCTCGTTGCGGATTGTCATTGTCTGGCGAAACAGCTGACAGCAAGCAAAATCCGGACAGGCCAACCGGAGAAATCATCGAGTCAAATCCGCCTGTCAGCACACAATCCGCCACGCCTCTGCGGATCAGTCTCAACGCCGTGCCGACGGCCTGTCCACCGGACGCACATGCGGTATGAACGGTCGACGCGTAACCACGGATGCCGTAGCGACGCAGCAGCAGACTGATGCCAGCAGTCGACAGACTGCGACTGAACGCCATGACGTCGTTGGCCACCGGGACCTGAAGCAAGGCACTCGCATTGAGTTCTCCGTCAACGGCAGCATCTCGCTGAACCGCTGCGATCTCGTCGTGTGCCACCGACATCATGCCCGCACCCACCACACACCCCCAGCGACCGGCATCACCGGATGAGGGCCGGATACCGGCATCTGCCAGCGCCTGATCTGCAGCAGCCAGTGCAAAACGGTGCGCACGGCTCGCGTATTTGAGAAGCTTGCGGTCATCGATATCGGGCAGTTTGTCGATATCCGGGACCTCAGCTGCGATACGTGTCGAGAAGCCCGACGCGTCAAAGATGCTGATCGGTGCAGCGCAACTGCGAGCAGCCTTGAGCCGGCTCCAGGTCGATTGCACATCGTGTCCTGCAGGCGTCACCAGACCAATCCCGGTGATCGCTACCCTGGTTTTTGCTGTCATGGCAGACGGCCTCGGTAGTGGTTAAAGAGTCGATTGAAGTGTGGGTTGATCTGACGATCACGGTGAAGGCGATTTGGTCGCTGCCTTCGAAGCGGATCTGAAAAATATGCGTGCACCCGCGATCGTACGTCCAGCGTTGACTGCACCAACTTTGAATACCCACAGACCTGAATCATCATCGACAGCCTTCGGAGACTCTGCAAACAGCGTCAACTGTGTGCCCGGCTCCGTAAACGCGCGCACCTTGACATGGGTGATGCGTTGCACCTGCAAAGAGCCAGCCATCACATCTGCGGCAAGCAGACTGGCCTGCTGCATCATGGCGTTGAGCAGCAGGGTCGCAGGGTAGACAGGTTTGCGCGGAAAGTGATCTTCAAAAAAGTCCGCATGGTCCGGAACGCGAAGCTCGGACTCCACACGCACTCCCGGCTCGTGCACCGTTGTCTGCAAGGCTGGTGGCTCCACACCCTTGAACCGTCCGGACGCACACCCCTGGTCTGTCAGGACATCGAAGTCTGCAGCAAGCCTGGCAGGATCATCAAACTGATCGGTATCGAGCATCGATCCGAGCGTGTCGGACAGCGTGAGGACCGGCGTACCATCCACACTGGCACGACCTCGATAGACGATAGCATCCTCGTCGCAACTGTCGATGTCGACCTCAAGGTCAAGCCTTTGGCCTGCAACAGGAAGCGAATGCACTTCAGTCGCTCCGGCCAGTGCGGCGACAGGACGACGGGTGAAAGCCACGTGCGACATGGCCACCCAGGCAGCCAACTGGCCGATGGCTTCCGCCACCAGGCTGACGGGAAACACAGTCACATCCGCGGGGATCGTATATGTTCCCGTCACCCGCCTGAGACCATCGATCAGCGTAATGCGATCAACAAAAGAGAACGCGGCGAAGCGGCTCGGACCAGCACTGGCAGATTGCGTCATTCAACCTCTCAACATGAGCAAATCGGCAAATGCACCCACACGGGTGCCAGCCGAATTACCTGGCAGCCGCACGTTGTGCGCGGATGATCATCTTGCAGAATGTTTCTGGTGTGTACAGACGGGCGATCTGGTCGACGCGCATGGGCGAAGAGAATCGATCGTCCGGGATCTCGGAGAGATACTCTTTCAGACGAATCAGACCCTTTTCGGTCAGCACACCATTTTGCTCAAACTCTTCAACGGGCATGTCACCGCGGACATCCTCGATAATCTTGCCGCGCGGGACCTTGACCTTGAACGCGCGCTCAAGGCGAAACACCATATCCAGAAAATCGATGGATTCGGCATCCAGACCTTCGATGAGCGACACGTCAAGCTCAATGTCTTCCTCATCACAACCGAGGGCATCCGCCATGGTTTTCTGGACGGTCGGGAACACCGCCATGATTTCTTCTTTGGTAATGACTTCTTCAGCCATGAGCTACTCCATATCGGCGTGCGCGACGGCACGCTGGTTCCGTAATTAACGTCAAACCCGTGAGTTTACTCCAGAGAGCTCGCACTCAGGGGTTGGCTTCGGAATTCTAAGCCATCTTGAAGCCACCATCCACGTACAGGACCTGGCCTGTAATGTAGCTGGCAAGGTCACTGGCCAGAAACGTCACGGCCTGCGCAATTTCCTCAGGCTGCCCGTACCGTTTGAGCAGAATCCGGGATTTGACCTCGTCACCCGCGAGATCCCTGACCTGCTGCGACATGGCGGTTTCGATCACACCTGGTGCAACCGCATTCACACGAATCTTTCTGGGGGCAAGCTCGACCGCCAGTGCGCGCGTCACGGCCTCGACTGCGCCTTTACTGGCGGCATAGTTGGCCTGCCCACGCCCACCTTTGGTGGCAGCGACCGAGGACAGATTGACAATTTGTCCGCTGCGCTGCGACATCATGAAAGGAACCACAGCCCGGGTCACATGAAACACACTGAAGAGATTGGTCTGCAAGACCGATGTGATCTCTTCGTCTTCCATTGCGGCAAGCAGATTGTCACGAACGATCCCTGCGTTGTTCACCAGCACATCGATTCGCTCAGATTGATCCGCGATCTGCTCCACGGCCTGCTGGCAGGCCTGGGAATCGGTCACATCGACCATCCATGCCGTTGCCTGCCCACCTGCGGCGCTCACTGCGTCCACCACTTCCCTGGCTGCGTCAGCTTCCGATCGATAGAAAAAA
This sequence comes from Orrella marina, assembly GCF_003058465.1. Lineage (NCBI taxonomy): Bacteria > Pseudomonadati > Pseudomonadota > Betaproteobacteria > Burkholderiales > Alcaligenaceae > Orrella > Orrella marina. The sequence goes on along the minus strand of NZ_CP028901.1, from coordinate 4,133,692 downwards.
TGCACCTTCGCACCTTCTGCTGCGAGCGTCTGCACGATCGTGCGTCCGATCCCGCGCGAACCACCCGTCACGATCGCTACCTTTCCTGCCAGTCCTGTGTCCAAAGCCATCAAATCACCCTAAAAATTCCGAGAAACCTGCCCGTCAACCTGAAATTGCGAAGCCGCCATCGACCAGCAAAGTATGACCGTTGATCCACTGTGCTTCCGGCAAGCACAGCAGATACACTGCGTCAGCCACATCCTGCGGTGTGAGTCTGGGGCCTGCTGGCGTTCGCGCCGCAAACTCTTCCAGTACTTGTTCGCGGTTCGGGAAATGGCTCAAGGCATCTGTATCGACCACACCCGCCGACACGGTATTGACCCGGATACCTTGTGGCCCAAGCTCCTGGGCCAGCGTCCTGACCAGGGATTCCAGCGCAGCCTTGGATGCCCCCACAAAACCGTAGTGAGGCATGGCACGCTGCGAGCCCAGGCTCGACAGTGCAACAATTCGCCCACCCTGCTTCATCATGGGAGCAGCATGCTGCGCGAGTGTTACGAGTGCAAACGCGTTGGTCTCCATACACCATCTGAAATGTTTGAGCTTCATGTCCATCGCTGGTTTGAGGACCCCCGAGGCAGCGTTACTCACCAGGATATCAATCCGGTCAAACTCCTCCCTGATCGCATCAAACATTTCCTGAACACTGTCGGCCATGCCGACACTACCTTGAACCGGCAGCGCTTTACGGCCCATGCCGCGGATCTCTTCACAAAGTGACTGGGCCTCGTCATGGCTGTTGTAATAATTCACGATCACATCGCAACCGGCGCCTGCAAGCTTGAGTGCGCTCGCGCGCCCGATACCGCGGGCAGCTCCGGTGACAAGCGCAACCTTTCCGGAAAGAGTCTGAGTCATTGATTTTTGCCCCAACTGAATTGAATGAGTAAGAGTTTAGCGGCATGGGACCGCATTGGTCATCCGCAAGATACGCCTTCGAGCGCGCCAGGGCCTGTCTGAACGCGGCAGACAGGCCGGGATCAGTAACTTTTACCCCTCAAAACCCACTGCAAGGATGCGAAATCCCCAATCCTTCTTTAATATGAGAGGATCACGTCAGCGGTTCGAATTGCCAGGTCCGGTTTTTGTACGAGTGCTGTGTGCCTGGCTCGCCGGACAAAACGGCTGGACGATCCGACAACGACCCGGACCATGCAGGCGCAAGAAAGACTGCTGGCAGAATGCGCAGTACGAGACACGAATGCCTGGTCGAGAAGGCAGAGTTGCAAGTAAAAACCAGCGACTCACATGAGCTGACTTGCAGGCACGGCTGGCTTTTAACGACAGGTTTCTGAATACTACATCCCATTGGAGTCCACCCATGACAGCCCCATACACACTTGAAAACACCATCAGCCACTGGATCGGTGGCGAGATTTACCGGGACAGCGGCGGTCGCACCCAGGACGTATTCAATCCTGCAACAGGCGCCGTTGCTCGCAAGGTGGAGCTCGCAAGTGTGCAAACCGTCCAGAAGGCCATTGCCGCTGCGCGACAGGCGTTTCCAGCCTGGGCCAGCACACCCGCGATCCGTCGTGCACGCGTGCTCGACAAGTATCTGCAACTCCTGATCGAGCATCGTGATGCGCTGGCCGCCATCATCACACAAGAGCATGGCAAGGTGTTCTCGGATGCGCAGGGTGAGGTCACGCGAGGTATCGAGATTGTCGAGTTTGCCTGCGGCGCACCACAGCTTCTCAAAGGTGATTACACAGAGCAGGTCTCGACAGACATTGACAACTGGACCGTACGCCAGCCGCTCGGCGTGGTCGCGGGCATCACACCGTTTAACTTCCCCTGCATGGTCCCGATGTGGATGTTCCCGGTTGCACTGGCATGTGGCAACACCTTTATTCTCAAGCCCAGCGAGCGCGATCCATCAGCATCGCTCTTTCTGGCGACACTTCTCAAGGAAGCGGGACTGCCAGACGGGGTCTTTAACGTCGTCCAGGGCGACAAGCTTGCCGTTGACACCCTGCTGGAAGATCCTGAGGTCCGTGCTGTCAGTTTTGTGGGTTCGACCCCGATCGCCCAATATATCTATGAGCGTGGTGCTGCCAACGGCAAGCGCGTTCAGGCACTTGGCGGTGCAAAGAACCACATGGTCGTCATGCCTGACGCCAACCTTGACACCACCGTTGACGGCCTGATTGGCGCGGCCTATGGATCCGCCGGCGAGCGCTGCATGGCGATTTCCGTCGCTGTACTGATTGGCGATATTGGTGACAAGGTGGTGGAACGGCTTGAACAACGTGCCAAGGCGCTGGTAATTGGCGACGGCATGAAGCCTGACAGCGAGATGGGACCGGTCATCACGGCCGATGCTCTCAAGCGCATCGAAGGCTACATCGCAGTGGGTGTCGAGCAGGGTGCGAAGCTCGTGGTCGATGGACGCGACCTGAAAGTACCTGGCAACGAAGGCGGGTTCTTCGTGGGCGGCACACTCTTCGATCACGTCACCCCGGACATGACGATCTATCAGGAAGAAATATTCGGACCAGTGCTCGTTTGCGTACGTTGTGCATCGCTCGACGAAGCGATCGAGCTCGTCAACAACCACGCCTTTGGCAATGGCGTCTCGCTCTACACCAGCGACGGTCACGCTGCGCGCGAGTTTGGACGCCGGATCCAGGTCGGCATGGTCGGCATCAATGTGCCCATCCCGGTCCCGATGGCATGGCATGGATTTGGTGGCTGGAAGAAAAGTCTCTTTGGCGATATGCACGCCTATGGCGAGGAAGGCGTTCGCTTCTATACCAAACAGAAGTCAATCATGCAGCGCTGGCCCCAGACCATTGCAGCGGGTGCAGAGTTTTCAATGCCGGTCGCCAAGTAAGGACTGGACGGTGCCGGCCGGCATGAACAGTCGGCCCGCTCACGCACGCGCCAGGTGATTGCTGACGCGTGCTGTCGTGCCGCCGTGGTGTCGCTGTGGTGTCGCTGTGGTGTCGTTTAGCACGGGTGTTTCACCCAGTGGAGAGGTTGCATATGCAAAACCAGGATCTGATCGTTCTGAAGCGGCTCGCCGGCTGGCGTGCGGCCGGTGAGAAAGCCGTGCTGGTAACCGTGACACGTACCTGGGGATCATCACCCAGACCGATAGGCTCGATCATGGCCATGTCCGAAACCGGCCAGGTTGTCGGGTCGGTTTCCGGTGGTTGTATCGAGGACGACCTGATTGCGTCCTTCACCCGGCCGGATCCCGCGACCGGCCAGTGTGCCATGCAGCTGGAGGGTCTCCCGAAGAAGCTCCGTTATGGCATCACCGCCGATGAAGCGCACCGCTTCGGCCTGCCCTGTGGCGGCACCCTTGAGCTCATGCTCGAATTCAATCCACAGGCAGATCTGTTGCAGGAGCTGATCACATCCCTGGACGCAGGCAACCTGATGTTGCGCAGACTCGACCTCTCGAGCGGACAGGCTAGCCTGGAGTCCACTGAAAGTGTGAGCGTGCTCAAGATCAATGACACTGAACTTGTGAACTGCTTCGGACCGTCTTACAGGATGTTGCTGATCGGTGCTGGCCAGCTCGGCGAGTACATTGCAACCATGGCAATTTTCAATGGTTTCACGGTCACTGTCTGCGATCCGCGCCAGGAATACGCTGCCGGCTGGACCACCACCAATGTGCATCACATGACCGAATGGCCAGATGACGCGGTCCGTGCGTTCAAGCCCGATCGGCGCACCTGTGTTCTGGCACTGACCCACGATCCCAAACTCGACGATCTGGCCTTGCTTGAAGCCATCGAAACCGAAGCGTTCTACATCGGAGCCATTGGGTCACGTGCCAATTCGCAAGCCCGACGCAAACGCATGATGGAGCATTTTGACCAGACCCCGGAATCACTGGCACGCCTTCGCGGACCGATCGGGGTTTACATCGGTAGCAAAACGCCTGCCGAGATCGCTGTGAGTGTGATGGCCGAAGTACTTGCCGTCAAGAACGGCGTCGAGCTTCCACGCGACATGGAGGTCGCGCGAGCCAAGGCCCAGCAGGAGCAAGAAAGGCAGCAGGCCTGAGAACTAGCGACCTGACCACATCAACCTGAGCACGCGAAAGGTCATCCAGCACCACCCACCGGTCATTCACGCAGAATGATTTCACAGACTCAACACACACCAGACGCAGCAAGGGCGACCGCGAAGTCGCCCTTGCTGCGTCTGGTGTCACGTCACCTGGAAATCACATATTCATCATCTTCGGCAGCCAGGTGATGATCTCGGGGAAAGCAATCAGGACGGCAATCGTTGCCACGTCGGCAATAAAGAACGGGCCAACTCCCTTGAACACCTGGTTTAGCGGTATATCCGGCCTGACGCCATTAACCACAAAACAGTTCAGTCCAATTGGCGGTGTGATCAGGCAGATTTCCGCCATCTTCACCACGATGATGCCAAACCAGATCGGGTCGTATCCCAGACCGATCACAGCCGGATAGACAACCGGCAAGGTAAGCAGCAACATTCCGATGGCATCCATGAACATGCCCAGAATCGCATAAAACAGCAGGATTCCGATCAGGATGTAAAGTGGCTCGAATGGTAGCGAGACAACCCAGCGCGCAAATGCGTCAGGCAGCCCAGCGAAACCCAGAAACCTGACAAACACCAGCACACCCCAGATGATCGAGAAGATCATCACGGTCAGCTTTGCCGTTTCCATGAGCGCGTCGCGCAGCGTGCCGAGCTTCATGCCTTTGGCCATAGCCATCACGAACACAACGGATGCACCCAGTGCGCCAGCTTCTGTCGGAGTTGCCCATCCCTCGTACATGGCAGTGAAGATGATCGCCACCACGACAATGATCGGAAAGGTGCCCGGAACCGACTTGACCCGCTGGCTCCAGGTGAACCCCTTGAGCGGAGGCCCCATCTCCGGGCGAACCATCGAAATGCCGACAATCAGCAAAACGTAGATCAGTGCTGAGACGATACCTGGCAGAAACCCTGCCACCAGCAATGCACCAACCGATTGTTCGACGATGATCGCGTAAATCACCAGAATCGCACTCGGCGGAATCAGCGTTGCGAGGGTTCCGCCCGCGGCCACCACACCCGCGGCAAGCTGCCGGTTATAGCCATACTTGAGCATGTCAGGGATGGCTGTTCGGGCAAACACTGCTGCAGTGGCAGTACTGGCGCCTGAGACCGCTGCAAACCCGGTGGCAGCAACCACAGTTGCCACCGCCAGACCACCCGGTAACCAGCCAAGCCACTTTCTGCCGGCATCAAACAAGGCCTCGGTGATTCCGGCATGAAATGCCAGAAACCCGATCAGAATAAACATGGGCAACACACTTAGTGTGTAACTCACCGATTTGGAGTGAGGGATGGTGCCTGCCATACCCAGCCCCGATTCCCAGCCGATGATCGAAACCAGCCCCAGCGTACCGACCAGCGCTGCAGCCAGAAAGACACGCATGCCCATGAACACCATAAAAATCAGGGCGATCACACCGATAATGCCAATTGTGAAGCTATCCATTTACGCGCCCCCTTTCGAGTCTTCGATTTCTTTTCTGGCGATTTCTTCCTCGGTAAGGATCTGTGGCACGGCCACAGGTGTTGCATCCGGATGAAGAATCAGTCGCCAGTAGCCGAATGTCTCGATCAGCAGGCGAAGGAACAAGAGCGAGAATGACAGCGGCACGAGCAGTTTGGAAGGCCAGACAGGATATTCCATGTCAATGGTGCTGTCACCACTGTCGTACGCACGTACGAAGTGTTCCCAGCTGTAGTAAATCAGCACAGCAATGAGCAACAGCGGCAGCACGGTGGTGATGAGTTCCATCACCCAGCGAAGGCGACCTTTGGCCATTCGCACAAACAGATCCATACGGACATGTCCGCCCAGACGCTGGCAGTAGGCCACCGCCATGAAAGCGAAGGTTGCCATGGATAGCTCGACCAGGTCGATATAACCGGATATCGGGGCATTGAACAACTGGCGCCCGAGCACCTGCCAGATGCCCAGTATCATGAGCGCAAAAATGCAGAGGGAAGCCAGTAGCGCAAAGAAGTCTTCGAGCTTGCTAAGCCAGCGGTCTGCACCCACTAGCGCGGGTGGGCCATCAGACGACTGGGTGACGTGATGAGTTTGCATAGGACGCCTGAGAAATCGGATTTACAACCCCAATGTGACATTCGACACATTGAGTCTCTCCAGGCAGAGAGAGCCAGCACGGACCGTGCGTGGAAACGAACCGGGTGTGACGTGATGGGCCACACCCGGCATATGCTGCCTGTCTTTTGATTGTTATGAACGTGCCTGATTACTTTTTAGGTGCAGAATTAGCAATCTCCACAATCATGTCAATCAGTTCCTGGCCATCGAAGCGATCCTTGTTAGCTTCGACCCACTCATCCCAGACCGGTTTTGCGGCAATCTTGCGAAGCTCTTCAAGCTGCTCCGGGGTGTAGACAACTTCGAACAGTTTCTCTCTGAACTCCGGGAGGTTCTTGGCATCGATGTCCTTGTATGCCTGCACCTGAACCTCATAAACTTCCGGTCGGAGATCTTCCAGCAATTGCTTGTACTGAGGAGGCAACTTCTCGTAGGAAGTCTTGCTGAACACCGTCGGGCAGGCCGACGTGCCGGGTGACATGTTGGACGTAAACCAGGCGGAAACTTCCGGAATCTTGTAAGCAGCGTGCGAGTAGGTGTACGGGAAGGAAGCTGCATCCATACTGCCGCGCTGAAGCGATGTATACACTTCGGTTGCCGTTGTAGTGGTCTTTCTTGCGCCAAGCTTCTCCATGGCGTCACCAATTCCACCACCTGCTCTCACGCGCTTGCCTTTCCAGTCTTCAAGGTTTTTCGGTGGTTCACCATTGCCCATGAATTCATATTGCGGCATGACTGCACCGGCATACACAAAAGCGTTCCACTGGTCCATGTCCTTTTGCAGGGCAGGGTGAGCATACAGTTTCTGACGCGCAGCCACGTTCACGTCCCAGTCACCAAGCGGCAGAAACGGCAGAGAGAAAACCATGAAAGCCGGATTCTTGCCTGGATGGTAGAAGTTGCAGAATGAGGCACCGTCAATCGCACCGAGCTTGATGCTGTCCAGATTCTCCCGGTCCCTGGAAAACTGTTCACCATATCCGATATTGAAGGTGAATTTTCCGCCAGTTTTCTCTTTAAGTTGAGCCGCCAGATGCTCGATTCCAGCTGTAAAGGCACGGGGGTTACCCCATACTGAGTAACGCCAGTTGACTTCCGGGCCATCCACTTCTGCTGCGTGCGCTGGAATTGAGGCAAAAGCAAATCCCGCAGCCAGAATACCTGCCAGGAATTTGGGTGTGTGTTTCATCGTTCGTCTCCTACTTTGTTGTAGTGTCGTCAATCTGATTGATCAGCAAACAGATTCAGGTCAGGGAATCGATCAGGCTGCTGACGTTCCATTCGTGGTATCAGAAACAATCATCGCAGCAAAGCAAATTTGAGCGCTGGCATTTCTGTTGATACAGGCGAATCCTAGCACCCTCGATGGGTCGTTTTTAGTGGGGTATTCCCCTGTCCCTGCATCAAGTAACCTCGATGAATAAAGGCATCCGCAGGAAACATTGAATTAAAGATGCTTAATGTGCCGATCGCGTAACGATGAGCAGGCCATTCAGATCCGCCCGACTCCTGTCAAACCGGTCCAGGCACGCCTCGGGGTTACAAACAAACCATTATTCATCACTAGAACTGATGGATATATGCACAAAATCAGATAACAATCGCTTCACTCAAGACTACCTCACTCGCATTCAGATGCCAGAGAAGCAAAGAACGAGAGAAGCGCAGAACAAATCGCGTGTCAGACCGAACGCTGCCTCACCCCTGCGCCTTGCGCATGACTCGTTCAAACAGCGCGCTGTCCAGCCAGCCTTGTAACCAGGACTGAACGGACTGCGGCACGGATTTTTGAAACCATGCTGGTTCGACTCCGGAGAACTGGCGAACAAATGGAAAGATGGCAACATCCTCCAGGCACGGCGCCCCCCTCCTAACCAGCGCTCACTTTGCAAGGCATGTGAAAGCGGCCAAATCAGTGCCTGCATTGCCATCGCTCTGGCATGTGCCACATCAATACCCTCATCCGGATATCGGACAGGGTACTTGTACCGGTCAAGCCAGTGCTTGAAATCTGTGTCGTTTGCCTTGAGCAAAATGGCGGGCGGGTCTGATTCGCTCGTCTGTGCCAGATCCGACTGCAACTGCGATTGCCTGAGCCAGTTTTGCGGATCGGATTGCCCGAGCGCCCATCGCATAATGTCCAGACTTTCGTCGATCACCTTATCGCCGGGCAGAACGAGCACAGGTACGGTTGCCTTGGGAGACAACTCGATCAGTCGGGCTGGTTTGTTTCTGAGACTGACTTCGACCGTCTCGAAAGGGACTCCGGATGCGTACAAAGCCATGCGTGCCCTGATCGCATAAGGACAACGCCTGAAGGAATACAGAATCGGCAGCATGTGCGCATCACCGGGCGTACCGGACTGCACCTGGACTGTCGGATCACAGTAACTGTTCAAAGCTGCAAGCCTCCTGAATAGAAATCAGAACAAAAAATGGCAATCCTCATATCTGCTTGCCAGGCGTATCTCGAGGATTTCGGAAAAGGGTTTGCGGAAAGTATCCCCAGACAACCAGTCATGACATTTCCCGCTATTGCCTGACCCTTCCCGACGTACACCCACCACAGTCACCCCACAAACGTTTTTTGAGACTCCGTGGAAGACGATCCATTAATCGACCCAAGACACCCGAGCATCTCCGAACCCTCTTACATAACAGAAGAGGAAGAAGGAATCAATGTTTGCCCGGATTTCTCAATATAAAGAAATGTGGTTATTCTCTAGACTGTCAACGGCCACTTTGAAACCGTATTTTTCTCCGGTTCTGGCCGAGCGGGAGGACAACGTGGCGTGTCTGGAGCGACCATCGTCCGCCCTTTTGATAACTGCTCCTGCATGTTGCAGGGGTTTTCAAGCTGCTCATCGAGCAACTCATTGTCCCTGTACAGGGGCCTCGCGTCGTCGACTGCCGGCGGCTTTGATTCATGAGAGTCCGTGCACAACCCGCACTGGCTTGTCGGAACAGCCCGTAATCTGGAATTCTTTCCTTTTGTCCGGGCCCGACTCACGAAGGAGCCATACATGAGATCACTCAAGCATATCCAGACCGCAGCGCTTGCTGCAACACTTAGTACCATTGGCACAAGCGCTTTCGCTGCTGAATGCGGCAACGTTACTATTGCCGAGATGAACTGGGCCAGCGCCCAGGTCGCAGCCCGGGTGGACGAATTCATCCTTAAGAACGGTTATGGCTGTGACGCTGAAATCATTCCTGGCGACACCATGCCAACCGCCACCTCTATGTCGGAGAAAGGCCGGCCAGACATTGCTCCCGAACTCTGGATGAACAACGTCAAGGAGCCAATCAATCGTGCCGTCGGCGAAGGTCGCCTGGTCATCGTCGGCGACGTACTGGAGAATCCAGCCGAGAATGCAGGTGAAGGATGGTGGATCCCGCGTTACATGCTCGAGAAGAACCCCGAACTTGCCACGATCGACGGCATCAAGAAGCATCCCGAGTTGTTTAAAGATCCCGAAGACCCAAGCAAAGGACGTGTCCTTGGCTGCCCGTCTGGCTGGGCTTGCCAGATCACCACGGACAACCTGTACCGTGCTTATGATCTGGAAGATGCCGGATTCAACCTGGTTGATCCGGGATCAGGTGCCGCCATGGCGGGAGCCATCGGTCGCGCCTACAACCGTGGCGAAGGTCTCCTGACCTACTACTGGGCACCGACTTCTGTCCTTGCGCGCTATGACATGGTTCGAGTGGGACTGGAAGACTTCAACCAGGAAGAGTTTGATGCCTGTATCGCCATTGCAGACTGCCCGGACCCCAAGCCCAACAACTTCCCTGTGACTGAAATCAAGACCGTTGTTGCCACCACATTTGCCGAGAAAAATCCCGAGCCCATGGAGTACCTGAAGAACCGGCTCTGGACAGGCAAGGACTACGACGACATGCTCATCTACATGGATGAGAATCAGGCTGACGGCCAGACCGCAGCCGAACATTTCCTCAAGAACTACGAGAGCTCCTGGAGAGAGTGGGTTCCAGCGGATGTCGCCGAGAAAGTCAAGGCGGCACTCTGATTTCGTCTGATCATGACCACGCCGGGCAGGACAACTGGCCGGCGTGGTGACCCTTCCTCTTTTTCGGTAAACCATCATGTTCTGGTCCAACGAATTCCCACAACTCGACAACACCACCCTGCGTGAGCTCTCACGGGCCATTGACCGCGGTTACCTTTCGTTCTCCAGAGAATTCGGTCCGATGATCGAGACCGCATTCGAACCGCTACTCCATTTCCTGATCTGGTTTGAGCGACTGCTCCTTGAAAGCCCTTGGTGGCTGGTCATCCTCGCGACCGGTCTGATCAGTTTTCTGGCATCAAGAAGCTGGAAACTGATGACAGGCGTCGTGCTCGCACTGTGCGGGATCGGCATCCTTGGCATGTGGGAAGACACCATGCGGACCATGGCCATGATTCTGGTCTGTACCCTGCTATCTGTCATCGTCGGCATCCCGATTGGCATTCTGATGGCCCGCTCCGAACGCGCCAAGAACACCATTCTGCCTGTACTGGATGTCATGCAGACCATGCCCAGTTTCGTATATCTGATTCCGGTGGTCATGCTGCTGGGCATCGGACGCGTACCCGGCCTGATCGCCGTGGTGATCTATGCCATTTCACCCGTCATTCGACTGACCAACCTCGGCATACGACTGGTTGAGAAAGAAGCCCTTGAGGCGGCTGACGCCTTTGGCGCGAGTCGGATGCAGAAGCTTCTCAAGGTTCAGCTGCCCTTGGCGCTGCCAAACATCATGGCAGGAATCAACCAGACCATTATGATGGCGCTGGCCATGGTGGTGATAGCCTCGATGATTGGTGTACGAGGGCTAGGACAACCGGTTTTACAAGCGGTTACAAACCAGTATTTTGCGCTTGGCCTGTTCAACGGGGCTGCAGTCGTGATTCTGGCCATCATTTTTGACCGGATCACCCAGAGCTTCGGGATGCGTCTGCAGAAACACCAGCAAGGAGGACGCTGATGTCCACCGATATCGCAATCTCGATTCGCAATCTGTACAAAGTGTTCGGACGCAATCCTGCCAAGGCCATGGAAAAGGTGCACCAGGGCATGGGCAAGGATGAGCTACTGGAAAAAACCGGACATGTCATCGGTCTGAACAACGTCAACCTCGATATGGAACGGCATCGCATCCAGGTAGTAATGGGTCTTTCAGGCTCTGGCAAGTCAACACTGATCCGTCATATCAACCGGCTGATCGCACCAACCGAAGGAGAGATCCTGGTCGATGGTGAAGACGTCATCAAGCTCGACCAGCAGGCGTTGCGCGACCTCAGACGCTTCAAGATCTCGATGGTGTTCCAGAAGTTCGCCCTGTTTCCTCACCGCACGATTCTCGAGAACGTCGGCTACGGTCTTGAGAATCAAGGTATGGCCAGGGAAAAGATTCTCGAAACATCCAGACAGTGGATCGAGCGGGTCGGGCTAAACGGCTTCGAAGATCATTATCCGCAACAGCTCTCGGGCGGCATGCAGCAACGCGTCGGGCTCGCACGGGCATTGGCAACCGACGCCGAAATCCTGCTCATGGACGAAGCTTTTTCTGCACTCGATCCGCTGATCCGGACCGAGATGCAGAACGTGATGCTCGAACTTCAGAATGAACTGCAAAAGACCATCGTCTTCATCACCCATGATCTGGACGAAGCCCTGCGCATCGGCGACACCATCGCCATCTTGCGCGATGGTGTGATCGTGCAAAATGATGACCCGCAAAACATCCTGATGAGCCCGGCAGACACTTATGTTGCAAGCTTCATGAAAGACATCAACCGTGCACGGGTACTCCGGGTACGAGCGATCATGAACAAGCCTCAAGAAACTGACAGCGGGCCGGTCATCAAACCCAACACCACCATTGAAACGGCGTTGCAGATTTTTGCGGAAAGCAGCAGCGATCACCTCATCGTGGCTGACCGTTCAGGCACACGCGTTGGACGCCTGACCGTAGAGGACCTGATCAGAGGTATGAGAAGGCCTTCACAATCCGAAATTCAGGCGCAGCAGGCGGTCACCTGACGCCTGGAACAAGGACGCACGACAATAGCGCCAAGGGGCTGGTTCACCTGACGGTACGCCCCTGCTCTTCACACCTTCCCGCAAAAACGTCCGGATTGACTCACGTCAAATCAGGGAGAACCTTGTGAAGTTAATATTAGTTCTTGCAAATACAAATGCGAGACTGATGTGAACCGGATGAAATGGCTTTGGGGCGTCACACTCCTTGCTGTCACGCTGGCCTACTGGGTGAGTCTGACCCCATCCGAGCAAACCCTTGCGCCATGGGCACTGCGAAAGTCACTGCTCTACTATGCCGGCGTGATGGCCATGGTCATGATGTCAGTTGGCATGGTGCTGTCACTGAGAACACCCTGGCTTGAAAATCTCACCGGTGGACTCGATCGTAACTACCGCCTGCACAAATGGGTGGGTATCAGTGGCATGGTGTTTGCCCTGCTGCACTGGTTCATCAAGGTCGAGCCCAAGTCACTGGTTCAGCAGGGATGGGTGAGTGCACAGATATTCGAGACGCCCAGTGGTATCGCGGATTTTTTCGCGGACCCCAACCCGTTCGTTGCACTGAAGTCCGTTGCCAAGACAGCTGGCGAATGGTCAATCTACATCCTGGCAGCACTGGTGCTGATTGCCTTGCTCAAATGGATCCCCTACCGCCGGTTTTTCAAGACCCACCGGATCATGCCTGTTGTTTATCTGGTCCTGGTATTTCACAGCGTCGTCCTCTTTGGCAAGCTCGGCTGGGCAAGTCCGGTCGGGGTTTTGACGGGACTGCTTATGGCCATCGGCTCGGTGGCAGCCATCCTGTCTCTGACACGGCGCATCGGCGCCAGACGCCGCTTTCAGGGCGAGGTCGTCCAGCACGTCGAGCACCAGAGCGACGGCGTCACGCAAATCGATATCAAGATGCACGATGACTGGCCAGGACACCTGCCGGGCCAGTTTGCCTTTCTCACGCTTGACCCGAAAGAAGGCGGGCACCCATTCTCGATCGCATCCGAGCATTCACTGGGGGAGAACGTCGTACGGTTTTACATCAAACACCTCGGCGACTACACCAACACCCTGGCTCAAGCCGTACATACTGGCCAACTAGCAATCATCGAAGGACCGTATGGCAGGTTCTCCTTCAAGCCTGCCCAGGCACGACAGATCTGGATTGCAGGTGGTGTCGGCGTTACTCCGTTCATCAGTGAGCTCGAACACCTGGTTAATCAAAACGACGCTGTTCCAGAAATTGACCTTTATCTGTGCGTGCGCGATGACAGTGCATCCCTGACAAAACGCGCGCTGCAACTCGCAGCCAAAGTGGGCGTACGAGCGCATGTGATCGCTTCTGGCAGCGGCAATACATTGAATGCGCAACGCATTCTGGAGGCTCACCCAGACTGGAAGGACGCACACTTCTGGTTCTGCGGTCCATCAGGACTGGGGCAGGCAATACGACAACCACTGGTGAAGTTAGGTCTACCTGCCAGTCACTTTCATCAGGAACTCTTCGAGATGCGTTGAGCACCGGACTGTGCGTCCCCCTCACCTTTTCCACTCTCCTGCGCTGCGGAATAACTATCTGACGACATCAGCTCTCGTATACAGTGCGCAAGGTCAGTCAGCAAAATACATTCAACAAAATTCGGAGGGGCATCGGTCATGTTCAGTCTTGAAGGCAAGGTCGCACTCGTGACAGGTTGCGGCACACAGGAAGAGGGTTGGGGAAACGGAAAAGCCATAGCTGTCCTGCTAGCCAGGCAGGGCGCAAAGGTTTTTGGGGTGGATCTGCACCTCGGTGCGGCCGAAGTCACCCGTTCCATCATAGAAAACGAAGGTGGCGAGGCCGAAGTCATGGCCTGTGATGTGACGGATTCTGTACAGGTCCAGGAAATGGTCCAAGCCTGTATCCGGCGATTCGGCAGAATCGACATCCTTGTGAACAACGTCGGTCGTTCTGAACCAGGCGGACCAGTAGAGCTCAGCGAACAAGCCTGGCAAGACCAGCTCGATGTAAACGTCACGTCGGCCTATCTCACCTGCAAGTATGTATTGCCCATCATGGAAGAGCACAAACGTGGTGCAGTCGTCAACATTTCATCAGTCGCGGGATTGCGTTATATCGGCAAGCCGCAAGTCGGCTACGCAGCGGGAAAGGCCGCCCTGATGCAGTTCACCAAGACAACCGCTGTCATTTATGCGCAACGTGGCGTGCGTCTGAACTGCGTTGCACCCGGACTCATGTTTACGCCGCTTGTCGAACGACTGGCGAACAAGTACGCTAAGGGAAATTTTAAAGAATTTGTCGAACATCGACACCAGCAAGTTCCAATGGGTCACATGGGTGATGCTTGGGATGTTGCCCATGCAACGCTGTTTCTGGCCAGCGATGAAAGTCGCTACATCACGGGCCAGACTCTGGTTGTCGACGGCGGCATCGTAAGCGCAACACGCTAGGATTGCAGGCGTTCTGGATGTTCGGCGCAACACTGGCGAGAAAGAGATAGGCAATGACATCCAGAAAAATGACGCAGTTCATCATCGGCGCGATGATTCTTGGCATCATTGTGGGACACTTTGTATACGTGTGGGGAGGCGCTGACGGACTTGCCCAGAGTTACTCCAGGAACATCTCCCTTCTCACAGACATCTTCCTGCGACTGATCAAGATGATCATCGCGCCACTGGTCTTCACGACACTTGTCGTCGGCATGGCGCGAATTGGCGACGGTGGAACGATCGGGCGCATCACCGCCAAGACATTCGGCTGGTTTGTCATGATGTCCGTGATCTCACTGATCCTCGGGTTGATCACGGTCCAGATTCTGCAACCGGGTGAAGGGCTCAACTTGCCTCTGCCCCCGAAAATGCCAGTCATGGACTCAAAGTCGAGGGCGGTGGGTTGACTGGCTTCATCCAGCACATCTTTCCGACGAGCGTTATCGATGCCATGGCCAGGAACGAGATCCTCCAGATCGTCGTGTTTGCGTTGTTTTTCGGGGTAGCTGCGAGCTCCTTTGGAGAGCGAGCCAAAGCGTTCATTGAAGATCTGGACATGATCTCGCACATCATGCTCAAGGTCACCACAGCCGTCATGACGGTGGCCCCGATTGCTGTGTTTGCCGCAGTCTCATCTGAAATCGCGCTAAATGGCATCGGGATCATGAAAACCTATGCCTATTTCATGCTGTCGTTCTACCTTGGAATTTTTGTGCTGATCGGTGTGATCTTCGGGCTGGGATACCTGATCATCGGAAAGCGGATTGTGCATCTGTTCAAACTGTTACGCGAGCCCGCCCTGCTGGCATTCACGACCGCCAGCTCGGAAGCCGCCTACCCCAAGACACTGGAACAGATCGAGCGCTTTGGCTGCAGTAACCGGGTTGCGTCGTTTGTGCTGCCCATGGGCTACTCCTTCAACCTCGACGGTTCAATGATGTACTGCACTTTCGCGGCACTCTTCATTGCGCAGATCTATGGCATCGACCTGTCAATTGGTGAACAAATCGTAATGCTGGGCATGCTCCTTGTCACATCCAAAGGCATGGCCGGCGTACCGCGTGCGTCCCTGGTGGTACTGGCAGCGATTCTGCCATCGTTCAACATCCCGCCAGAAGGCATTTTATTAATTCTCGCAGTCGACCACTTCCTGGACATGGCTCGTTCGGCAACCAACGTGCTGGGCAACGGTGTCGCAGCGGCGGTCATCGCCAAGAGCGAGGGGCAGTTAAGTACACACCACCATCATACTTCCTGATTGAATAATCATAACCAAAAGTTATTTTGACGAGGTTCTATATCCCGATATAGTAGAGCCTTTCAAAATGACAAACGCGGGGACACCACATGAAAATTGAAACACTCGCCATACACGCGGGCTACTCACCCGAGCCGACGACCAAGGCAGTGGCCGTACCGCTCTACCAGACGGTTGCCTACTCATTTGACAGCGCCCAGCACGGTGCTGACCTCTTTGACCTCAAGGTTCCTGGCAACATCTACAGCCGGATCATGAACCCCACCAACGACGTGCTGGAAAAGCGCGTTGCAGCCCTGGAAGGAGGTATTGCCGCACTCGCCGTGTCTTCAGGCATGTCCGCCATTACTTACGCGATCCAGACAATTGCCGAGGCCGGTGACAACATCGTGTCGGCCAGCACCCTGTACGGCGGCACCTACAACCTCTTTGCACACACATTCCCGCAGCAAGGCATCGAAGTGCGCTTTGCCGATCCCAGAGATCCGGCCAGTTTTGCAAAGCACATCGACAGCCGGACCAAGGCGGTGTTCTGCGAGTCCATCGGTAACCCACTGGGCAACGTGACCGACATTGCAGCCCTGGCCAAGGTGGCACATGAGCATGGCATACCGCTAATCGTTGACAACACCGTTCCCAGCCCATACTTGCTGCGTCCGATCGAACACGGCGCAGACATCGTGGTGCACTCGCTGACCAAATACATGGGTGGACACGGCACAACCGTTGCAGGCATCATTGTTGACAGCGGCAACTTCCCCTGGGCCGAGCACAAGGAACGCTTCAAGCGTCTTAATGAACCCGACGTCAGTTACCACGGCGTGGTGTACACCGAGGCTCTGGGGCCTGCAGCGTTTATCGGTCGTGCGCGTGTGGTTCCCCTGCGCAACACCGGCGCTGCTCTGTCGCCTTTTAACGCCTTCATGATTCTGCAAGGCATCGAGACACTCGCACTGCGCATGGACCGCATCTGCGACAACACACTGACACTGGCCAAATTCCTGCAATCACACCCGAAGGTCGAGTGGGTTCGTTACGCCGGCCTGCCTGATCACCCCGACCACGAGATCGTCAAGCGCCAGATGAACGGCAAGGCGTCCGGCATTCTGGCATTTGGCCTCAAGAGTGATGGAGGTGACCCTCGCGCTGCAGGCGCACGTTTCCTGGACGCCTTGAACCTGTTCACTCGTCTGGTCAACATTGGGGACGCAAAATCGCTGGCCACCCACCCAGCTTCAACCACACACCGTCAACTCAATCCAGAAGAACTGGAACAAGCCGGTGTCTCGGAAGGCATGGTCAGACTGTCGATTGGTATCGAACACATCTCTGATCTGCAAGACGACCTGACCCAGGCACTCGATCAGGTCTGAGTCCTTCAGCGCCGGTGATCACGGGCCTGCAACACTGTTGCGGGCCCGTTGCCTTTACCTGATCAGGATTGCAGCCTCTCGCAGACCGCCGCGCTCACCATCTCGGTCGTGGCCTGACCTCCCAGATCGCGGGTGTGCAAGGCAGGATCAGCTGTGACCGACTCAATGGCATTCATGAGGCGACTGGCCATCGCTGGTTGTCCGAGATGCTCCAGCATCATGACAATTGACCAGAACGTCCCGATCGGATTCGCCAGTCCCTTGCCCATGATGTCAAAGGCGGAGCCATGAATCGGTTCGAACATGGACGGATAGCGACGTTCAGGATCCAGATTTGCAGTGGGTGCGATGCCCAGACTGCCCGCCAGCGCCGCTGCCAGGTCGCTGAGGATGTCAGCATGCAGGTTGCTTGCAACGATGGTGTCGAGAGAGTCTGGTCGCATGACCATGCGGGCGGTAGCCGCATCAACCAGTTCCTTGTCCCAGGTAACATCCGGATAGGATTGCGCCACTTCGGCTGCGATCTCGTCCCACATCACCATGGCATGACGTTGCGCATTGGACTTGGTGACCACGGTGAGCCGCTTTCTGGGGCGGGAGAGGGCCAGCTCGAATGCATATTTCAGAATCCGAGTGACCCCCGCCCGTGTCATCATGCTGACGTCAGTCGCCACTTCAATGGGTTGGCCCTGGTGTACGCGTCCACCCACACCGGCATATTCCCCTTCTGTATTCTCGCGTACGATCACCCAGTCCAGATCCTCGGGACGGCAGCGTTTGAGCGGTGCATCGATGCCGGGCAGGATACGAGCCGGACGAACGTTGGCGTACTGATCCAGTCCCTGGCAGATCTTGAGGCGCAGCCCCCACAATGTAATGTGATCAGGCACCTCAGGATCACCTGCTGATCCGAAAAGAATGGCGTCCTTGTGCCGGATCTGCTCCAGCCCGTCTTCGGGCATCATGATGCCGTGCTTTCGATAAAAGTCTGCGCCCCAGTCAAATGTCTCAAACTCAAAACTGACATCACGCTGGTCCCGCTTTCCCGCCAGCGCCTCAATCACTCGCCGGCCTTGCGGAATCACTTCCTTGCCGATTCCGTCACCTGGAATCAATGCAATCTGATACGTCTTGCTCATCTGGTCTGCCCCTTTCTGTGCTCATTTCGCAACAATTTTCCCTGACCCTCGCTCCGTTGATCACTACCCGATAACCAGGCCTGCCTCTATGAGGTGCCGCACAAGTGGCGCACAAGTGGCACACACGCGCCGCACTTGCAGCGCATACAGCACGTGCACATGACCAGTCATGGCGTAGAAAATCGGTAAAAATCGGGTCACCAACTTTACGTGATGCTCTATGATACGCATCGTCGTGACGTCAGAATACTTCTCTCCAACAACAATCAGAATTCGAATCGCGTGTGCGAGAATCTGCCCTCACCGTTCGTACGGTCCTTAGCAGCGCATCTCCAGTCGCTCCTTCCACTACCCACCGACCGACCCCAATGTCCACTCGAACTGCTCTCAGAAGTGTCGACCGCGCCCGGCGCAAGCACACCCGCGCCCTGACGAAATGGATTTTCAACCGGATCGGACACAGCCCATATCTGGAACCCGCCCGGCTTCCGGCAAGCGAGGTCAAGCGCATCCTGGTTGTTCGCAACAACAAGCGGATCGGCAACATGTATTTCATGTTGCCTTTTGTGCGCGAAGTACAGGCCACCTATCCCGACGCTCAGGTTGACCTGATGGTGCTCAGTGAAGGCCAGGCCAGTGTCTTTCAACATCTCGGGTTAAATAACGTACTGGTGTCGAAGTTTGCGTTCGCCAGCGCCTGGTCATTCCTCAGAACACTCTTCAGGACCAGGCAACAGGTCTACGACCTTCTGTACATGCCCCACAGTTCTTCCAGTGACACGCTGATCTGTGCATTCCTGAACGCGCGTAACAAAGTCGCCTTCTGGGGAGAAGAAACCGAGAGCGTCTTTCCTCATGCCGTGCGGGCCGAGCCAGAATCGCCGCACGCCGCACTGTCAGCCCTCACATTGCTGAGAGATCGGGGCCGCAACGCCCACCACGCCCACCACGTTGATCACACGATGGTGTTCAGTGAGGCAGAGATCCGGGCGGGTATGGAAGTTGTCCGCTCGCTGCGTGGTGACGCCAGGCGCTGCCTTGCTTACTTTCGAGGTGCTCGAGGAGCTAAAGTCATTAGCAACCCCGACTGGATAGAAATTCGCAGTCGTTTTGACGAGGCAGTGAAAGAGTCGGGTGAAGGACCTGTTCGCTGGGTCGAGATCCTGAGCCCGGACATCAGCGCGCCCCTGGTCGAAGGAACGCAGACCTATCAGAGTGCCGATCTGCGTCAACTCGGCACCGTGCTCAGATCCATGGATCTCTTCATTTGTGCCGACACCGGCCCCCTGCACTTGGCCGATGCAGCCAACGCGCGATGCGTTGGCCTATATAACATCACAAATCCCTTGCACTATGGTTGTCTTAACGCGCACAGTATCAATGTGACTGACATCGATAGCCTCGATGCATCAGCCATTGTTTCTGGACTCCTTATCGATTAACCACCCAACAATACTGTGCAATGAAGATTTTTTATGGCTGGAAAATGGTCGGTGCAGCCGCGACCCTGCAAATCCTGCAGGCAATGCTGCTTCATCAGGCTTTTGGTGCATACGTTGCTGTTCTGACAGTCGAACAAGGCTGGAGCAAAACATCCCTTTCCGCTGCGTCAGCGATGCTCTCGGTTGAAGCGGCCATCCTGGGGCCAGTTCTCGGTTACTTTCTGGACAAGTTCGGTTCACGAGGCGTAATCAAGACGGGAGTGACCATGTTTGGCGTCGGGTTCATGTTCCTGAGTCAAATCGACACCCTGCCGCAGTTCTACATGTCAATTGCGGTCATTGCCGTGGGCGCATCCATGGCGGGGTACTTCCCGCTAAACGTTGCCGTGATCCAGTGGTTCGAGAAGAAACGCGCCCGGGCGCTTTCCATGGTTGGACTGGGCTTTGCGCTTGGGGGGGTGTTCGTTCCAATCGTCGCTGGTGCGATCGAGATGTTCGGATGGCGCACGACCGCATTCGGCAGTGGTCTGAGCGTCATTCTGATCGGATTTCCGCTTGCCTGCATGTTCAGACGCAGACCGGAAGACTATGGAGAGGTGGTCGATGGTCACGCGTTTCACCGTACCCAGCCAGCATCCGACCCTGACAAACCACTCAAACCTGAACCGAACTTCACAGCCAGACAAGCCTTGCGTACCAAAGCGTTCTGGCTGCTCGCAGCAGGGCATGGTATCGCGCTGATCGTAGTGATGGCAGTTAATACGCACGCCATCAATCACATGCGAATTGAACTGGACTACAGCATCGCCACCGCATCGTATTTCATCATGCTCATGACGTTCTGTCAGGTTCTGGGAGTCCTGCTAGGAGGCTACCTCGGCGACAAGTACGAGAAGCGACTAGTAGCGGCAGCGTGCATGGTGCTGCACTCCTCGGCCATGTTCGCGCTGACCTTTGCAACAGGCGTCATTGAACTGGTGTACTTCGCGGTGGCACACGGACTGGCCTGGGGCTTGCGAGGTCCGTTCATGCAGGCGATCCGCGCTGACTATTTCGGGCGTAAAGCGATCGGTATGATTCTCGGACTGTCTGCGATGATCACCGCACTTGGTCAGTCGATTGGGCCGCTGCTGGCGGGTGTACTCGGAGACGCCACCGGAGACTACAAGCTGGGTTTCTCGGTTCTGGCGAGCATCGCGCTCGTTGGTGCCGTGGTGTTCTGGGCTGCCAAACGTCCACCGGACCCGAATGCGCCACCAGCTTCTGTGCCAGCCGCAGGAGAATCGACTTAACCCGCCTGCTGCCCACGCTGTGCCGTCTGATGGATTCCGTGGCGACCAGTCGCAACCCGGACAGTCATACTCTGTTGGAACAGGTTGTCTTTTGCTGTACAAAAAGCATGTTCAATCTCAGACAGGTGAGTCATGTCCCAAGACGATACCGCGGTAGCTGGCTGGAAAGATGCCATCTTCAACGCCCTCAAGGCTGCTGACATACAGCAGCTTTATTACGTACCCGACGCGGGTCACGCGCACGTGATTGAACGTGCGCACCAGGACCCTGACATGAAAGCCGTGGTACTGACCACGGAAGAGGAAGGCGTGGCGATGAGCTGCGGCGCCTGGCTCGGCGGCCAGCGCAGCGTCCTGCTGATGCAAAGTAGTGGCGTGGGAAACTGCGTCAACATGTTCTCGCTGTTGCAAAGCTGCCGTATTCCGTTTCTGACGTTCATCACGATGCGCGGTGAGTATGCGGAGTTCAACCCCTGGCAGGGCCCCATGAGCAAGGCAACTCAACCTGTGCTGGAAGCCATGGGTATCCGGGTGCTGCGCGTCACCGATCCAGACGAAGTGCAGGATGTTGTCGAAGCGGCGCTTGATGCGGCATTTGGTGCCGGTGAGCAGATCGCCGTGCTGATTTCGCAGCGGCTGATCGGACGCAAGAAATGGTCCCGCTAAGCCTGAACACGAACAACCGATACGGAGCAAACAACCCATGACGGACGTCAACAAAACCGACGCAGGCATCGACCGGCGCGCATTTGTGAAATCTCTGGTTCAAGCCTGCCCGGATGCATTGATTGTGGCCGGGCTTGGTTCTTCAACCTACGATCTCTATGCAGCGGGTGACCGGCCAAACAACTTCTACTTATGGGGCGCAATGGGTGGTGCAGCCGCCATCGGACTGGGCCTGGCGCTGGCACAACCAGAGCGCGACATCATTGTTCTGACCGGTGACGGTGAACAGCTGATGGGTCTGGGCATGCTTGCCACGACAGGCGCCCAGCAACCCGCCAACCTGACCATCGTAGTGCTGGATAACGGTCACTTCGGAGAGACCGGCATGCAGCATAGCCATACCAGTCTTGGCACCGATCTGGTTGCGCTTGCCAAGGCTACGTCGTTCAAACAGGCCTTGCTGATTGACAATGCTGCCGGGGTCAACCAGATCCAGAGCGCGGTTTCAGGCCGCACTGGACCTGCCCTGTTTCAAGTCAAGGTCAGGGCCGAGGAACTACCGCGAGCACTCCCCATGCGCGACGGCGTGCAGATCAAGAACCGGTTTCGTGCTGAACTGGGTTTTGAGCCAATCTGAACGAAAACAGAACGTCTGCATCAGTTTTGGTCCCGTCGCGGCACAAAGTGCCGGGCCGGGACTCGAGACACCCAACATACCGGGTCAGGATGGTTTCGGTTTACCCAGCATCGCCACAATCAGTGTCACGACAGTCAGTGGCAAGACGAAGCTGAACATGATGCTGGAAAACGCTGGCAGCGCACTGTGAGACTGTGCCGCCAGGATCAGATAGGCCACGTACACCACGTAATAGGCCAGAAACACAAACCCTTCCCAGCGCGCGATTTCCCGGCCGGAGAGAAACACTGGCAGACATGCCAGAAATGCTGCCAGCATCACCCACAAATCAAAGTTGACCAGTGATGGAGCCAGACTCAGGCCAGCCGTCCCGGATACGATCGCACCGAGCCCCACGCATCCCAGCGTATTGAAAACGCAGCTTCCCACCACATTGCCAACGGCCATGTCCCGTTCACCCTTGATCGCAGCGGTAACCGACGCGGCGACCTCAGGTAGCGATGTTCCCGCCGCAACAATCGTCAGACCAATGATCAGATCACTGACACCGAGCGATTTTGCGAAAGTGACTGCAGAGTCGACAAGCCAGTCAGAACCAGTCACCAGCAGTCCCAGCCCCACCGCTATCAGGAGAAGTTGCACAAACCAGTGACTGTCCCACTGCCCTTTACCGGCCGGCTTGATCTCCTCGTCATAATCTGCCGATGCCGCTCCACCAGCCTGAGACCTGGACTGGACGATCAGGAATATGGTGTACAAAACCAGCAAACCGAGTAACAGAGCGCCCTCATACCAGTCAATGCTGCCATCAATTCCCAGCAACATAAGCAAGACGGCGCCACCCAGCATGATCGGAATCTCCTGACGAATAACCTGAGTGTGCACACTCAGCGGCAAAATGACTGCGCTCATGCCCAGGATAAACAGCACGTTAAAGATGTTGCTGCCGACCACGTTGCCAACTGCAACGTCATTCTGACCAGACAGTACCGCGCCGGTCGAAACAGCCATCTCGGGCGCGCTGGTTCCGAACGCCACGACTGTCAGACCGACCACAAGTGGGGAAATGGAAAACGACAGAGCCAGTTTGGAAGCGCCATGCACCAGTGCGTTGGCACCAAAAACCAGCGCAACCAGACCCGCAACAAACATCAGTGCCGTCATCATCTCAGTGCAAACTCCAAGAAAGGGAACACATTGTCCATTCGACCTCCTGCAACCTGCTAAAAAACCCCACACTGCGGCCAGCATTGCCATCGAGCTTCACATCCGGTGACAGTGAGAAACCTGAAATCAACTGAAACATCTTATGCATGATACGAAACACTCTGGAAACAGCCTTGGCACCACAATACACCTGTCAACTGAGAAAGGAGTCCGACAAATGAAACGCTCTAACTACGTACGTCCCCTGATTGCTGGTCTGACACTCGCCATCGCTTCCAGCGCCGCATTTGCCCAGGCAAACCCGGGCCAAGGTAAAGGGCAAGGACAAGGAGATGGTCAACGCCAACAGTACAGCGAATGTGACCACTCAGGCAAAGGACAGCACGAACACGGCAAAGGTGGCAAACAGGGAAAGCACGGCAATCGCGCAATGTCCATGCAGCTTCCTGACCAGGTACTCAGCCAGCTGAATCTGAATGCAGTCCAGCAAGCCAAGTATGCGCAAGCCCAGAAAACAACCGAAACGATGAAGCAGTCCATGCGCGGCGGCAAAGAGCGTGGCAAAGGTAGCGCAAGATCCGGCGCAGAGTTTGACCCGCGCGCCATGTTTGAACGCCAGAACGAGCGTTTCGAGCAAATGCAGGCTGCACGCAAATCGGTTCAGCAAGAATGGCTAGGCTTCTGGGACAGCCTGAACAAAGAGCAACAATCCGTGCTGCAGGAGTTTGTCCAGTCCAGAGGCAAACAGGCAGGCATGTCGAGACACGGTCGCGGCTGATCCAGCGATCCTGCTCCTGAGGCCATGAACGTCACTGAAAGTCACTGAACGTCACTGAGCATCCAAAAAGCTACTACCCTGATGGGCCAGCAACATTGCTGGCCCATCCTTCTTGCGTCAGACGGATGTCGGGAATTGACCAGAAACGACACCTGGCCTGCTCCAGAAAACTCTTCTCACAACGGCGAAGCAAAGCAACAAGACAGCAACGCGGGGTCTGATTCAAGCGTGGCGTCAATGCAGTTTCAGGACCGTGGGGCGGCCGGGCTGCGGGACCATGAGGACAATGAGGACCGGAAGGACGGCGTCAAGGACCAGGCATCCCGGCGTTCCGGATACTACCTCGCCACAGGCAGGGTCACATCCACTCTCAGCCCCCCCTTGTTTCCTGTTTCAAGCACGACGCGCCCACCGTGGGCGATCACTATCGACTGCACCACGTTCAGACCCAGTCCGGCATTACCCGTGCGGGTTCGGGCCTGATCAAGCCGCGCGAACGGCTCCAGTGCTCGCTGTCTGTCAGCGGGTTCAATACCCTCTCCATGGTCTTGCACACTCAGCGTGACCCACTGCCCCTGCTTGTGCAAAGAGATCTCGACAGGTGGCCGGCCGTGCTCAAACGCGTTGTCGATCAGGTTCGCCAGCACACGATCCAGCGCGTCCGTGTCAGCCATGACATTGACGGGCTCCAGACTGCCTGAAACGTTCACCTGCTGGCGCAGTCGTTGCCGGTCCTGCACCTGATCGTCAAGCCACGTATCAAGCCGCAAGGGTGCCAGAGCCAGAGACCCGGTGTCCTGCCCTCGGATATAAGCCAGAAACTGTTCGACCATACGCTGCATGTCATCCAGATCCCGCTTCAATCCCGCCTTGAGTTCCGGATCGTCTGTCATCTCGATTCGAAGCGACATGCGCGACAACGGTCCTTTCAGGTCATGCGGCAATCCGGCAAGCAGCGTGCGCTGGGTGTTCTCGGCCTGGGCAAGCGAGGCAAGCATCGCGTTAAAGCCCTCTCCGAGGCGACGCGTTTCAACCGGTCCGGACGGTTTTACAGGTTCAGGATGCCCGGCCGCCAGCCCTTCGGTCGCCCGCAACAGTGCCGTCATGGGGCGCGTGATGTGCCAGGAAAACCACGCCGCCACCAGGAGCAGTGCGCCCAGGCTCGCCAGCCAGCCAATCAGCGTCGCCTGGGTGAGAGGAGGATCCACGCGATCCAGCGGAATCTGCAACCAGTCGACAGAGGCACGACTGCGTCCGCTGCGCGCACGGTCGGCCCGGCTTGCTCGCGGTGCACTCATCTCGCCCACGGCCTTCGCATCTTGCTGCGCGCGAGGAATCGACACATAGAGATAGGGCTGTTCACCGGCAGTCACCGCCACACGCGCATCCCGGCTGAGTGAGCGGTTAACCTCACGTGCCAGCATACGCAGGCTTCTGCGCAAGCCCGGGTCGTCCGCCGTGCGGGACTCTAGCCCTCTGTCGGACTGAAAACGCGCCTGTCCTGGAAGATCCTGCGTCAACAGTCGCCACTGCCCCTGCGACACCTGTTCAACCCACTGCGCCCGTCCTCCGGGCTCGACCGTTTCGATCGCTGCCTGCAAAGTCCGGATACTGGTGACCAGCAGATTCACCGCCGCGGTCTGTGCCTGACTATGCTGGTGCAATGCAATTGCGTAAAGCGTCAATGCCTGTGCAAGCAACACCGACCCCAGCACCAGCCAAAGCAGACGTGCCCGCAACGAACGCGGCCAGACAAAGGTCAACCACTTCACGGCGAGAACCTGTAGCCGACGCCCCAGACTGTCTGAATCCAGCGCGGACTCTTTGGGTCATCCTCAATGGCACGCCGTAACCGCAAGACTGCTATATCAATCGCCCGATCATTGCGCTCACCAGCATCGTCGTCCCTGGCCAGCGCCAGCAGGCGATCCCGGGATAACGGCTTGCCCGGGTTCTGAACCAGTGCTTCCAGCAAGTTGATCTCACCACCGGTGAGCCGGATGACTTCTCCATCTTTCAGAAGCTGCCGCATCACCGGATCAAACTCGAACGCACCAAATCTGACCGCGTGGGCGGTCTTGAACGATGAGGGTCCTGATTTTCTGCGCAGCACCGCCTGAATCCGGGCCAGCAACTCACGCGGGTCAAATGGCTTGCCCACGTAGTCATCCGCCCCCGTCTCAAGGCCCACGATGCGGTCGACAGACTCGTCCTTGGCTGTCAGCATGATGACGGGAACATCCTCCCCCTGGCTACGCAATGCCCGACACGCTTCCAGCCCGTCGCGTCCGGGCATCATGCGGTCAAGCACAACCAGATCCGGCTCATATCGCGCAATTCGGGACTCCAGGTCAGTTGCATCACCCGCCAGCACCGTGTCATAGCCATGCTTGTTCAGGTAGGTCGCTAGCAACTGTCTCAACTCCAGATCATCATCGACAACGAGAATCTTGCCCGCCTTGATAGCCGGGTTCGATCCCTGACCCATTGCGGCATTACCATCACGCATGCTGTTTCTCCCTCAGGAATAAGGTGTGTCTGCGCTTTACCGCACGCGGGGGCCCACCTCCCGCTCGACGTACTCGATTGTCTGCTGCGCATAGTCCGCAGCGTATGAGAACTTCTCGCTATCGTTGATCGCAACGACGTTGATGAAGACCAGAAATGCGGCCACAGCAAGAACAGGACGGGCCTCGCGCTGCGCTGACCGACCGAGATAACGCGTCACCCAGAAAATCACCGGAAACAGTGCAAATGGAAAAATCAGGGTCAGATGCCAGTAGTTGAACACAATCGGAGCCAGTCCCGCACTGATCAGCGCTGCGATGAACGCCGCGGTTGAGTACAGCAGCATCCAGTCCAGTGGCTCGACCGGTGTCCCCGCTGATCGCTTCAGGCGTGGGCGAATGTGACTAAGCGCAGTCAGATTCGCAACGGCCGCAATGATCACTGTTACCGCACCGATCAGCCCCATGAAAATCTTCCAGAGGTTCTCGAGAATCACCGGCAGAAACTGCACCCCCACCCACAGAAACTCCGTGTCATTGACGAGCTTGCTGGGAAACGCCCACGAACCGTAACGCAACCAGTACAGAACGGCCTTCAGAACCGGGTAAACATTCAGGGCTCCCCAGCCGATGAAGCGCTTGCGCGCATCCGGGTCCGGGTTATGAGCGAGGGACGGATCAGCCCATAACTGCATCAGGTAGGGCACCAGACTCACGACAATCAGTGCCGTCGCAATCAACACCCCGACCCAGCTGACCTTGAGTACGCCGCGATAAAACATCAGGGCTGACAGGAACACCAGCACCGGCCAGGAGAAGTGCAGCTGCATGGCGAGTCCGATCGACAGCACATGCAGCACCGTCATGAGCAAGCGCCTCTCGTGTTGCATGTGCCAGGCAGTCCAGCAATGCAATCCGGCGCAGAAGATCAGGTAGGCCGGGTTATACAGCAAGCTGTCGAACAGAAACCAGGGATTGAGCCAGCACAGCAGCAAGAAGCTCAATCTGGCCAGCCCCGACCCGGGAAACACACGCCGCACCACGGCATCGAGCATCAAAAACCCTGCCAGACGCAACAGCAGCAGAAATAACATCGGCGCATACGGTGAGTCCCAGACAAACAAGGGACCACCCACGACCCAGGCCAGCACAGATCCGGGCACATTCCCGACAACGCTCGCCGCGTTGCCAAAGCTCATCCAGACACCCTGGTAAGCACCCAGATAACCTTTGTGGATCATCTGGGTCTGATCCCCTTCCACTATCTGGTTTGTGGCATACCACCAGGACAGCCCGAGCCCGAGCACCAGTCCCGCCCAGAAGATACGGTCCGATTGTTCCCAGAACTTGCGAGTCCACTCTGTTGAATTCATCACCGGCCTTGGCTCCCTGCCATGTCCATTAATTGCTCATCCACTTGCATGGACAGCCTCGACAGTCGTGTCGTGGTGATCGCCTGACCAGAGATGTCTGTACGCGCCCGGATGCTTGCCACATTGTACGATCTGACCTGAACCGAACAATGTTACCGAAGGATGCTGATCATGACTGAAGTGGTTTCCCTGCCGCACGCGAGTGCAACCGTTGACAACAAGGGCGTTGCCTGCCTCTGGATTGTCTCAAACAATCATCTGAACATTCTCGGTACGCCTGTCATCAAGGACCTGATCACTGCGCTTGAGCATCTGGCCAGTCGCAAGGAGATCCGGGTGCTGGTGCTGCGCGGCCAGGGAGACAAAGCATTTGTTGCCGGCGCAAACATCAAGGAGATGGCCCATCTGGATCGCCAGTCAGCTGAGCGATTCATCTCCGGTCTGAGAGATCTTTGCGAAGCTGTCAGACAATTTCCGGCCCCCGTGATCGCGCGGATTCCCGGGTGGTGTCTGGGTGGCGGGCTGGAGCTAGCCATGGCATGCGACATTCGACTGGCCGCAGCCGGGGCGCAGTTCGGTATGCCGGAGGTCAAGGTGGGCATACCCTCGGTCATTCATGCCGTCCTGATGCCCGCATTGATTGGTCCCACCCAGGCAACATGGATGCTACTCAGTGGTGAACTAGTCGGGACCGAGCAGGCCCTGGCCTGGGGACTGGTCACCGAAGTCGTGCAGCCCGAAGCGCTCGATGACAGACTTGCGCAGATGTCTGAACTATTTGCGGGTCTGGCACCTGCAGCCCTGACCCAGCAAAAGCGGCTGCTGCGTCGCTGGGAGAAACTCTCCACAACGGACGCCATCAATGACACGGTCGCCGAGTTTGGCAAAGCTTTTGAAACGGGGGAACCCAGGCACTACATGGGGCAGTGGATGAAGGACAACACTTGATCTGGCCAGCGCTGAAACACGTATCAGCAGGTACCGGAGGCCTTGATGTGGAGTCGGCATCATCTACCTGACTCCACATCAACCGATACCGCAACAACCGACACCGCCTGCATCAACCCGATCGTTCAGCTTGTCAAGAACGTCGGAACGCGCGGGCATCTGCTGCCATGAACTGACCATCGACCAGCATGAGTGGATTGATGTCCATTTCTTCAAGCGCTTCATCCTGGCATGCAAGCTGACTTGTCGCGACAATCAACTCGGCCAGCGCTGCCAGATCGGCTGGCCGTGATCCGCGCCAGCCTTTGAGCAACGGAAAACACTTGAGCTGCTCGATCATGGCAAGCGCCTGAACAGCATGTACCGGCGCAGGCATCATCTGCACATCATGCAGCAGTTCCACTAGCGTTCCTCCTGCACCAATCACCACCATCGGTCCAAAATCCGGATCACGCTTGATTCCAAGAATCAGTTCGGCGTCAGCCTTCACCATCCTGGTCACCAGGTAGCCATCAAGCGAGTGCTGTGCACTGCCAAGTGCCTGTGCAATCTCGCGACATGCCTGACGTGCTGAATGACCATCCTGGATATTGAGCTTGACCGCACCGATATCACTCTTGTGAATCAGTGTTGGACTGACGGCCTTGATCACCCAGGCACCACCCTGCCGTTCAACATGCTCAACTACCTCCTCGATCTCCTTGAGCATCACCCAGGGTGTGGTCGGAATCGAGGCAGCTTCCAGCATCCGCCTGGCATCTGGTTCACTCAGGAATCCGCCCGCAAGCCGGGGCAGCTCGAAAGTCACTGGCGTGGCGGTCACGCCTGATGGCATCCGTGTCTGCTGCCATAGTGCATCAAAGACCTTCAGTGCATCGTTCTGACTCTCGACAAAGCCGTAGCCTTGCTCGCGCATCACCTGCCTTGCCGAATCACCAATCGAGCCGGCGACGTGAACATACAGCAAGGGCTTGTCAGTTTTGCGACCGACCTTCTGCGTGGCATAGGCAACCTTGTGCATGGTTGGCTGGCTGGTCAGCAGCACGATGCCAGCACCAACATTCTCATCGGCCATGGTTTCACCCAACGCGTACTCAAACGGATCCTCATAGAGCGGATGCGCATCACCCATTGGCTTGAGCGTCCCGAAATCAATTGGCGACTGCAGATTGGACTCCGGCAAAACCCGTCGCAATGACGCTTTGGTGGACTCGGTCAGCTCGGCGATCGTAAAGCCTTGTGCGGACAACGCATCGACCAGCAGCGCACCTGCACCGCCCGAGCCGGAGAATACGGCAATGCTGGGTTTTATGAGTCGTGCACCGTGAGACAGCAACATCGCCGCATCGAGCATGTCAGACACGTTCTCGAAGAGAAACGCGCCCTCTGCCCGACAGACTGCCTCAAATGTCGCATACGCACCGGTCATACTGGCAGTGTGCGACTGGATTGCCTTTTCTCCGGCCTCGCTGCGTCCGGACTTGCACACCAGAACAGGTTTTCCTGCTTCACGGGCTCGAGCAAGAAGAGATCGAAACGTTGCCGGACCTCGCAGTGCTTCCACGTACAGGCATATCGTCCTGGTCTGCGGATCTTCGATCAGATATTCGAACGTTTCGTTGATATCAATGTCGCACTGGTTGCCAAGCGAAATGAGTGAGCTGAAGCCTGCACCGACGTCAAACCCGCGCGCGAGCATCGATCCCATGAGCGCACCACTTTGTGAGGTGAAACCAATGGTCCCGCCTGGTGCACGATCAATCTCGACCAGTGCAACGGCTGTGCTGGCCAGCATGTTGGAATACGCATTCAGAATGCCGATACAGTTGGGCCCGATCACCCGCATACCACCTGATCGCGCAATCTCACGCATCCTGGCCTCAATCTCGTGGCCATCTCCTCCTACTTCGGCGAACCCGGACGTGATGACAATGGCACAACCAACGCCAGCCTTCGCACACTGTTCCAAAGTGTCCAGGATCATCGCCTGAGGTACCAGCACCATGGCAATATCCACTGGCCTGGGACAATCTGCGATCGACTTGTAAGCAGGCAACCCCATGAGCTCGCTTGCCTTGGGGTTGACCGGATAGACCTCGGAGCTCACGGTGTGGCGACGCAGGATTGCCAGCGCACGCCCACCCCACTTGGATTCGTCCTCAGACGCACCGATCACAGCAACACTTCGCGCGTGCATGATCTCGCGTATCGTCAGTCGGGGCTCTGGATAAGTCATCTGCTGCATATCACTTCCCCGCAAAAACGGGAGCACGTTTTTGCTCGTAAGCCTTGAGGCCCTCCTGAAAATCTTCGCTGTCAGCAACAATCTCGAGCTGACGTTTGGCGCGCGCCATCTGCTCGGACGGGCTGATCGGCAAAACAGTGTCAATCACAAACCGCTTGAGCGTCTTGAGTACAAGGGGTGCGGACCGGGCGAGTTCACGCGCCATCTCGAGCGCAGCTTCAACTTGCTGGCCCTGTGGAACCACACGGTTGACCAGGCCAATCTCGTAAGCACGCTGTGCCTCGATGGTCGTGCCAAGCAGAATGATCTCCATGGCGATCTTGTGTGGCAGACGCCCCGCGAGGGTCGCAATCATGCCGTGTGTGAGCCCCAGGCGCGCTTCGGGATAGGAGAACCTGGCGTTCTCAGCAGCGACCATGAGGTCACACATGGCGGCCAGTACCACCCCGCCCCCGACACACCAGCCACCGACCGCCGCAATGATCGGCTTCTCGGTTGAAATTCCTGCAGTCGGAATGCAGCGCCAGAGCTCAGGCACATCGTTGACGTCTGCGCCAGACGTGAAGGCTTTGTCACCGCGTCCGGTGATGACGGCCACCCGTTGCTCTGACGCATCAAACTCGGCAAAGGCGCGCTGCAGTTCAATGGCTGTTTTAGAGCAGATGGCATTTCGTCGTGCCTCTCGCTCGATCGTGAATAGCGATACACCGTCTGGGAAATGCTCAACACTGATATTACTCACTCAAAGTCTCCTCGTTCTATGTGTGTTTTTTGATGTGGTTCTTGATATGGGTCTTGCATTAGCCTCCTGACTATAGGCCCTGGCATGACTGCACACAACTTGAGGAGACTCCGGATACGCCACACACGTTTTCTGTGGGTCACACATCACAATCCGGACGTGTCGAATGGCCGCCCTTCAACCACAGCAAGAGGACAAGGAACGGCAAAAAGAGAGGAAGAAAGAATGAGAAAAACAAGAAGCTGGGAGATGGCCAGGCGCAAAGTACGAGACACAAAGGACCAGGCCTACAGGGGGGATCCGAGCAGGCACAATTCCGAAAGTGCCGCGGAACATATCAAGCCCGCGCGAGCGCCGTGCGCATCTGTCAGGTAAACGTACCCATCTTGACGCGATGACTGAGCCACCATAGCACCACACAGAGCACCACTGCAGAGATCAATCCAATGCGCAGACCAGTCTCGATCGACAGTTCTGCGATCAGGGCACCAACGAGTGCTGTTCCCACCGCACTGCCCAGTGCGCGTGTAGTCTGGATCAGGGCCGACGCGATGCCGACATCCTCGCGCCTGGCGATCATCTGCATGAACAGCGTGAAGTTCGGAATCAGAAAACCCAGTCCGAACCCTGCGATGCCCATAACCACCAACGAAAACCATACTGGTGAGTGCTCGGAAAGTGTCAGGGTCAGAACGCATCCTACCCCCAGCATGATGCTGCCAAACTTCATCAGGCGTTGCGGATTGGGTTCACGCTGAAACAGCTTGCCATTGAGCACGCTGCCCACCGGTAATCCGGCCACCAGTGGCGATATCATGAGACCGGCCAGAGTCGGTGAATACCCGAAAACATCCTGCGCCTGCAGCGGGATGTAATAAATCAGCATGAACATGATGGCGCCCGCAATCAGGGCGGCAATATTGAGCAGCCTGGCCTGCGTCGTCTGGAGAATTCTCAATGGGAATATTGGTGTTCTGACACGCCCCTCCAGCTTGAGCAGCAAGTAGCCACAGACCAACGCTGCCAGAACCAGCGCGCCACCCACCCATAAGGGCACATCCATGTGACTAGAAACCAGTAACTCCAATGCCACCAGGGGTGCTGCCACTGTGACAGCCAGCAGCAAGGTTCCCATCCAGTCGAAAGAGAATCTCGCGGTATGCCTGGGCTTCATCTTCGGGAAAAACTTCCAGATGATGGGCATGGCAATACACCCGATCAGCGGAATCAGAAAGAATGATGCACGCCACCCAAATGCCTGTGTCACAGCACCACCTAATATCGGACCCACGCCACTGGAAACCGCAAATGTCGAGGACATCAAGACCATCCAGCGAACCCGCTCCTTGGGGTCCGGAAACAGGTCAGCCGGTGCGGCGAACGCCGTCGCAATCATCATCCCGCCGCCCATACCCTGCAGGACTCTGAATCCGATGAGCTGCTCCATAGTCTGGGATAGTCCGGAGAACGCCGAACCGAGAGAAACCAGCACCAGCGACAACAGCAGTAGTGGCTTTCTGCCAAACAGATCGCCCAGGCGACCAAATATCAGGATGCTGAGCGAGCACGCCAGAAAATACCCGGTCCCCACCCATGCATAGAGGGCCATGCCGTCAAGTGCCTGTGCCACCTGCGGAAGAATGGTACTGATGATCGTCGCGTCAAACGCAGCAATCACTGCAGCGAACGCAATACCGGACAGCGCCAGCAACAGCTCCTTCTTGCTGGGTCTGCTCTGTGCATCCGCAGCAACCGGCTTTCTGGCTTCTTTTCTGGCCTGGTCTGGTTTAGGAGAAGGTGACACCAATCACTCTTGTTGTTTAAAAAACCCGGCGCGCATGCTGGAAACGAGTCACATGAAGCACCTCTTGTAAAAGATCGAATCACATGACCTGCCACATATACTGCAATAGGGCACCGACATCGAACCGAGTATAAACCCTAGGACAACCTTGAAACCAAGGGCCCCGGCCCGACGGGCCAATTACACCTGCGGACCACTCATTCTGGCTTTGATCGGCCGGGAGCCGGCTCAAAGCACCGGTCGCGCATTATCCGCGCAGAAACGCACCATCTCATTGAAACTCGCTGTCTGCTTTCTGACGTCGGGCAGCATGCGCAGCAGCAACTCGGCGGTCGCAAACATGTCAGCGCTGGCCTGATGACGCTCAAAGCATTCCAGTCCGAACTCACGCAACCGATCGTCCAGTGACACCGACACCGTATCGCGCCGGATCCAGGACGCCATCGCCGCGACATCCACCCAGGTATTGCGCATCGCAGGCAAATCCTGGGACTTGAACGCCCTGGCAATCATGGCCCGATCGAAGGGCGCGTGAAACGCAAACACTGGCGCATCCCCCATCCAGACCGCGAACCGGCCCAGCGATTCGACGGGATCCTGTCCCGTACGCTGGGCATCTACACCAATGTGATGAATCAGAATGTTGTCCTTGCGACGAGTGGGTCTGGCCTGATGGAGAATGACCTCAAAGCGGTCAGCCAGCACAATCCTTGCTCGCCGAAACCCGGGCTCACTAACCACCGCAACCGCCGCAATCGAGATGAGATGATCCTTCCACAGACTCAAGCCCGATGTTTCAGTATCCAGCACAATCCACCGTAGCGGCGCCGGGACAGGCTGCGCGCTGACCTTTCGACCATGAAGCACTTCCAGCAACTTATCGAACATAATCCAGACTCAGTCTCTGTTGCATGCTTCGCGTCACGTTCAGACTCGCTTTGAGAATGACCTTGTCGACTTTGGTGAGCGTGCCGACATCCAGCGCATTGCGATTCCCGCCAGGCGGACTGGCCTGCAGCTGCGCCCGCAGTCGCAATGTCTGCAGAAACTCCAGACTACCGACCCAGTCAGCCAGTTTCTGGTCATCGTAGCCAAGCGCGCGCGCAACAGCCTCGAGTCGCAATGCCGTATTCCGTACTTCAATGTGGTGCGCCAGAGCATATATCCGCGCAAAATCCACAATCAGTGCAATACCGTTCTTCTTGAGGTCGATCACCTCGCGCCCATCGACTTTCTCTGTGTCGAGACCCCCGAACAGGGTAAGCGGGACTTTCCAGTTCATAGCGTTGACGGCCATCTGGCTGATGAACCGCGACGTCGCACTCGCTTCACGCAGAAAGTCCGCCAGGGGAGTGACAAGCGCCTGATTTCCGTAGAGGGCCCGGAAATCAAAGAAAATGCTTGACTGCAGCAACGCCTGCGCAGAGCCGGTATCGATCCATCTGTCTGCCTGCTGCACCCAGTCGCTCTGTGTGCGGCAATACGCTGGATTGCTGGCCATGACGTTACCTTTGCACAGCGGAAATCCGCAGGAAGCGAGGGCCTCGTTCACCGCCCTGGCAAATTTGAGATAGTTCTCCTTTCGGGCATCATCGACACCATCAACGAGCACCAGTGCATTGTCCTGATCGGTTGCAACCGTCTGCTCTTCGCGCCCTTCGGATCCCAGGGCTAGCCAGCAATAGTCCTTGCTGTTGACGTCATGATGATGTGCAACCAGCTCAATGATCCGCTGCGTTAGCAGGTCGTTGAGATAGCTCACCAGACTGGTAAATCGACGCCCGGTGACACCCTGCCCCAACAGGCTGCGAGAATAAGCCTCGATATGCATGGCAACGTTGCGCAAGTCCGGCATGTCATGCGCGGCTTTGATGGCAGCACTGATGTTACCCACCGAGAAACGCTGAAGCGTAAACAGATCCCGCTCAGACACCAGTCCAGCCACCTTGCCGTGATCCGTCACCGGAATGTGGCGGATGCCAGCGTGCACCATCAGTTGCGCAGCCTCCTCGACCGAACTTTGCGCGTCCAGTGTTTTTGGGTCCGGTGTCATCACTGCGTGCATCGGCGTGTCTAGCGGCGTCTGAGGCAAGACTACCCGCTTGAGCAGATCGTGACGGGTCAGGATGCCTCGCAAACGATCATCCTGATCAACGATCAGAATCGACCCGACACCGAGCTCGTCCATTTGTCTGAGCGCCTCGCCGAGCGCAGTGTCAGGTGACACCGTGAAGGGTTTGCGTTGCACCAGATTGCCAATCTGCTTCTGGTGCATTTGCGCTTCGGCTGCACGTGCCGCGAAATGCTGCTGCAGGTCCTTGTGGGACTGCTCCAGAATGGCGCGAAAGTGGTTTTGCAGAAAAGACATGAACGAGGGTGACCGTATGCCGAACTCATGCAGACGGTCCGCCGGGAACTGCAGGCAGAAACAATCGCCCAGCGCACGATAAGTCGTACTGACCGCGCGCCGGGTCAGCACTGCGCCCACCGAGAACATGTCGCCCGCCTCGAGTTCAAAGTGAACCACCTCCCCACTCTGCCCGACCCGTTCGCCCGCAACAATGCCCTGTCGAATCAGAAAAAGAAAGCGTGGCACACCCGAGTCCGGATCCAGAATCACCTCGTCTGGCTCGTAGTAGTACTCCTCGGACAAATCCAGGAACTGCTGCACATCGGCTACGGGCATCTCTGAGAAGGGCAGCACTGTCATCAGCTGCCGGGCCAGCCCGGTCACCAGACTGTCCGATACAACACGGCCCGACTCCTGAAAATCATCCTGACCCCGATTCTCCGGCGTGCCTTGTTCAGTCATTTTTATCTCCAGGACGTATTTTAATTTTTACCCAGATAATAACCGTAAGTTTCAAGAAAGATAATATCTTTTAATTTGTAAGATTCATGAAAGAAATTGTAAGCAACAGGTCAGAAAACACCTTCAAATCAGTAAGTTCCAAGTCAGAAACAATAAAAAGTTGATCAATCTAGTTATTACCCTAATACGATTCGAAATTGATTCTGATTAAATAACTTTCGTAGTTGAAAACCAACCTGGTTACATATTAAAAATGATGAGGAGGCTGTATGTCAGACCAACATGACTCGCATGCCTATTGGCGGGCAACCCTGGGTCTGCTGACCAAGGTGCTGATCATCTGGGCCGTGGTGTCCTACGGTGCAGGGATCCTGTTCGCTGATTGGCTTAACACAATCCATCTTGGCGGATATCCGCTCGGGTTCTGGTTCGCCCAGCAAGGCTCCATCTACGTGTTCATCGCACTGATCTTCTGGTATCGCAAGAAGATGGGTGAGATCGACCGTCGCTTTAACGTTCACGAAGAATAAGGGGCACGGAATGGAACTTCAAACAACCATCTACCTTGTCGTGGGTGCCACCTTCGCGCTGTATATCGGAATCGCGATCTGGGCACGTGCCGGATCAACTAGCGAGTTTTATGTGGCGGGCAGCGGAGTATCTCCCGTGATGAACGGCATGGCAACGGCTGCCGACTGGATGTCAGCGGCCTCGTTCATTTCCATGGCTGGTCTGATTGCCTACATGGGATACGGCGGCAGCCTGTTTCTGATGGGCTGGACCGGCGGCTATGTGTTGCTGGCGTGTCTGCTTGCCCCGTACCTCAGAAAGTTCGGCAAGTTCACCGTACCGCAGTTCATTGGCGATCGCTACTATTCCAAGAGTGCATCCACCATCGCCGTGATCTGCCTGCTGGTCGCGTCTATCACCTACATCATCGGACAGATGACAGGTGTAGGCGTGGCATTCTCGCGGTTTCTGGGCGTCAGCAACGACACCGGGATCTACGTTGGTATGGCGATCGTGTTCGCCTACGCAGTATTCGGTGGCATGAAAGGCATCACCTACACGCAGGTCGCTCAGTACATCGTGCTGATCCTCGCCTACATCGTGCCGGCCGTCTTCATCTCGCTGGCTTTGACAGGCAATGCCATTCCACAGCTGGGTCTGGGCTCGGACATGCGCGGCACGGACACGACCCTGTTGAACAAGCTCAACGAAGTGGTGACCGAACTCGGATTTTCCGAGTACACCACCTCGTTGCCGGGCAGCAAGCTCAACATGTTCATGTACACGCTCTCCCTGATGATCGGTACGGCGGGTCTGCCACATGTGATCGTGCGTTTTTTCACCGTCAAAACCGTCGCTGACGCGCGAACGTCTGCTGGCTGGTCGCTGGTGTTCATTGCACTGCTGTACACCACGGCACCCGCTGTGGGCGCCATGGCTCGCATGAACCTGCACGCCACGATCACCCCGTCGGTCATGACCACCGGCAACGTGTTCCAGGAAGATGGCTCGCTTGTTTATGCCGATCGTCCCGACTGGATGAAACGCTGGGAAACCACCGGGCTGCTCAAGTGGGAAGACAAGAACGGTGACGGCCGCATCCAGTACTACAACGACAAGTCAGGTGACAAGGAATTCCTGCAAAACGCCGACGCAGCCGGCTGGAAAGGTAACGAGCTATCCGTGAACCAGGACATCATCGTGATGGCCAACCCGGAGATTGCCTTGCTGCCAAACTGGGTGATTGCACTGGTTGCTGCAGGGGGTCTGGCGGCTGCGCTGTCAACTGCAGCGGGTCTGCTGATGGCAATTTCCTCAGCCATCTCGCACGATCTGGTCAAGAACGTCTTCGTACCAGACATCAGTGAGAAGGGGGAACTGCTAACCGGCAAGATCGCGATGGCACTGTCCATTGTGCTGGCAGGTTATCTGGGGCTCAATCCACCCGGATTCGCTGCGGGAACAGTGGCGCTCGCGTTCGGTATTGCGGCATCGTCACTATTCCCGGCCATCATGATGGGCATCTTCTCCAAGAAGATGAACCGTGAAGGCGCGATGGCGGGTATGGTTTCGGGTCTGTTGATCACGCTCTTCTACGTGTTCGCACACAAGGGCATCTTCTTCATCCCGGGCACCGCGTACGTCAACCTGATCGGTGGACCAAACAGCTTCTTCGGCATCACCCCGGAGGCCTTTGGTGCGGTCGGTGCAATGGTCAACTTTGCTGTCGCATTTCTGGTTGATCGTGTGACCAAGGCGCCACCAGAGCACATCCAGGCCATGGTCGAAAGTGTGCGGATTCCACGCGGATCCAAGGCTGTATCAGGTGGTCATCACTAAGCAGCAAACTCAGTGATCGCTAAACGTATGATCACTGAGCGTAGCAACCAAGTAGTCACAGTGGATCATCAGGCTTGTCGCCTGGTGATCCCAAAGAAAAGCCGGACCTGCGTCGGCTCTCGCGGGCGCAGGATACCGACAAAGCTTCAGTCAACAGTACGGTCAGCCGGGCAAATATCCGTCCGCTGACGCAATTTTTCTGATCGACCTACTTCACAACCTCGCGCACCCTGGCGTAAGCTCGTTCAGGAGCGTTCATTCATAAGGAGCCGGTTACATGGTGTTCGATACAAGTGTTGCCCTGACCTGGATCCTCTTCATTGCGATGTTTCCCATTTCGTTCATCTGGCTTCGCAGAGCCTGGCGAATATTTGTCAACAAGGATTACAGTGAGGTCGCGATCTCGCGCGGCATCACGCCCCCCAATGCAGCCCGCTACGCGCCGTTTACTGGTGCACTGAATTTCGTGGCTGGGCTGATCATGGTCTATACGATTGGTTCAATCATCATTGGCGGGATGGCCTATGAAACCTGGTCGGCGATGGCCGGCTCCACCATCTGGATGAAGATTATTCTGGATTTCGTCATCGGCCGTCAGGCCAGGCTGAGCGCAGAATTCGCCAGCAAGGCAAAGGCGAAAGAACAAGCCAAAGCTCAGACCAGTGCCCAGGCGCAGACCTGAGACGGCGCAACTCCCTATGCATCCATGGCTGCTGCTGGTTCTGGCAATTATCGGGGAGGTGGTTGCCACCACTGCCCTGAAGCTCTCCGATGGTTTTACGCGTCCCTTACCCTCCTTCACGGTGGTTGCCGGATACGGCATCGCCTTTTATTTTTTATCGCTAACCATGCGACAACTACCCATGGGGCTGATCTATGCGGTATGGTCAGGTGCTGGCATCGTGCTGATCACGATGATTGGCCGGATTTTCTTTTCTCAGGCTTTGCAACCTGCAACCTTGATCGGTATTGCACTGATCGTCGCAGGCATCGTGATCCTGAATCTGGGCACTCACGGGCAGAGCCACTGACACATCCAAACCCAAAAAGACCATTGAGAGCCACCCACCATGCAGCAAGACGTCTACTGGATCGTGAGATTTCAGCAACGGATCCTGATCGACACGTTCAATCCTGAAGGACCGAGTTTTCTGAATCACACTGCGTTCTTGCAGTACGAACACACACCGCCCATCATGGTGGGCCACTGGAACGGGGTCCCTTGCTACGCTACCGATCTCTCGGAGTTACCCGAAGGGTTTCCAGTTGAAGCGGTACACCTGCGTCAGCTTTTTTCTGTTGCGGGACCGGAGGCGTTTGCACTGGCTGGACGCGCCACCCAGTTGATCGACTGGCAGTCCACACACCAGTTCTGTGGGCGATGCGGTTCACCCACCCAGTTGATGCATCACGAGTACGTCATGCACTGCAATGCATGCGGACTGAACTCCTATCCCAGAATCTCTCCCGCCGTCATGGTGCTTGTGCGCCGAGGGTTTCAGCTATTGCTCGCGCGCAGTCCGCATTTCAGACCAGGTGTATTCAGTGCATTGGCCGGGTTCGTGGAGGCTGGCGAGACACTTGAAGAATGCGCACGCCGCGAAGTCATGGAAGAAGTCGGCATTGAAATCGGCCACATGCGTTATTTCGAAAGCCAGTCCTGGCCGTTTCCAAACTCACTCATGATCGCCTTTGTGGCCGAATACGCGGGCGGTGAGATCACCCCGGATCCATCAGAGATCGAGGCAGCGGACTGGTTCGACATCGACAACCTGCCCAGACTACCAGACCAGGTCAGTATCGCGCGCAGGTTGATCGATTCGGCGGTCCGGGAGCTGTTGCCTTGAATATCCCGACCCATCCGGCACCTCCAGCCTGGCAGCCCTGTCCGTCAGCTCGGCTCGCTCAGGTCTGCATCCGCGTCTGGACGTGCTGAGCGATCATGTGCTCCTCGTTGGTCGGGATTCGCAGGCACAACACCCTAGAACGCGGACTTGAGATGATGGTCTGACTCTCCCTGTTGGCGCGATCGTCGAGTTCGACCCCCAGCCATCCGAGGCCTGCCAGAATGCGTTCACGCACCATGACCGAGTTCTCGCCGATACCGCCTGTGAAGACAATCGCATCCAGACCTTCGATTGCTGCGGCCAGCGCACCCAGTTCACGTTTGGCCCGGTAAACGAAGTATTCGATGGCATCACGGGCAGACTGCTCATCAGACGCTTCGAGCGTGCGCATGTCATTCGAGATGCCGGATATGCCTTTTAGGCCGGAGTCCTTGTAAAGCATGTTTGAAATGGCATTGACATCCATTTTCCTCGTCTGCATCAAGTAAAGCATTACGCCCGGATCAAGCTGACCGCACCTTGATCCCATGGGTAATCCATCCAGGGCGGAAAACCCCATCGTTGATGCAGCCGAATGACCATTGACCATGGCGCACATCGATGCACCATTGCCCAGATGTGCAATCACGACACGCCCCGAAGCGTGTAGCGGAAAATCCCTCTCAAGGTGATGGGCAATGTACTCGTAAGACAGCCCATGAAAACCGTAGCGTCGCACACCTTCATCGTACAGATCCCGTGGCAACGCAAAACAATCCTTGACAAACGGCTGATGGCTGTGAAATGCCGTATCAAAACACGCGATCTGGGCAACACCGTGAAACACGGACTGTGCCGCACGGATGCCCGCCAGATTGTGAGGTTGATGCAAGGGAGCCAGGGGCTCGAGCGTTGCGAGCTTGCTCATAATTGCTTCATCCACAACGACTGGCCTGTCGTAGGAGAGTCCGCCGTGAACAACCCGATGCCCGACTGCCAGGATCTGCAAGCCATCCAGACGCGCAACCAGCCAGTCGATCAGAAATGCAAGCGCGCCGGCGTGGGTGTCGGGTGCTTTGCCCGAATCCCACTCATGACGAATCGTTCCATCGTCAGCACTCTTTGCAACCAGCACAGTACTGGCTCCGATCGCATCCAGTTCCCCGCCCAGCAGGCGATTCAGAGAAGGTGCATCAAATACCGCAAACTTGATCGACGAAGACCCGACATTGAGTGTCAGATAACCTTTGGACTGACTGGGCATGGGCAAACCTTCCTGAGTTCTGAGGACCTGTCATGGTAACCGCAAGCCATGACAGTGCACAGTCTGCCTGCATCCCGTGCGCATCAGCCTTGAATCGCCTCATGACCTGTCTCAACCCAGAACCCGGCCTGACACACAAGCCACGACTCACGTGGCCACCTGATCAAGCCTGTCCTCCCCGTACCTTTGTTAAAAAGGCCCGCCTCGATCATGAAGCGGGCCATTCATACTAGCCAGGGCCTGAAGGAGGTTGCATTGTTCAGGCAAGCTCACCCAGGCAACACGAATCAGGCCGCCTGATTCAGACACTCACCCAGTGCGTTGACCATCTGGTCGATCTGCTCGGGCGTGCTGATGAATGGCGGCGCAAGCTGGATGGTGTCACCACCGTAGCGGACATAGAAGCCCTTATCGAACATGGCCATCGCCACTTCATAGGGACGCAGGGTGGGATCCTGGTTCCTGGGAGCGATCGTCAGTCCCGCCGCCAGACCGATGTTGCGAATATCGGTCACATTGGCTGCACCACGAAGGCTGTGCACTTTCTCTTCAAATACGGGAGCAAGTGCCCTGACCTGGGCCATGGCATCCGTACTCTCCAGTAAATCGAGACTTGCCAGACCCGCAGCGCAGGCAACCGGGTGTGCCGAATAGGTATACCCATGCGGGAACTCCAGCATGTGTTCGGCGCCACCGTTTTGCATGAAGGTGTCGTATATCTCGCGCCTGGCTACAACGGCGCCAAGTGGCTGCACACCGTTTGTCACCTGTTTGGCAATATTGATGATGTCCGGTGTCACGCCGAAATGACTTGAACCAGTCCAGTCACCGGTACGTCCGAATCCCGTAATGACCTCATCAAAAATCAGCAGAATGTTGTGCTGGGTACAAATCTCGCGCAGACGCTGCAGATAGCCCACCGGCGGCACGATCACACCAGCCGAGCCGCTAAAGGGCTCCACGATGACTGCAGCAATGGTCGAAGCGTCATGCAGGGCGATCAGCTGCAGCAGCTCGTCAGCCAGTGCAGCACCGTACTCTGGCATGCCCTTGAAAAAACTGCCCGCCGGAGGCTGGGTGTGTGGAATATGATCGGCTTCGATCGCCTGACCGAACATCTTGCGGTTGCCCACGATACCACCGACAGAGATCCCGCCAAAGTTCACACCGTGATAACCGCGCATCCGGCCAATCAGGCGGGTCTTGCTGGCCTGACCCT
This sequence comes from Orrella marina, assembly GCF_003058465.1. Classification (NCBI taxonomy): domain Bacteria; kingdom Pseudomonadati; phylum Pseudomonadota; class Betaproteobacteria; order Burkholderiales; family Alcaligenaceae; genus Orrella; species Orrella marina. The sequence continues at coordinate 4,090,145 of NZ_CP028901.1, read as the reverse complement.
TCAGGCGCCAGTAAGCACGGGCCATTTTGAGAGAGGTATCAGCGGCCTCCGATCCCGATCCGGTAAAGAACACCCGGTCCAGCCCTTCAGGCATTTTCTGTGCAATGCGCTCGGCCAGCTGAAATGACAAGGGATGGCCAAACTGGAAGGCAGGCGAGTAGTCGAGCGTCGCGACCTGTTTCTGCACCGCCTGGACAATTTCATCTCGTCCATGGCCCAGACCCGTGCACCATAACCCCGACAGGCCATCAAAGATGTCACGGCCATCGGCATCACGGTAGTAGCATCCCTTGGCGCTCACGATCATGCGAGGGTTCGCCTTGAACTGTCGGTTCCCTGTATAGGGCATCCAGTGGGCGTCCAGAGACAGGTCGCTGATGGAATCAGTCGCAATAAGCTGGTCGGTGGTTGGAATCATGTTCATCGTTGTTCTCCGGTCAAGCGGGTTCGCAATTCTGTTGTCAATTCAACTGGCCAGCATCTGGCCAGGCTCGGTGAAAGTCATGTTCAAGGATTCGGCGACCGCCCTGTGGGTAATCTGCCCGTTACACACGTTCAGTCCTGCCAGCAGGTGCGGATCATGTCGCATAGCTTGTTGCCAGCCGTGATCGGCCAGAGAAATCGCGTAGGGCAAGGTGGCATTGTTCAGTGCAAGGGTTGAGGTTCGTGCAACCGCACCAGGCATGTTGGCCACACAGTAGTGAATAACCCCATCGACCACGTAGGTTGGCTCATCATGAGTCGTCGGATGCGAGGTCTCAAAGCAGCCACCCTGGTCAATGGCCACGTCAACGACAACGCTACCCGCGCGCATGCTGCGAATCATGTCGTGAGTCACCAGTTTCGGTGCTGCGGAGCCTGGCAACAGAACAGACCCGATCACCACGTCAGCGTTTGCAACCGACTCAGCCACGCTTTCGCGGGTGGACATCAGTGTCTGGATCCGGTTCCCGAATACCATGTCCAGTGCACGCAGCCGATCAATCTGACGATCCAGCACAGTGACCCGCGCACCCATGCCGACTGCGACCTGCACAGCCTGGCTGCCAACCATGCCGGCTCCCAGCACCACTACATGGGCAGGGGTACTCCCGGCACCCCTCCCAGCAGAACGCCCAGACCACCTCGTGACTTCTCAAGATGGGTTGCGGCCGCCTGGATTGACATGCGTCCGGCCACCTCGCTCATGGGTGCCAACAAGGGCAATCCACCGCTTGCAGATGTGATGGTTTCATAGGCGATACCCACAACGCCGGCTTCGAGCAGCCGCGTCGTGAGCGCAGCATCAGCGGCCAGATGCAGGTAAGTCAGCAGAATCTGGTCTGCACGCAGCAAGCTGCACTCCGGCTCCAGCGGCTCCTTGACCTTGACGATCATGTCAGCCTGCTCAAAGATGGCCTGGACCTGGATCTCCAGTCGTGCGCCGGCGGCCAGATATTGCTCATCGAGCATGCCGATGGCCTGTCCGGCCCCGGACTGCACAATTACCTCGTGTCCGCGCGCGCAAAGCTCATGCACGCTCGCGGGACTGAGTCCAACGCGATACTCGTGGTTCTTGATTTCCCGAGGCACGCCGATACGCATAGATTCTCCCTTGTCGCGTGTACAGAACACCTTTGCGGTCGGTACAACGCTTTATGGTTCCACAAACCAGCCAGTAGTAATATGAACAAATATCCCTGTTTACTTGGCACATCATGCAACTAAAGAACCGGGCTTTGCTGGGCCAGCTCAGCGACATGGATCTGCGACTCCTGCACGTCTTCAAGTCGGTTGTAGACTGCGGGGGATTCTCCGCGGCAGAGCTCGAGCTGAACATCGATGTATCCACAATCAGCCGCCATATCCGGGGCCTGGAAACCCGTCTCGGTCTGACCCTCTGTCAGCGTGGGCGCGCCGGTTTCATGCTCACCAGCGAAGGCAAGCTGGTCCATGAGCAAACGATCAAGCTGCTCAATGCCGTCGGGGGCTTTCGGGCTGCGATCGATGATATTCACCAACGCATGGGGGAGAACTCAACATCGCCCTGTTCGAGAAAACAGCCAGCAACCCGGCATCACGTATCCACCAGGCGCTTGCCCTGTTCTCGGAGCAGGCGCCCGAGGTTCATCTGAACCTGAGTGTGCGCCCGATCAACGAGATCGAGCGAGGCCTCATGAACGATCAGTACCATCTGGGCATCATTCCCGCGCATCGATCCTCGCAGAGCCTGCACTACGACTACCTGTTTGACGAACAGATGCACCTTTACTGCGCCCGCAACCATCCATTGTTCAATCATGAGGATCAGAGTCTGGACTGGCCCAACATCCGCCAGCATGCACTCGCCGGACTCGGATATCACTCGCCTAACATGCAGATGAGCCATCGCTCAAATCTGCCCAGACAGGCCAGCGCGTCCGATCAGGAGGGCGTGGCATTGCTGGTACTGTCCGGACGTTTTCTGGGGTTTCTGCCGACCCATTACGCGCGCCCGTTTGAACAAGAGGGTCTGATTCGCGCAATCAACCCGGCCAGATTTTTCTATCAGGTCCAGTTTTTCAGCATCATCAGAAAATCCCCGATCGCTGCCCGCTCAACCCAGCTGTTCCAGCAATGCCTGATTCAGGCACACAAGTCCTGATCAGCCCGAACGATCAATCTGGACGACCTAGGATATACCCGAATTCGGGCAATCGGCGTGTGTTCAAGCTAAGCAAATTTCTGTATAACAACTTCGATTGATGCGTGAACGGATGCACCACAGCAGATTCTCGAAATCGTTGTGACTCGCATCCGGGCCTGCTCCTCACTGACTGTTCACTCGCTGGTCAGGTCGGTGGCACGCTATTTGCTTGATTTTTCTGAGGAGATGTGAAGAGGTCAGTCATGCCACATCGCCGTGCGCTCAGTGGCCCCCATACACCGCTGCGGCCCGGCGCGATGCGACTGAACCGGATCAGCGACTGAACGGGCAAACATGGTCAGATTCAACCAACCGGCCAGCGGACCCGGCCGGGTAACCAAACCAATTGCAAATCGGGATGCAAGTGTCTGAAACAAACACCATCGAACCATACCTGAAGTTTGACCAGGTCAAGAAGACTTATGACCAGAAAACGCTTGTCGTCAAGGACTTCAGTCTGGACGTCGCCAAGGGCGAATTCATCACGTTGCTCGGCCCTTCCGGATCAGGCAAGAGCACGGTCCTGATGATGCTGGCCGGATTTGAGGACGTCACCAGCGGTGATATCTCGATCGCTGGAACGAGCATCACCCGCACCGCCCCCTACCACCGCAACATCGGCATGGTGTTTCAGAACTACGCCTTGTTTCCGCACATGACCATCGCGGAGAATCTGGCTTACCCGCTGTCTTTGCGCAAGTACAGCAAAGATGCCATGAGAACACGGGTTCGGGAATACCTGGAACTGATCGAGATGGGAAGTTTTGGAGGGCGATATCCCGCTCAGCTCTCGGGGGCCAGCGGCAGCGGGTCGCGCTCGCCCGGGCACTCATCTTCGAGCCATCACTGGTCCTGATGGATGAGCCACTGGGTGCACTCGACAAGAAGTTGCGCGAGCAGATGCAGTACGAAATCACCCGTTTGCACAAGTCGATCGGATTCACCGTGATCTACGTGACCCATGACCAGACCGAAGCCCTGTCGATGTCAGACCGGATTGCCGTGTTCAACGGCGGGATGGTGCAGCAATGCGCCAAGCCTGCCGAACTGTACGAGAGACCTCGCAACGCTTTCGTTGCTGACTTCATCGGTGAAAACAACTTCATCGAAGGCGAGGTTGTTTCGAGTGACGAGTCCCTGGTGACAGTCAGGCTGCCTGGCGGCGAAACGGCCCGGGCCAATGCCGCAGATGGCGTGCAGAACGTCAAACGGGCAAGGATTTCCATCCGGCCGGAGAAGTTCTTCTTTCTGCCAACGGATCACCCGTACGACAACGAAGTCACGGCCGAGTTTGTCACTCGTCACTACGTCGGTGACTTCATCCGCTACTACTTCCGGCTACCGGACGAATCCGAGATCAACGTCAAGATCCTTAACGACAGCGCGGCACCGGATTTCTCCGACGGACACAAGGCCAGACTGGTTTGGCAGACAAAAGACTGCTTTGCCTACCCGCTGGCCTCCGAGTAAGCGGGCAGCACTGGCTGCTCATCCGTTTGACTTCAAGGAAACAGGGAGGTGATGGCAAGATCAGAAATTCAAGAATACCGGCTGGCATGCATGCGCCTGAACCACTCGCAACACATTTCGACACAGGCAGATCGTTCCCGCCAGCCATAGCACTTCATCGTGCGCGTATTTGGCGAGACCCTTGTCGGGATGCGTACGTTTGACCGGACGTCTGAAGTTCGCCCATGCCTGTCATGCGCGGTCTACAGACGCAGTGAATCAACCCCAGTTACAGGAGAAGGTGCCGACGTTCGAAACTCCCGGGTAATCCATCAGGCAGGCACGCCTGCCCATCCTTTCCCGACGACAGATCGAATCAGGTAACCCAACACATGATGAAACCAATCGCAAAAATCCTGACAGGCACGGCCCTGTCGCTATCGCTGGCTGCTGCTGCCAGCTCACAGGTTCTGACCTTCGTATCCTTTGGAGGTTCCTACGGTGCCGCGCAAGAGCAGCACATGGTCAGCACCTTCGTAGAACAAACCGGAAAGCAGGTTCTTGTTGAAGACTACTCTGGCGGTGTCGCCGAGATGAAAGCCCAGGTCGAATCAGGCAATATCCAGTGGGACGTCGTCGACATCGAAGTGATCGACCTTGAGCGTGCGTGTTCAGAAGGACTGCTTGAAGAGATTCCTCGCGACATTCTGCCTCCCGGGGTCGATGGCACACCAGCCATCAAGGACTTCGTGCCGGCTGCTCTGGCCAGCGAATGCGGCGTCGGCGTGATTGTGTGGACCGTGATCTACGCCTACAATAACGACACCATCGGCGCCAACAAGCCAACGACCGTGGCCGACCTGTTTGACACCAAGAACTTCCCCGGCAAGCGTGCACTGCGCAAGCGTCCCCAGGTCAACCTCGAATGGGCCCTCATTGCCGACGGCGTCAGCCCCGACAAGGTCTATGAAGTCCTTGCCACGGATGACGGCCAGAAGCGTGCATTTGCCAAACTTGACACGATCAAGGACGACATCGTGTGGTTTGACAGCTGGTCTCAAGCTCCTCAACTGCTCAACGATGGCGGTGCAGCCTTCGTGCAGTCGGCCAACGGCCGGATCTTCGCTGCGATCAACGAAGAAAAGCGCCCGTTTACCATTGTCTGGGACAGTCATCTGTATGACCTGGACGTGATGTCGATCGTCAGGGGTTCCAAGAACAAAGAGCTTGGACTGGAGTTCATCGCACATGCCACCGGGTCGGTTCCACTGGCCGGCATGGCTGATGTTGCGTACGGCCCGACCCGCAAATCGTCCATGCAGTTTGTCGACAAGGCAGTCACCCCCCATCTGCCCACTTCGCATATGGAGAAAGGCGTCAAAGCCGACGGTGTGTTCTGGGCTGACTACGGTGAAACACTCGGCGAGAAGTTTAACGAGTGGCTGTTGAAATAACACGTCTACTGACTGGTTCAATCCAGTTGACCGGAAACGCTGGACAATCAGCCCTGCGTTTCCGGTCCCGGCAGCCAGTCTCCACCTGATGGAATAATGTGATGAGCGCTCAATCGAGTCTTTCCCCCCAGGATCGGCGCGCAGCACTTCGTGCACTGCGCCAGCGCAAGCTGGTCGCATTTCTTTTTGTTGCACCCTTGCTGGTGTTTCTGTTCCTCTCGTTCGTAGCGCCAATCGCCTCGATGCTGTTTCGTAGCGTGTACGAACCGACCGTGGCTGAACTCATCCCTGAAACACTCGACGCCATGTCAGACTGGGATGGAGAAGAATTGCCAGATGAGCGGATCATGAACCAGTTTGCACTGGAGCTCAAGAAACTCGCCAATGACAGAACGTCAGGCAGGCTTGCAGGCGAAGTCAATCGCAGCCTGCCCGGCACGAGTAGTGTGATCCAGTCCACTGCCCGAAGGCTACGCGCAGTCGACGACGCAGAGCTTTCGCAAAGCGGGGCCGAGCTGCTCATGAAAGCCAACAAGCGCTGGGGTGACGTCGAAATCTGGCGCACCATAGAAAGTACCGGACAACCTTACAGTTTCACCAACTATCTAACCGCCCTGGATCTCGAGCAAGCCAGAGACGGTTCCATCCAGGCACGCGACGGGCCCAAGATTTACGTCGACCTCTACACAAAGACACTGAGAATCGCACTGACCATCACCCTGCTAACGTTGCTGCTGGGGTACCCGCTGTCCTACTTTCTGGCGAGTCTGCGCGACAGTACGGCCAACCTGCTGCTGGTGTTTGTACTGCTTCCTTTCTGGACCTCATTGCTGGTTCGAACCACGTCCTGGATCGCCATGCTGCAGTCCGGAGGGGTCGTCAACAGCATCCTGATCGGGTTGGGGGTGATCAATGAACCACTGGAGTTGCTATACACCGAGTTTGCGACCGTCATCGCGATGACTCATATTCTGTTGCCATTCATGATCCTGCCACTCTACAGCGTCATGAAAGGGATCGACCCGAGCTTCATGCGAGCAGCCATGTCCATGGGTGCCAAGCCCTGGGCAGCCTTTCTCAGGATCTACCTGCCCATGAGTCTGCCAGGACTGTCAGCCGGCGCCTTGCTGGTGTTCATCATTTCGGTCGGCTACTACATCACTCCGGCTCTCGTGGGGGGCACCGACGGCCAGATGATCTCGAATCTGATCGCATTTCACATGCAGCAATCCAATAACTGGGGGCTGGCGGCTGCACTCGGTTCCATTCTGCTGGCAGTCATTCTCCTGCTGTACTGGACCTACGACCGGTTCGTCGGCACCAAGAGCCTGTCGTTTGGTTGAGGTCACCCCATGAAAAGCAAACTACCCGCGTATTACACCGTCTGGCACTACCTTAATCACTACGGATTGAGACTGACCGCACTACTGGTGCTGATGTTTCTGATGTTACCGATTCTGGTGATCATTCCGCTGTCGTTTAACGCAGAGCCGTTTTTTTCGTTCTCGTCCGGCATGCTGGCACTGGACCCGCAAGCTTATTCAATCCGTTGGTACCAGGAGATTTTCACGGACTTGCGCTGGACGCTTGCGATCCAGAACAGCTTCATGATCGGAATCGCCGCAGCACTGCTCGCAACAGTGCTGGGAACTGTTGCTGCAGTCGGACTGGCCTCAGACGTCATGCCGTGCAAGCGACTGATCACGGCCTTGCTGATCTCACCCATGATCGTGCCGCTGATCATCGTTGCCGCCGGGATGTTCTTCTTCTACACACGCTTCAATCTGGTGGCAACCTACACCGGCCTGATCATTGCCCACGCGGCGCTGGGGGTTCCGTTTGTCATCATCACAGTCACGGCCACATTAAGCGGCTTTGACCGGTCCCTGTATAACGCCGCTGTCGGCATGGGTGCTTCACCCGTGCGCGCGTTCTGGCAAATCGTCGTCCCGCTGATCCGGCCAGGTGTCATTTCGGGTGGGCTATTCGCATTCGTCACATCGTTTGACGAGGTCGTGGTAGTGCTGTTCCTGGCGGGTCCGCTGCAAAGAACCATTCCACGCCAGATGTTCTCCGGTCTGCGCGAACAGATCAATCCCAGCATTCTGGCCGTAGCGACCTTGCTGATACTGGTGTCAATTGCCCTGCTTGTCACGGTTGAGTTACTCAGACGGCGCAGTGAACGGATCAGGGGGGAGCAGTTCTAGTCGAATCACTCAAAATCTCGCGCAGCGACGAAATCACATGGCGGGTTGCACGATGGCCCGCATCAATTGTCTCTGCAGCCCGGTGAAACTCCATCAGGCCGATTTGGCCAAGTCGGGGCTCCACCTTCACGTCAGGCGGATCTCCTGCCATGCGGCTACGCGTGATCCGGACCTGCATGATACTCAGGCTTGAGGCGACCACACCGAACACAGACGGGATGGCTGGACCTTTTTGTCGGAACAGCTGAGAGAACCTGGATGAAATGCGCTGCGAGATATCTTCGTGCCTGTCCGGATCATCAGCCGCAGACTCAGACAATGAAGCGTCATTTTGCTCTGGGCGCAAGTGTCGGCCAAGAATATCCGAACTCAGATCGACCGCGAGCACCACATCAGCGCCCATCGCCCTTGCCAGGGAGACGGGAACCGGATTGACAAGTACCCCGTCGACAAGCGTGCGCCCTTGCAGGATCACTGGTGCCAGCAGGCCGGGCAAGGCAATCGACGCCCGGACCGCCTCCAGGACGTACTCATCTCGCAACCAGACCTCTGAGCCTGTTCGCAGATCAGTTGCCACAGCGCCAAACGGCAGTCCAAGCTCTGCAATAGGCCGGTCAGTAAACCGCTTGTTAAAAAAATTCATCAGCCGGTCGCCCTTGAGCAGCCCCCCGGAAAATCGGACGTCCATCAGACCCACTACGTCCATGAGCCTCAGACTACGCACCCAGGACTCGAACCGGTCCAGCTCTCCGGCAGCCAGTGCAGCACCGACCAGCGCACCGATGGAGGTCCCTGCGACCACATCAGGCTCAAGGCCCGCCTCCTGTAGTGCGCGCAGAACGCCCACATGCGCCCATCCCCTTGCGGCCCCACCGCCCAGGGCCACACCAAACTTCAGCTGACGACCATTCATACATAGCCCCTACTCTGAAATTGATCACACGCACGGTGTCTTGCGTCGTGTCGTCAAGCTGCGACATGTCTGCCACAGCCAGTTGATGTCTGATTGATGTTGCTTGTCAGCCGGTGATGATCTGAACGGACGCACTGAGGCGATAGCCCTCGCCTCGCACCGACTGCAAGGCCAGATCATCTGCACACGCATCCTGGATTTTCTTTCTCAACCGGGTCATGGCGGCTTCAAGCGAGTGCTTCTGGTAGGACTCCGGATCCTTGCCAATCGCCTGAATGATCTGTTCGGTTCTGAGCTGGCGCCCACCCGCACGTGCCAGCGCTGCGAGCACGAGCGCCTCGGTCGTGGTCAGCATGACCTCGCTTTGTGTTCCACACAGCTTGCGACGCTCCAGACGTGGAATACTTTCCCCTGTCGTGGTGCCACCAAGCCTTCTGCGCATAACCCGAGCGCTGCACGTAGTTGCGCAGCACTGGCGGGTTTGTTCAGATAGATGTCGGCCCCATTCTGGTATCCACGCGTCACGTCCTCAGGATAGCCTCGTGCAGTCAGCATGATGATGCCCACCGCAGGCATGCTTTCTCGCAGACGCTTGGCCAGTACCAGCCCGTCCTCTCCAGGCAGATTGAGATCGATCATAAAGAGATCAACGCTCTCCGGTAGCGCCCCATGCATCAGGGTCTCTGCCGAATCAAAATCCATGACTCGATGACCTTCACGCTGAAGGAATTCCACTAGCGCCTCACGATACTCGTCGTGATCCTCAACAACCACAATACTGAACAAACTTTCCACGGCAATCTGCTGACGAATGATGAGCTGATATAACCGGCGATCAGTCCTCGCCAGCACAAACCCGGACCCTGGTATCTGGGCGCTGGCACGCCACAGCCACTGTCCGGAGCACTTCACTTTAACGCATATCCTGCATCTTGGCGCATAGGTAACCGTAGTACCGCAAATAGGTTAGCCGTCAGGCACAATAATCGCAATCTGACTACAAATGACTACTCATACTCAGGAGATCTCAATGGATGTACTTGCAGCAATGGCCGAGCGTCGAAGCGTACGGGGCTTTAAATCCACCCCTGTCCCGAAAGAAACATTGCAGAAGATTCTTGCGCTTGCGGGCCGTAGCGCATCCTTCACGAACACCCAGCCCTGGGAAGTCGCAGTAGTCACTGGCCAGACGCGTGATTTGCTGAGCCAGAAACTGATGGATGCAGCAGTGGGTGGTGTACGGGGCCATTCGGAAGTGCCTTATCCCAAACACTGGCCCGAAGCGGCGGCCGAGCGGTCAAAGACGCACAACATCAACCGGTTTGCGGCACTGGGGATTGCGCGAGACGATACAGAAAAGCGAGAGACGCTACGTCTGCGAAACTTCGAGTTTTTTGGGGCACCCTGTGCGATGTTCATCTTCATGGATCAAGAGTACGGCCCCTGGTCAACCATGGACATCGGCATCTTTTTGCAGTCAATCGCACTGGCAGCGGTGGGCCATGGCCTTGGAACATGCTTTCAGGCATCTCTGTCGAACTACCCGGAGATCGTAAAAGAAGCGCTCGGAGTGCCTGAACACAAGAAACTCCTGGTCGGGCTGTCAATCGGACACCCCGACCCTGACGCCCCTCTGAACGCATACCACAGCTCACGCATGGCGCTCGACGAGTTCACCTCCTGGCATGACTGAAGCGACAGTTCAGTCTACATTATCAAAAAAACACCACGCTACAGCAGCAGATTGACAACACTCTCTGGAGGACGCATGCAGGACAACTTTTCTCAGACTCAGGTGGTGCGCAAACCAGCGGTTCAGTCTCGCCACGGGATCGTGGCCTCCCAGCACATCGCGGCCGCCAATGTCGGTGCCGGGATTCTCGCACAGGGTGGAGACGCCATCGACGCTGCAGTGGCCACATCGATGGCACTGGGCGTGATTGAGCCCTGGATGAGCGGATTGGCGGCCGGCGGCTGCATGATCGTGTGGCGAGCACGGGAGCAAAAGGCCTACGTCGTGAACTTCGGCATGCGTTCACCAGCCGGACTCAATCCGGCAGACTTTCCGCTTAGCGGTCAGGGCGTAGCATCCGATCTGTTTCCCTGGCAACACGTGGTCGATGATCGCAACGTCAAAGGCGCGACAGCAGTTGCCGTACCGGGGCTGGTTGCAGGCATGGAGTTGGCACACAAGACCTTCGGTACCCTGCCCTGGGAGCAACTGGTCATGCCCGCTGCGGACCTTGCCGAGCAAGGCATGCTGACAGATTGGTACAGCGCCCTGCTGACTGGTGCCAATGCCAGAGAGCTCACAGAAGATCCCGACACTGCCGCCTATTTTCTGGAAGACGGAAAGTGGCCGATTCTTGGCGGCTGGACCAGCGTTGAACAGAAGCGCCTGAACCAGAAGACGCTCGCCGAGACCTTGAGAACTCTCGCCAGGCTGGGGCCACGCGCATTTTATGAAGGCAGTATCGGTCAGGCACTGGTTCGCGACATTCAGGCCAAAGGCGGATATCTGAGCATGGACGATCTCCGGTCCTATGAGGCACAGATCGTCGAACCACTGACCTACGAGTACGCGCAGGGAACGGTTTACGCCGGACCTGAACTCACGGGTGGGCCGACCTATTTGCAAGCTTTGAAATGGCTGGTTGAAAACCCACAGTCGACGCCTGGCGTCAACGCCCAGACGTACACCGGATTTGCGCAAGCGCTCGCGAGCGCTTTCGAACACCGGCTCAATGCCATGGGAGATCACGAATCACCGAAGGCACCCGGTAGCACCACGCATTTCAGCGTGGTAGATCGCGAGGGCAATATGTGTGCCGTCACCCAGACGCTGCTATCGATCTTCGGATCCCGCGTCACCTCCGCGAGCACCGGACTACTGCTGAACAACGGCATCATGTGGTTTGATCCGGAACCTGGCAAGCCGAACTCGCTCGCACCCGGCAAGCGCTGCCTGACAAACTACTGCCCGGTCATCGGACAGTCAGCCAATGGCCTCTCATTTGCGATCGGCGCATCAGGGGGACGCAAGATCCTCGGGTCGGTGCTGCAGCTGAGCCGCTTCATGATGGAGCATGGTCTGAGTCTGGAGGCTGCATTTGAACAACCGAGAATCGATGTCAGTGGCACCGCAAAAATTGTTGCCGACCCCAAACTTGGGAACGAGATACTGAGCGCCCTCGAGACAGTCCTGCCCGTGAGCACGGCAAGGCGCAACATCTACCCTTACGCGTATGCCTGCCCGGCCGGAGTCGCCAGACAAGGGGAACTGAATTTCGGGTGTACCGAAACGTTCACGCCATGGGGTGATGCGGTGGCGGCAGACAATTTGCAGTGACGCCGTAAAAAATCGCTCCGAAATCTACAGTCACCTCGGCTGGAGTTGCCAAACGGCCATTGAAAACGGGGAGATCAGAATCACGCTGATCTCCCCGTTTTCTCTGTCATACCATCAACGGAACATCAAGTGTCCGAAGCAGGACGTGAATCAGCTGGTGGTACGAATGGCTCTGGTACATCCTTAGGCAACTGCTCGACGTAGACCTGCTGACTTGGCAGCGCGAACTTCGCACCAGCTCCCTCGACGATCTCCTTGACTTTGTAAGCCAGTCGCTCCTTGTGCTCCAGCCACTCTCCCCAGACCGTGGTCGTGGTGAACGTGTAGAGCATGATGTCGATCGAAGACGAATTGAAAGAATCAATTCTCACAAACAACGAGGCGCTTGGAGGTTGCACAAATGAGCCTTCTGTTTGCAGATAGTTTTCGATCTGTTCACGGATGATACGCAGCTGATCAATCGTCGTACGATACTCGAGCGCAATCTTCCAGGAAATACGACGATACGTCATCCTGGAGAAATTGGTCACTGCCGCGTCAGACAACTTCATGTTCGGAACAGAAACCGGTGCGGCATCAAAACGCCTGATTTGCGTTGATCGAAACCCGATATGTTCGACCGTCCCTTCCACAACGCCTTCGACCAGAATCCAGTCACCCTTTCTGTACTGCTTCTCGATGAGAATGCACAGACCGCCGATCAGGTTTCGAAACAGTTCCTGCGCACCCAGTGCAACAGCCACACCAAACAGACCAAGACCAGCAAGAATCGGTGCAACCTGGATGCCCCAGAGCTGAAGGATCGTTGCCGCCGCGATAAACAAGACTGCCCAGCGAATCCCTTTAATCAGCCAGTCGATCATCTCGCGAGTGAGCACCCGGTCAAGTTTCTCGAGCATTGTGCTCAACGGAACGACCAGACTATAGAGCGACCAGAAAATCGCGATTGAAATCAGTGTGCGTACGACCCGGTCGCCAAGCTCGCTCAGATCCCCTCTCAACCCGACGTACTGGAGCGCAAAAAAGACACCGAACGTGACAAAAGCCAGCTGCAAGGGTCCGGAAAGCGCATTGGTCAGAATCTCATAAGTGCGGCTACCGCGACTGCGCTTCTCGAACCAGCGGCCCATCAAGGAAAAAACAAATCGCCTGAAAAAACCTTTCAGTGCGTAAAACACCAGAAAGATGCCGAGTGCAACCAATGCATCGCTGATTGAATAGCCGAGTACACCGCTATTCCATACATCCAGGACGATTCTCCAAAACTCTGCGAACTGCGTGCTCAGATTCTCCATGCGTGAGAAAGCCCTCTGTTTTGCTTAAAAGTGGCACTAGTGTAAAAGACCCGGTCGGGTTATGCCAACCAAATGAAAGTAATATTTAGTTGTAGGTCTGAAATTCTCACTGGCGCTCAGCTCCTCGTCATGACAGATTCTGTCTGGATTGCATGGCTGCACTGGTGGGTCCGATCATGGTTTTGATCTCCCGCAGCTCCTGATGCAAGGCTTCCAGCTGCCGCAGGAGCGCCTGCTCTTTCTCATCCTGGACGGCCTGCTGTTGCGCCCTTTCGTCTGCATGATCCTGTTCTGCAAAGGTCTGCATTGCGTTGACAATGATGGCGATGAACAAGTTCAGTATCGTGAAGGTGGCAATCAGGATGAACGGTACAAAGAACAGCCAGGCATACGGGAAGGACTCCATCACTGGCCTGGAAATCCCCATGGACCAGCTCTCGAGAGTCATGACCTGGAACAACGTGTAGAAGGACTCACCCAGGCTGCCGAACCAGTCCGGGAACTGCTCACCAAACAGATCGGTCGCTATCACGGCAAATACGTAGTAAATCAGCATCAACAACATGACAATGGCACCGAGTCCCGGCAAGGCCCCCAGCAGCGCACTGACCACACGCCGCATGGACGGCACAATGGTGAGCACCCTGAGCACCCGCAACACACGCAAGGCGCGCAGCACGGCCAGCGGACCACTGGCCGGAATCAAGGCAATTGCAATCACGGCCAGGTCAAACACGCTCCAGGGATCCGCGAAGAACCGTCCCCGCCAGGCGTGCAACCTCAGCACAATCTCCGCAATGAAAATACCCAGACAGATCCTGTCTGCCCCCACCAGCACAGCATGAAGCGTGGTACCAGGTTCGACGGCCGTCAACGCCCCCAGAATCAGCGCGTTGAAAAGAATCACGCCGAGAATGGCGTTGGCGAACCAGGGCCTTTGAACCAGTTGCCTGGTTGTGCGCTGCATACCGGTGACCTGTGAATCAGTCATTTTCTTCTTAAGTCCTGTCAGAAAGGCGTTGAATATGAGAGTAGATTTTGCAACCTGAAAATCAGGCATTGCGAGGCAGTATGAGAAAATTTGCCGGACACCCTGCGGGCCGGGGTCAGTCAATGTCACACCCGCCGTCACGGGGTGCAATCGCTGCGTTCGGTGCGGAAATGAGTGTGTTCATGACAGAACATGACAAAAAATCCAGCCCGCGGAAATCCATCTCAAGCGCCCCGTCCATGCGCTTTAACTTCTTTAAAAAACAGTAGATTACATCGAAAAAAAAGTTCCTTCACTGCGCGTATTTCATGTCACCTGTGTCACAAAACTGTCATCTGACAGTTATATAAATCGGGCTGGAGTTGCACTGCAACACACTTTCCAAAACCAATTTATGGTGTCGATATGAAAGCTCAAGTGTCTAAAATTCTCGCGGTAACCATGGCTGTTGCAGGACTGGGTGCCATGGGTGCTGCTCACGCCCGCGACCAGGTTCGCGTGGTGGGTTCTTCCACAGTGTTTCCTTACAGCCAGGCTGTTGCCGAATCGTTTGCCTCAAAATCGGGTGGCGCCTCTCCCGTTGTCGAGTCGACTGGAACCGGCGGCGGCATGAAAATCTTCTGTCAGGGTATCGGCGAAGGTCACCCTGACGTCACTGGCGCATCGCGTGCCATGAAGAAGTCAGAATACGACGTCTGCGTCACCAATGGCGTGACCGACATCACCGAAGCCCTGATCGGCTACGACGGCCTGACCATCGCGATTTCACGCAAATCACCCGCTGACTGGGATTTGAACGAAGAACAGATCTTCCGTGCCCTGGCCGCTGAAGTCCCTGCCAAGAAATCCGACGGCACCATTGTATGGGCTGCCAACCCGAACAAGAAGTGGTCTGACATCGACAGCTCGCTGCCCGACACCGCAATTCTGGCGTACGGCCCCCCACCCACATCAGGCACCCGTGACGCGTTCGTGGAGCTGGCCATGCACGACGGCTGCAAAGCCATCGTTGGTGATGCAGGCTACGACAAGGACAAGTGCTCACGCATGCGCCAGGATGGTCCTTTCGTTGAAGCCGGTGAAAACGACAACCTGATCGTGCAGCGTCTTGAAGCTGACCCTAACGCTATGGGCATCTTCGGCTACTCGTTCCTCTACGAAAACGAAGACAAGCTCAAGGCTGTTGCAGTCGACGGCGTGACACCTGACGCTGATACCATTGCATCCTTCGAGTATGGCATTGCTCGTCCGATCTATGTGTACTTCAAGAACGCTCACCGTGGTGTGATTCCCGGGTTAAACGAGTTCATCGAAGAATACATCTCCGAGGATTCGCTTGCACAGGGTGGCTACAACAACGAGCGTGGCCTGACCCCACTGCCAACCGATCGCCTCAAGCAGGTTCAGGCTGACGTCAAGGCTGGCAAGAAGTTCGCAGCTCAGTAAATTGTCATTGAAGACAGGAACGGTCGCGCAGCTTGACCGTTCACATCTGTCCTGACGCGAGACCGACAAGGCGAACATTGCTGCGTCGGTCTTGCAACTTGAGAAGACCTCATCATGGTTGCATACCTTTTGATCGCCACGTTGCTGATTGCAACAGCCGGTTACTGGCTGAATTACCAGGCATCCCGTCGGATGCGTCTAGCCGGCAAGAAGCCCATCTCCATGGACACCGCTTACGGCATGTACGCGCTCTTGATGATCGCCTTGCCCAGTCTGCTGTTCATCCTGGCGTGGCTACTGTTCGGAAACGTCATCGCTCAGGCGATCATGATGGCGTCATTGCCCGAAGGTGCATTTACGCCCGGTGATGTGGGCGCACACTCACTGATCAGAGCCGAAATCATCTCGATTTCCCGTGGTCAGATTTTCGGGACCCCAGAACCTTACAAACTCGAGGCAGCCGAGTATCTCAACCGATTGATGAGTCTCAGCACCACCATTGCCTGGGCCGGTCTGATTGCCATCGCGCTGGGTGCACTGGTCTACAGTCGCAAGCAGGTCCGTCAACGTTTCTCGGCACGGACATCGGTCGAAACAATCGTGCGGTCCTTGATGATTCTGTGCTCGCTGGTTGCCATCCTCACTACCATCGGCATCGTCTTTTCGCTGGTGTTCGAGTCGTTGCGCTTCTTCGCAAAAGTCCCCTTCTGGGAGTTCTTCCTCGGAACGAACTGGGAGCCGCAGATTGCGATCCGGGCTGACCAGGTTGGTGGATCCGGATCCTTTGGCTGGCTTCCCGTCCTGATGGGCACGCTGGTCATCACCGTCATTGCCAGCATCTTTGCGATTCCTGTCGGAATCGCCACGGGCATTTATCTTAAAGAATTTGCCAGCAGCCGTGCACGAACTGTCATCAAGCCAATTCTCGAGATTCTGGCAGGCGTGCCCACCGTCGTTTACGGCTTTTTTGCCATTCTTGTGATCGCACCCGCACTCAGATCGACCGCTGCCATGCTCGGCATCGGCGCAGCTCCCAACATGGCACTGGCAGCTGGCATGGTGATGGGTGTCATGCTGATCCCCTTCATTTCATCGTTCACTGACGACGCTCTGAATGCCGTACCGCGCGGTTTGCGCGACGGGTCTCTGGCACTGGGTGCCACCCAGTCGGAAACCGTGCTCAAGGTTCTGTTCCCGGCTGCCATCCCTGGCATCGTCGGCGGCATCCTGCTGGCCATCAGTCGGGCCATCGGTGAAACCATGATCGTGGTGATGGCCGCGGGTCTGATTGCAACCATGACAATCAACCCGCTTGACTCAGTCACGACTATCACAGTGCAGATTGTCACCATGCTGATCGGTGACACCGAGTTCGACAACCCCAAGACACTGTCTGCCTTTGCGCTGGGTCTCATGCTGTTTGTCGTCACCCTGATCCTGAATGTGCTGGCACTGCGGATTGTGCGCAAGTACCGCGAAATGTATGACTGAGGACCGGACACCATCATGACCGCAAAACTGAAAAAACCCGACTGGAAAGAGCTGATGTCCGGACCGCGCTATGCTCGGCGCAAGCGTGGCGACATGACGCTGCGGGCCATTGGCCTGAGCGCGCTGTTTGTGGCAATCGGCATCCTGGTGCTGCTAGTCGGCAGTCTGACCATGTCAGGCTATCCAGCTTTCACCCAGACCTATCTCACGCTGAACTTTGATATCAGCGAAAAATATGTCTCGAGAGAAGATCCTTTCAAGGGCCGGTTTCGCAACGTCGTGAACGATGCGATCGAGGCAGAGTTTCCGCAAGTCACCAACCGGGCAGAACGACGCAGGCTCACCTCGATGCCCAGTGCCGCCTCGCAGTTTCTGTTACGAGACTATGTTGTGGCCAATCCGCACGTCATTGGCACGACCATCCCGTTTTCTGTTCCCGTATCTGACCCGTACGACCAGCTCAACAAAGCCTTGATTGATCGGGATACGCCAGAAGAATTCCGACGTCTCAAGCAGGACGAGATCCAGTGGTTTGACGAACTGAAGGCAAGGGGCCAGATCAGTTCGAAAATCAACTGGGGCCTGATCACCAACGCAGACTCAAGGTTTCCGGAAATTGCAGGACTTGCCGGTGCACTCACCGGGTCGTTCTACGCGCTGATGGTGTGTTTTCTGATCAGTTTCCCGGTCGGCATTGGCGCGGCAATCTATCTCGAACTGTTTGCACCGCGCAACAAGTTCACAGACCTGATCGAGATCAACATCAACAACCTTGCAGCAGTTCCGTCGGTGGTGTTCGGCCTGCTTGCTCTGGCGGTGTTCCTGAACTGGTTTGGCATGCCCCGTTCTGCGCCGGTGGTGGGTGGCTTGACGCTTGCCCTGATGACGCTACCAACGATCATCATTGCGACCCGTTCGGCTATCAAGGCTGTACCACCCTCGATTGGCGAGGCCGCCATGGGGATCGGTGCGTCCAGACAGCAAGCCGTGTTTCACCATATCCTGCCCTCGGCCATGCCTGGCATCCTGACTGGAACGATCATCGGACTGGCCCAGGCACTTGGCGAAACTGCACCGCTGCTGCTCATCGGCATGAACGCATTTATCACCGCGGTGCCTGCTTCCCCGATGGATGCGGCCACCGCATTGCCGACGCAGATCTTTATCTGGGCCGACAGTCCCGAGCGAGGATTTGCATCGCGCACCAGTGCAGCGATTCTGGTGCTGCTGGGCTTTCTGGTCACCATGAACATGATCGCGGTCTACCTGCGCAGCAAGTTCGAAAAAACCAATTAATGTATTGTCGACCCCCTGATGACTCAGACTCTCAGGGACCTACATTCACGCAAAAGGAACCAAGGCATGGCAACCACGCCGAGCGGCCCGCTGGATAACAGCAACTACGAAGACGACAGCTTCAAGACACTGGGCAATACCACCGCAAAGAACCCGCGAATCGTTGCCCGTGACGTGAACGTGTTCTACGGCACCAAGCAAGCGATCAACAATGTCAATCTGGAAGTCGGACGCGAAGAACTGGTCGCGTTCATTGGCCCATCCGGATGCGGAAAATCCACTTTCCTGCGTACGCTTAACCGCATGAACGACACCATCGACAACTGTCGGATCACCGGCTTGATCGAACTCGATGGCACTGACATCTACTCGCCCGATCTGGATGTGGTCGAACTGCGCGCGCGTGTGGGCATGGTGTTTCAAAAGCCCAATCCCTTCCCGAAATCCATTTACGACAACATCGCCTATGGCCCCAAGATTCACGGACTGGCCAACAGCAAGGCCGAGATGGACGAGATCGTCGAAGCCGCGCTGACCAAGGCCGGCCTCTGGAAGGAAGTAAAGGACCGGCTGGACAACCCGGGAACCGGACTTTCCGGCGGTCAGCAGCAACGCCTTTGCATTGCGCGGGCGATTGCCGTCAGCCCTGAAGTCATCCTGATGGATGAGCCCTGCTCAGCGCTCGACCCGATTGCAACGGCAACAGTGGAAGAGCTCATGCATGAGCTTAAACGTGACTACACCATCGTGGTCGTCACCCACTCGATGCAGCAGGCTGCCCGGGTCTCAGACAGGACTGCCTACTTTCACCTGGGCAAGCTGATCGAGGTTGGCAAGACCGAGGATATCTTTGTCAATCCCAGGCATCAATTGACACAAAACTACCTGACCGGACGTTTTGGCTGATCCCGACCTCCCCATGCCAATGATTCATCCCGGCATGGGGGCAAACTTCTTCGCAGGCATCCTGTCTGCACAGCACCTCTCTTTACGCACACCACAAAAACTGGTTACAACACTTGTTTCTGACGATGCAAGTCTTTGAAGAAGCGAGTTTCAACCATGCAAGTTCCCATTCGTGCCACCTACATGCGAGGAGGTACCAGCAAAGGTGTGTTTTTCCTGGCTGAGGATCTTCCCGAAGATCCTGTCATACGTGACCAGGTTCTGATGCGGGTGATCGGCAGTCCGGACCCTTATGGTCAGCACATTGATGGCATGGGAGCAGCGACCAGCAGCACCAGCAAGATTGTGATCATCTCGGCCAGCGACCGGCCTGACAGTGACATCGACTATCTGTTTGGCCAGGTATCAATCGACAAGCCTCTGATCGACTGGAGTGGCAACTGTGGCAACCTGACTGCTGCAGTCGGACCCTTTGCAATCCATCGTGGCCTGATATCACCTGGTGAGGCTTGCGGGATAACCATCAGAATCTGGCAGGCCAACATCCGGAAGCGGATACTGGCACACGTACCAGTCCGCGAGGGCCAGGTTCTCGAGACGGGCGAGTTCAAGCTCGATGGCGTGGCTTTTCCTGCCGCTGAGATCAGGATTGAGTTTCTGGACCCTGGCGCCAGCAACAGCGAGGCTGGTGAAGATGGCCAGGCTGGTGTCTCGGGCATGTTCCCGACCGGCAATCGCATCGACGAACTCGAGGTCCCGGGCTTTGGCACCTTATCTGCAACCATGATCATGGCTGGCAATCCGGCTGTCTTTGTCAGTGCGGCATCGCTCGGGCTAACTGGCAAGGAACTGCAAGTCGATCTGAACAGCAACCACGATCTCCTCGATCGGCTCGAGCAGATTCGCGCCCACGCCGCGGTCCGGATGGGTCTTGGACTCTCTGTCGAAGAAGTGTCCCGATCCCGTCAGCACACACCCAAGCTGGCGTTTTTTGCGAAACCGGATACCTACACGGCGTCCGATGGCAAGACCGTCAGTGCGGACAACATTGATCTGCTGGCGCGGATTCTCTCCATGGGCAAGCTACACCACGCGATGACGGGCACCGGTGCGGTTGGCATCGCAGCGGCAGCGGCCATCGAAGGAACCGTAGTGAGCCAGATTCTCGGACACGCCCGCAATGACATCGTCTTCGGTCACCCCTCTGGTGTCTTGCGCATTGGTGCGGATGTGCATACAGACGCATCCGGACAGGCTGTGGTAAACGCTGTAAAAGTCAGTCGCAGCGCACGCAGACTGATGGACGGGCAGGTGTTTGTGCCGTCCTCCTGCCTGCAACCCCTCGATCAGGCGAGCAACACGTAAACAATCAGCAAAACACCCAGGGTCAGGTTGACCGCGACAAGATTGCGAATCTGCCCCAGGGCCTGCCCTGCCTTGTCCCACGCCGTAAATTTGATGGCATCACCTAGCCGCCTGAACGGGGCGAACCGGATGTGCATGAAAATAGCCACCATCAGGGTACCTACAACGGCCATGACCCACCAGGCGATCGGCATGTCAAAGGACCCACCCGCCTGAACAGTGCTTTTAGCGACGCGACCAATCATCCAGAAGCCCGTCACCAGAACCAGCACACAGGCAATCAGAACCCCTCGGAAGAACCGGGTCAGCACCTCGTGCATCAATACCAGTCTTTGCTCGCTTGCAAGATGCAGCAGGGCGGGCCTGAGAAACCACTGCACAAACATCATGCCCCGATCCAGAGGACAAGTGACAGAATGTGAACAGTTTTAAGCAGGTCGTATAGCATCCGGGCTCCAGAAAGATTTGATAGGCATTCGAGGCGGGCAACCTTTGCCGGCTGGCAGGGGCAACAAACGTCAAAGTCTGACTCATGGTATGCGAGTTGGTTCACGATCTGCGAGAAACCTTCTGTTTCCGACAAGATTGTCTGGTTTTGTGTGGTTTTGTGTGGCTTTGCGTGGTTTATCATGCGTGAGCAGTGCGACACATCACCCGAAAGCGCCCAGACTATTTGAATAGCCCATACAGCTGGCGTGATGTCATCCTGTCAGTCACGTCGGCGCGCTATCATCTGCCGTTTCACTGTCTACTCGTCGATCGCTTTGCGATTCACCCCTGGGTTTGAGATGAGTACGCAAACAGACAATGAGAGATATCACCGATGTTCCGACATCAGAATTCGCACCACGGAGCAAGCATTTGAAGATCGAACAACAGATTGTGCTGGTCACTGGGGGAGCACGAGGCCTTGGCGAGTCGATTGTGCGGGCCCTTCATCGTGAAGGCGCCAGAGTCGCCGTCAATTACCTCGGCAGTCAGTCCAGCGCAGAACGCCTGCAGTCAGAACTCGGAAGCCGTGTCTGCACAGTCCAGGCCGATGTAACCGATCCTGCGGCTGTGGGCCAGATGGTCTCACAGATCGAAGCCCAGTTCGGGAGCCCGGTCACCAGCGTCATCAACAATGCCCTGGTCTCATTCACGTTCAACGGAGATGACCGCCCCAGACTCGACACCATTACCTTGCAACATTTCGAGCAGCAGGCACGAGGGGCCGTCGGGGGAGCCTTGAACACGATCCAGGCGACACTACCGGGCATGCGCTCTGCAAGGTTTGGCAGAATCGTCAATGTTGGAACCAATCTGTTTCAGAATCCGGTCGTCCCCTACCACGACTACACCGCGGCCAAGGCAGGCCTGCTTTCGCTGACCCGCACAGCAGCGCACGAACTCGGTCCCGATGGCATCACGGTCAACATGGTGTCAGGTGGGCTGCTCAGAACCACCGATGCAAGTGCTGCCACACCGGATTTTGTATTTGACCTGATCGCCCGGAACACACCGCTGCAATCGGTCACCACGCCCGAAGAATTCGCCGATGCCGTGCTGTTTTTTCTGTCGCCCTGGTCTCGCGCAGTCACCGGACAGAATCTGGTTGTCGATGGGGGACTGGTCAAAGATTAAGGCGTGCCACCTCGCTGACTGAGTGCACTACGCCGCTTTGCCACCGTGCGAACTATTCATCGCTCAGTGACTCATAATGTGTGCCTTTGGGAGCATGGCCAAATGCCATGCAGTACTCATGCACAGCCCTGACAGGGTCGGAAACAGTTCCGCCATGTCAGCCAGACCATCATCCTTTTCTGGCAGACGAGTCTTTCGCGTCTGCTGTTGCGATTCGAGATCATCAAACCTGACTCATGGACAGCCTTACACAGATCACATTAGGTTCCGCAGTTGCCGTTGCCGTCATGGGACGCAAAGTCCCGGTCTGGCAGTCTGCGCTCTGGGGAGCTTTTGCTGGAACCGCACCCGACCTCGATGTGGTGATGGACTTCGGAGACGCCATCCTCAACATGACTCGCCATCGTGCCGAAACGCACGCAATCGCCTATCTCACTGCAGCCTCAGCGGTTTTTGCGGCGGTGGCACACTTGATTCACCGCCAGGCAGCCACCTTCTCCCGCTGGTGGATGGCCTTCTGGCTGGTGCTGATCACGCACGTCGGCATCGACTATATGACGGTCTACGGCACTCAACTCGCCCTGCCCTGGAGCAACTATCCTTTCGGGCAGGGAAGTATCTTCATCATTGACCCGTTATACACAGCGCCACTACTGATCGGCTTGCTCGCCTGCCTCTGGAGCCGATCCCGGTTCAGGTGGACCTGGAACGCCCTGGGGCTGCTTGTCAGCAGTACCTACATGGTCTGGACCGTCATTGCTCAGGAGCACGTCACGACCGTGGCCAAGGCATCGCCGCCTGGGGACCGCATCGATGAATGGCTCATCACCCCTTCACCGCTGAACACTTTTCTCTGGCGCATGGTCGCTGTGTCCCCCACACACTACTACGAGGGCTGGTACTCGGTGTTTGATGACTCGCCAAAGATTGAATGGCGTCAATATGACCGCCGCGCTGACTTGATCGAGCAGCACTGGGATCACCCGGGTGTACGTGAGGTTGCGCGCTTCTCAAAGGGGTTCTACCGGATGCACGAACGTGATGACAATGTGTACGTCACCGATATCCGGATGGGATTCGAGCCCAATTACTTCTTTGTTTTCAATCTCGGATCCGTTGGGCCCGACAACCAGCTCGACGTTAACCGGCCGGCAATTCAGGAAGGCAGCCGTCCGGAACTGGGTCCGACCTGGAACTGGCTGATCGCCCGCATTCTGGCACCTGTCGGCCCTCAGCCAGGGCTCGACGAAACAGGCCCCTCCCTGCCCGCAGCGCTACCACCGAGCATCGAGCCGGACGTGGATATTGCCAGATAACACAGAGCAAACATCCATCACGCCCTGGGCGACATTGCGCCCCGGGCAGATTACTCACCAGGTACGAAACTTACCGGTGTCAACGTGCACAAAATTATCACGCGGATAATACCCAACTCCGCCCCGCTCAAGCGCAATCGCCGCCTCACGCAAATCCTTCAACGGCACACCGGGCAGGCGCACATCGATTGCCTTGCCATCCATGTGCAGACTGCGTTTGGCCACACCCCCACCACGGGTGGTACGCAGTCGCTCGTTGGTTTTGGGACTGCGATACCCTGAAATGATCTCGTAGTGCCCCCGCGCACCGAGCGCGTTGCGGATGTCGTGAAGAATGTCGTACAGCCCGGGATCCATACTCCCCACTTCGTGAGTGTAGTGGTCCCGCAAAAAGACATTGAGTTTATCCAGGGCTGGATCAAGATAGACAGGCCCCCTGGCATACACGAGTCCGATTCTCTCTGATGTATGAAGGTGATTCATGCCAATCTGACGTCCCGGTATCTTGACCGGTGTGGTCACCTTCGCCAGCGCAGGCGCGCCGACCAGCAGCAATCCGAAACCGGACGCTTTCAGCAAGGATCTTCTAGTGTTGATTACCATGTCTGCTCGCTTTACTTGACGCATGCTTTTACTTCTCCGTGCTGATTTACAGACGCTGCTCAAGCGCCAGCCCGAGACGCTCGTCATGCCCATAAATATCTGAATAAAAGTAGATTTTCCCGTTATCGCGAGCCATAACCGTGCTGTAGGCAATCACCACTGGCACCGGCTGCTGCAAGCGGGTCGTGTTCGAGCGGCCCAGCCCCATCGCCTGGCGGATCCGGTTCTCGTCCCAGGCCGGATCGTTGGCCAGCACAAACCGGGCCAGATCGACAGGCGCTTCGACGCGGATGCAACCATGACTGAAATCTCGCCGGCTTCTGGAGAAGAGTTGAGTCGCCGGAGTGTGATGCATGAATATGTTCATGTTGTTGGGGAACACAAACTTGACATCGCCCAACGCATTCCTCGGCCCTGGGCGTTGCCGGATCCGAAGCTGGCCTGCCCGCACCGCATCAAGTCGCTGGGGCGTGACCTCTTGAAAAACATTCCCGGCACCATCAACAAACTCAAGCTGCTGGCGAGAAAAATAGCCCGGATCTCGCTTGATCGCAGGAATCGTCTCGCTGCGTGCAATCGATGGCGGGATGTTCCAGTACGGACTGAACTCGATATACCGCATCGATTCGTCAAACAAGGGTGTGCGATGGTTCAGGGCCCGCCCAATGACCACCCGCATCTCGAGTTGAACATCGATATTGCCCAGGCCATCAGTCTCGTATCCATACAGCATGAAGCCCGGGATATTGACCACCAGCAACCGGTCAGCATGCTGCAATGGTGTCCATCGAACACGCTCCATAGACAACTCGATCTGACGGATCCGGTCAGCCGGTTTCACATTCAGGGCCTCGATCGTCTGTTTACCGACAACGCCATCGACCGTCAGGCCATGTCGCTCCTGAAACGAGCGGACAGCACGCTTAAGATCTGCATCGTAGACAGCATCTTGCGGCTCCTGCACGCCCGGCATGACCACATAATCACCGAGCAGCTTCAGACGGCCACGCATTCTCTGCGCGTCAGGATAGGTCTGACCGGCCTCAAGCTTGCCACCCGCCGGCAAGGCCAGGTCACCTTCCCAGGCGGGATCCCCCTGGATCTGCCGGTAACGTGCCAGCCACTGCTTGAGAAGGGGATAAAGCGGAAACTTTGGTGCAGCCTGCGCGACTGCATTCGTCAGATCCCCTTGGGCAAGTGCCTGACGCAAGTAGGCTGATGCATCAAACTCGTGAGCAGGTGCGTCATCAAAATCCTGGTGCACGTCTTTCGGGCTAACTCGCCCCAGAACCAGATCGGACAGGAATCGCTCCATGGCCGCCGTGAGCATCGCGTCGAGTTCGGCGACCCGCGCCGGATCGACCTGCCCGGATGGGGTCTGTGTCAGCGCCAGAATCTCTGCCTGAAGCAGGTCGGGGCGGTAGTCCTGAACGCGAAGTCCATCCAGATCAGCTCGCCGCATGACCTCAAGCGCTTGCTCGACCTGGGGCTTTGGCACCGACCCGTCGAACCAGAGCGCGGTCTGAGGAACCATCGCATCTGGCGACAGAACAGGTGTGATGGGCTGCAAAGATGGCTGCATTGCTGGTTGCACCGCTGTCTGCGCCTGCGCGGGAGCCGTCAGAACCAGGCTTGCCTGTGTCAGCACGATCGTCAGCGCGCACAACCAGGTCTTGAATAGACCGGCTCGACATATCTGACGGGGATTACAGGACTCAGGAGACCGAAGGGATGCTGGCAGAACCGGAGAACAGGCGGACTTCTCGAATCCAGAGGGGTACAGGTCGCCTACACGTGGAGTGCTGACAGTTAAGTCGATCGCTGAGGACATATCTGAAGCGCTTGGCATTCTACCTTCCGAATTGGTTGGAAGATTTTCTGGATCGCTGGCGCGATCGTGAACCTGAGCACGGGCTTCACTTCTGGCAAAGGTCGCAAAGGTGGTACTGGTGGGCAAAGATGCAGCAAGTGGCCGGACCCGCTCTGCACAGGGCGCATATCCCCTCCTGGAACCGGTGCGATGTGGTCCATAGAACAACAGAATCCCTGCTGCCCGTGTAACCACTCGCTCGATTCAGAAAATCCAGAAAATCGGTGACTTCGAAGATAACACGGTATCCAGTTGAAATTCTTCCTGATTATCGTTGCAGGCATCGTTGTCAACGCGTGACTTGAACCAGATCAATCCACGTCCGCACTCCAAAAGGAGGAACCTGGACCCCGGCCCCCCCATCCCACACTGCGACCATCAATCGCCGAGCACAATCAACCCGTCAACCGCTGTCACACCCTCTGCGGTCACAAACAAGGGATTGATTTCAGCTTCCAGTACCTGCGGCGTTTCAAGCGCAGCAAGTCTTGAAAATGCGACGATGGATCTGGCCAGTGCCTCGCAATCGCCTTTGGGCAGGCCACGGTAGCCGCGCACCAGCTGGGTCGCCTTGACTTGCTCGATCATCTCCCAGGCCTGCTCCAGACTCACAGGCGCCAGTCTGAGCGCCACATCCGGATTGAGCTCGGCTGTGATACCGCCTGCGCCCAGCAGCACGGTTGCACCGACCAGTGGGTCGCGCCTGTAACCCAGAATCAATTCCAGCAGTTTTGGCGACATGGATTGAACCAGCAGCCCGTCGATCTGCGCTTCAGGCTTGTAGGCTTTGACATTGCGCATGATCTCGTGTGCCGCCTGCCTGAGCTCTTCATCGCTCCGGATATTGACCTGCACACCGCCAGCCTCTGTCTTGTGCGGCAGATCAGGCGACGAAATCTTCACCACGACCGGATAAGCGATGTTGTGGGCGAGATTGTCAGGTTGCACCAGTGTGCTGCTAGCCACCGACACACCAAGCCCGGCAAACACCTGACTAGACTGGTACTCCGTGAGATTGCCCTGGGTCGGGAGGGTATCAGGCCAGATCGGCGCTTGAACCGCCTCGGGTGCCGGTCCTGCTCCCTCCAGAAATACTGCGAAAGCATCTGCGCAGGCTTCTGGTGTACGGAATGCAGCAATGCCTGCTTGCTGCAGGAGCTGCAAGGACTCTGTCGCGTCAGGCGCAAGGAACACTGCAAGCGGCTTGTTGCGTGGCTTGTCAGACAAGATCAGGGGCTTGACGGCGAGTTCGGGATGGAACTGCGCAGACGAGCCAACCACACTCAATACACCATCACACCAGTCAGACACCAGCAACTGTTCAAGCAGATCCTTGTACTGTTCACTAGTTCCCGCGAGCGTCAGATCAATCACTGGCGTCTGGCGAATCGCCAGCCCTCTGCCTGCCATGTGTTCCACAAACTCGGCTGTCGGGGCGACCGCCTCGATCCCGTACAGACCAAGATTGTCGACAACTGTCGCCGCGCCGCCACCCGTGGTAGTGATCACTGCCACACGGCGTGCCCGACCCTTTACCGGTGCGGGACGCTCATACTGCATTGCCAGCGGTGCAACCTCGAACAACGTTTCCAGATGATGGACTCGCATCACGCCATGCGCCTTCAGAAACACGTCAACTGCCTCGTCATTGCCTGCCAGAGCGCCAGTATGCGACTGCGCCAGCGCATCACCCTGCTCCGAGCGACCCAGCTTGTAGGCAATCACTGGCTTGCCCGCCTGTCTGGCCCGCTCGAGTGCACGTGCGAGCAAGGGCGCATCACGTATCGTCTCCAGAAACAGCAGAATGCAGCGGGTTGCGGCATCATCAACCAGCACATCGACAACCTCGCCGACCGTGATGTCGCTCTCGTTGCCAACGGAAATCGATTTGCTGAATCCGAAACCTCGTGCGGCTGCCCGTGCGAGCAAAGAACCCATCATTGATCCGCTCTGGGATACCAGACTGAGCGGTCCGGGTATCAATGAGTCGGCCTCAAACACGGCGTTGACTGACAGGATCATCCCGCTATCAAGGTTGGCCAGACCAATGCTGTTGGGCCCCACGATGCGCACACCGAGCTCTCTAGCCATCGCCACCAGCTCGTGCTGCCTGGCCATACCCTCTTCGCCAATCTCGCCAAAGCCATCCGAGTACACGGTCACAACTTTCGCGCCGGCCTTGGCGCAAGCCCTGACCTGGTCGAAGACGTGTTCATGACTCACCATCACGAACGCGTGATCAATCGGACCAGGCAGTGCATCCACAGACGGGTACGCCACTTCGCCCATCACCTCGGTCTGGGTTTTGTTGACCGGGTAGAGTTGCACCTCGCACCCGTGCTTGCGCATGAAGCGCATCGGGCGAGCGGTGTTCTTCTTTGGGTTGCCAGACGCACCGATCAGCGCAACTGCGCCTGGGTGAAACAATGCGTGGGCGAGAGTGACTGAATTCTGCGGTTGGTCCATGGGCTTCTCTGTTCAAGTGGTTGAGTCGAAAAATACGGGGTCCCGGGTCAGAAAGGGACGGATGGTCACACCGGTTGGGTCAACGTACTACTCGCGCGAGCATTCCACACTCAAGCTGCGTTCGGACTGCACTCATCCTGACAGCTGCGACTGACATGCGCTCTGTGCCTGATCACGCACACACAAACGGTGCAAAGGCCTGGCATGAACACTGCACAAAAGACATTGCACAGAAGGCATGAGAAGACTTCACGCGCGGACGTCACGTACAGGCATCAGGCTGTCAGAAGCCTGTACAACGCTCAGTGCAGGTGATCCGACACAGAATCTGCAATGAAAGAATGATCCAGACAACGTTGTCGTCCCCCGGAAGCTGCGCCGCAACCAGACGGGCGTCTGGTTCAGACGTAGCCTCTCGCAACAACCTGGCGTTCTGATTTGGTTTGCCCCCATTTTAAACATGCGGCAGACCTGCGCAAGCGCGCCCCACCCTTTTGACACCCACTTGACCTTGCACCCGGGGAGTCCTTAGTTTGCGAGGAGCACGCCAGATGCTATCGTAAATGGAACAAAGCATCATCATCGGCTTTGTGATCAGCCCGGACGGATACGCTCCGCTC
This sequence comes from Orrella marina, assembly GCF_003058465.1. Taxonomy (NCBI): domain Bacteria; kingdom Pseudomonadati; phylum Pseudomonadota; class Betaproteobacteria; order Burkholderiales; family Alcaligenaceae; genus Orrella; species Orrella marina. The sequence goes on along the minus strand of NZ_CP028901.1, from coordinate 4,060,820 downwards.
CCTGAGACATGCAGGTGATGCTCTGTTCACACAATAACCAGTCGGCGCCTCGAGAGCCGATACCAAGCTCTAATCTGGAGACCTATATGAGTCAATTTCTCAAAAAGAGCAGCCGTACGCTGGCGGCAGCGGCAATCGCAGCAGCAACTTCCATGATCCCGCTGAGCGCATCAGCCCAGTCAGCCGACAGTTATCCGGACAAGCCCATCCGGATGATCGTAGCCTATAGCCCCGGTGGTGCAACTGACATCGTGGGTCGCCTTATCGGATCCAAACTTCAGGATCGTCTGGGACAGCCGATCGTGATCGACAACAAGCCTGGTGGTGGCTCCAACATCGGGACCGCCGAGGCAGCCCGTGCCAAGCCTGATGGCTACACCATGCTGCTGGGTACGATTGCGCAAGCGATCAACCCGGCTGTGTACTCGACGATTCCCTACCAGACACTGGAAGATTTCGATTTCGTGACACTGACCATGACTTCGCCCAGCATCCTGGTCGTGAACAAGGACGTACCTGCCAACACGGTCGGTGAACTGATCGAATGGGCCAAGGCCAATCCTGGCAAGTTAACGCTCGCATCATCTGGAGCAGGTGGCTCGCCACACATGGCAGCCGAACTGCTCAAGCTTCGTACTGGCGTGGACTACCTCCACGTTCCTTACAAGGGTGCCAGTCCGGCCATGAACGATGTGCTCTCCGGTGTTGTTATGGGTGGCTTCAAAACGGCCACAGCAGCACTCCCGCAGATTCAGGCGGGCTCGGTCAAGGCACTGGCAGTCGCAGCACCTAATCGTCTGAAGAACCTGCCTGACGTTCCGACCATGGCTGAAGCCGGTATCGCAGATTTCAACGTTGCGTCATGGAACGGCATCATGGTTCCGAAGGGAACGCCGCAAGCCATTATCGACAAGCTCGCTGCTGAAACAGCTGCTGTGCTGCAAGACCCCGAAGTCATTGCGCAGTTCGAGAAGCGTGCGGCAGAGGCAGGCGGCAACTCGCCCGCCGAATTCAAGGCATTCGTCGAGAAAGAGATGGCAACCTGGAAGGAAGTGGCTGACGCAGCCAACGTTCGGGTGAACTGATTCACCTGAGAATCTGGGCCATCACGACTGCCTGGGCAACCATCCGGTCAGAGGGACCAGTCAAACCGCCTGGGTTGCACCAGGCGGTTTTTTTTGACTCGCACTGATCCGTCCTTGTCCCTTGCCGACTCGTTGATGGCGCCTTGCGCACCAGGGTGACCGCCTGCAATCTGGCTGGGCCACCTGAGATCATTCTCCTATCACCGACTGGAATACGTTCACCATGACAGACAAACTTGAAAAGTGGCGCGGATACGTGTCCGATGAAGAACTTGAAACCTACCGCAAAGCGGGGTTTGGCCGGCGCATCGCACTTGGCAGAAAAGCGGCATTACTGAACATTGACACCACCTACATGTTCGTCGATCCGAAGTACGCCATGTGCGGCAGGGAGATGAGTCGGCTGATCGCCGCACTTGAGCGCCTCACCCAGGTGTTTCGCGATCTGGAGCTGCCGATTTACTACAGTCGCCGCGGTGATCGCAGCCACCCTGTCTACAGAGGAAGCTGGAACTTCAAACTGAGCGAACCCGACGCGTTTCAGTACGTCAGCGATCCGGTTGCAGACCAGTGGCCACCCTCCTACGGCCCACGACCGGAAGACAGAATTGTCCAGAAAGGCAAGCCGTCGTCATTTTTTGCGACCCCCCTCGAATCATTCCTGCGTTATGACGACGTGGATACTGTGATCATCTGCGGGGTGACCACCTCCGGGTGCGTCAGGGCCAGTGCGGTTGACGCGTTCTCGCACAACTTTCGCACGATCGTCGTCGAAGACGCCTGCGATGATCGCAGCCTGCAGGCCCACAAAGCCAACCTCTTTGATCTGGACATGAAAGTCTGTGACGTGCAGAGCCTGGACGAACTCATCCCTCTGCTTCAGGACACCTACGGCAAATGAGGATCAACCGGCCTGCTCGACCGTCGCAACGATGATGTCGCGTAACCTGAGCAGTTCGGGAGCCAGATCCGCCCGAACTGCCTCGATACTTCTTTGCGTGAACAGGCTCATATTGAGCACATGCGTGGGATCGTTACTGAACACCAGCGGGGCCGAGATCGCAATGACCTGAGGTTGCCAACTGGCTATGCAGCAACCGGACTCGTGAACTTCCGCAATACAGCGGTCAATGTCTGGACGGATTTCCGCCCAGTCGCGCTCGTGCCGTTCTTTTAACTGCTTCATCAGGATTCGACGTTCCTGACCTCGCAAGGTACTGATATATGCCCGGCCAAGCGACGTCAGGGCGATCGGCACGCGCTGCCCTGATACCACCTTGCGCAAAGAGGCATTCGGGCCAAATCGCAATGTGTCGAGATAAATCATGTCATCCTGATCCGGAATCGCCAGCCCAACGTTGACACGCAACTGCTTGCCTGCATTCTGCATGGCATCGAGGGCATGATTCAGGATGTAGGATCCACTACGCATCGCATGGGCCAGACCGAGCACAGTCGCGTGCAGACGGTAGCCTCCGTGTCGTGCATCGTGTTGCAGGAATCCGGCGCGCACCAGCGTTCCAGTCAAACGACTCACCGTCGAGCGAGGCAGCCTGGTTCTCTCGGCGAGCTCGCTGTTGGTCAGTACGTCGATTCCTGGACGAAACGCACGAAGGATCTCAAGCCCCCGCACCAGCGACCGGTTGTCTGTAGCCTGACTGGGCATTGAACGTTGGTAACTCAAGATGGGTATCCACGACAAAACAATGACTATCTGGAAAATAGTTCCAGTGTGTGGAATTTTGCCACAAGTCTCACCTTCATACTGATGAAGCGTCGCGCACCGCTTGCCAGGCAAAAAAAAAGAACTCCCTGAGTACGCCACCTGAAAACGTGGTTGCGAGGTGGCGCGGGGTGATTGCTGTTGTAGTTGTTGTAACTATCCGGTTGTGGCTATCAAACAACAATTCGAGAAAAATTCTCGATATTGCATGAAATTATCGAAAGGAAACCATTGCGTACACCAACACCGCAAACACCATAGCCGCCCTGATTCGTGCTCTGCCTTGCAGCCGTCTGATGACGCTCCGGATTCAAACCCGAAGAACCTGACTTGCGGTCGTGCCAATCTGCATATCAAAGCAGAGCGAGATCGACGGCACCGGCACTTTGCTCTGACTCCAGAGGAATTCTTTCAATAGCTCAGCGACTTAAACAGTCGCCCAACATCCCTTCACCTGATGGCCGTTCCTCTGAACCAGCTTTGTAATCAAGCGATGCGAGCCCTCGTTTTCAGAATCCGACTGCACTCGCTGACACACGTTTGAAACATCTTGCAACAGACTACGCCAAGTCACATAGTTCATGCGTCAAACTTGGCTCAAACTGGAACTTGTGACTTTATCCGGACAAACCCTGACTGGACAACGTGACATTGAACTCTACACTGTTCAAGTTTCCAGAACTGACTTTATTGGTGCCTTGCAGCGTATCGACAGCAGTTGAGCACCAGGTCAATTCGTCAAGTCTGACCTGACACCACCAAAAATGGTCTGTCAGCGTTCGGATGAGGAAGCCGGACCAAAGATCCATAACGCAGGAACCAGAACTGCAACAGAAAGGACACGTCCGGGAACATGATGGAGACAGTCGAGCCTCTATGGCCGAGGATCCCTGATCCATCATTGCCGCAGCAATAAACAAACAGCCAGACAACACTGGCAATATTCGGGGAAATCATGAGCAACAGAGATTTACGAGACATATTAGGCGGGCTGGTGATGATCGCCGCGGGCGTGTTTGCCGCGGTATACGCACAGCGCTATGACATAGGAACCCTGCAGAGAATGGGACCGGGCTTTTTTCCGGTGATGCTGGGGATCGCGCTGGCCATACTGGGCGTGTTCATCACAGTCCCGGCACTGTTTCGTCCCGGCACCAGGATCGTGGTTCACTGGAACAGCCTGATCTGGGTAACGGCCGGCATCGTCATGTTCGCAGCCTTGCTGAACCTGCTTGGTCTTGTGTTGACGTCAGCCCTCATGATCATCCTGACCAGCATGCCTGGCGTGGACATGAACTGGAAATCCAGGATCATCCTCGCAATTGTCGTTTCCGTTATTACTTACCTCATCTTCTCCTACGGATTGGGAATGGTGATCCCCGTCTGGCCATGGTCGTACTGACACCAGATACATACCCACCTTTTTCCAGCTTGATGACGGTAGAAACAAATGGAACTTTTAGATAGCCTTATCGTAGGTTTTTATTCAGCAATACGTCCGGAAATCCTGATGTTCTGCTTTTTCGGGGTGTTCCTCGGAACGGTGGTCGGTGTACTTCCAGGTATCGGACCCCTGGCGGCGATTTCCCTGTTGCTGCCAATCACGTACCACATTGAACCCACTGCAGCGATCGTGATGCTGGCGGGCGTGTATTACGGAGCGGAGTATGGGGGCTCCACTGCCTCGATTCTGCTGAACCTGCCCGGCACGGCCGCCAACGCGGTCACGTGTCTGGACGGCCACCCCATGGCCAAGCAGGGACGTGCCGGCGTGGCGCTTTTCATGACCACAATTGCATCCCTTGCCGGTGGTATCACTGGCGTGGTTGCCATGATCCTGTTCTCACCCGCGATCGTGGAGATCGGACTGAGCTTCGGTCCGGCTGAGTATTTCTCGCTCATGGTTCTGGGCCTGATTGCTGCTTCCACCCTCACCTCTGGCTCACCAGCCAAAGGTCTGGCAATGGTGGTCCTGGGTTTGCTGCTAGGCACGGTCGGCACGGACATCAACTCCGGCATTCCGCGTTTTGATTTCAACATCCCGGAGATGATGGACGGCATCAGCCTGGTCGCGCTCGCCATGGGTCTGTTCGGGATTTCCGAGATCGTGAGTAGCATCACCGTCTCGCGTGGATCCAAGATCACAGAGAAGATCACCATGCGGACCATGATGCCGAAAAAGAAGGACTTCAAGGACAGCGCCATGCCGATCGTGCGTGGTGCAGGCCTTGGGGGCTTTTTCGGTGCCTTGCCTGGTACCGGTGCAGCCATCGCTTCTTTCGTCTCTTACGCTGTTGAGAAGAAAGTCGCCAAGGATCCTTCCATCTTCGGTAAAGGTGCCATCCAGGGTATCGCCGCACCGGAAGCCGCCAACAACGCGGCTGCCCAGACTGCGTTCATCCCGACACTGACTCTCGGCATCCCGGGCAGCGCGACGATGGCAATGATGCTCGGCGCGCTGATCATTCACGGCATTCAGCCTGGTCCGATGCTGATGGCCGAGCAGCCTGATCTCTTCTGGGGGCTGATCATCAGCTTCCTGATCGGTAACTTCCTGCTGGTCATACTGAACATTCCACTGATCGGCTTGTGGGTGTCGTTGCTGAACATTCCGTACCGTCTGCTCTACCCGGCGATTCTGGTGTTCATCATGATGGGTGTTTACAGTGTTCACAACAACGTATTCGACATCTACCTGGTCGCCTTGATCGGTATAGTAGGATACGGTTTGCTGATCCTGCGATTTGAGCCCGCGCCGCTGCTGCTTGGCTTCATTCTCGGGCCATTGATGGAAGAGAACATGCGGCGAGCACTACTGCTGTCTCGCGGGGATCTTGCCACATTCATCGACCGCCCGATCAGCATGTGGTTGCTGATTATCTCGGCTGCAATTCTGGGTTGGTCCCTGATCAGCGCCATCCGTAAAATGGCACAGCGTAAGACACTGGAGCGCGAACGCGCAGAGGCTTAACACCCACTTGGCATTCTTTGACAAGCCAGCCCGGACGGTCAGGATACTGACCGTCACCATGAACCCGACGCTCGACGTGGCCACCCGCGTCGAGCGTCTTGTCAATCATGAGAAGCTTCGCTGCGACTCCGAAGCCGAACAGGTCGGCGGCGGGGGCATCAATGTGGCCCAGGTCGCCTATTCTCTGGGCGCGCGCAGCACAGCGGCGTTCACCGCAGGTGGCTGGCGCGGCAACGAAATCGAGCGCCGTCTCAAAGACGACGGTATTGATTGTCTGGCCATGCACATCGCCGGCGAAAGCAGGCAGTGCTTTACGGTATACGAAACATCAACTGCGCAGGAGTTCCGTTTCATTCTGCCCGGACCTAGCTTGTCAGAAAACGAATGGCAGGGATGCCTGACCCAGATCGTCGAAGCGGCGCAATCCATGCACTGGCTGGTGCTCAGTGGCAGCTTGCCACCCGGCGTGCCGTCGACCTTCTACAAGCAGGTCATCGACCGGGTACGGCACAAGGGGAACAATTCGGTCCGGATCGCCGTCGACACCTCCGGGCAGGCACTCAAGGACGCACTGACATGCGAACTCGACCTGATCAAACCCAGCCGGGAGGAGCTAGAACAGATCACGGGTCAGTCACTTACTGACCTCGATTCGTGTCTACGCGCAGGCAGACAACTCCAGCGGCAGAACCATATCGACACCCTTGCCGTTTCTCTGGGCAGCAAGGGGCGCTGGTCGGCCAGGGCTCAAACTGGGTGCACGTGGATCCCCTGCCTGTCAACGTCACCAGCACGGTCGGGGCCGGTGACAGTTTTGTGGGGGGGTTTGTCTGGGCGCTCGCTCATGAGGCAGATCTGGCCGAATGTGCCAGCGTGGCCACCGCAGCAGCCGCGGCTGCCCTGCAGACTCAAGGCAAGCTCCAATTTGACGCCAGACAGATTCTTGAACAGGCTGCGCGTGTAAAAATCAGACCGCTCTAGCAAGCTCCACGGTTGTTTCTGTCGCGCCCATCATACCGGCTGCACTGCGCCCAGTCCTGCCCTGCGCACCGCCTCTTCCCACTGGAGTCACTCGCGGCTCAGGAAGGCTATACTTTCCGGGCATCGTCTCAGGCACATCGGTCATCACTGCTATTTCGAGGATCTGCAGGACCGCGTCAGCCTGAGCTCATCAATTCAACGTCCGGACATCGCTGTGTTTCGTCCTTTTTCTGCTAACGCTGATCCCAGGCACCAGACTCTTGCACTTATTGTGCTCGGTCTGGTGATCCATGCCGGATTCGCCGGATTGCTGACACTGTCTGTTGATGAAGCGCACTATGCACTCTACGGGCATCACCTGGCTCTGAGTTATTTTGACCATCCTCCCATGGTCGGCTGGGTTCAGTGGCCTCTGGTCGCCTTGAATGCACCCGACTGGGCCCTCAGACTCATTCCCCAGGTGCTCTGGCTCGTGAGCGTAGTGCTCGCCTGGCGGCTGGCAGAAGCGCTACGCGAGTCTGTCGCCGCCTGGAAGATGGCCAGTGAACCGGGCGAGCCGGGTCGCTGGGCGGTGTTGATGATATTGCTCGCACCCGTGCTCCACGTTCTGGCTGTGGGCCTGCTGCCAGACACACTCGTGATGGCACTGGTTCTCGGCCTGATGCTCGTCACATTGCGAATTTGCCACGATCAGGGCGCCAGCACGGGAAGCTGGATCTGGCTTGGTGTCTTGCTGGGACTGGCAGGGCTGAGCAAGTACACAGCGATACTGTTTGCGCTGGCTGTTGCAGGCATGCTCTGGATAAACGTGGGACTGCGAGTGCTGACACGCAAAGGCCCGTGGGTTGCAATGCTGATTGCAGTAGTTCTGGTCAGCCCGGTCTTTTACTGGAACGCCACCCATGACTGGATCTCGTTTCAGTACCAGGTCGCCCATAGCAGTGGTGGCCATTGGCGCGCGTACCGGCTCTTGGCATTTGTCGGGCTGCAGATTGTTGCGTTTGGCCCCCTGGTGATTGCCTGTGTAGTCGGTACCATCCGGTTTCTAAGAGCACACCCCGATCGGCTGATTATAGGACTGTGGCTCTTTTTTCTGATTCCGTTCGCGGTAACGGCTTACATGTCGGGTGGCGGCAGAACGCTGCCCCACTGGATGGCACCAGCCTGGCTGGTCGCCATCGTCATCGGCGCCAACCCGGTCAGCGCACACTGGAACCTGGGCCGCAGGAAGCTGCTAGTCTGGCTCGCCCGGGTTCAGGCGGCCATGTGCACGATTGCATTTGCCGCACTGTTTTTTATCGGCATCCCGTTCACCAGTCCTGATCATCCCTTGAACCAGAAAAACCCGCTGGCTGACCTCTGGGGCTGGGACAAGGCGGGCGAGATCGCAAAAGACCTCTCCCTTGAGCACCAGATCGATACACTGAGCGTGGGCAACTGGACCCTGGCCAGCCGTCTTGCCTGGTACTCACGCCCCCTGCCCGTTGTGGTGCTCGACGAGCGATTTGATCAGTTTGATATCTGGTTCGGTGACTTCAAGGCAGGCCAGGACACGATCTTCGTGAACTGGTCACAGGCACCTTATGATCCGCCTGTCGGCGAGACTCGGTTCGAGCAATGCGACCTTGTCGGACATTTCAATGCCGAGCGTTTCGGGCGAGTGGTTTCAAGTTTTGATTTTCTGCTTTGCAGGAACTGGCAGGAGAGTTGATGGGCTGGAAATCACGCATCTGGTTTGCAATCAGACTCGGCTTCTCTGTGATGCTGTTGTGGTTTGCGTTCGAACCGATAGACTGGCGAGCGCTGCTGGACTCAGGCCAGCAACTGTCGCCTATATGGCTCATCATCGCGTTCGGCCTCATTCTGGTCTCCAATACGGTGGCCGGACTACGCTGGGGCTGGATCGGCCGGCACAGTGGCCTGTTGCAATCATGGCGGCGTTACGTTGTGGTGTATTTCGCGGGGGACTGATCAATCAGGGACTGCCCTCCACGCTGGGCGGTGACACCTATCGTGCCGTGCAGTCTGCCCGTCATCAAAGGATTGGCGAGGGACCTGCGCTTCGATATGGAACATTGTGTGTGGTGCTCGATCGAGGCATCGGATTACTGAGCAATGTCATGCTAGGCACCCTGGGGCTGATACTAGGGGGCCTGTATCTCACGCCATGGGCACCATCAGCTGGATGGGCTCTCGGACTGGCGATCGTTTCAGCCCTGCTTCTGGTGGGTGCGCTGTTCAGGACCGCTATGGTGCAAGCGCTTTTGCTCAAACTGCTCAAGTTACTCAGACTTCCGCATGGTGAACCTGCCATCCGCAGCGTATTTGCCTGGCCTGGCAACATCGGGCAGATCCTGACGGGGTTGTCCATCCACTTGCTGACGCTTGGCTGCTTTGCCGCATGCCTCAAAGCCTACGGTGCAACGGTTCCGTTTGAAGCCATCATGATCGGCATGCCTGCCTTGACTTTACTGATGATGCTGCCCATCAGTATCTCTGGGTGGGGACTGCGCGAGACCACCCTCTCTGCGGTATTGCTGCTCTGGGATGTTCCTGCTTCGACGACCGTGCTGGCATCCATCAGCTACGGGCTGATCGTAGCCTTGTGCTACCTGCCAGCAGCCTGGTTCCTGGTCCGCAATCGTCCACCCTCTGTAACTTCGGTTACAAATCCATCGCACTGACGCCTTCTCCCCGCCTATAATGCGCCGACTATGAGCTTAAGTGTTGACACCATGCGCAAGGTTGATCGCATGGCGGGTATACCGCTGTGCGCCCTTGCTACGCCCCTTATCAAACTGGCCGACCGACTTCGTGCGTCCCGGCGAAAGACTGCTCGCCCCAGACGGGTACTGTTCATCGAACTCTCGGAGATGGGCAGTGCAATACTGGTCGATCCGGCCATGCGTCTGGCGATGGACAAGGGTGTGCAGATCTACTTCCTTATCTTCAAGAGTAATGCACAGAGCCTTAGCCTTCTGAAAACAGTCCCGAAGGCCAACATCCTGACCATTGATGCCAGCAGTCTGTACACACTTGCCCGCGACACACTGAAATTTCTCGCGGCAGCCAGACGGCTTCAGATCGACACCGTCATTGATCTCGAGTTGTTCTCACGATTCACAGCGCTGCTGACCGGACTCAGTGGCGCCCAGCGCAGGGTCGGCTATCACATCTTTCATGGCGAAGGCCTCTGGCGTGGGGACATGCTCACCCGCAAGGTCCACTACAACCCGCACATCCACATCGCCAAGAATTTCGTGTCGCTAGTCCATGCCACCTTCAGTGAAACCGTTGAGGTTCCGTTTAGCAAGGTACACATCGCTGGCCAGAGCACAGAACTGGCCCAGGCTGAAGTTTCAGAAGACGAGAAACTTCAGATGCAGCAAAAGATCACCGGCTGGGCACAACAGAACAATCAGTCATTTTTAGCTGGCAAGACCCCTTTATTGCTGGTCAATCCGAATGCAAGTGAGCTCCTCGTCCAGCGACGCTGGCCCAAGTACCTGTTTGCTGAACTGATCGACCGGCTGGCAGAGCGCTGGCCAGACGCCTTGATCCTCATCACCGGGTCTCCAGCCGAGTTTGACTATGCCGACGATGTCAGGCTGATGAGCAAGACACCCAGGGCGCTCAACTTCGCAGGACAGGTCACGTTTGCCGAACTTCCGGCGCTTTACAGTGTCTCGGATGTCATGGTCACCAATGACTCTGGTCCGGGTCACTTTGCTGCTGTCACACCGCTTAAAACCGTGGTGCTGTTCGGCCCTGAAACGCCTGCACTCTATGGCGCACTCGGCGGGCGCTCCATTGCAGTCACTGCAGAACTAGCCTGTTCACCTTGTGTCAGTGCGGCCAATCACCGCAAGACAGCCTGCACAGACAACGTCTGCATGCGCGCGATTACGGTTGAGCAGGTCATGACTGCCGTTCAAACCCATCTGAAGGATATTTAATGAACCGATCTTCGGTTTCATGGAAGGCCTGGCTGCTTCCAGTGCTTCCGCTTCTCCTGTGGCTGCTTTCCCGGCTCACGATTGCAGACACGGAACTCTTCTACGCGCTGAACCGGTTCTCGACTGGGTGGTCTGACGGCACCTGGGCGTTTTTTGTTTATCTGGGTAACGGCTGGGGCATCTTCTCTCTTGCGTTTCCACTCATTCTGTTCATGCCCCGTGCGCTCATGGCTGCGGCCGCTGCGGGCCTGACTGCTGGGCTGTTTGCACGATTTTTCAAAGTCACGCTCGACATCCCGCGTCCGGCTGCCGTACTGGATCGGGAAAGCTTCAGAATTGTGGGTGACGCGCTTGAAGCGCTTTCCATGCCTTCCGGTCACGCCCTGACGGTTTTTGCTGTCGCAACTGCCATCTATTTCAGCCTGCCTGCCGAAACACGAATGCGCGGCATCTGGCTGTTTGCTGTGGCCATTCTGGCCGGCGTTGCCCGTGTGGCGGTTGGTGCCCACTGGCCAGCGGATGTCTATGCTGGCGCTTCAATCGGTCTGTTTTTCGGGATTGGCGCTGTGGTCCTGTTTAACCGGATGCCCGACAACTGGTTTACGCCGGAAAGCTGGGTGATGCGCTTTGCAGCGGCAATGGGTGCCATCTGCTTTTACATCCTTGCCACGTCGCAACTTGATCTAGCGATCAGCCGACCGCTGCAGGCACTTGGTATGGTGGTGATTGCGGGCTCACTGTTTCATTTTCTGCCATCGAGCCTCGGCAGAAGGCGCTAGACGAGACAAACGCAAAGAAACAAACGCCAACAAACCATCAGGACTCATCAGGACCTGTCAGGGTCCCTGACAGGTCCTGATGAGTCCTGATGGCTCTTGGCGCGACTACTTGACTGAAAGAATACGCTACCCCGGCCTCATCGCCTCTCAGTGTCTGAGTTGCTCCAATCTGTACATGGCCTTTTCCTGCTCGTCCATCTGGGCAACCAAATTGATCTCCCATTCGAGATACTGCCTTGCCGCCTGTTTGTTGCCGTCATGCCGGTCATGAACAAAGAAGAGGTAATCGATACACTCTGCATCTGAGGGCTCATCGGGAGTCTCAACAACTGACATCCCTGATTCAACCCAGCGGTCCGGGGTTTCAAGGCAGCAAAACACCTTCTGAACGCCTGCCTCTAGCAAGTCGTTCGCGACAAGCCCGGCAACCGGTCTTTCACCAGCCATCAAGATCACTCGATCCGGAACATTGTCAAAGGACTCTGTCAAACGTCCAACGTTTGGCCTGATCAACCAGCGAGCGCCGGCGACATGCCCCTTTCTGAACTGCATCCCTGACCGGACATCAAACAGTAAAACACCCTCACCGATCAACCGAGCGACTTCGCTGGAACGAATTTCCTCACAAGAAAGTCCTGGCTGCGGATCGAAGTCCACCTGAACTTCTGCCAGCCTGTCAACGTCACTCGGCTCCAGAACTGCAACATCCCATCCAAGCATGTGTAGCCAGGTCGCGACAACTGGTGCACGGACGCCATCGTCATCAACCAGCACGATCCTCGCGCCTCGCACGCCAACGTACTGATCAGTTGCCTGAATCAACTGACCGCCGGGCGCAGGTTGCGCTCCCGGCAAGGGCTTTGACTGACTTTCTTCCGGTGTGCGCACATCACACAGAAAAGTCGTTCTGTCCGGTTCAGATTGCCACAGTTTTAATTTCGCAATATCAATGACTGGAATTGCGAAGCGATCGGCCAGACGCCTGGCACGCTCAACTCGCGAACGCAGACTGACTTGCCCGGATAGGTCTCCATAGCGCCGGGTCTGACCATGCTCGAGCTCAAGGTCATCCAGGAACCAGCCCTGGGTGCCATTCTCTAAAGCGTAAACCTGATTCGAGATACCCAGATTGATCAATGTCTGAGCACCGATAATGCTGCGCGTCCTGCCTGCACAGTTCATAACGACGGTCACATCCGGATCGCCCACCAGATCATCAATGCGCAGGGCCAACTCCCCATTCGGGCAGCAAATCGCCTCGGGAATACTCATCTTCTGGTATTCAGCAAAGGGGCGACCATCCAGCACGATCACCTTTTCCTTGTTTGCAAGCTTCTGGTTCAGCTCTCTGGCACTGATATGTGGTGTCTCAAACACATGCTCTGCCAGTTCTCCGAAGGCTTTGCTCGGAACATTCACGCCCGCAAAGACTTCCAGTCCGGCATCTTTCCAGGCGACCAGGCCACCCTGCAAGACGAAGATATTCAGATATCCCAGCCTGCCAAGCCTCTGTGCAGACAGCCTGGCCGCGCCTGTTCCGTCATCATCGACCAGAACCACGCGAACTGACTTTCGGGGAACCAGTCGCTGAACATCGACCTCCAGACGACTATAGGGCAACGGAATTGCCAGGAACAGGTGTCCCTCACCAAACTGCCCGGCCTCCCTGACGTCAAGCAATGCGATTTCATGACCGTCATGGAGCCACTGCTTGAGCGCACGGGCCTGGACCTGACCGACCGGTGGTGCCCCGACCGCATCTATCTGCATTCTGATTCTCCGCTAATTACTGCATCAACTGGCTCAGACTCACCGCTCCAGGCCTGCTAACTCCTGGTCTTGACACCGATATCCATGATCGTCGAGGTGCCAGATTCAAGATCAAACGTTATTCGTTCAGTCAACGTCTCGAGAGCGCGTCCATAAAGATGCAAGTGACGAATCGGCTGCTCACCCTCTATCTGCACGGCGTGAATGTCCTCTGCAAGCAATCCGATTGAATGCCCCGGCGAGACTTCGATCGTATCGACCTTTCTGAGTGTAGAGGCACCAGGCGCAGTGCGCTCATACACGTAGTTGTATTCGGTACCCTCAACTGCTGCGATACAGGCCCAGGTCGTATGGTTGTGCGGCATGATCTTCTTGCCAGGCCGCATCACGTTCAAATAGAGTGCGCATGTCTGGTCTGGCTCTTGCGAAATCAGGTAACGGGCCTGAAGCTCACCATTTTCAGGAGCGGGATATTGCTCTTCCGCCCACCACGACTTGTGGCTCGCGAGGTCCCGCACGACGGCCTCGATCTGATCGAGCTTGCTCCGCGTCATTTCGCCGTTCTGTGCAATTTTCCTGATTGATTCGATGCGTTTACGGATCTCATTCTTGATATCATCAGACACTTTTTTTCCCTCTGAATGACAGTTTTCATCCATTCTAAGAAGCCAACAACTCAAAAACAATTTATATTGTTTGAACTGATTGATTAGAAACGCTAATATTTCATAGATCGAACATGATGAACGGGAGACCAGCGGGAGATGAATGCGCTCGCTTGAAATTGACCTTCTCAGGACACTACTGGCCATTTCCAGATACCAGACCTTCGCCAGAGCCGCGCAGCATCTTCACAAAACACAGTCTGCCGTAACCCAGCAGATGCAAAGGCTGCAAGAAACCGTCGGCACGCCTCTCTTTGTGCGGCAAGGACGACAGAAGCGGCTCACCGAGGCCGGCATGAAACTTGTCGGTTACGCCCGACAAGTCATCGCACTCAATGACGAGGCTATCCATACGCTCACTTCCTTGCCTCATCAAGGGACCATCCGGCTAGGCGCACCACACGACATTGCTGACACCATATTGCCGCCCGTGCTGCGGAACATCGTCCGAACAGCCCCTCAGGTTCAGCTTGAGATCCGTGTGGACCGCAGCCCCTTTCTCATGCAGGCGTTACACCTGGGCGAGATCGACATGACCATCTCGACCCGGCATGATCAGGCACTGGACGGATTTGTACTGCGTCACTCCCCCACGGCCTGGATCTGTGCAGCAGATTATGTGCATGATCCAGAACAGCCAGTGCCACTGATACTCGCAGATGAACCAAGCATTTTCAGGAAGATTGGCCTGGAAGCGCTCGAACGCCAGAACAAGGTACGCTGGCACATTCGCTACGTTGCGCCCAATCTGGTCGGAATCAAGGCAGCGGTTCGCGCGGGGTTAGGCGTAACAGCAAGAAGCATAGAGTTGTTGAGCCAGGACATGCGGGCACTCGGCGAGGCAGATGCCATGCCAGGCCTGCCGGATGCAACTTTCTACCTCTGGATCCGGCCCGATCCCAACGCCACGACGCAGCGTGTTTTTGACATGCTGCGTTCGACGCTCGGTCACACCTTGCACCCTGGCCCTTCGAGCAGGAAGCCTCCTGCGACTCATCCATTCTGATCAGATCAGGGACTCGCCACGTTTACAAGGGGTTCTGCCTGGACATACCGCTTCAGATTGTCCAGGAACATCTGCTCCATACGGGCATACATGCCATGCGAGAAACTGGCCGTATGGGCGGTGGCGATCACATTGGGCATATCCCAGAGCACCGAGTCTGCTGGTAGTGGTTCTGCCGCGAATACATCAAGGTAAGCCCCCGCAAGGTGGCCAGACTGAAGTTTCTCAATCATTGCGGGCTCATCAACAACCGCACCTCTCGATACATTTGCAATCATGGCGCCACGCTTGATTCGCTCGAATGCCTCCCGGCTCATGAGATTGGTCGTCTGTTTCGTGAGTGGACACGCCAGGACCATCCAGTCCGCCTCGGGCAGGACGTCATGGAAACCGTCCCACGACACCACTTTGTCCGCAATATCAATCGGTGAAGCTGTGTTGCGAACCACCACGATCCGCACATCGAGCGCGTGCAACACCTTGCCGATGGTCTGGCCGATCGGACCCCAACCAACGATTACCGCGGTCTGGCCCTCCAGGTCCGGCGGAACACCGAGTGCAAGCAAGGTCTGCCAGCGGTGTTCCTTCTGAGCCTGCATCAGTGCCGGCAGGTTTCTGGCCAGCGCCAGTATGGCTGCCAGCGTTGTCTGGGCGACACCGCTGGCATTGGCGCCAGGCGATGTCGTCAGTGAGACACCGCGCTTCATCAAGTCAATGTAGACGAACCGGTCAGCACCCGCGGAATGGACATGCACCCACTTCAGGGCGTCGGACTTCAGCAACGCATCGTAATACCGCTGGGTATCCGGTTTGATGTCGTACTTGGTTGAAGCGCCAGTCACATCCCGCGAGATAAAAGCGACCTCGGGATTGGCTCGATCTGACAATACATCATCAACACTGACTCGAACAAAGGAACGCTCACCCATTATCTGAGTGATGTCTGCCTCGCGGACTTTCCAGACCGGATCGGCCACAAGAATCTGAAGCGGGTTCTGGCTCATATGATTTACTGTTTTCCGATTCCTGCTGATTTGATAGCCTCAGCCCATTTGTCGTGCTCGGCTGCGATGAACTTGCGGAAGTCATCCGGACTGCCGCCCACTGGGTCTGCGCCAGCGGAAACAAAGCGACCCTCGAGGTTCGGGAGAATCTGGTTGATCTTCGAGTTAAGCTCGACAATGACAGGCTCTGGCGTACCAGTCGGGGCCAGCAGGCCAAACCATGATCCAGCCGCGAATCCTGGATAGCCCATCTCTGCAACTGTCGGCACGTCAGGCAGTGAACGTGAGCGATTGGGGCTTGAAACAGCAATTGGAACCAGTTTGCCGGCCTTGATCTGCCCGATGACCGACGGAATAGTCGCGAACATGAAGTCCGTGCGCCCTGCCATCAGATCATTGAGTGCTTCAGCGCCTTTATACGGTACGTGCGTTGCATCAATGCCCATACGGTCGGACAGCATGTGACTTGAAAGGTGCGCCGAGGTACCCGTTCCCGTGGAGGCATAATTCAGTTTGCCGACGTTTTCCTTGGCCCATTTCTGAAACGCTTCAAACGTGCTGATGTTGCGGTCCGGATGAACTACCAGCACGTTCGGCACATCGGCCACCAGGATCACGGGTGCCAGATCCTTCTGAGGATCGTGCTTGAGCTTTTTGAGGCTCGGGTTGATTGCGATAGGCCCGACCGAGGCCATCAGCAGCGTATATCCATCAGCAGGGCTTCGGATCGCTTCGGCCGACCCGATGTCACCGCCTGCTCCAGGCTTGTTCTCCACCACGAACGTTGCGCCCGGCATCACACCAGTAAGTTCTCCGGCCATCGCTCGGGCGATGATATCCGTAGTACCACCGGCGGTGAATCCAACAAGGATCTTGACAGGACGCTCGGGATAGGCGCCTGCAGACTGCGCATGAGCGCTCAGCGCTGCGCCAGCAATACATGCGCCCAGAGCCATCTGGCTGGCGATGCGACGGATTGAGAAAGTTTTCACGGGGGAACTCCGGTTCTTGTTATTGAAATTTATGCAAACTGCGTCAGTCAGTAGTCGAAACAACTCGACATGAGACTACGAAAGGTTGAAACAACCTCACAGGTCGAAATTTAAATAGCCCTTGATTATGAACAGGCGCAAACCTGTTTGCGGGCGGATTGACAGCGTTTGTTCTATCCAGTGGAACTTAAGCCTGACACATCGGTGCGCACCTTGCAGTAACAACGTGCAGCAGTCGCTACAGTCAGTTAGGTGCAACACGCTTACACGACGCAGACGGCCAAAGACCTGAAAGTCAGCGAGGGACAAAAAGGGAAAGAATGGGCAGAGCACACCCACGCGCAATCAACCGCGTGTATGCACCTGCTTTCGAGGATCATTAACCGCCCGTTTCGCGCTCGCGAACGGCTGGCATCGAAGCATCTTTGCACAGACACGATCTTTCAGCAGACACGCCTTGCAATTCGCGTACAGACCCAGGCAGACACCACCAGTGCACTGAACGATGACCCTGCACCAATCCAGGCATCCCAGCTGCCACTGATCGAAACACCTCTGAAAAACACAACCGCCACCCAGAAAATACTGGCTGCCACCACGGCCACACGCGCAGAAAGGCCTTGACGCCCGCGTGCACTGCGGCGTTCCCACCAAAGCACTGCAAGACCTACCGCCAGCGCCGGTACCAGACCCAGCACATAACCAAGCGGCAGCGTAAACAGCACACCAAAGGAAACGGCAAATGCCACCATTTCAAGCCCTTGCGCCCACTGGCCCGTCAGCATCGCAGTCAACGCCTGCGAGACCCCGATCCAGGCATAGACAACGATCGAACCCACCAGTGGCCCTACGCCAGCAAAAATTACCAGTACGCCAAACGAACGCATCCACCCTCTCTGTTCGGGTTCTGTCATGTGACCTCTTTGACCGGATTTACCGGTACGAGCAGTATGCGGCTCAGTAAAGGACTCAGACATGCCTGTCCTCGCATCGCGTGCGTCAAAAGTTTGACGCTAAAGCCGTCACAATTGGCAACCTTGCAGCAGAACGCTGCAGTTTGATCCAGTGTACATAGAAACTGTCGAACACGGTCTGCGCGCCTCCTACTGAAGAAAGCCCTGAACCACCCCATGCTTGAGCACATCGCGGCGATACTCTGGACACCAAATGACGTGGTAGTTACAGGAATACACCACCTTAATGCTGGACTTGTAGCGGATGCGATATTCAGGCATGCAGCGATGATACTCAACCAGTCTCGAATAACACTATAGCCATTCGCTCACCCCATGACTAAAGTCAGAGGCTTGCGCTCACAGTTGGTCAACTGATTCCTGCTCTACACACGACTGACCCGCATCCATACCGCTTCACAAGCATCTCGGCCAGCACGCGCACGGCCAGCATGAAGTCGCCGTGATCCATATGCTCCTGTGGATGGTGGCTTCCATTGTCATTTCGTACAAACAGGAATCCGTACGGAATGCCAGCGGCATTGAACGCCGCTGCGTCGTGCGAGGCCGGACTCAGAAGATCTGTTGCTTCGATTTCCAGACGTTCGGCGGCCTCGCGCAGGTCGGCTGACAACTGGGGATCGGCCAGCGCGACCGGTGCACTGCTGCGCGGTCCGAGTTCAAATCGAACCCCATGCCTGGCCTCGATCTGCCGCACAGTCTCCAGAAACTTCGCTTCGATTGCAGCGAGATGATCGCTGTCATATGCCCGCATGTCGATACTGAACTGGAACTCACCGGCCACGATAGTCAATCCATGGCGAGTTGAATCAGTGTGAAACTCTCCGATCGTAAATGCCATCGGACGCCCGGCAGCATCCTCTTGCTCCCAGAACGTCTGCATCGCAACAAATAGCTCGGCTCCCGCCAGCGCCGCATCGTGCCTGAATCGTTTTGGAAGTCCGACATGACCATACTCGCCGACGATACGCGCATGTGCATAGCGAACATTCCCTGGAATCGCCGTACCTACCGCGACTGGATAGCCATCGGCGGCAAGACTCGGGGCTTGTTCAATGTGCACCTCGAAAAAAGCCTCGACGTTCGAGGAGCTGAGAACCGCCCGACGCTCACGCACTGCCTGGGGATCTCCACCTGCTTCCATAAGATATGTCTCTAGCGTACGACCCGTGTCCACTCGCCGGTGGTTGAGTGCTTCAGGGTCCAGGGTTCCAAGTGCGCCGCGACTGCCAATGTAGGAGTGCTGGAACCACATGCTTTCTTCTGCCCGGACCCCCATCACCGTGAGATTGCGCTCAAGACGGATTCCTTGCATGTCCAGCATCTTCGCCGCAACCAGACCGGCCACCACGCCGGCAGCACCGTCATAGTTCCCACCGGAATGAACCGAATCCAGATGCGAACCGATCACAATCGCTGGCAACCCGGTATTCGCTCCCTTAAGACTCATGTAGGTATTGAGCAGATGATCATGCCAGACAGACAGTCCCATGGACTGTGCATGCTGCCGGACCAGATCGTGTGCGAACTGCTCTCCCGCCCCATATGTGTCGCGACACACCCCAGAACTCACCGGATCAAAACTGCCTGCCTTGAGCTCCTCAAACAGTCGATCAGTCATTGCAGCAGCCTGCTGCAGCACGGATTGGTCAAATATGGACATCAAACAGAACTCCCGCGGGTTTCAGAAATGGGCATCGACAAAGCTGGCGCGCCAGCATCCTGATTCTAAGCATCTGGCTGGCGTGCCGTGCAATAAAATCTGACAGCGGTTGTGCCACGCAGAGCACGCAACCCTTTGCTCAGTAAACGGCCCTGCCGGTCAAGCAAATTTTGTGCCAGACTTTCCAGCGCTGACGCGACTGCCATTACGCGAGTTGACGCTCATGTAAGACTCACATATCGGGGTGTCTGCGATGAATGATGCGATGATAAAAGAGGTGGCCAAAACAAGCGGGAGCAGGTAGTGCAGGACGCGAGAAACCGCGAAAGCCAGCGAAAACCGGTTCGTCAGGCAGATGACTCAAAAGTCGCTATTCTGATCTGCAGGCGCACAGTGCCAGAAGAGGTGAATATGGCACGGATCAGGCAGAACGGGACCAATCAGGCTTTGGGTCAGAAGTTAACCTGATGAGACTGTCTGTACATGAGTTAGTTCCAAAGGTTTATCGGTGTAAAAGGTCTTTTATGACGCAACCTCAGCCAGCTTTCTAGACTCGGCATTTGTTTTCTGACCGAATAGTTTCTTTTCAGTAACCCGCTACACGAGATGGTCAGTCAACGTTCTACACATGAGCAGATCAGGATTGACCGCAAAGCGGTTGTTCTGATCTGATACGTAGTGATCATTCATCAGGAGACCTCCATGCTGCACACCTTGCTCGGTTCCTTAACTGTATCCATCGCGTTATTTGGTACTGGTGCTGTCTTTGCCAACGACAGCAAGCTCGGCGATGACGTTTACGAACCCAGCGTAGGGCAAGGGGGAAAGGACGTGATCTGGGTCCCGACACCAGACAGCCTGATCAAGCAAATGCTCGATCGCGCCGATGTCCAGCCAACGGACATCGTGTATGACCTGGGTGCGGGTGACGGCAAAATCGCCATCGCGGCCGCGCGCGACTACGGTGCCAGATCCTACGGTATCGAGTTCAATCCCGACATGGCCGCGCTGGCCACTCGCAACGCCCAGCGCCAGGGTCTGGCTGACAAAGTCACCATCATCAATGGTGACATTTTTCAGGAAGACTTTTCCGAAGCAACCGTCGTCACCCTCTATCTCCTGCCGAGTCTCAACCTCAAGCTTCGCCCGACACTGCTGGACATGAAGCCGGGCACCCGGATCGTTTCCAACAGTTTCGACATGGCTGACTGGGAGCCGGATGACACACTCGGCAAAGACTACACACAAGGCTACTTCTGGATCGTGCCAGCAAAGGTGCAAGGCACATGGGCGATTGAAGGAGGGGTCGAACTCGACAAGGCTGAGCTAAACCTGACCCAGCAGTTCCAGAATGTCGGTGGCTCGATCACCATTCATGGTGAAACGACTCCGCTTCTCTCAGCGAAGCTCTCAGGTGACAACCTGGTGTTTCGCTTCACCAACCCTGCAGGCAAGCACCGTGTCGCTGAACTAAAGGTGGCGGGAGACCGCATGGTCGGCAACCTGCTCGAGAACACCAGTCTCGAAGAAATCAGCGCATCGCGTGTGAAGTAAGGCTGGCCGACTGATCGTGACAAAACTCACCCAATCTGCAGGCACCCCGGATCGCAATCTGGGGATCGTCGGCGCAGTCACCATCGTGATCGGCATTGTCGTCGGTGCCGGTATTTTTAAAACCCCCTCGCTTGTCGCCAGTGTCACGGGAGACTGGGGGTGGGCACTGTTTGCCTGGATTCTGGGCGGCGTGATCTCAATGATCGGCGCGCTCTGCTATGCGGAACTTGCAACAACCTACCCCAGCACCGGTGGCGACTACCACTTTTTGTCGCGAGCGTATGGGCGCTCCGTATCGTTTCTCTACGCGTGGGCCAAGGCAACTGTCATCAATACGGGCTCGATCGCCTTGCTGGCTTTTGTGTTCGGCGACTACGTTTCAGGAATCGTTAACCTGGGCACCCATTCCTCTGCCATCTGGGCCGTGCTGATCGTTCTCGTTTTGACGGGCACGAATCTCGCAGGACTCAGGATGGCAGCAAGCGTACAGTCCTTGCTGACGGCCGTGGTATTCCTGGGTTTGCTGATTGTCGCCGTCAGTGCATTCTGGATTCAGGCGCCGGCTTCCGAATCCCCTCCCGCTTTCTCTTCGACACCGCCTCTAGGCATGCTGGGTCTCGCAATGGTGTTTGTGCTGCTGACCTTTGGTGGCTGGAACGAGTCTGCATATATTTCTGCCGAGGTAAAAGGTGGCGTTCGCGCCATGCTTCCAGTCATCGTGATCAGTCTGCTGCTCATTACCGCCCTGTATGTGCTGTTCAATATCGCGCTGCTATCCGGGCTCGGGCTCTCGGCGCTGGCATCGAGTCCGGCCGCAGCCTCTGAACTGGTAGCTCTGAGTCTGGGCAACTGGGCCAACTGGCTGATCAGTGCACTGGTCGCACTGGCGGCTCTCACCAGTATCAACGCCACCATGATTGTTGGGGCCCGTTCCAACTATGCCCTGGGCAACGACTGGCATGGACTACGTTTTCTCGGGGCGTGGAAGGGAAACAACACCCCGGTGATGGGGCACATCATCCAGTCCTCGATCACCCTCGGACTCATCGGTCTGGGTTCGGCCTACGTAGACGGATTCGAAGCCATGGTGGAGTTCACGGCACCCGTGTTCTGGGGGTTTCTGTTCCTGGTTGGACTGGCCCTCATGCGACTGCGAAAGATCGATCCGAACGCCAGCAGGCCGTTCAAGGTTCCGTTCTACCCGGTCCTGCCCATCATTTTCTGTATGGTCTGTGCCTACCTGACCTATTCCAGCATCATCTATGCACACAGTCAGCAGGCGGTCCACGTGTCGTTGATCGTGATGGCGATTGGAGTGGTGGCACTACTTGCCATCACTCGCAGCGAACGGTCTGCTCCAGTTCAGTCCGAGTCGGACTGAACTCATTGGCAGCGTGAATGCGGTGGCGACCTGCCACCGCGTTCTCTCTGGCACTCACCCGGCACTCACCCCCGTTTGCACCGACTGGCAGCGTCACGCTACTGAGGCATTCGGTTCGCTCTCTGAAGCCATTCCCAATCGAGCACGTCGTCCCCGGAAAAGTCCTTTCTCCAGGACCAGCACGCCTGAATCAATCACACAGACAGGCTCAAGATCCCAGGAAAAAAAGACATTGTATGCAGCGATACTTTTTCCTATAGTGGGTTCACAGGTCGCCCACGGTGCATAAAAATCCGCAAGAGAAGCGACACGAACATGATCCGGCAACCGGACATCGCATCGTAATCGGTGCCCAGAAAACAACAGGAGACAGACATGCTTCAAGCCAGAAACGTGGTCAGCAAACTCATTATCGGCTCCGTTCTCGCCGCCGCAGCATCAAGCGTACTGGCCCAGACAGTCATCAGGGCGTCCTCATGGCATCCCCCCAAGCACCCAGGCGTGATTGGGGGGTACGACCCGTTCATGAACTACGTCAAGAAGGAATCCAACGGCGAACTGGATTTCAAGTTCTGGAGCGGCGGATCACTTTCCAACGCCAAAAGCACGTTACCAACCGTTCGGAATGGCATCGCTGACATCGGTGTGCTGGCCCTTACATACTTTCCGGCAGAGTTTCCTTACGCACAACTGGTCTCCAACATGGCTATGTTCTCCGAGAACCCCCCAGCCATTGCTGCGGCAGTCACGGAACTGGTCGTACTTGACTGCAAACCATGCAGGGACGAGTTCACCTCAAAGGGTCTGGTCTTCACCTCATCCTATTCCACGACTCCCTACACTTTGATATCCAAAACGCCGATCGAAAGCCCGGCTGACCTCAAGGGCAAGAAGTTCCGCTCTGCTGGCACGCTCTGGGATCGCTGGGCCAATTATGTCGGCGGCACTGCGGTCAACGTTTCATCTGCCGAGATGTTTGAGGCACTGGATCGTGGTGGAGTGGACGTAGCCGTTTTCTCGCCGTCAGCGCTCAAGTCATTCAGTCTGTGGGATATCGCAAAGTATGACGTCATGCTAGGTCTGGGCACCTACGCAGCAATGTCACTATTCACAATGAACCAGTCTTTCTGGCGTGATCTCACACCAGAACAGCGCAAGATTCTGCTTGATGGCTCAGCCCTCGGTGTAATGGGCGTGACGTTTGCATACATGGATAGCGATGACGATGTCCTCAAACAAGCCAAACAGCACAACGTCAACATCGTCAAACCAGGCGAGTCACTCGTCAAACAGCGCGACGCATTCGTGGAAGAAGACTCCAAGAAACTCCAGCAACTTGCAAAGGATCAATACGGTATTCAGGATGCCGAGCCGATCATCACACGTTACCGCGAACTGCTCAAGAAATGGGAAGGTATCGTCAACGAAGTAGGGCCCGATCGCAACAAGCTCGCAGAGCGTATGCAGCAGGAGATCTACTCCAAGGTCGATCCAAAAACCTACGGTATGTAAACCCGTCCACAAGGCCTGGCATTGGATACGACCGACTCCGACCACACACACAGCCGCTGGCTCGACAAGGTCTCCCGGATTCCATTGATTCTGGGAGGCCTGTGTCTGCTTGCGATGATGATACAGGTCACGCTGGACGTGGCTGGAAAGTATCTTTTCAGCTCGCCCGTTCCAGTTACCGCCGAGATGGTGACCTACTACTACATGGTCGGAGTGGCCATGTTCCCGCTCTACGCGCTCGAGCGTGGCAGCAGTCTGGTTCACGTCGAAATTGTGTACGCCCACCTGCCGCGCCTTCTCAAACATATCGTCAGACTACTCAGCCTGGCTCTGGCTGCAGCCTACTGCTTCGCAGTTGCTTACGCGGCAGTCAAGCCAGCGTTGCAGGCCTATGACATCGGTACATATTCAGGCACTCTCTATACCGTGATTACCTGGCCAACCCGATTCTTTCCAATTGTGGGCTTCGGATTGCTCGGGCTCTTTCTGACAATCAAAGCCATCGCGTTACTGACAGGCAGACCACCTGCTGAAGATCGGGAAGATGAGCCGCCTGAAACGGGAGCATCGTCCGGATGAGTGACATTCAGGTTGGACTCACTGGGCTGGGGCTAGTTGTCGTTTTACTGATGCTGAGGGTGCCGATTGGTGTCGCACTGGGAGGCGTGGCTTTCGGCGGGATCTGGGTCCTGTTTGGCCCCCGGGCGGCATGGGGCATCCTGTCTGATATTCCTTATGATTTCTCGGCGCACTGGACATTAAGCTCCATCCCCATGTTCTTGCTCATGGGGTACGTCAGCTACTACTCAAAAATCACCGAAGGCCTGTTCAAGGCGGCACAGGTCTGGCTGGGCAGATTACCTGGCGGCCTGGGCATCGCAACCGTCGCAGGTGCGGCGGGATTCTCTGCTGTGACTGGATCGAGCCTGGCTGCCTCCGCAGCGATGGGGCGCATTGCTGTACCGGCGATGCAGGAACATGGCTATCGACCCGGGTTTGCTGCTGGTATCGTGGCCGCTGCCGGAACGATCGGCTCCATGATTCCGCCGAGCATCATCATGATCATTTATGGTGTTTTCGCTGAAGTCTCGATCGGACAACTCTTCATCGGGGGTGTTATTCCAGGCATTCTCACGGCTCTCTTCTACAGCGGGACGATTGCAGTACGCGTCAAATTGAATCCCGCCCTGGCTCCAAAAGTGACCAGTCAGATCACATGGTCGCACAGACTCCGTTGCCTGAAGGACGTATGGCCATTCATGCTTCTCGTGGTGGGTGTGTTTGGTGGTTTGTTCTCAGGTATTTTTACACCAACGGAAGCCGGCGCTGTGGGGGCATTTCTGGCATTTGTCATTGCAGGGTTCATGGGTGCGCTCAACCTGCAAGTCACCAAAGATGCGATCGTTGAGACCATCAAAGGCACATCCTCGATCTTCTTCATCGCTATCGGTGCCGCGCTACTGACCAGCTTTCTGGCAATCAGCGGAGTTCCTGCATTTTTATCTTCGCTGATCAGTGAACTCGAGCTCTCTCAGCTTGAACTGATGCTGCTGATCTCTCTTCTGTTCGTCTTTCTTGGCATGTTTCTGGATCCACTCGGATGCATGCTGCTCACATTACCTGTGTTGTTGCCAGTTCTTGAAGCTCAGGACGCCAATCTGATCTGGTTTGGCATTCTGCTGGTGAAGTTCCTGGAGATCGGACTGATCACTCCACCGGTTGGTCTGAATGTATTTGTGATCAAGGAAATCGTTGGTAACAAAGTTCCGATCACACAGATCTTCGCCGGTGTCAGCTGGTTCATCATTTCAGACCTCTTCCTTCTGGCTCTGCTGATCCTTGTTCCGTCACTGGTGCTCTGGCTGCCGGGACTGGTCAGCTGACAAGTCATTCACGCTCCCGAGGGAGGGGACAACACCGAGATGAGGGCAAGCATCCTCCCGGGGCATGAAACCTTCTGTCTCAAAGAGGCATTCCACTAGACAACGAGTCAAAAGCATTATCGGCAACTACCTTTGAAGCTCTGTCTGGACTGAGCGACCCCATGGCTAAAGCCAGGGGCTTGCGCTCACAGTTGGTCACCCGTCACCGCGCCACCTCGCCACCTACAGCTATCCCATCCCGGGTGAAATTCTTTGCCCCCATTATCGACTGAACAAAGACCGCTCCCTACGCTTTGGCACGAGACTTCCTGATTCGCGCGATCACGTAAGGGGCGATGAGCGATCCGATCAGCAAAGCCAGAAGCCCAAGCGTGATCGGCCGTCCCAGAACGTAGGAGAAGTTTCCACCGCTAATCTGGTAGCTTCGCAACAGCTCCGATTCAGCCATACCGCCCAGCATCATGCCGATCACAGCTGCGGCAACAGAATAGCGATATTTGCGCAAGACCCATCCGATTGCAGAGAAGACCACCAGTGTGATCGGACCTGTGAGGTCACCCGTGATACCAAAACATCCAAACGTGGCAACTACCAGCACTGACGGACCCAGTATGCTTCTAGGAACACGGACAATCGTTGCAAGCACGGGCAGGAGCAGCAAACCCACAAACAGCAACAGAAATGCCTGCGCGATGTTGGCCAGAATGATCGCGTAGATCACATCGGCCTGGTCAGCCATGAACCGGGGTCCTCCAGTCACATTGTGAACGTTGAACGCAGCCAGTAGAACGGCGGTTCCGGCCCCACCGGGAATCCCGAGCGCGAACAGACTCACCATGCTTCCGCCTTCAGAGCTGCTGTTTGCTGCCTCGGAAGCTACCACACCGTTTGGATTGCCTTTACCGAAAGAGTCAGGATCCTTGCTGCGGCGCTTGGCACTACCGTAAGAAACAAGATTGGCCACAGAAGATCCGATTCCTGGAACTGCGCCGATCACGGTGCCCATAATGCCACCGCGAACGATGGTGCCCGGGTACTTAATCGAATGAATCGCCCCTCGGAAAACGCCTCCCATGTTGATCGCCTGCAGAGCGTTGCTGGCTTTCGCCGCTGCTTTGGGAAGTGAAAACAGTTCGGACGCTGCAAACATACCGATCATTGCAGGAATAATGGCCACACCGTCCAGCAGATTGGGATTGCCAAACGTACCCCGGATAACCCCGTTCGAGCTCATTCCGATCGTTCCAACCAGTAATCCGACAACACCAATCAGCAGACTGCGAATCATGTACCCGCCACTGAGGGTGGAGATAAGCGTCAATCCCCAGAGAATAATGACAAACATTTCTGTCGGCCCCATGCTGAGAACCACGCCTGTCAATGGCTTGATGAGTAGCAGCAAAATGGTGTAACCGATCACGGCACCAATGCAAGACGCTCCAAGCGAAAGTCCGAGTGCTTCATTGTGAAGCCCTTTGCGAGTCATCGGATAGCCATCGAAAGTGGTGGCTACAGCCGATGATGTCCCGGGAATATTCATCAGAATGGCAGTGATACCACCTCCGAACATGCCTCCGGTGAAGATTGATGTCAGAAAAAGAATCGCCGACAGAAAGTCCATCGTGAATGTGATGGGCAGGAACATGGCCATCGCCATGCTGGTCTGCAGGCCAGGAATGACGCCAAATACCAGTCCGATCACCAGACCAGGAACGATCAGCGCCCACGGTCCCCAGGCCGAGAACAAAAGCGCGAATCCATCGGCAATCGAAGAAAAATCAAACATGGTCTGGCCCGCCGAGATCAGATGAACAGAGTATGCAGGGGATAAGGGAGAATCGACTTGAAGATATAGGTCGCAACTGCGGCAAAAATGATCGAGTAACCCAGGATGAAGATCAACCGGCGCTCGCCATTAACAATCAGTGCAGCGGCCAGAAACAGAGCCGAGCTGCCATCCATGCCTAGATAGGGAATCATCAGGACATACACAGCAAACAGCGCCAGCATGACCAGGGGGCGCGCACGCTCAAACACAGTTGAGTGTTCATCCGGCGAGTCAACACTCGAATCAACGCCCCGCTGGTCAGATTCACCTGCCACCGGCGTAGAAACTTTGACGTCCTCGGAAGGGCCTCGAATCGCCTCCCGGACAATGCCTGCCAGCGTGAGCAGACACAGTCCGAGCCCCAGGATAGAAGCCGGCAAAATCAGCACCAGATTCCCCACCCGGGATGAGGCATTGATGGAGTCAACAAGGTACAGGCAGATGGCGGCGGAGATGACCAGTATGACAATCACATGCCACCAGTCCATGCGTTTAAGCCAGTCTTTGTTATCCATAAGTCTCACGAATCAGCCGTTTCCGATACAACCAGTTACTTCATTACATCCTTGTACTTGTTGATGATCTCATAGTTGCCCTTGATGATCTCCGTGGTTTTCTCGGGACCAATCCAGTCCGAGCCAATTTTCATTGACTTGAGTTTGGCAAGGAACTCCTCGTTTTGCAAAGCGCGTTCGTATGCGCTCACCAGTTTGTTAAATGCCTCAGGATTGTTCTCCTTGAACTTAGCGGATGCCGCAATGCCACGAATCGAACCATCCAGCAACGGGATCTCGATACCCATCGGTTTAAGTGCCTCGTTCACGGGCATCGCCTCTTCCCAGTTTTCGAGTGGCTTGTCACGCACGATCGCGAGCGGACGGATCTTGTCGCGAATGCCATCGCTGCCCTCTGCGGAGATGATGGTGAAGTCGACCTGACCACCAGCAACGGCAGATCTTGCCTGACCACCACTATCGTAGGTCACCACGTTGACATCCTTGGCAGGAATGCCCGCAGCGTCCATCAGCAGGTAAGTCGTGACCTGGCCGGCAGAACTCGGCACCACGCTGACGCTGTGCTTACCCGGATTGGCCTTGATCGACTCGAGCAACTCAGGCAACGTTTTGATAGGCAGTTCGGCGTTGACAGCAATCAGGTCGTAGTCAGACCACTGACCGTTAACAAACGCAAAATCGTCCATGGTGTAGGTAGCACCGGTGTGTACGATCGAGTTGGCAAGATAAGGAGACATCGATGTCGACAACAGCGAATGGCCACTGTCACCTTGCGCCAGAACATACGTAGCCGCCAACTGTCCCCCTGCTCCCGGTCGGTTCACCACCACAACTGGCTTGCCGAGTTCGGGCTCCAGGTACTGCGCAAGCAGGCGGGAGAAGCGATCAGCGCTGCCGCCAACCCCAAAACCGACCACCAGGTTGACTGGCTGAGTAGGCCAGTCTTGTGCTGCCATGACAGGCAGTTGAAATGATACCGCCGACAGGGCAACTGCACACGAAGCACCCAGCAACACGGCACGACGTGAAACTGAAATCTTTTGCGACATATCTCTCTCCAGGTAATTCTCTGTTGTACCGAAAACTTGTTTCAGGGGAAATATTAAACCAACATTGTCAACAATATCTCAGGACAATTTTGGATTCGCCTGTGGTAAACCCTAGGGCATTAACTGTTTCTTGCGTTTAAGATGTCGACAATCTCTACCTGAACGAAGGCCAGTTCGGATTTTCTCAATCACTTCATTCAGCGACGTCTATCAGGAAATGCGCAACGCCCGTTCAGTCGACCACGAGAACCAGGACAAGGCCACGCTGTCGGACAGGGTCTACGACAAGATGGCGAACGCTATCATTCAGGGCGAATTTGCGCCAGGTGCGCGGTTGATCGAGACCGAACTGGCTCGTCGATTCAAAGTCAGTCGTGGTCCGCTAAGAGAGGCCATGCGCCGACTTGACGAGCATCGGCTTATTGTGCGGACAGCACGTCAAGGCGCCCGCATCACTGATCTCTCGGCAGAAGTGCTGCAGGAAATCGCGACCGTGAGGGAACTGCTCGAGAGTGCCGCCTGTCGGTTTGCGGCTCTGAACATGACCGACCAGGAGATAGCTGAACTCCAGGCGATTGTTGATGCTGATTCAGAACTGGTGGCTACTGGTCAGACCTATTACAGGCAGGAACACAGGCTAGACCTGCATTTCTGCATCGTTCGAGGCGCCCGTAACTCAATCATCGAGAGCATCCTGGGTAAACAGCTCTACCCGCTCATCCGGATGTATCGCTACCAGCACAGAATGGTCGAGGGCCGGGCCGAGAATGCACTGAAGGAGCACAAGGCAATTGTCGATGCCATCAGTCATCGTGACGGTGAGCTTGCTGAATTGCTGATGACACGCCATCTCGCCAATTCGCGCAAATTACTGTTACAGGCGATTTCGGCGCATCCTGGCGACAGGTCAGGATATCTGACCCACGACAATCAGGACATTTCGCAATCCGGCACAGATGAGGTGAAAGTCTGACCCGAGCAGTCACGTCGCCTCCAGACAGAACCGGACTGGTCTGCAATCTAAGTACACACCAAAACAGGATAGGCAATGAAATCAACAACAATGCTACGCAAATTGATTGAGCGGCCGCAAGGCGTCGTTGCGCCAGGCGCTTATGATGGTCTCGGAGCAAAACTGATCGAGCAGGCCGGATTCGAAGCGGCCTATGCCAGCGGAGGCGCTATCGCACGGAGTACCGGAATTCCGGACCTCGGATTACTGAGCCTGGCCGAGATCACGCAACGTCTGGAAACCATGGTAGACGCCATCGAGATTCCCCTGATCGCCGACGCAGACACCGGGTACGGCAATGCACTGAATGCCCAGCGTACTGCCCGGGCCTTTGAACGTACAGGCGTTGCAGGACTGCACCTCGAAGACCAGCAGTTTCCGAAGCGCTGTGGACACTATGAAGACAAGTCCATCGTTCCGACGCTGGAAATGGTGCAAAAACTGCGGGCTGTGCGTGACGCGCTGAGCGACGACGACTTCCTGGTCATTGCACGCACGGATGGTCTGGCAGTTGAAGGTTACGAGCGAACAATAGAGCGTTCACACAAGTACATGGAAGCGGGTGCAGACGTGATATTTGTGGAAGCCCCAACCTCCATCGAACAGATCGAGGCGATTGCACGAGATCTTCCCTACACAAAACTGATCAATATGTTCAAAGGCGGCAAAACACCGTTCATGGCGGCCGACCGCCTGGCCGAACTTGGCTACCGGATCATCATCGTGCCAAGCGACCTTCAGCGAGCGGCCATCAAAGCTATGCAAAATGCCCTTGCCGCGATCCGCTCAGGAGACGAGAATCATGTCGCCTATGAAAGCATGGTTAGTTTCAAGGAGCGCGAAGTCCTCGTTGGCACAGTCGAGTTTCTTGAACGAGAAGCACGCTACGCGAGTTGATGTGACTCTTCATCAAAGGGGAAGTCCTCTCCATAAAGCGATCACCATATAGCCACCACATAGCCACCACAGAATACAGTCACAGGAGTCAGTAATGGGCCAGTCTAAGGACAGTTTGAAAGCGCTGCGTGAATTTGAGCACCAAGGTAGGCCATATCGCTACTACAGCCTTCAGGCCGCTCAGGACAACGGTGCCGGACATGTAATGAGACTTCCCCGTTCATTGAAGGTGCTTTACGAGAACATGTTGCGTCACGAAGACGGACTGGCGGTCACACATGAGCACCTGACCACTTTCTGCGAGGCGGTTGCTTCCCGCCAGTTTGACAAGGAAGTGTTCTTTCATCCGACTCGGATTCTGCTGAACGACTCGGCGGGCATTCCACTGATGGCAGATCTCGCGGCGCTTCGAGCCGCCGTCACACGCAACGGTGGCGATCCAGACCGCATTAACCCGCAGATTCCAGCTGACATGGTCGTGGATCACTCGGTCATGGTGGACGCCTTCGGCACTCCGCGAGCGTTCGATGAGAACCTGGCCATCGAATTCGAGCGAAATCAGGAGCGTTACAAGTTCCTGCGTTGGGCGCAGCAATCATTCCGGAACTTTCGGGTTGTTCCACCCGGCACAGGGATCTGTCACCAGGTCAATGTCGAATATCTCGCTCGTGCCATCTGGTCTGAACCTTCGGGTGGCAAAACACTTGTCTATCCGGAAACGCTCCTGGGCACCGACAGCCACACCCCAATGGTCAACTCACTGGGCGTACTAGGCTGGGGGGTTGGTGGTATCGAAGGCGGTGCTGCAATGCTCGGTCAGCCAATTACCATGGCCTTGCCGCGTGTAGTCGGGTGCAGGTTGACCGGACAGCTGCAGTCCGGCGTGACCGCGACCGATCTTGTGTTGACGCTCACACAACGACTGCGAGAGTACAAAGTCGTCGCTGCATTTGTGGAGTATTTTGGGCCCGGCCTGGCCAGTCTCGCGTTCTCGGACCGGGCCACTGTTTCCAACATGGCTCCCGAGTACGGCGCGACCATGGGCTTTTTTCCGGTTGACGCACAGACGTTGCAGTACCTGGAGCAAACTGCCAGAGGCCAATCCAATCAACTGATCGAGCACTATGCGCGTCTGCAGAATCTCTGGCACGACCCGGCTGAGGCCCAGCCAGATTATGACGAAGTACTGGAGATCGATCTATCCCAGATCGTTCCAAGCATTGCGGGCCCGCGCAGACCGCAGGATCGCATCCCGCTCAGTGAGTCCGCTCAGCGATTCACGACCGACGTTGAGCAGGGAGCGCCCAGGCTGCCCACAGACGGCGTATCCGTTAAAGAGAAACCATGGAAACTCACCCATGGCGCGGTGGTCATTGCAGCCATCACCAGTTGCACGAATACATCCAACCCATCCAACATGATGGCAGCCGGACTGCTGGCGAGAAACGCCGTACGGGCCGGGCTGGTCAGCAAGCCCTGGGTCAAAACGTCGCTTGCACCTGGCTCGCGCGTGGTGATGGACTACCTGTCACGTGCAGGCCTGCAGGACAGCCTTGACCAGTTGGGGTTCAATCTGGTGGGCTTCGGGTGTCTGACCTGTATGGGCAATTCCGGACCACTTGATCCGGCCATCGCCGAGACGATCGAGACATCTGGCCTGGTCGCTGCCGCCGTCCTGTCTGGCAACAGGAATTTCGAAGGACGAATCCATCCGCTGGCCAAAGCCAACTATATTTGCTCTCCCCCGCTGGTCGTGGCGTACGCTATCGCAGGCAACGCAGGCATTGACTTTGAGAGGGATCCCCTTGGTCTGTCGGCAGACGGCCAGCCAGTGTTTCTTGCCGACATCTGGCCAGACGCCACGGAAGTTGCGACGCTGGTCAATTCTGCACTTGACCCTGAGCGATTCCGTGCCCGTTACGCCGATGTATTCGAAGGCGACTCACACTGGCAACGATTGCCGGTGGCCCGCACAGACACCTTCGAATGGGACCCAGATAGTCTTTACATGCGGCAACCTCCATTTTTTGATGATCTGTCCCCGGCGATGCCGCAGAAAAAGGCATTGCTGGGTGCCCGCGCATTGCTCGTACTTGGAGACTCCATCACAACCGATCACATCTCTCCGGTCGGAACCATCACGCCCAGTTCCTCGGCGGGTCAGTATCTGAGCAACCTCAACATTGAGCCGGCAGACTTCAACTCTTTCGCGGCCAGGCGTGTCAATCACGATGTCATGTTGCGCGGGGCATTTGCCAACATCCGTATCCGAAATCTGATGGCAAACGGGCGCGAGGGAGGATGGACACGGCATATGCCTGATGGCGTAATCATGCCAGTTCACACAGCAGCCGAATGCTACAAGCACGAAAACGTGCCGTTGATTGTGGTCGCTGGCAAGGACTACGGAGCAGGCTCCTCACGTGACTGGGCGGCCAAGGGAACCCAGCTACTGGGCATTCGCGCTATTGTTGCCGAGGGGTTCGAGCGGATTCACCGTTCGAACCTCATCGGAATGGGGGTGCTGCCGTTGCAACTGCCCCCGGGCATCACCCGCGATACCCTTGGCATTGATGGAACAGAAGTCTTCGATATCGCGGATATAGACCAGATCGAACCTCGCAGCATCAAACACTGCACGATCACCCGTGCAGACGGCTCGAGCACAACGGTCGAGCTTTTATGCCGACTCGACACTCCACTGGAAGCAGCCTACTACGAAAATGGTGGGATTCTGCACTACATCGCACGACAGATGCTGAAGACAACATAAGTGTTCTGACACCATCCCTGACGGGATGGGCGTGAGAGTCGTCGTCAGCCCAGTTAAGTAACAATGGCAATTGAGGGTAGAGAAGAGACCGCTAGAGGTCGAATTAGCAAGGGTGCTCGCCGGGGCCCCCTTGGCCTGATTTCTGTAACAAAGCATTCCGGGCTGACTGGCGCATCAGCGGGATCTCCACGGGCTTCACCGTCTGCATTCGCTGGCGAGGTGTCGCGCGCAGGGTCAAGCGTTACAAGCAACCGAACCCTTGCATCTTCGCCATACGACGACAGCGACTACTGTTCAGGATCTTTGGGCTTGCCCAGACCAGCAAGTAGCACACCGACCGATGCAACTCGCCTGATCGATGCATCTGCGTCATCTTTGGCAGAGGCCGGTTTCGGTTTTACCGGCGCTGGCGGTGGCTCGTAAGGCTTTAAGAAGAAATCATCGACTGGCTTTGTGTAACGGCCAGTCGATCCACTTGAACGGGAGGCGCCCGAATAATCAGGTTTTCTTGCCCTGGGAGCGGGACGCGGCAAGTCAAGCTGACCTCGCTCGATCGGCTTTCTGGTGAGCTTCTCGATTTCGACGAGAAGCTTCTCTTCCTGAGGTGTGTAAAAAGAAATTGCGTCGCCCGACGCACCAGCACGACCGGTGCGCCCGATACGGTGCACATAATCTTCTGCATTGAAGGGCAGATCGTAATTGATCACGCATGGCACGCCCGCCACGTCCAGACCTCGGGCAGCCACATCCGTAGCCACCAGAACTTCAAGCTCTCCCGCTTTGAAAGCGTCCAGTGCCTTCATTCGGTCTGCCTGGGATTTGTCACCGTGGATAGACTCGGCCTTGACGCCGTCTCTAACCAGTTCACGGGCCAGACGGCCCGTACCAATCTTGGTGTTGGAAAAAACGATGACCTGATTAAGCCCGCGGGACTTCACGACGTGGGCAACCGCAGCCCGTTTATTCTCGCTGGCGACCGGGTAAGCGATCTGACTGACTGTGTCTGCGGTTGCGTTGCGCTTGGCAACTTCAAGCTCGACCGGGCTGTTCAGATAGGTACGACCCAACTTGCGGATCTCGTTACTGAACGTCGCTGAAAACAGCAAGGTTTGTCGCTTCTCAGGGAGCGCGCGGATGATCTTGTCGAGGTCCGGCAAGAACCCCATGTCAAGCATTCTGTCAGCTTCGTCAAGAACCAGTATGGCAACCTGAGACAGGTTGACCGTTTTCTGGGTCAGGTGATCCAGAAGCCGGCCTGGCGTCGCCACAAGAATCTCGCACCCGTTGCGAAGCGCCTCTTTCTGGGCCCCGATGTCCACACCCCCAAAAACGACTGTACTTCGCAAAGGCGTGTTCTTGCCATATCGACAAACACTCTCGTAGACCTGATCGGCCAGTTCACGAGTAGGCGTGAGAATGACAGCGCGAACCGGATGGCGCGCTGGTGAGGCACTGGCACTGGCCAGCGGCATCAGGCGGTGCAGGATAGGGAGTGTGAATGCAGCAGTCTTACCTGTTCCAGTCTGGGCCGCCCCCATGACATCCTGCCCAGCCATCACGACCGGCAAGGCCTGTGCCTGAATCGGTGTCGGGTTCGTGTACCCTGTCTCGATTACTGCACTCAATATCGAGGGATGCAGTCCCAATTGCGCAAAAGTCAGATCCTGCGCCGAGGAAACGCCTGTTGTGTCTTCAGTGTTGTGTGTGGAATTCATCAATATCTTTGAAATAACCACTCAACAGTTTAACGCATGACCACGATATTTTTATCGGACATCACTCAGTGATGATCAGATATATTGCAATGCAGCCCGCAGAATCCAGAAAAACACCATCCCGCCCGCAATCATGACGAGGCTATTGCGAGTTTTATGGAACAGCCAGATAGCCACCAGAGCCGCCAGCAGGCGCTCGTCGACAACGGCGCCCCCACTTTGCGCCCGCCATGGAAGGAGTTCCGGAACAATGATCGCCGTCAATGCCGCCGCAGGCGCGTAACGAAGCGCACGTCTGACCTCTTCACTAAGCGGCATTCTGTGACCAAACAACATAAACGTGGTTCGGGTCAGCAAAGTACACACCGCCAGCAGGCCGATTGCACTGTAAACATAAAAGTCATGATCATTCATCAGCGCCGCTTCCTGTATCGCCTCTCAGCCCATATGCCACTCACAATGCCGACGATGACAGACACTAGCAGACCAAGACGCAAAGGCAGTCCCTGAGACAACCAGGCAGCCACCCCGGTAAACATCATTGAGACCAGCATGGGACGACTGTTGGCAAGCGGGATGGTAATCGCCATCAACGCCAGTACGGCAGCAAACTCCAGTGACCAGGAAGTCGGCACGATTGAACCCAGAACAATTCCCAGCATGGAAGAGGCCTGCCAGACAATCCAGCCGGGTGCAATCGTCCCCAGAAAAAACCAGCGCTGCTCGGGTGTTCCACGTGTTTTGGCGTCACCAAATCGCGGCATGAAGAGCACAAACGACATGTCAGTTGTAAAAAAACCATAGGCAAGTCGCTTATACCATTTCAGCCCTTGAAAGTATGGTGCAAGCGCCGCGCTGAAAATCACAAATCGCAGGTTGACGATACAGCCTGCCGCAAAAATCAGCCAGAGTGGCGCGCCGGTGGCGATCAGCGGTAGTGATGTGAGCTGGGCAGAGCCCGCATAGACGAGCAGCGTCATCATCGCTGCTGCGCTCTCTGTCAGGCCGGACTTGACCATGGCCACGCCGCTGACAAGACCCCAGGTAAAAGTCGCAATAAGCGCTGGCCGGACCGCGGTCAGGCCCTCCAGCATCGCAGCCCTGCGGGCTGAGTTCACATTCGCTTTCGGTTCTGCTTGCAAAGTCATTCCAGAAATCAATCAAGACGAATTCAGACAGTCTGCACGCGATTCGCCAATCGGGTTTCCAGCCTGTTGCTGGTGAAGTAGTCCGCACAGGACTGCTGCAAGCGAATTCGACACATGCGGCAATCAACGTCCGCAACGCCTGATGGCACACCGACACCAAGCCTACCTGAGTCAACATCAACCCGCAAGCTGTGGATTGTAGTCGGTCGCTTGGTACAATAGAGAGCTTGGAACCGAACCCACCAGCGTAGACGGAAACCGATATGACACAGACAGCTTCTGCACCCGAGAACAACGGCAAGGATCAGAACGACGAGGCAGGGCAGACCGACCTGAGCGCCCAGTCTGTCACGATCACAAGCGAGGACCTCCCATTGCACTGCCCTTCGGACAAGGCGCCCTTGTGGAGCATGCATCCGCGCGTTTACCTGGATATCGCCGACACCGGGTCAGTCAAATGCCCCTACTGTGGTACGGTCTATCAGCTTGCACCAGGAACCAAGATTCATGGGCACGGGCACTAGACCAGTCGACGCCGTGTTCCCGACCGCCCAGGAGGCAGAGCAGGCCTTCTATGATGCGCTCGGCAAGGCGGACATCGATGCGTTGATGCGTGTCTGGGGTGATGACGAAGACATCGTCTGTATTCATCCAGGCGATGTCAGACTGGTTGGCCACCATCAGATCAGGCAGTCGTGGGACGAGATTTTGCAACAAGGCGCGCTCGTCATCCATCTGGTACGTAAAGTCACCCTGCAAACTGTCATGAGTGCCACCCACTGCAGTATCGAGTGTGTCACGGTTCAAACCCAAAAAGGATTGCAACAGGCTTACTGCGATGTCACCAACATCTTTCACAAAGGCCCTTCAGGCTGGCGACTGGTTGTCCATCACGCGTCACCTGCCGATCCACAAGTGGGTCAGCATGACATCCAGGAATCCCCTGGACTGCTGCACTGACGGACGGCCATGACTGCCCTTCTCGACACCTCTGCCTGCCCCTCTCCAGTCTGGCTCCCTGGTGGACACATCCAGACGCTTTACGGCGCCCTGTTTGTTCCGACCAACCGGTTACGGTTTATCCGCGACAGGGTCGACACACCTGATGGGGACTTCCTGGATTTTGACTGGAGCGCCCCAGGACTGGTTGCACAACCACCTGGCGAGACCGTCGACCGTAGCGACCTGCCCCGAAGAGGTGCCGCGTTGCGCTGGATCACCGAGGGTGACCGGGGCATCCTGCAAGGACTTAGCGACACACCTGCACTGGTTCTGCTGCATGGCCTGGAGGGCGATAGCGACAGTCGATACGCCCAATCCGTTCTTCAGTATTTTCGGGCACGTGGATGGCTGGTGGTTCTGGCCCATTTCAGAGGATGCTCGGGCACCCCGAACAGGCTGGCTCGCGCCTACTATTCCGGCGACTCGGACGAAATCGGTTTCATATTGCGTACTGTCAAGGAGAAAGCCCCAGGTGCCCGCTGGCACGTCGCTGGCGTGTCGCTCGGTGGCAATGCCCTGTTGAAGTTTCTTGGTGAGCACGCCCATCAGACAAGGGAGTTGTGCGGGGCAGCCGCGATCTGCGCCCCCGTTGA
This sequence comes from Orrella marina, assembly GCF_003058465.1. NCBI lineage: Bacteria > Pseudomonadati > Pseudomonadota > Betaproteobacteria > Burkholderiales > Alcaligenaceae > Orrella > Orrella marina. Next base: position 4,022,389 of record NZ_CP028901.1, on the reverse strand, counting down.
CCTGGTGGCAGCGGGCGAACACCTTAGCCGTGACTGGCTCGGCCGTAATCTTTACACCCGCCACTTTCTGCGGACCATGAAACCCAAGACCATCGAGAAAGCCACTCGTTTCCCGGGAGCAATCGATGTAGCGCGGGTGTCCAGATCCAGAACCTTGCGTGATTTTGATGATGCATACACCGCACCCATGCACGGATTTTCAGACGCGCAGGAATACTGGGAAAAGTCCGCAAGCAAGCCATGGCTGCGTTTGATTGAAACGCCCACGCTGGTGCTGAACGCGAGAAACGATCCGTTCATGCCACAAGCGGCATTGCCCGGCCCGGATCAGGCCAGCGCCAAAGTCACCCTGCACCAGCCAGCCGAAGGTGGTCATGCCGGATTTACAACCGGAGCATTCCCAGGCAATGCAAACTGGCTTCCTGCAAGGCTGGCACGTTTTTTTCAGACGGGGCACTGAAGCCGCCAAACCGCGCCACAAGAAGCCAGACATGCCTGACAGTCATGCAGGTGACATAACCGACGCATTTGTCTGGCGAAAGGGTTTGCTGGCACCGGCTGGCGTCACACCTTCAAGATGCTGGAAGACTGCTGAAGAACGGCAGCCGAAGAAGTCATCTGAGCAAATCGCCAAGTTCGGCTTAAACTGTTCACTCTGATCAGACGCAACGCTCAAGCGCGCCTGATCCCGGATCGACTGACAGTCCGCAAGGCCCGCTACCCGGGTAACAGGACTGGTGTTCGGACTTATGACAGCCATTTTCGGGCCGCGTTTCAATCCCTATAGACGGCAATCTTCTTTCGCCCAGACAATCTGCAGACTTTAATTCAATGACCAATCTTCGGACCTTGACTGTGTTGCTCGCCATGCTGGCGATGCTTGGACCGTTTGCAACGGATGCCTACCTGCCATCCTTCTACGCAATCGGCGACGAGTTCAATGTCGATCAACCGCTGGTTCAGCAGACCCTGAGTGCCTACCTCCTGGCATTTGCCTGCATGAGCCTGTTCTGGGGAACGCTATCGGACAGTTTTGGTCGACGCCCTGTCATCATTGCCTCGCTGGTGATGTTCACCGTCGGCTCAGTCGGCGTGGCACTGGCACCTAGCCTGGGGTGGCTTCTGTTCTTTCGGGTTATCCAGGGTTGCTCGGCAGGCGCTGGCCGTGTCGTTGGACAGGCGCTGGTACGCGACAAATTCCATGGCGCCGATGCACAACGGCTTTTTGCCAACATCACTATGGTGTTCAGTCTTGCGCCCGCCATTGCACCCATCATTGGTGGCTATCTGAGCGAACAGGTCGGGTGGCGCTCTGTATTCTGGTCGCTCACCGTGATTGCATTGCTACTCGGCGCATTCTGCTGGCGCTCTTTGCCCGAAACCCTCTCGGAAGAAAACCGCCATCCATTCAGGCTTGGCAGCATCCTGACCAACTACTTCACAGCAGTACGCAACCCCTACTTCCTGCTTGCAGTCATCGGTGTGGCATTTGCGTTTGCGGGCTTTGCCCTTTACATATCCTCAGCTGCACACTTCATCATGGAGATCCTCAAGCTGCCCCAGACAGCCTTTGGGTGGCTATTCATACCTTTCATTGGAGGCATGTTCTGCGGATCAATGATCAACTCCCGGTTTGCCGGGCGATTCCGTCTGGAGATCATGACAACCGTCGGACTCGGTGTGCTATATGCCGGATCGCTCATCAACGTTGCCTACAACCTCTTTTTTGTTCCGGTCATCCCATGGGCCGTGTTACCCATCTTTGTCTATGCTTTTGGCATGTCACTGGCCCTGCCCGGCATGACCATCATGACGCTTAACTATTTTCCACGCATGCGAGGCACGGCATCCTCACTGCAAAGCAGCTTTCAGATGCTGATCTTTGCCCTGATTTCCGGGCTGGTTGCCCCTTTGCTGTTCCAGAGCGCCTTGCGTCTTTCTCTCGGGATGCTGACGACGTCCACACTTTGCATCACACTATGGACTCTGAGCCGCTGGCTCACCAGGCGAGCGCAGGCGAGCGGGAAATTGCAGAATTTTTAAACAAACGTGGGAAATCCCCCGGCTATGCCGGGGTGGCAGTAGAAGTTTGACATTTACGGGAGTCCATCGATGAAACTATCCGAGTGAGCCGCCAAGCACACTCGAGAAAAGGAGTTTCACGATGGACGAGTATGAAAGCCTAAGCCATAGCCGTTGGGAGTGCAAATACCATGTGGTGTTTATTCCCAAGTGTCGAAGAAAGACGTTGTATGTCAGTTTGAGAAGGCACCTGGGCGAGGTGTTCAGGCAGTTAGCTCTTCGCAGGGAGAGCGAGATTTTGGAGGAACACCTGATGCCGGACCATGTGCATATGTTGATCGCGATCCCGCCGAAGTACGCTGTCTCTCAGGTAGTTGGGTACATAAAAGGCAAAAGTGCGATTCACATTGCCCGGGTGTATGGAGAGAGGAGGCGAAACTTTGTCGGGCAGCACTTTTGGGCCAGGGGGTATTTTGTTTCAACGGTTGGGCGTGACGAAGAAGTCATTAGACGTTACATCCAGGACCAGGAGAAAGAGGACTCTCGATTGGAGCAATTGAGTCTGCTCTGAGCCTAGCCTCCGAATGGTGGCACAAGACACGGAGCCGCGTTCGCGTCTCCGGATAGCCGCTTTGAGCGGCTCACAAATGAAGGCCCCCGGCTTTGCCGGGGGATTGTTACTGACTGACTCTTCAGGAAACGAGGACAAAAATCAAATACAGCTATTCCCGGCGTGGAAGCCGAAACGCATCACCTGCCGCAACATGGAGTCAGGCTCCAAACTGTTCAAGCAACGACCTCTCCCGATCCATTAACACCTTGATTTCCCGTACTTTGACATCAAGCGTGGACTGGACCCTGAAATCATTTGTCATGCTGCGAGCCTGTTCGAGCTGAGCGATCGCCGCGACAAAAGCACCTGTCATCACGTAATACTCCGCCATTGCCATCCGGCTCTGTATTGAATCTCCAGCCCGGTTCAGTGCATTGGCCCGCATCTGATACAGATTCGGATAGTCTCTTGGCCACTTTTTCAGGACCCGCTCCAGCACATCCGCTGCCTGTCTGTAATCACCTGTTTGTTGCAAAGCGTGTGCCTGAACCTCCGACAAGGCCACATGGTCCGGCCACTTGCGCAAGGCACTCTGCGTGAGATTCACAACAGTCTTTGGCTGTCCTCGCAACAACTCTATCCAGGCCTGTTGTCGGGCCAGATAGGGGGAGTCCGGCACACCCTGGCGCGCCTTGGCCAGGAAATCAAGTGCCTCGTCAAACCGGCCCTGCCTGCTGGCCATCTCGGCCAGGGCCAGAAACGCCGCCGAGCGCCTGACACCACTGGCCCGGGCAGACTCATCCAGAAGGCGGTCTCGAACCCGAAGCATCGTCGCCCGGTCATGACTCTGTGACGTCAGCGCACGGGCGCGAACATACCAGTAGTCGTCCGAATCCCGGTGTGCCCGCATTCCCATGGAGCGCGTCCGGTTCTGCATGTCACCCATCCGGTCAATACTGAGCGGGTGCGTGCTCAAATAGGTGCCGCCACCAGTTGTTCCCTGATTAAGGTTGGATGCCTGCATGAGTTTGGCAAACATGTCCTGCATGCCGTTCGGGTTGTATCCAGCTTTGCCAAGCATCTGCAGTCCGACCCGGTCCGCCTCCTTCTCCGCCTCACGCGAGAATCCTAGTTGCCTGTCAATCGCTGCAGCCTGGCCAAATGCCGCGATACCCGCTCCCAGACCGACACCGCCAGTCAAACCAGCCAGAAGTGCACCTGCAATTGACGCCAGCATGACAGCGTTGTTCTGTTTCTGTTGAGTAACGCCGCGCGCAATGTGCCGCTGGGTGACGTGAGAAATTTCATGAGCTACCACACCCGCCAGTTCAGACTCATTGTCGGTGACCGCAATCACCCCGGTGTTGATTCCGATGAAGCCGCCGGGCATCGCAAAAGCATTAAATCCGGGATCTCTGACTGCAAAGAGTTCAATGTTGGTTGCCCCTCCGGGCGCATACCGGACAAGCTTGCTGGCCATCCGGTTCAGATACTGGTTGATCTCCGCGTCATGCACATACGAAGGGTCACGGCGGCCCTGAGTCATGATGAGCTCGCCAATCTGCCTTTCTACCGCTGGCGAAAGATCGAAACCCGATGCTGAGCCCATCGAGGGCAGTCCCATTGGCTGTGCAAACGCGGGAGCCATCACCCATTGCGGAAGCGCCAGGCTCAGGCTCAGGATCACGGCTCGAGAAAGTGCTGCGGGTCTGTGGCGGATCATCGCGTTATCATATACCCAGAAAATTTAGCAATCTCTTCAGTTTGAAGTGTAAACCTCCCATTAGTTCCAGCCAAATTCCCTAAAAGAGGGTCCAGATGCGTCCTATCAGAAAAGCCGTGTTTCCTGTTGCAGGTCTCGGCACCCGATTCCTTCCTGCCACCAAGGCGATGCCCAAGGAAATGCTACCTGTTGTTGACAAGCCATTGATTCAGTACGCAGTCGAAGAGGCCGTCAATGCGGGCGTGACAGATCTCGTCTTTGTCACTGGACGTAGCAAGCGTTCGATTGAAGATCACTTCGACTCAGCACCGGAACTCGAGGCAGAACTTGAACGCAAGCACAAGACTGATCTGCTGGAAATTGTGCGCAACATCATCAGCCCGAAAACAAACTGTATCTATATCCGCCAGTCTGCACCACTGGGCCTCGGTCATGCTGTGCTGACAGCAGCACCCATCGTGGGAGACGAACCGTTTGCCGTACTGCTGGCTGACGATCTGATCGATGCCGACCGTCCGGTCCTGTCTCAACTGGTCGACTGCGCGCTGACCCACCAGGCCAGCGTGCTGGGCGTGGAAAACGTCCCGAGAGAGCACACCAACCGCTATGGCATCGTCTCGACCGACCCCATTGACGAGCGCACATCAAAAGTCCACGGTATTGTCGAGAAGCCTGACCCATCGGTCGCACCGTCCACACTGGCTGTAGTTGGGCGCTATGTGCTGGATCCGACCATTTTTGAGCATCTACGCAAGACCCAACCCGGAGCAGGCGGCGAGATCCAGCTCACCGACGGGATTGCGGCCATGATTAACGAGCGCTCGGTCTGCGCGTATCGCTATGAGGGCAATCGCTATGACTGTGGAAGCAAGGCTGGCATGTTTGCTGCGACGGTGGCCTATGGACGCAAGTACCACGGTCTGATTCCCTGATTCCTGCTCCAGATCTCAGGATCGTCCTTTGACTTGCACACGCCGCCTGCCCAAGGCGGCGTGTCCGCATCCGTGCAGCGAAAAGCGCACCGGCAAACAACTCGCCTTTCCGACTGCGACACGACATGGGCCTGATCAAAGCAAGCGCAGATCAAGCAAACGCACTCTGCTCAACCCGTTGACGAAGGCGCGACCACCTTCTCAGGAACTGGTCCGCGCCCCCAGCGACCTAGGGCAGAGAGTCGCATGAGATTACGCAACGCAATCATCAATCCGGCCACCTCGGCCATGGCCGCCGGAATCCACATAGTCAGTCCACCAATACTCTGGTCAGTCGTGGCAGACATGTCCAGCGCGCGTCCGCAAAGATTAAAGAGGGGGTAAAGGTCTCTTTCAGTGAAGGCGATGATAGCGCCTGCGAGCATCTGTGGCGCCATCGTGAGGACCGGGGAAATGACCCGCCCACCCGGGGTCATCGCCGCTGGCGGCGCCGGACGACGATCGAGAATCAGATTCCAGTACATGAACCCACTGATCACGACTGACCAGTTCATCAGCCGATACAGACGCCAGTCGAGCATCGAATAGAACTGAACCGACGGAATCAGCCAGACGATCACCAGAAACACGAACAGCGCAGGCACAAAGATGGGGTTGGTCAGACAGGCGATTATCGCCTTGCCGGTTCGCGTATGGTTGAACCTGCGCAGCCTGGCACGCCAGGCAAGCGGCAGACCGGCCCGCATAACAGACCCGGGATATGCCAGCATCAGAACCAGTGGCCCGACATGGTGCAGAAACAGGTGCTGGATCCGGTGAATGAAAAACATGCGCTCGGCGTAATAATCAACCAGCGTATGCATGGGCAGGTAAATCAGCACGATGCCCGACCAGAACAGGATCTTTCTGGCCATGCTCACCTTGTGTACCCTCTGGCCGCGCACGAACAGATAAATCCCCACTGCAAAACACGCAAGCAGCGCAGGTGAAAACTCCCAAGGAGTCAGCCAGGAAAACCAGTCCATATCAGAAACACGTCCAGTCAGGGAAAACCATAGGTCAGTCAGGGATTGTAGTATGGTCTGAGCATCACTTCACCAATGGAGTTCCCGAGTTCATGAGCCTGGTCAAACCTGCCCACACCATTTCCACCTATCAACACCGTAGGAAGCGCCTTGCCGACTGGATGCGTAGCCAGGGCGGTGGCATCGCCGTTATTCCGACTGGCCACTCTCCCCTTCGATCGGGACACACGCCCTACCCATTCCGGTTTGACAGCCAGTTCTACTACCTGACAGGCTTCACCGAGCCTGAGGCCTGGCTAGTGCTGGTCGCGACAGACACGGTCACCCACAGTGTTTTGTTCTGCCGGGAAAAAGACCCTCAGACCGAGATATGGGAGGGTCTGTGCTGGGGCCCCAACGCAGCCCGGGAAGCATTCGGACTCGACGAGGCACAGGACATCGCATCACTCGACACATGGATCTCGAAACATTTGACCGGCAAGGGCAATTTGTTCCTGCCCTTGAGTCGCTGTGCGATTGCGGACCTGCCAGCTCAGGCCACCCGGTGGCTGGCATCGGCACGTCAGCAGGCGCGTGGCAAGCAGGACGTTCCTCTTCGATGGATCGACCTGACAACAGAACTGAGCCATCACCGGTTGATCAAGGATGCCGAGGAGATCGGCACCATGCGTGAAGCTGCGAGGATTGCGGCGATCGGGCACTGTCAGGCAATGCGGGCCACCCGTCCCGGTCTGACCGAAAGGGCCCTGGAAGCGGAACTGCTCGCCGTATTCCTGCGCGCGGGCGCGCAGTCAGTCGCCTACGAAACAATTGTTGCGACCGGCGCCAACGCCTGCATTCTGCATCACCGCGCGGGCCACAGTGTCATCGGCGACCAGGATCTGATCCTGATCGATGCGGGTTGCGAGCTCGATGGCTACGCATCTGACATTACGCGCACGTTCCCGGCCAGTGGACAGTTCACGGGGTTTCAAGCCACCCTGTACGACATAGTCCTGGCCGCCCAGCAAGCGGCAATCGAACAGACCCGACCGGGAATGACGTTTAACGACGGGCATGATGCGGCGATAAAGGTGCTGACCCAGGGGCTGATTGACGTCGGATTTCTCAGTGGCGATCTCGATGGCAACATCGAACAAGGTTCCTACCAACGGTTTTACATGCATCGAACAGGGCACTGGCTGGGCCTGGACGTTCACGACGTCGGACCCTACCGGCACATTGACGGCGGTAACGTCGCTGACAAAGAGGAAGATCCACCCTGGCGACTGCTGGAGCCAGGCATGGTATTGACCATCGAACCCGGGCTATACGTGCGCCCGGCCGATGACATCGACCCTCGGGCATGGGATATCGGCATCCGGATCGAGGACGATGCACTGATTACTCCGTCAGGATGCGAACTGCTGACCCGTGACGTGCCGGTTGATCGGCAGAGTATTGAACAGATCATGCGTGATGGCGGACCGGGGTTCACGCAGGCACCCGGACCCTGAAAACCTTGGCTCAAAATGGCTGGTTGTCAGAAATTCAGACCATCCAGCCAGCCAAGGCGAGTCCAGATGTGCAGGACAACGTGCGCAATCGAGAACATCAGCCCAATGATTCCAAGCAAAAGGCTGGTGCTCGCCACGATTACCGGCCCCCATCCCGTCGAGGTTTCACGAACAAAGCCCGGGTTGTACCGGGCGTCAAACTTCTCGTCGGACATCAGGCACAGCACAATCGCTTCGATGAAGCCCGCAACCGCCGGAATGAACAGCAAGAAAAACACAGGTGTATCCCACCAGACCTGCGCCTGACTTGCCAGGCCGAGCAGTACACAGGCCAGGACCGGAAACACCCAGGCATGACGACGTCCAAGGTAAAACCAGTGCGCACCGAACCAGCCGCCATAAAATGACAGCAGACCTGCAACCACTTTGCTACGAGCGGGTGTGGTAAGTCCCTGTTCTACCGTTTCTTGCATTTCCATTTTCCGAATAAACCAGCCGTATAGAGGCCCGCAATGAGCCCACCCAGATTTGACATCGCGATTGTAGGCGGAGGACCGACAGGTTGCGCCCTGGCCATTCTTCTGAGCAGGCTGTCATCTGACCCGTCATCGCTATTATTGTTCCAGTCTGGCGAACGCACCCGCTATGGTGTGCAGGCCAGTCAGGACCAGCGTGTGATCGCGGTCAACGAAGGCACGCGGGTCCTGCTGGACGACCTGGGCGCCTGGCCAGACGACGCAGCCCCGATTCACACGATTCATGTTTCCCAGGCTGGCCGCCTGGGTAGAACCCTGATTCGCGACCAGGACATGCAGGTTCCCGCGCTGGGATATGTAGTCCGGTACGCCAGCCTGCATGCAGGTCTGCTAGAAGCCGCCCAGCGCTGCGGGATCACCTTGCGTACAGGTGGGCCCGCTCAAATGAGCCAGGACAGTCAAGCGAACCCGCAAGGCCAGGACAAGCCGGCTGTGCAGATTGAACAAGACGGTCAGACCTATCAAGCACGCATTGGCGTCAAGGCAGACGGTATGCGCAAACACCTCAGACGTGAGTCCTACGATCAGGTTGCCCTGATCGGCCAGGTCACGGTCAGCCATCCAATGGCCGGCTGGGCCTACGAGCGATTCACGCGTAATGGACCCTTTGCGATCCTTCCGCATCCCGACGGACCTCAGACACAATCCGTAGTCTGGTGTTGCAAACCCGATCAGGGCAAGGCACTGCTGGCGCTCGATGCCCAGGCGTTCGCCAGAACCATGCAGAGTACGTTTGGAGACAGGCTCGGCACCCTGACACCGGTCGCCCCTTTTGTTTCCTTCGCACTTTACAAAAGCTTTGACGAGGAGCCGGTACAGGGGGAAATGGTTTCAATCGGCAACGCCGCACAGACATTGCACCCTGTGGCTGGTCAAGGCTTGAACCTCGGCTTGCGCGATGCGGCCACGCTGGCGCATTGCCTGCGTGACTGGATTGCACGCACGGAGCAGCCCAGCGCGCGTGCGCTCGAGATCTTTGCAAAGCTGCGAGAACAGGATCGCCGCTCGACCAGCGGACTAACAGATCTGATGTCCCGGATCTTCACCACAGGCCTGCCGCCTGTCGAACATGCGGCAGGCCTGACACTGCTCGGACTCGACCTGGTCGGACCAGCAAGATCTGTCCTGGCGCGCCACCTGATGCAGGGAATCCGGGCCTGATCTGTAATCGCGTCAGGTGAGGTCCTGACGCGGGTGCAGATGGACGCAGGTCAACCGGAGCCTGCCCCGTCCTATACAATAACCCCATGCAGATCGGTTCCTGGCAACTCCCCAACCCCGTATTTGTCGCGCCCATGGCAGGCGTGACGGATCGTCCTTTCCGTCAGTTATGCAAACGGCTAGGCGCAGGACACGCCATATCAGAAATGGCTGCCAGTAATCCTGCTCTCTGGGACAGCGTCAAGTCATCGAGACGCCTGAACCATGAGGGCGAAATTGATCCGGTTACTGTACAAATTGCAGGCGCAGATCCCGCCATGATGGCACAGGCTGCACGCTTCAATATCGACAAAGGCGCCCGAATCATCGACATCAACATGGGTTGCCCCGTCAAGAAAGTGTGCAAGGTGGCCTCTGGGTCAGCTTTACTCAGAAATGAACCGCTGGTCCAGCAAATTCTGGAGTCGGTTGTCTCGGTTTGCGCCCCTCTTGGCGTACCCGTCACCCTCAAGACCCGGACCGGCTGGGATCGTGAAAGCCGGAATGCCCTGCGGATCGCCCGACTGGCTGAACAGGCCGGCATTGCAGCGCTGACGTTACACGGAAGAACTCGAGCCGATCGCTACGAAGGACAGGCCGAGTACGATACGATCAAGGCTGTCAAGGCACAATCACGTATCCCTGTCATTGCCAACGGCGACATCGACAGCCCGGAAAAAGCACGGGCGGTCCTCGCATGGACTGGCGCTGATGCTGTCATGATTGGCCGGGCCGCCATGGGTCGCCCCTGGATTTTCAGGGAAGTCGACCATTTCCTGAGAACAGGAAAAAAACTTGAACCACCCTCCCTGCAGGAACTGACCGAACTGCTGCTGACGCACCTGGATGATCACTACCGATTTTACGGTGAGTACACCGGAGTGCGAACAGCGCGCAAGCACATAGGCTGGTACCTGTCAGATATGCCCGCAAGCCAGACGCTGATTGATCAGATCAACGTACTGGAAACCACCTCGGAACAATATCAGACTATCGAATCCTGGCTCAGGCATCAGGCCACTCAAACGGACGCACTTGCACCGCTTGAGCTGGCTGCCTGACCGGAACACCTGCCTGACTGACCTTTTGAACACGACATGAAAACCATTCCATCCCTTGATGAGTCTGTCCGACTCAATCTAAAAGCTTACTTCGAAGATCTCGGTGACATTGAGCCTCGCGGCATGTGGGACATGGTTATCTCCTGTGTCGAGAAGCCGTTGCTTGAAGCCGCCATGGAACGAGCACAAGGCAACCAGTCACGCGCAGCGGTGTATCTCGGCATCACGCGCAACACGTTGCGCAAGAAGCTTCTTGCACACAAACTGATCGACGACTGAGCCCAGCCCCTTACGATTCCCTGATTGAACGAGCCGACCATCATGAAAATCCAGACCGCACTGATCTCTGTTTCCGATAAAACCGGTGTCATCGACTTCGCCCGGGCTCTGCATGCGCGAAATGTCCGACTTCTCTCAACAGGGGGAACAGCCAGACAGCTTGCCCAAGCCGGTTTGCCTGTGACCGAAGTAGCTGACCATACCGGCTCGCCAGAGATTCTCGATGGCCGCGTCAAAACCCTGCATCCCCGGATTCATGCCGGCCTGCTGGCCAGACGCGACACCACCGAGCATATGGACACGCTGGCGCAACACGGCATCGACCGGATCGACCTGCTAGTTGTGAATCTCTATCCGTTTCGCGAAACGATTGCCAGACCTGACTGCACGTTCGACGACGCGATCGAGAACATTGACATCGGCGGACCAGCGATGCTGCGCGCAGCTGCGAAGAACCATGGCAATAAAGCTGGCGGCGTCACCGTCGTCATTGATCCGGCAGATTACACCCGGGTGCTCCAGGAGATGGACCAGCATCACGGACAAACCAGCTTCGCATTGCGCCTGTCTCTGGCGACCAAGGTGTATGCGCACACGGCAGCCTACGATGGTGCCATTGCAAGCTATCTGAGCAGCCTCACGGCGCAGGAACCCGATGCCCAGACATGTGCCGAACGCGAGAGCTGGCCTCGTACGCTGACCATGCAGGTCCAGCGCGAACAGACACTGCGCTACGGCGAGAATCCCCAGCAGTCGGCTGCTTTCTATCGCGACCCGGTCTCCGGCAGTGGGCTGCTCGCCAATTTCCGGCAATTGCAGGGCAAGGAACTCTCATACAACAACATTGCCGATGCCGACGCCGCCTGGGAGTGTGTACGCAGCTTCGAGGGTCCCGCATGCGTCATCATCAAGCATGCCAATCCGTGCGGAGTTGCAACTGGAGAAACCATCTACGAGGCCTATCAGAAAGCACTCCGGACTGATCCGACCTCGGCCTTTGGCGGCATCATTGCCTTTAACAGGCCTGTCGACGCATCCACGGCGGAAGCGGTATCAGGCCAGTTTCTTGAAGTTCTTCTCGCCCCTGCCTACGAAGGCTCGGCATTGTCGGTCCTGGGACACAAGAAGAACGTCCGGGTACTTGAAGTACCACTAGGCACCGCGCAGAACACCTTTGACATCAAGCGCGTGGGCGGCGGCTGGCTAGTCCAGACACCAGACAGCGAAACGCTGGACATGAGCGCTCTCAAGGTGGTGAGTGACCTCAAACCCACGCAAGAACAAATGCAGGATATGCTGTTTGCCTGGAAGGTGGCCAAGTTCGTCAAATCCAACGCAATTGTGTATGCAGGTCAGGGCATGACGCTAGGGGTCGGTGCAGGCCAGATGAGTCGGGTTGATTCCGCCCGCATCGCAAGCATCAAGGCCCAGAATGCAGGTTTGTCTCTGCAGGGCAGCGCAGTGGCCTCAGACGCATTTTTTCCGTTCCGTGACGGTCTGGACGTCGTGGTTGATGCAGGCGCAAAGTGTGTCATTCAACCAGGCGGCAGCATGCGCGACGAAGAGGTCATTTCCGCTGCCAACGAGCGTGGAGTCGTCATGGTACTGACTGGCATGCGACATTTCCGTCACTAAGGCGGCGTGATGCGGATACTGGGCGTTGACCCCGGACTCAGGCGCACAGGCTTCGGGGTGATCGACGTACAAGGTGCAAACATGCAGTATGTCGCAAGTGGCACCATTTTGATTGACGCCCAGGCGACCCTGCCTGCCCGACTGAAAATCATTCTGGACAACCTGCGTGAAGTGGTGCGTGATACGCGTCCTGATGTGGCTGCACTCGAAATTGTGTTCGTCAACACCAACCCGCAAACCACCTTGCTGCTTGGTCAGGCCCGTGGTGCGGCGTTGTGTGCGCTGGCTGACAGTGATCTTCTGGTCCACGAGTACACGGCATTACAGATCAAGAAATCCGTCGTGGGACACGGTAAAGCGGCCAAGCAGCAGGTGCAAGACATGGTGCAGCGATTGCTCAACCTCAACGCAACACCCGGATCGGATCCAGCTGATGCCCTCGCCTGCGCCATCTGTCATGCGCATATGGCGCCACTGGCGGTTCAACTAGAAAAAATGGGGTGGAGTGTGGGAGCTGGGCGGTCGACCCGGTCAGGGTCTCGTCGAGGCCGGCTTCGTTTGAAAGAACTTCCTGGAGAATCGTCACGATGATTGGTCGACTGACTGGCAAGCTATACGAGAAGTCCCCTCCCAGAGTCGGACTGGATGTCCACGGTGTCGGTTACGAAATCGATGTATCCATGGCGACCTTCTACAATCTGCCCGATCTCGGAGCAGAAGTCACCTTGCTGATTCATCACGTCGTGCGCGAAGATGCCCAGTTGCTCTATGGATTCGCCAGCCCGCAGGAGCGGGCTGCGTTTCGCGAATTGATCAAAGTCACCGGTATCGGCGCAAGAATTGCACTGGCCGTGCTCTCAGGCCTGTCGGTCGACGATCTGGCACACGCCATCAGCACCCAGGAGACCGCAAGACTTGTGCGTGTCCCCGGTATCGGAAAGAAAACTGCCGAGCGACTGCTGCTCGAAATGAAAGGTAAACTTGGCGCAGACCTTACGCTTGGCACGCAGGCGTTTGTCTCGAACCATGCCGACATTCTGGCAGCGCTGACCGCACTGGGTTACTCGGAGAAGGAATGTGCCGCAGCGGTCAAATCCCTGCCCGAAGGCGTTGAGGTATCTGAAGGTATCCGGCTTGCGCTCAAGCATCTGGCGCGGTAGCGACCCCGCTTCTGCGCTTCTGTGAGTTGATCTTTTCGCAACAGGATCGTCGTAAATCCCCTGCATACTTGCGCTTGAATGTCCTTTACATTATGGATATGTCATCGATGCATATTTCTCGACGTGGCCATCCAGGCCTGAGACTAACGCGTTTCATCGGCCTGCTCTTCCTGTTAGCCTTGTTCACGCTGTCCATGTCCGGCACATTATCCGCCGCGCACGCAACAACCTCTCTGACGCCCGCACACAGTGCGCTTGCGCCGGTCAACCGTTACAGTCCTGGCGGGACCTACGCATCACTTGTTGCGGGCATTCATCAGCTTGAAGAGCAGCATGCGCAGTACAAAGACCAGAAGACATTCGAGAACCTCGCAGAAATCAGATATACCTTCAGCCGATTGCGCAGCCTGCTCGATCTGAGCGAAATACCGCCGGCCAACCGAGTCAAGGCCGGAAACGCGGCGATTACCTATCTCGCCGACATTCTGGCAAGACTATCTGCCGTTGACATCGACACAATCCCGGGTGCCCTTCCCGGAGAGTCCGATCTCCCGCCTCGATGGACTATTCCGGGAACCGACATCCAGATCGCCAGAGTGCAATCCGGTCCGCATGCTGGCGAATATCTGTTCACTGCGCAGAGCATTCATCACTTGCAAGAATATATGCTGCGTCTGGTCGATCATGCACCGATTCAGCCGCGCCGTTACCCCCGCATGCGCCTCGAACATATCCACGCAACCGGCCCTCTTTTCCCGGACGCGATTGTCGACCGCATTCCTGAATCACTTAAAGCCATCCACCTCAACACGCCAATCTGGAAAATGATCGCGATTACCCTGGTTGGCCTGTTTGTCATTCTTATGGCATACGGGTGGAGTCGACTGATTGCAAGGCGAAGCCGGCACGGGTCAGCGCTGCAGCGACTTGCCTGGCGATTCACGATGCCGATGTGTTTGCTGGTGCTTTATTTTGTCAGCGTCTGGTTCGTGATCGACCATATCAATCCGTCAGGCGTGTTTGCGCAAGCGGAGGTGTTACTGACCACAGCCTTCCTCTACGGCGTTTCTGCCTGGGCAGCCTGGATCGCATCCTTTTTGTTGGTGGAAGTCATCATCCACTCGCCCAAGGTTGCTAGCAACAGCTTCGATGCACATCTGCTTCGGCTGACGGCCAGAATCTTTGCGATTGGGTCGTCTGGTGGCATCCTCATTTACGGTGCGAACGAAATGGGGATTCCGGCCCTCGGCCTGGTTGCAGGGGTCGGTGCCGGTGGCTTCGCCTTGGCGCTTGCGTCCCAGTCTACGATCGAGAATCTGTTCGGGGGGCTCTCACTGTTTGCTGATCGTCCGTTCAGGATTGGGGAAACCATCAGCTTCGGATCCGAACGAGGAACAGTCGAAATGGTCGGCAGTCGCTCAAGTAGAATACGCGCCCTTGACGGGACGCTTGTGACAGTTCCAAACAGTGATCTAGCCAAGATGCAGATCATCAACCTGACGCGCCGCAACAGATGTCTGATGCAACAGACGATCTGCCTGCGAAACAACACGCCAATCGACAAGGTTGATACCTTGCTCGCAACCATCAGATCACTGGTGGCGTCACACGCCATGGTGGAACAAGGCAAGGGAACACCTCGCGTGCGCCTGATCGGCATGGCGCCAGGCCAGCTTGATATCGAGGTGCGTGCCCAGGTGCCAACCGACGACTACTCCCGGTTTCTGGCTGTGCAAGAAGAACTGCTGCTGGACATCCTGCGCTCGATCGAAACCATGGGAATTGAGCTGGCCCGACCACAGCCAGCCGTCAATTGACGGCTGGCTCCTTTCGTTTCAAGTAACAGTCAGGCGGCCGTATCATCATCGGAATGGATTGCCATCGCTTCCAGAAAGCGGGAAACCATGTTGTAGGCAGCAATTGTCGCCGTCAGTTCGACCAGTGTCCGGTGATCAAACTCTTCGCGCACGGCTGCAGCGATCTCCTCAGGCACATGAATGTCGCGTGTCATGGCATCGGTATAGGCGAGTACGGCACGCTGCATCTCGTCAAACAAGTCTCGATGCTCGGACCAGTCCTGAAGAGCATCGAGCTGTTTTTCAGATACGCCTTCACGCAATGCATACGGACGATGCTGGTCTGCCTCGTATGGAGCACCGTTGATCTGAGCCACTCGCATGATCACAAGTTCACGCAAGGCACCAGATAGCTGACACTGCTGACGAATAGCCGTCAGATATTTGAGCCAGCCTTCTGCGACCGGAGGGCTATGCAGGAGCATCTGGTATAGATGGAGCACCTCGCCGCGTTCGGCGACAATGCGCTCGACCAGTGGTTTGGCCTCGGGATTGGTGAGATCAGCGTATGGAATGCGAGCCATATAGTCTCCAGAAAGTTTTATGTTTTGTAGAAGAAAGCAGCAGCTTACGCCCTAAAAGCACCGTACACAAACGTCGTCGCCGTGGCAGATCACCTGACCCCCCGTCCAGGATTGTCCCGGGGTCCGTTTCTTCTGATGCAGATCCTGACATTGACGACACAAGCGGATTGGAGAAACTCCCGGAGCTAACAGCGCAACCAGGAACGCCCAACGGCACAGTTGATCTACAAGGACAGCGAAACAAGCATACACATGGATATATCAGACAGGAGGCATAGGTTCGCTGCCCAGTCCTGACGGACCTCGAGCCCACTAACCTCAGCGATCAGGTGACCGCTGGCCGACGCAGATAGGCTGGCGCGACCTCCTCGAGCGGTGTTGGTACGATGCCCAGCACGGACTGTTGAGAGTCTGATGACAGAACATTGTCCGTCAGCAATGAATCGAGATTGTCACGGCTCATCAAGGGCTCTCCAGGCAGAATCTCAAAAAACCTGGCCTGCAGTCGACCAATCGACATGGGTAGCGCAATAATCTTTCGGGGATGCCCACTCCATTTCGCAGCAAGTTCGACCAGTTCGCCCAGCGTATAGACCTTCGGACCGGCGAGTTCATACACCTGCGCGCAGGCATCACTCCTGTCAAGGGAGCGGACAATCGCCTGAGCAACATCGCCCACAAACACAGGCTGCATCCGGGCGGTGCTACCTGCAAGAGGCAGCACTGGAAAGAATCTGGCCAAACCGGCAAACATATTCATGAAGTGATCGCCTGGCCCAAATACGACCGACGGCCGGAAAATCGTGACATGAAACGAATCAGAACTGGCACAGACCTCTTGCAAGGCCGCCTCACCCGCTCCCTTTGAACGCAGGTACTGGCTGCTACCCTGGAGGCTGGCGCCAAGCGCGCTGACATGGAGCAGTCGGGGCACGCCATTTCGAACGCATGCCTGCGCAAGTCGCCGCGGCAGCTCCACATGCGCTTTCTCGAAATCAGGACCGTAAGGGTCGCCCGGGCGGCTGTGCAAAATACCGACCAGATTGATGACCCCATCCATTCCGCGTACGATCGAATCGAGTTGCGCATCGTCGTGAACGTCACGCTCCATGACCGTAACAGTCGGGTATACGAGCAACTCCCGGGCACTGGGCTGGCGCCGGGTCGGCACATAGACCCTGTGCTCGGCCTTGACGAGTCGGCCAATCAGGTACTGACCAATAAAACCTGAACCACCAACCACCAGAATCTTCATGCCAGTTCACTCCAGTCACACTCCGATCTAACCCGGTCGGAGCATCATTTCTTCACCGCACCCACTCAACCTGCCAGCAGATGACCGTATGCGCTCAAGTCTACATTACCACCACTGAGTATGACACCGATGCGGGTACCCGGCTGAACGGGATAAACACCTTGCATCACTGCCGCCGCAGCCAGACACCCTGTAGGCTCAACAACCAGCTTCATGCGCTGGGCAAACCAGCGCATCGTCTGCACCAGTTGTTCATCACTGACGGTCAGAATATCGGTGACTTTGTCCTGAATGATTGCAAACGGCAAACGGCCAACAGAAGGTGTCAAAGCTCCATCGGCAATCGATTTGGGCGGTGTGATGGTAACGATCTCGCCAGACCTGAACGAACGCTGACCATCGTTGCCAAGCTCCGGCTCAACGCCGTAGACTTCGCAACCAGGAGAAAGTGCGGACGCAGAAAGTGCACTGCCGGACAGCAAGCCGCCCCCACCCAGGCATACCAGCAACACATCCAGCGGTCCGACATCCTCAAACAGTTCCTTTGCAGCCGTACCCTGACCCGCGATCACATGCGGATAATCATATGGCGGGATAATCACCGCCCCTGTTTCTCTGGCGATCTCGCTGGCAATTCCCTCACGATCCGCGGTGTATCGATCATAGGTGACGATGTTGGCACCATACCCCTGGGTCGCCGCCTTCTTGGCGGCCGGTGCGTCCTGCGGCATGACAATGGTTGTCTTGACCCCCAGCAAGCTTCCAGCCAGTGCGATGGCCTGGGCATGGTTGCCAGACGAGTAGGTCAGCACCCCGGCCTTGCGTGCGTTCCCGTCCAGATTGGCAATAGAGTTGTAAGCCCCCTGAACTTGAACGCACCGGTCCTTTGCAAGGGTTCTGCCTTGAAAAACACTTCTGCCCCCAGTCGTCCGTTTAGTGTGCGACTGTGCAGCACGGGGGTGCGGGTGGCAACGCCGGCCAGCGTACGTGCTGCGTGTTCAACGTCCGCAAAAGTGGGCACTTCAAACTTTGTATGTGATGGTGTCTGCATGGATCTGTCCATAATGGCAACTCTGGCCCGCAAATGAATCGTGTACTGACTCGCTTAGTGTACGATTGAATTCGAATCTACGTGTAGCGGTAACCATGGCCATCCAGTCAGACAATCTATCAAGTCAGCAACAAGCCTCACGGGTTGTGAGTCCGGCACCCACCTCTTCCAATGAAGAGTCTGTCGAACGAGCCCTTCGCCCCAAAGCACTGCAAGAGTATGTCGGCCAACAGGCCGTGCGTGAACAGTTGCAGATCTTCATCGAAGCTGCGCGAGCACGCGCAGAATCACTCGACCACGTCTTGCTGTTCGGTCCCCCCGGACTTGGCAAAACGACACTGGCCCACATTGTGGCGTACGAGATGGGGGTGAATCTGCGCCAGACATCAGGCCCGGTACTGGAGCGTCCGGGAGACCTCGCCGCCCTGCTGACCAATCTGGAACGCAATGATGTGTTGTTCATTGACGAGATCCACCGGTTGTCTCCCGTCGTCGAGGAAATTCTTTATCCAGCGCTGGAGGACTTTCAGATTGACATTCTGATTGGCGAAGGTCCAGCCGCTCGCAGTGTCAAGCTCGACCTGCAACCATTCACGCTGGTTGGCGCCACCACCCGTGCGGGCATGCTGACCAACCCGCTCAGAGACCGGTTCGGGATTGTGTCTCGTCTCGATTTCTACACCCATGACGAACTCGCAAGCATCGTGACACGCAGTGCCAGCCTGCTCAAGGCCGGGATCAGCGAAGACGGCGCCATGGAGATCGCCCGACGCTCACGTGGAACCCCCCGCATTGCCAATCGATTGCTGCGTCGTGTGCGCGATTATGCGCAAGTGAGAGCCGATGGACGCATCACGGCAGATGTTGCGAATCTGGCGCTCAGCATGCTTGACGTTGATCCGCTCGGGCTTGATCTCATGGATCGCAAGTTGCTCGAAGCAATCATCTACAAGTTTGACGGCGGCCCTGTCGGTGTCGAAAGCCTGGCCGCCGCGATCGGCGAAGAGCGCGATACGATTGAAGACGTCATTGAACCCTATCTGATCCAGAACGGATTCCTGCAACGAACTCCTCGTGGTCGCATTGCAACCAGGACAACCTGGCTGCACCTCGGACTGCCCCCCCAAAGGGAGCATCCCCTGCCGAAGAGTCCTAGCCCCTCTGAAGGCTACCGTCGCTCCCACCCTCAAGACGCACCCGTAAGCCGCTCGCTTTTCAGGCAACAGAACTCCATGCAGTCCCGACACCGCTGGCTCATCCTCGCAATCATCTCGAGTGCACTGTTTCTCATTGTTGTCGATGTCACGGTGCTGTACCTTGCGTTGCCACATCTGACGCAGGATCTGGGCGCATCAGCCACGCAGAAACTCTGGATCGTCAACGCCTACGCACTGACCGTTGCAGGGCTGCTGCCCGGCGCTGGCGCACTGGCAGATCGATACGGTTACAAGCGCATGTTCATGAGCGGGCTGGTGGTGTTCGGAACGGCCTCGCTCATTGCCGCCTTCTCTCCCGCACCACAGGCTCTGATCGCCGCCCGTGTGCTGCTGGCTGTGGGTGCTGCCATGATGATGCCCGCTACGCTGGCCATCATCCGGCATGTATTCGAAGACCCGCACGAGCGTGGAGTGGCCATCGGGATCTGGGCAGCAATTGCGTCTGGAGGTGCCGCGCTGGGACCCATCGTAGGCGGGCTCATGCTCGAGTATTTCTGGTGGGGTTCTGTGTTCCTGCTCAATGTACCTGTAATCGTCCTGGCCATCGTGTTTGCAGCTATCTGGATCCCGAAGGGCCAGTCCAATCCGGACCGACCTTTTGATCTGCTGTCATCCATCCTGATCATGGTTGCCCTGGTCGGACTCACATTCGCCATCAAGGAACTCAGTACAGCCAGCCGTTCACTCTGGCAGGCGCTGGTTGCACTTATCGCCAGCGCTACGGCAGCCAGACTGTTTGTGCTGCGGCAATCGCTCACAGGAGTGGTACTAATCGATTTCAGGCTGTTTCACAACCGGGTCTTTAGCGCGGGCGCGATGACAGCGCTGGTGGCCTGCGCCACTCTCATGGGGCTGGAGCTTGCGATCAGCCAGCGATTCCAGCTGGTTGCCGGACTCTCCCCCTTGTACGCAGGGTTGGCAATCCTGCCTATTCCACTGGCAGCCTTCTTTGCCGGCCCTCTCAGCGGTCACTTCCTGCAACGGATAGGCGTGCACAGAATGCTCTGGCTTTCTCTCGCATTGACAGGGATCGGATTCTGGGGATACTTGCTGGTGATGACGTCCACACTCTGGCTGCAGCTTCCGACGTTTATCATGATCGGTGTCGGGATCGGTGCGGCCATGACCGCTGCATCCAGTGCGATGCTATTGAACGCACCCGCTAGTCAGGCTGGCATGGCCGCCTCGATCGAGGAAGTGTCGTACGAATTCGGCGCCGCGCTCGGCATTGCCACACTGGGTAGCCTGCTCAATTCTGTCTACTCAAGCTCGCTCTCGATACCGCATCATGCCGAACTCGACGACACCTTGATCCGGTCCGCCCGCGACAGCATAGACCTCGCCACAGCTGTTTCCACCAGTCTGCCTGACGCCCTGGGAGGCGCGGTCCTGTCTGCAGCCCATCGGGCGTTTGACCAGGGGTTTGTCGTGATCATGGCACTGTGTTCTGCGATCCTGCTGCTGAGCGCAGTAATGATTGCGCGATGCATGCGTGCTGAACGAAATGACAACTGAAATCATTCTGACCAAGTGACCTGATCGGTCTGCTAGCCGCCAAGATCTGCAGCACGCATGAAAATTCTACGTTGAGATTTCAGCACGGGCACGCTGGCATCAGTCAGGGCGAGCGTGCGGTAGCCTTCGTCATCCATCACCAGAAACCGCTCGGCCACCAGTTGCAGCAGCAAGCGTCGCCACTGTCGCACACTCCAGTCGCAACCGATACCAAAGACGCTAAGCGTGCGATGATCGAACTCCTCGACCCGCCGCGTCTTGCGCCCACGCAGGATGTCGATGAGATGACTCGCACCAAATCGCTGGCCGCGCTCACGCCATAGCCGATAGACAGCTGAAAGCAGCTTCTGGGCGGCGATCGTGACGTCCATGTCTGGCGATCCAGCGAGACAGTTGTCACAGTGGCCACAGGGTGCAATAGCCTCGCCAAAGTGTGCCAGTAGCGTCTGGCGCCTGCAGGTACTGCTGGCACAGAACGCCAGCATCTCTTCATAAGCCTGCTGCTGGACGAGTAGCCGCTGCTGACTTTGCTGCTGATCGGACGGGCGACTGGCCCTTGCCACATCGTCAAGCCCCCAGCACATCCAGGCGACTGCGGCCTGCCCGTCACGCCCTGCGCGCCCTGTTTCCTGGAAATACCCCTCCATCGAACGCGGAACATCGACGTGCGCCACGAACCGTACATCAGGCTTGTCGATGCCCATTCCAAACGCGATGGTCGCCACCATCACACATCCTGGCTGAGATATGAACTGGCGCTGGCGGGTCTGTCGGTCTGCGTTGTCCAGCCCCGCATGGTAGGCCAGGGCAGTCAGTCCTGAATCCCGTAACCAGCTTGCTATCTGTTCGGTGCGGGCACGCGAGGCGCAGTAGACAATCCCGCTGGCCGGATCGTGCCCGGTGTGGTTGATCTCCTGAATGAAGCGAACCAGCTGACGACGCACGTCGTCCTTGGCGACAATCCGGTAATCCAGATTGGGACGATCAAAGCTGGTCCTGAATACCCTTGCTTCAGGCAAACCGAGACGCGCGATGATCTCCTGTGCTGTCGCCTCGGTTGCACTTGCCGTGAGTGCCAGACGCGGCACATCAGGCCAGCGCCGACCCAGCATCGACAGCGTCATGTACTCTGGCCTGAAGTCATGCCCCCATTGCGACACACAGTGCGCCTCATCAATGGCAAACAGTGACAACTGTACCCTATCCAGCAAGCCGGGCAGCCGCTGACCGGAAAGCCGCTCTGGCGACACATACAGAATCTTGACATCTCCTCTCAGGAGTGCCTGCTCTGTCTGGAAATTGTCCTGACCTGACTGGGACGAATCCAGACTCGCCGCTGGCACCCCAAGTCGAAGCAAATGTTCGACTTGCTGGTGCATAAGTGCAATCAGCGGGCTGACAACAACCGCCACCCCGTCGAGCACCAGGGCCGGGACCTGATAGCAAAGCGACTTGCCACCACCTGTCGGCATCAGCACGAGTGCGTCAAACCCCGCAATCACGTGTTCAATGACAGTCTGTTGCGGACCTCTGAAAGACACGTGTCCGAACACCTGCGATAGAACGCGGCTGGCGGGATCCTCAATATTCTGATCAACGACCGGCGCAGTCATCAATCGAACCGCACGGGCTTGAACCGGAAAAGACGCCAGTACCCCAGCACGTTGAAGACGAGCAAGATCGGTGCACAAACCACAACCCCGGCCATCACCCAGCGTAGAGACTCTCTAGAGGCAGCAGCATCCCAGACGGTCAGGTTGTCGAGAACCAGGAACGGAAAATAACTGTAGGCCAGACCACCAAGCATGAGCAGATTCAGACATGCTGCAATCACCAGCGGACTCCACCAGATTTTCGCCTGGGGACTGGTCGCCACGCCTCTTAACTGCCGGTCGAGCACAACAAACCCGGTCAACATCAACACCCAGGCGACAGATGCGATGTGCAGGGTTTCAACATGGGTCCAGCGGTAATAGATGGCCGGATTGGTCAGGGCCAGCACCAACGAGACCGCCACCATGCCTGCGGCAACCCACCTGACTGTCGCAACGCCGACACGCGCTGAAAAATGTCTGATGACACCATTGGACCAGGTCAGCATCCAGCTCGTTGCCAGCACAATGGCGTTTGCAGCCACTGCGATCACCACCAACACAACAAACGCCCAGTCACTCATATCCTGATCCGGACCGTTCACATACTTCGCCAGCCACAAGCCCAGCCCCGCGACGCTGCAGTGTGCCCCAAAGCTAAACAGCATGTTCCAGAATTCCTGCTGACCCATCGATGCACGTGCGCGAAATTCGAATGCCAGGCTTCGCAGTGCCG
This sequence comes from Orrella marina, assembly GCF_003058465.1. Taxonomy (NCBI): domain Bacteria; kingdom Pseudomonadati; phylum Pseudomonadota; class Betaproteobacteria; order Burkholderiales; family Alcaligenaceae; genus Orrella; species Orrella marina. Next base: position 3,999,021 of record NZ_CP028901.1, on the reverse strand, counting down.
ACCCCGTCACCAGCAACATCACCGGCACGAACATCTCGGACAGCATCGGCTCCCAGCCTATAGGAAACGCTGACATGAAAACCGCGAACAGCAGTAACACCCAGGATTCGTTGGCACCCCGCCAGGCAGTCAGCGCATCGAGCACACGGCTGCGCGCGACCGGTTTGATCCAGGGCATCAGCAGCCCACACCCCATGTCAAACCCATCGAGCACGACCAGTCCAGCCAGAAGAAACAGAACCAGTACGTACAGTGCCAGAGGCATCCAGAACATCGGATCACTGGCGAGCAGACCGGTCGAGGCAGATAAGGACTCGATCATGAGAGCACCGCCTTTGGCCTGTGCACCGTCACCACCCCTGAGGCCAGCGCCTGATAAGTCAGACGCATCCATCCGTACATGACCACCACGACCAGCACACTACTCATCAGAAGCCCCAGAAAGAGATACTGGGTCTGAACCGGGGTGACGAGATCGGCGAACAACAGCTGTCCCACCACCATATCTGCCCCTTTGCCGAGATACAGAAGCAGCCAGAGCCCCAGACACATCAGGGGGCCTGAGATCGCACCAAGCAGTGTCACTCGCCCAAGTCCGGTGGGCTGTGGCTGCGGGCGCCCGGCGTACATCTGGGACAGCGCAACCAGAAGCGCCAGCAGGTGTAACGGCCAGATGATCAGCAAGGCTCGGCCGACCTGGACAAACGCGCTTTCGTGTGGCTCGACATCGGTTTCACCTGCCAGTAATCTGATCACGTTCGACAAATCCCCTGAAGGTCCGGAAAGAATATATTCCCAAAGCGGCAGCACGGCCAGCGTGCACAGCAACCCGATCCAGACCGACAGCCGGATCGCACCAGCAGGCTTGCCAGCCTCGCCGGCCGTGTTCATTTGCAGGGCCCAGCTTGAAACAACCACACTGGAAAGCATCAGCACTGTCGTCAGGCCGACTACGACCAGCTGCAAAGGCAATTGCGGATTGGATATCACCTCGAACCAATCCAGAATCCGGAACTGCCCATCAAGCAATGCCGCACCGGCAGGCGCCCGCATCCAGCTCTCCAGCACCGAGATACCCATCACCACGACACTCAGCCCGATGGCCGTGACGAACAAACTGACTCTGAACACCCCCTGCGTGACACGATGCCGGCTGTAGAGCATCACGCCAAATGTAGTGGAACGGATGGCAAAGGTCACAAGAACGACGCCCAGCAGCAGCGGACCCAGTACATTTCCCATGCGCTCGATCGCCAGCGGCAGGACCAGCCCACTCTGAACCAGCGTCACCAGGCCCAGGGCCAGTGCGCTGTAGGCTGTCAAGGCGAACACGCGCAACCAGAACCGGAACGCATCAGAGTCTTTCCCTCTTGCATAGAGGTCCCAGAAGAACAGCATCCAGATCAGGCCGAGTGCCAGCACTGCAAACGCGTGCAGAAATCCGCTCAGCAGACCCAGCTGGGTCTGGGCAAAGAATAGGCGCATACTTTCCATATAGGCGTAAGTGTAGACGTGTCATGGCAAAATGTGACTTTATGTTTCATGTTCACTTGACACAAGAGAAAGCAAACCTTCCATGACTGTTCCTGAAGTGGCACCTTCCACATCCAATTTTTTGCGTCAAGCCATCGATGCAGACCTGCGAAACAACAAGTTTGCAGGCAAACGCTGGCAGCGTCCGCCCGCAACTGCGCAATCGCTACTTGAAGCCCCACCTGATGGCGCCAGGATTCGGACGCGGTTTCCGCCAGAACCGAACGGATTTTTACATATCGGCCACGCTAAAAGCATCTGGCTGAATTTCGGACTCGCAAAAGAGTACGATGGCATCTGTCACCTGAGGTTCGATGACACCAACCCGGAGAAAGAGGAGCAGGCCTACGTCGATGCCATCATCGACGCCGTTCACTGGCTGGGCTACGACTGGAATGTTGACGGACAGTCCCACCTGTTCTTTGCCAGCGACTACTTCGATGTCATGTTTGAATTCGCCTGCAAGTTGATTGAAGCCGGACACGCCTACGTCGATGAACAGTCACCAGAGCAGATGCGCGAGAGCCGTGGCACCCTGACATCACCAGGCAGGAACAGTCCCTGGCGGGACCGGCCTGCAGCAGAATCACTTGAGCGATTCACCCAGATGCGGGCGGGGCAGCACCCCAATGGCAGTCTGGCCTTGCGCGCACGAATCGACATGCAGTCTCCCAACATGAACATGCGCGATCCCGTCATTTACAGGATCCGGCATGCGCCACACCATCGCACTGCCGACAAATGGTGTATCTACCCGATGTACGCCTGGGCACACCCAATCGAAGATGCGCTCGAAGGCATTACCCATAGCATCTGCACGCTGGAGTTTGAAGACCAGCGTCCTTTCTATGACTGGACACTCGAAACGCTCGCAGACATTGGCTGCCTGAGTCGCCCCCTGCCCCGCCAGTACGAGTTTGCCCGGCTGAATGTAAGCTATGTGGTCACCAGCAAGCGCAAGCTGCTGCAACTGGTCAAGGAAGGCCACGTATCAGGCTGGGACGATCCACGGATGCCGACACTGGCTGGACTGAGAAGGCGAGGATACACTCCACAGGCACTTAAACTCTTTTGTGAGAGGACCGGGGTCTCGAAATCCAACTCCCGGATTGACTACAGTCTGCTGGATCAGGCCCTGCGTGACAGCCAGGACCCTGTCGCGCCCCGCGCAGTGGCCATTCTGGACCCGGTCAAACTGGTCATCACCAACTGGCCCGAACACGAGGAGATACTTTGCACCGCGCCTCGTCATCCGCATATACCTGAAGCAGGACAGCGTGAGTTCCCGTTCGCGCGTGAGGTCTGGATCGAGCGCGAGGACTTCGAGGAAGTTCCACCTAAAAAGTATTTCCGCCTCTTTCCCGGCAACATGGTACGTCTGAAGTATGCCTATGTGGTCAAGTGCACCGGATGCGTGAAGGATGAGCAAGGCAATGTGACCGAAGTCCACGCAGAGTATCTGCCAGACACACGCAGTGGCACACCTGGCGCTGATAGCGTCAAGGTCAAAGGGACTGTGACCTGGGTCAGCGCTCGACATGCCACGCCAGTGAAGCTTCAACTATATGACCGTCTTTTCCGGGAAGCCTATCCGGATGCGGGCGACGCAGACTTTCTGGAACATCTGAATCCTGACTCGGTTCGCACCGTCCAGGGATGGCTCGAGCCGGGAACAGACCTGAAGGCAGGTATCTGGCAATTTGAGCGACTGGGATACTTCGCCTATGACAGCATCGACAGCACCCCGGAGAACCCCGTGATCAATCGTGTGACGACACTCAGAGACACCTGGGCAACCCGTTCGGCATGACTATGACTGACTCAACTCCTTCACTTGAATTCAAAAGCGCAACCCTTTACGCCATTCGCGCGGTCATTCGTGACAGCGATCTTTCCAGGGTGATAGCCGAGCTGAACCAGCGCATGCAGGAAGCAGGAAGCTTCTTCATGGGTGAATCGGTGGTGATCGATGCGTCTGGCCTCGACGAACCCATTCATTGGGAGCCCTTGCTCGAGGCTTTCTCTTCGCACAAGCTTCCCGTGATCGGGATCGTTGCCAGCGAGACGGTGGCAGCTGCGGCCCAGGAGTTCGGCCTGACACGAGTCGAGCTATCAGCCAGCACACAGAGAACCACCACAACGCCACAGCCTGCCTCCTCAGTTGCCGAGCCCGTCCAGGTCGCAACGCCAGTACCTAAAGCCAACGCCGCCCGGCCCGAGGCGGTCACGACATCCGCCGAACCATTACAGCCCGTACCGACGCAGGTGATTCAGGGGCCGCTAAGGTCAGGACAGCGGGTGTACGCCCGCGACACCGACCTGATCGTCATGGGTGTGGTCAGCCAGGGGGCAGAAGTGATTGCTGACGGCAATATTCACATTTATGGTCCACTGCGGGGCAAGGCCATGGCCGGCGCCCGGGGGGATATTCATGCACGGATTTTCACGACTGCGCTGGATGCCGAGCTCGTAGCTGTGGCAGGCGTTTATCGCGTCATCGAAGGCCCGCTTGGTACCGAGATTCGGCGCAAACCTGCAATGGTCTACCTTCAGGAGCAAACCCTCAGGATGGAGCCACTTCGGGACTAAAATGCAGCACCTCTGTGCAGACACGATCTATGTCTGTCATCATGTCACACTGACATTGCACATAACTGTTTTGTAAAAACCGATTTTCAAGTGAGGATACGCACGTCATGACTCGAATTGTGGTGGTGACTTCAGGCAAAGGAGGCGTTGGCAAGACAACGACCAGCGCCAGTTTTTCGTCGGGCCTGGCCATGCGAGGATTCAAGACCGCGGTCGTCGACTTTGATGTCGGCCTGCGTAATCTGGATCTGATCATGGGGTGTGAGCGGCGCGTGGTCTACGACTTTGTGAACGTCATCCAGGGCGAAGCGACTCTGAATCAGGCACTGATCAAGGACAAACACCTTGAGAACCTGTACATCCTGCCAGCATCCCAGACTCGGGACAAAGATGCCTTGTCTACAGAAGGTGTCGAGAAAGTCCTGAATGACCTCAAGGAAATGGGCTTCGACTACATCGTTTGCGACTCGCCGGCTGGTATTGAAACCGGTGCACTCCTGGCCGCCTACTTTGCTGATGATGCACTGGTTGTGACCAATCCGGAAGTATCCTCCGTACGTGACTCGGATCGAGTGCTGGGTATTCTTTCGTCAAAGTCCCGGCGCGCAGTCAAGGGCGAGGAGCCTATTAAGGAATTTTTGTTGCTGACTCGTTATAACCCAAAACGGGTCGAGGGTGGCGAGATGCTATCTCTACAGGACATTGAAGACATTCTTCGCATCAAGCTGATCGGTGTCGTTCCGGAATCAGAGGCCGTACTACAGGCCTCCAACCAGGGCATGCCGTCTATTCACCTGAAAGGCTCTGACGTCTCGGAAGCCTATCAGGATGTTGTGGCCCGCTATCTGGGCGAAGAAAAACCCCTGCGCTTTACGGAGTACGTCAAGCCCAGTCTGTTCAAGCGTCTGCTAGGAGGCAAGTGATGTCTTTTCTGTCCTTTCTTCTTGGCCAGAAGAAGACTTCAGCCAGTGTCGCCAAGGAACGACTGCAGATCATCCTCGCTCATGAGCGCAGTGATGGTGATACATTAGCCCCGGATTACTTGCCGCAACTCCAGAAAGAATTGATGGACGTCATCTCAAAATACGTCAAGGTCAACGTAGATGACATCAAGGTCAACGTTGAGCGACAAGGTTCTCTGGAGGTTCTTGAGGTCAAAATTGAAATGCAGCAGCCGGACAAACCGTGACGCTGCCCAACGCATGCAGCCACTGACTTCTGACAACAAGTGATAGAACAGCCCCCTGTTGCAAGTCTTGCAACAGGGGGCATCGTATGGTGCCCATCATACGTTTAAAAAACAAAGCGATTTAGCAGAGAGCTGCCAGCGCCTGACCCAGACTTGTTCCAGATCTTATGCCGAGCACGTGAAGTTCAATGGGGAATAAACCGCTTCACGAGGTGCTCGCACTCACTCAACGCCTCAATCTAAAGTGGCCCTAGTGGCCCTTTCGAATCCCGGTACATCGCTAAAGCGAGTCTGCTCGAGGTTGCCTCGCAAACAGCTTGGGTGATCCATTGGCGCCTTAAAAGCGACATGGACTTCTGTGGTCGCAGTCCTGAGTCTGGCTTTGTTTCACAGCGTCTTGCGATGCCTTGCTGACAGGCTTGCTTCGGCAATATGTCCGGGTAGAAACAGACGCACTGGTAGGCGCCTGCTGCATCCGCTCTCTCAACCCCGGAGGTTAGTCCAGGGTTGACCATCTATCGAGTGACTGAATGACACGTATGACCGTGCGACAAAAATAAAACGCAGGAAACCATCACTTCAGAGCCTTGTAACGGATGCGTTTGGGTGCTGCACCTGCTTCGCCCAGACGCTTGCGCTTGTCAGCTTCGTACTCCTGATAATTGCCATCAAAAAAGACAACCTGAGAATCCCCTTCAAACGCCAGAATGTGGGTCGCAATCCTGTCCAGAAACCAACGATCGTGGCTGATGACCATCACTGAGCCGGCAAACTCCAGCAAAGCATCTTCAAGCGCACGCAAGGTTTCGACGTCAAGATCGTTGGAGGGCTCGTCAAGCAGCAACAAGTTGCCGCCCTGCAAAAGCGTCTTGGCCAGATGCAAACGTCCCCGCTCACCACCCGAGAGCAAGCCAACCTGCTTGTTCTGATCACTGCCCTTGAAGTTGAAACGTCCAAGATAAGCACGAGCTGGCATTTCGAAGCGCCCGACGGTCAGAAGATCGGCTCCGTCAGAGATCGCCTCAAACGCTGTCTTCTTGTCCTCAAGCGAGTCACGCGACTGATCAACCGAAGCGACCTTGACGGTCTGCCCGACAATCACCTCACCGGAATCAGGCGTTTCCTTACCCGTGATCATCCGGAACAAGGTTGACTTACCCGCCCCGTTGGGGCCAATGATACCGACAATGGCGCCTGGCGGGACTTTGAAACTCAGGTCATCTATCAGCAGCCTGTCACCGAACCCCTTGGAAACATGCTTGAACTCAACCACTTCATTACCGAGCCGCTCGGCGACTGGAATAAAGATTTCCGAGGTCTCGTTACGCTTCTGGTATTCGTGCGAAGCCAGTTCTTCAAACCGGGACATACGCGCCTTGGCCTTGGCCTGCCGTCCTTTGGGGTTCTGGCGCACCCACTCCAGCTCTTTACGAATTGTGCGCTGACGAGCCGATTCCGAAGCCTCTTCCTGCTTGAGACGGTCATCCTTTTGCTCGAGCCACGAGCTGTAGTTGCCCTTCCAGGGAATACCATGTCCGCGGTCGAGTTCCAGAATCCACTCTGCGGCATTATCCAGAAAATAACGATCGTGAGTGACCGCCACAACTGTACCTGGAAACTTGGCCAGATACTGCTCGAGCCAGTCCACACTCTCGGCATCAAGGTGGTTGGTGGGTTCGTCAAGCAACAGCATGTCTGGCTTGGAAAGCAGCAGGCGGCAAAGCGCAACCCGTCTCTTTTCACCCCCGGACAGATGTTCGATCGTCGCATCCCATGGAGGCAGGCGCAGGGCATCTGCCGCGATTTCCATCTGCGCTTCAATATCGTCTGAGCCGCTTGAAGCCGCAGCGGCAATGATTGCCTCCAGCTCGGCCTGTTCTGCGGCCAGCTTGTCAAAGTCTGCATCCGGGTCAGCGTATTCAGCATAGACCTCGTCCAGACGCTTGCGGGCAGCAGATACTGCACCGAGCCCCTCTTCAACCGACTCGCGAACAGTATGCTCTGGATTGAGTTGCGGCTCCTGAGACAGGTAACCGATGTTCAAACCTGGCATCGGTAACGCTTCGCCCTCAATCTCCTTGTCAATGCCAGCCATGATCTTGAGTAACGTGGACTTACCTGCACCGTTGAGTCCGAGCACGCCAATCTTGGCTCCGGGAAAGAAAGACAAGGAAATGTCGCGCAGAATCTGTTTCTTGGGGGAACAATTTTCCCAACCCGGTTCATGGTGTAAACGTATTGAGCCATCTAAAGATACCTGTAACTGGAATAGCGGTTAAGCAATCCATCATTGTAGGCCGACAGGCGTCAATTCCCCAGAAGACCGGATGACTGGACGATACTTAATCGATAACAACCTTTCTGCACGGCCAGTTTGTTTACACTGTCGGTCATATCCTTTGTCCTCCCCCTTTTGTTCTTCCCGAGGCCCCCGAATGAGCAACTCCCCCAACCCTGCAGACTACATCTTGAAATTCTCCGACTCTGAACTGGAGATGCTTGGCCGGACCGCCGATGCTCTGAGCGCATACATGGGCTGTGTTGTTCTGGCCGAGATCGGTGTCAGCGAGGACACAGAATGGGTAATCTTCGGTCGGGCAATCGGCCTGGACGAAGAGTCCTCCGAGGATCTTCTGCACGTCCAGATGGGAGGATCCGGATCGCGCATTCTGGGCCAGAAGGGTGGGATTGAGACCACGGCAGAAACACTGGACTGCGAGTTCCTGTGGGCGATCGAGATCACCGACGACCCGGATGAGCGTTATGTCAGACTCGACCAGGAAGGTGAAGTGTTTGACTCGGCAAGTGAACTCGTCACATTGCTGCCCTTTTCGTTGCAGGAGCCAGTGCAAGCGGCTGCAATGTCGGACGACGAAGATCCCGAAGACGACCCAGGAAACAGCGATGAAGACCGTGACGTCGAAGGTCCTGATGAAAGTCAACGGGATGGCAAGGACGGCACGAATGGCACGACTGGCATGCCTCCTACACTTCACTGAGTTCCTGATACCCGAACGCCCGATCCAAAGAGACTGGTCTGTCCAGCTTGCCTGGACATAGTGTGGCAGGGCGCTGCAGGTGAGATCTACATAGACGTGGGGCTGGGCGCATCAACCTGACTGTCGAATTACCCCAAAATCACCTGACCAACCATTCGGCAACGCAAGAGGCTAGCATCTGGTTCAGAGGAAATCCTTGAACATCGCCTGAGCCCAAGCCAGATCGGCTTCCCACAATTCGAAGCGACGGTCGTTGTCGTCGACCAGTGTCTGGTGAATCTCGTCGTCAACCCCGTACTCGTAACTGAAGCGAACCGCGATCGCCTCCTTGGGATCATTGTTCACCAACATGAAACACAAGTTGTCGATCATTTCGAATGCGAGCTCCTGACCTGCAGCCTGAGCTGCAATGTATTGCGCAACCAGACGTCCCTGCCGGTGTGCCACGTGGCCACTCTTGGGGTAGTGCTTGAAATAAATGGATACCTCTCCGACCGAGTCTCCCACGACAAATACCTGGGGTCATCACGACGATTCAGGTAAAGAGGATCCACATCGGCCCAACCGGTCGGTCTTCCTTGCTCATTCTGACCGATGACATCCGCTTTCCACGCTACGTCGGCGGCCTGATGCGGTGTCATCAGAATAGCGTCATCAAACTTGAAGTCCCCCGCACTGGTACGGATCTGCTTGTTGTAGGGATCCACTTCCTGAACCACTGCGTTGGGAACACGCGTGATGATGTCACTGTAAAGCTCTGCAAATGCCTGTTGGTACCCGATGGTGATGGGCGCAATATTCGGCTTTGGATCGAGAATGACAATCCTGGCCGGTATCTTGTTGTGCTTGAACCACCACGCCATCAGGCATGCGCGCTCATAGGGCGAAGGTGGACAGCGGTGAGGCGGTGGGGGCAACGTCATGACGATCGTGCCTGCCTTGAAACTCTGGATTTTTTTCTTCAGGTACGCATGTTCGGCACTTGGAATGTAAGCACTGGCGTAACGCTCTCTGGTGTATCTGGCCGTTTGAACATCATCTCCGAACCAAGGCTCAAACGCGTAACGGATCCCGCCCGCAACAATGAGCCAATCGTAGTCCAGCCAGCCATCTGCGGTGTGCACTTTCTTTCCGGGCCGGTCAATATCGATGATCTCGGTCTGCACAAACTGATAGCCATACTTCTGAGCAGCCAGAAGATAGGAGTGAGCGAGCATATCCGTCGACACCGCATCGACCAGCCACTTGTTACTCAACGGACACGACCAGAAAAAGGATTGCGATCCAGCACAATCACTTCCAGTTCAGGCACCAGCCGACGGAGGTGGCGCGCGGCGCTCAAACCACCCCAACCGCCACCCGCAATCACCACCCTGCGCTTTCCGTTTCGACGAATCAACTCTCCGACTGGGAAGCTCAGCATCGGGGCCGCGGCAAGCGATCCGGAACCCATCAATGCAGATGCGGCCAGCCCGCGTGTGACAAATGCTCTTCTAGATAATCTGACGGACATGGCTTTGCCGAAAACTCTCGGTCCTGAAAAATTTAAAGGCAGAACGATAACTCAAAATGGAAAACTGGAGACTGGACTCCAGACAGCATCTTCGCTCACTTATCGAGATTATCCTAATTGAAGCCTTGAGCAGGATACGTCCTTGCGTTAACCGACATGCAGGAGCGGGATTAAACCGATTGATCAGTGACAGATTTCGGAGGATCGCCAACATCAAAGAGCCTATCCACCAGGAAGTCGAGGCAAGGTCCGGTCTGTACTGACATATCGGACTCGCTGTCGACTAGACCCATGTGTCGTTACGATCTTATGAGCCTCACCACAAAACACGGATTCTTGTTGGGACAGATACCACTGCGTTCATCGACGAAACACATCCTCAATATGTGAAGCATTCAGGACATTCAAGGCCCATTGCTCGATTGTCTCGCGATTGGCTTGTTCTATCCGGTTCTGGACGGCCTCATCAACCGGACCGAATTTTTGAACCAGCATGGCCCGAAGCATACGTCGCTGGCCTTGCTCCTGACCTTGCTCCAGGCCTTGCTCCAGGCCTTGCTCCAGGCCTTGCTCCAGGCCTTGTTCCCGACCTTTTTCCAGACCTTGTTCCAGACCTTGTTCCAGACCCTTCTGCAGTCCTTGCTCGATCCCTTTCTCCATACCCTCACGCATCCACTTGTGATGCCATCCGTGTGATCTCTCTGCCAACATGTCAATCATCTCCTTGAAACCCGCTTTTGCAAGACTTTCCTGATCTTCATTCGCTGTCGCCACCTGGCGCAGCAATACCGTGCGGACCCAGCAACCAAATGCCTTGCGCACTTCCTCGTATCGAGGTTGCGCAGTCACCCGGTCCACCTGGCGCAACAACTCGAGTGCATCCTCGACACCGTTGTTGTGTTCCAGACGAAACAGCAACCACGCCAGATTGTTCGAAAGATCCGGTGAGTCGACAGCCAGTGCGACCTCACTACACTGGGCTTGTCCGTCGCGCTGGTCTGTCCTGACTTCAGGCGCGCCACCCGGCGCTTTGTCGCGCGCCCAGCGCTCGACCAGTCGCTTCTGATCCACCAAGCAATACTTTAATTTAGGCTGAAACGGCTCGAGCTGATTACCCACAGGAACAACCAGGTCTCTGACCTCCGTGTCCACTTTCCATGGCTCCTCGCCGCTATAGAGCACGAGCGGTATCAGCGCTGGCAGCCACTGAGCGCCGGCCTTGCCCAGCGTCCCTTCGTAGATCAAGCCACGGTAGGTCAGCATTCGCAACGCCATCTGCGGATCACCGCTGGACTGGTGCTCGATATGGACGTAGACATGGGGATGCGCCCGGGCATGCGGCCCATCCATGGCGCGCGCCTGCCACACCAGATCGGCACGACGCTGGGTGCCAGTGTTAGAGACCATGTCCGACGGGACCTGGATCAGGGAGTCAAGATCCATCGTCGCTGAGAGAAACGCCAGCTCAGGCAGCGCCAGCAAGTCCCGAACCATCACTTCGTTTGCCAATAACAGGCGATAACTGGAATCAATATGCATACAGCCGTTTCAATCCACTCACGTTGAGTCGATCCTCCCGTGTTCCGGTACTGCCGCATCCCATGTCTCGGCATTGCATGCCATGCCTGGATGCCCTTGGCGCCGGAGCACGGTCGGAGGTGAACCAACAGAATAGGGGGCTGGAAGAAATGGCAATACCCGTACGGTACTCGTTTGTCCGTGAGGAATGGCACCTGCCGATGTGGTGGCTGGAAAATGAGATGGTGTCGATGCCACTGACCATAAGGACTAACGCCGGCTCAACATTCACGATTGAATCTGTCCATATGCCGAGTTCTGGCTGTTCCTGGGTGGCAAGGAATTGATAGAAGATTACAAACTGACGAGAGGCGATCTCGAGAACACCGGGTCCCATCGCGCGCTGTTAAACAAAGGCCTCCTGCCGCGAGTAACGACAGGAGGCCTTTTCGTGCAACTGAAGCAGAAATGTACTTGCTACATCTGTTCCGCGAGCCTGGAGTCAGCCACGTTATCTGGCTTTCTGAACCGCCTGCTTCCAGGCCTCGATCACAACCGGGTAATCAGCAGCTGCCTTGATCGGATCAGGAGCAACCACTCGGATACTGCTCAGGTTTGGCAGTTCTGTCAGGGCTGCCACATCGATATCCGTGCGGGTCGGACGACGGAAGTTCTGCACCAACTCCGCTTCCTGCACTTCCTTTGAGATCAGGATGTTGTACAGTTGCTCGGCCGAAGCAGCACCATTCTTTGGATTCTTGATGATGGCAACTGCCTCAGGTGCAACGAACGCGCCTTCCTCTGGGTAGACAATCTTGATATCTTTCTGTCCACCCGCGATATAGGAATAGGCCGCGTACTCCATCGTGATACCGAGCGGGTACTCGCCGCTGGCAACGCTTTTATAGACCTGACCCGAGCTTCTGGAGATGACTACATTTGCTGCAAGCTTTTCCAGACCTTCAGCCCCGTAGAGCTGATAGATACCGTATACCTGGTCATACGCGCTACCGGATGTGTTCGGATCACCCATGATGATACGGTCCTTCCACTTCGGATCGAACAGGTCTTGCCAGGTTTCTGGTGGTGAGTCACCCTTAAGCTGCCCCTCGTTGGTCATGACAATCATGACGTGCGCGTTGGCACCGACCCAAAGGTTGTCCGGCCCACGGAACTCCGCCATGATCTTGTCGATCTCTGGTGACTGGTAAGGCTGGAAGTTCTGCTTGAACGCCACCATCGTGCCGAACCCGGCACCCCAGACCACGTCACCAAGCGGATTGGCAGACTCGGCTTCTATCCGCTTCATCAATGCGCCAGTTCCCGCTGTCACTTTCTGGATGGTCAGGTCGGGGGCCATTTTCTGTGCGACATCGGTCGCCGTATCCATGACGTGAACATTGTTCGATGTGTACATGACCGCCTCGTTGGCAACGGCCTGTGAAGCGACCGTAAATGTGAATGCGGTCGCGATCACCGCAGCGACTCCTTTGGGTTTGATGTGATGCATGACTCACTCCTTGATTGACTACGAGGTTAAAGACTCAGTGACCGCGCACCGAGAACAAATCGAGCTTGAGGAACCGGATAGCCAGGTAGACCGGTACCAGAATGATGAACATCAAAATCACGCCATAGGCCGACGCACGTGCGAGGTAACCGGCATCAATCTGGCGATACATCTCGATCGGCATGGTTTCCATCCCGCCAAAATACAGCACGATCGTGGCGGAAATCTCGGACAGCGACGTCACCCACATCAGAATGGCAGCCGCAAGAATGGCGGGCTTCATGATAGGCAGAATCACTTTGAAGAAACTCATCAGGGGTGACACCCCCAGGTTGATCGACGCCTCCTCGATTGAGTCCGGGATGCTATAGAGCGAACCCGATGCAGACCGGATCGAAAACGGCACCTTGCGAACAAAGTAGGCCGCCGCCATGATCAACCAGGTACCCGTCAGAACGATGAATCCCGAGTTGTACGTCTGGATCAGCGCAATACCCAGAACCGTTCCGGAGATGGCCAGTGGCAACATGACCACGTAGTCCAGGATCGACACCACAAACATACGTTTCTTGACTATCAGATAGCTGACGAAGGATGCAAAAGCCGTACCGGCAACCGCTGCAATGCTGGCCAGCGTCAGCGAGTTCAGAATCGGTCCAGGCGCCTGTCGAATAGCCCGATCCAGATTGTCGAGCGTGAAGGTGCCGTAGTTCATCACGGGGCCATTCGACTCAGTGAAAGCACCGACGAGCACAACCATCGCAGGAATCATCGAAATGGCGACAAACAGTAACACCAGCGTAGTCAGAATGACCGCCATGGTGCCCTGCGCCCGGATCGGCCCCGGTGCACGTCCTTGTTGCATCTGGTAAGTCTTGCGTTCGACAATCACCTTCTGCACAAACAGCACCACACCGACCAACACCACTGACACCACGGCGAGCACACTCTGCATCTTGGGGTCACCTCCCATCTCGGACAGGAATGTGATGTATGTCAGGGATGACAGCACGTCGACACGCCCCCCCAGGATCATCGGGATAGAGAAGTTATCAACCGCCAGCGTGAAGACCACCATGGTATTGATCAGGATGGCCGGTGCAAGCACAGGCAGCGTGACAGTCAGCAAACGTCTGAAATCACTCGCGCCCAGATTGGTCGCTGCTTCCTCGATGGTTCCATCAATCGCCTTGAGTGCTGCCAGCATGCCAATATAGGCATAGGTGTAGTCGTTCAGGATCATGGTGTAGGTCATACCGAACCATCCATAGAAGGATGGCAGCTCTATACCGACAAATGACAGTGCGTTCCTGAGCAATCCATTGTTGCCCAGCATCATCAGCCAGGCCTGAGAGACAACAATATCGGGTACAACGATGGTGGCCAGAGGAAGAATGGCAACCACGCCCTTGCCCGGGAACTCATAGCGCGTGACCACATACGCCAGTGGTGCACCGATCAGCATGCTGCCAATCGACGCCATCACACCCAGCTTGACGGTATTGAAAAACGCGTCCAGATAGAGTGGATCGTCAAAGAATGTCCTGAACCCGTCAAGCGAGAAGGCACCGGTATAGAAATCCGTGACACTACGAAACATCAGCGAGGCCAGTGGCCACACCACAAAAAACACAAGTACAACCAACGCCAGCAGGGCAGGAACAACCCAGGGCGCACGGTCTGGCGGCAACCTTCCGATCATGCCGACTGCTCCATGGCAGTCACCAGACGCGCGCTCCCCCCAAAACTCACCTGCACGTCGCGACCCGACTCACACCGGGGATCCTGCGATGCTGGCAGGTCCGCATTGATGGTCGATCCGTCAGCAAGCCGCAGACAGTACGTCACTTTGAACCCAAGATAGCGGCGAAACACGACTGTCGCCGCCACGCTACCAGCGTCAGCAGCAAGCTGATCATCATTACCGGATGTCATCCGTACATGCTCCGGACGAACCGCCAGACAGACCTTGTCCTGCCGGAAAGGCCCACTGACTCGCACCGTCCCTCCTGGAATCGTCACTCGACAGGCATCACCATCTGACTCGATGGTCTGGATATTGATCAGATTGGCTGCACCAATGAAATCAGCGGCATAAGCTGAAAGCGGTTCGCCATAAAGCACCTCGGGGACATCGAGCTGATCGATCCGTCCTCCTTTGAGCAGCGCGATCCGGTCAGACATCGACAATGCTTCTTCCTGGTCGTGCGTCACAAAAACTGTCGTGATCTGAAGTTCCTGTTGCAACTCGCGGATGACGTCGCGCATCTGGATCCGGAGTTTGGCGTCCAGGTTCGACAGCGGCTCATCCATCAGCAAGATGCGCGGTTCGATCACCAGTGCCCGGGCGAGTGCCACCCGCTGACGCTGCCCGCCAGAAAGCTCTCCCGGATAGCGTTTCGGCAGATGACCAAGCTCAACGCGGTCCAGAATACGCGCCACACGCTCCTCAATCTGCTGGCGAGACACACGTCGAACTCTGAGGCCATACGCGACATTGTCAAACACGGTCTTGTCCGGAAACAGGGCGTAGTCCTGGAACACCATACCCGTCTCCCGCTTATGGGCAGGAAGATGCGTGACATCCTCGTCACCGATCAGCACCCTGCCCGCAGTTGGCTGGATAAAGCCGGCGATCATGCGCAACAGCGTGGTCTTGCCACAGCCACTAGGCCCGAGAAGTGTGAAAAATTCTCCGTGCTGAACTTTGAGCGAGAGGTCGTCGATAATCGTGACGCTGCCATATTGCTTGCGCACACGATCCAGAGTGATATCGGCCATGAGAGATGCGAGGGTGGAATGGAGTTGAAGCGATCCGAAACGGTATGACACATTTGTTACGTGTCATAAAGTACCATTATTCCACCTGCACGACTTGTTGCCCGGCACATCACCAATATCTACTTAGTTACCGGCATTAGCCCTTTGCCTTCAGGTCCCGCAAAACGTTACAAATGGCTCTTCTCGTGCACCGGGCTCAGCGTAGGCTTCGCACCCTTCGTGCTCTGTGTAAGGATCCTGCAAAACGGCGAGAAACGCCAGCAAGGGCTCGAAGTCCCGCTTGCGTGTAGCCTGCTCAAGTACATCCTCCACCAGATGATTCCTGGGAATGTAAAGCGGATTGGCCTTCTGCATGCGTGGCAGTGCGCTGCCATATCCGCCAGGCTGAGATTCAAGCCGGGCCTGCCAGCGATCCGCCCAATCCGACATGGCCGGACTCGGACGCTCAAAGTCGCTCAGAATACTATCCGTCGTTGCTGTTCGCTCTTGAACAGGAGTCTGCTCCTTGTTACGTACCGCGCTCGTGAGGCGCGCAAACGTCAGTGTGTAGTCGACCTTGTCTGCGAGCATGACCTCCAGCAGGTCATCTGCAATTGACTCATTCTCACCGAGCGACGCCAGACCGAGCTTGGCTGCCATCACCTCGCGCAAGGCATCCAGATAAAGTGGCTTGAACCCGTGAACGACTTTCTCGGCCTTGCTGACCGCCTTGTCTGGATCCGCATCAATTTGCGACAACAAGGCTTCGGCCAGTCGGGCCAGATTCCACTGTGCCATCGCTGGCTGGTTCTGGTAGGAATAACGCCCTGCGTGATCGATCGAACTGAACACGGTCTTGGGGTCAAACACATCCATGAAGGCACAAGGCCCGTAGTCGATGGTTTCGCCAGAAATGGTCATGTTGTCAGTGTTCATTACCCCATGAACAAAGCCAACTCGCATCCATTGTGCGATCAGTCTGGCCTGACGGCGAGTCACCGACTCGAGCAGCGCCAAAGCGGGATTATCGGCTTGAGCCAACTCCGGATCGTGTCGGGACAGAGCATACTGAATGAGTGCAGCAAGTGCCTCTGGGTCCTGTCTTGCCGCCGCGTACTGGAAAGTTCCCACGCGTAAATGGCTAGACGCCACACGGGTCAGGATCGCACCGTCCAGGACCTCTTCTCGCCAGACCCGGTCACCCGTTGCCACAACTGCCAGAGCCCGGGTCGTGGGCACACCAAGGCCATGCATGGCCTCGCTCACCAGATACTCCCGCAGCATGGGCCCGACAGCTGCCAGTCCATCACCTCGTCTGGAAAACGGCGTAGGGCCCGAACCCTTGAACTGGATGTCGAATCGCCTGCCATCGGGCGCCAGATGTTCACCCAGCAGAAGCGCCCGACCATCCCCAAGCATCGTGAAATGGCCAAACTGATGTCCCGCGTAAGCCTGCGCGATAGGTCTGGCATCCGGCGGCAGATCCTGACCACTGAATATTCTGGCCAGTGATTCTTCATCCAGTGCGCCAGTCTCCAGACCAAGACATTTCGCCAGTGACCGATTCAAGACAAGCAGACGCGGGTGATGCACCTGTTTTGGTGACTGCCCGACATGGAAGATGTCAGGCAGTTGTGCATAGCTGTGATCAAACCGCCAGTTCAGATGAGTCATGCCGGCAATGTCCTTTGCAATTCGAGGAGAGTCCGCTTATTGTGCATGACCGGCTGTACACGTGGCCGAAAAACCGGAGCGGTGTCAATGGCTTCTGAACCACCCCATGGCTAAATCCACGGGTTCTGAAGACATGCGTGCGAGGGGTATCCGGGCTCTCCGTCTGGCGACGTACAGCATCCCGGCCGGGACCTTGCACAAACCTTCTTTCCCGCGCGTTCTGGTAGCGGTTGCGCAACCGCCCAGCCCTTTGCGAGCCGGGACGGACTGTGCCCGTCTTGCGTGGCGTGCTTTGCCAGTAAGGCGCTATAGCAATCCCGCTGCACGAACCAGCGACGCTGTCCGTTCTCGATGCGCCAAACCAGGCGGCAGTACCTGGTGCTCGACCTCATGGCTTCGTGCAGGTAAGAATCCTGCTGTTTTGAAGGCAGTCGAGCCGGCAGCACCAGCTTGCCCCAGGTGACGCAACCAGTATCTCGATTCCAGCGGTTGCCAGCGACGTTATTCTTGCCTTCGACGAAATGCAGCGGGCGGTTCTGGTCCCTGAAGCGCGAACGGCCGTCAGTGCCAAAGGCGTATTCGGAGACCGCTTTCCAGACCCGCGTGCCGATCTTCCGGGTTTCGTGGGCACCGAGGCGATCACTGAACGCGGCGATACTCTGGACACCAAACGACGTGGTAGTTACAGGAATACACCACCTTATTGCTGGACTAGTAGCGGATGCAATACTCAGACATGCAGCGATGATACTCAACCAGTCTCAAATAACAATAAAACCATCCGCTCACCCCATGACTACAGTCAGGGGCTTGCGCTCACAGTTGGTCACATCGCCGGGTCTAACGGTCTGCGACTGCTCTCAAACCGGATCAAGCGAAATGTTCAACCGCGTTCCCTGCACCACAATCCCACCCCGGTTGCCTGGCTCGACACTGCCGTAGCGTTGCGCAAACTCGGGAGGCAGCGGTCTGCCGTCGCCTGGGGCAAGCCAGAGACGGAACAGATGGCGTTTGCGTTCCGGCTCTGGCCAGTCCTCGAAATCAGACCGCGCGTGAAGAATCTGATGATTATGAATGAACTGGATGTCGCCAGGCCGGAAAGCCATCGACATGTTCAGGGCAGGATCATTAGCCAGTGTATCCATGTAGGCCAGCGCCTCGCGCTCTAGCGCAGTCAGACGTCGGGCTTGCGGGAAGTTCTCCTGCGCGCTACGGATGTACTGACCGGAGTAAATGGTTGTAAGCAACCCGCCGTACCAGTTAAAAACAGGCAACTCGAACCAGGGCAGCATCCCTGGCGGAACCTCGCCACGGCGATCGGTCGGAAAAGCATTGAACAGCACCTGTGCCAAATCCGGACGGGTACGCATCATTTCGTTATAGATCGAAACCGAGCTGACCAGGCGACTGTCGCCGCCCGCGCGCGCTGTGCGCAGTGACAGCAACCCAACGATGTCACACGAATCCGTATGATATTCAAGCGCCCGATTGGTCTGGTAGTAACGCGTGTTGGCGTCCCGGATGTCTCGTCCGATGTCACGTACGTGGCCAAGCAAATGGCCCTTTGCATTCTGTGACCGGAATGCACCCAGATAGGAACCCATGCCAAGGTAACCGATTGCACAGCCCTCCTGATCCAGCTGATCGACCGGAAACCCACGGATCAGGACAAATCCGCGCCCATGCTGCACCTCATTCAGAATCCGTCGAAGCTTGTCTCCGAGTGAGTCCAGCACAAAGGTTTGCGGGCTGATTTCGTCAAACGCGTGCTCACCCGCCCGAAACACCTGAATCGCTGACAGGATCTCCTGCACATCTGCCGCATCAAGTTCATGAATCCAGTCTGTCTGGTCGGTCATCTGCGGGCCGAGCCAGGCACTTGGTCCGGCGATCTGCTCTGGTCTGGTAGCGCTGGTGGATGATTCAGCCATCGGTTACTCCTGTTCGCGAATAATTTGACAAACCATTACGCACTCAGTATGACCGATCTGCCCCGATCCGATCCAGTCAGATTTGACAGCCACAACGGGACAGTCGATCGAGTCTGGACGTATAAGAGACACCCAGGGCACTGAGTCGGCGAGCGATCCGCAACTGCCGTGCAAAGGCGTGGCCAGAACGACACGCTATCAGGAAGCCTGGGAACAGCGGCTGAAACGGACCCTCGGTCGATCAGGGTTACTACGGCTGTTTGAGGTCGACGTAATGAACAATGCGTTCTGATACTTTGCAGCGCCCCACTCTCAAGCATGCCACGCAACGACACCCCGAAACTTTACGTCGCACCGCGGGCGCCGTACACGGCCGAGGTAATCGGACCAGAACGCCCCCACCAAAGAAATTGCCGACTCGTCATGCCACAAAGCAGCAAAATGAGTCGGCAACAAAGATTGGCGCCACGCCTGGAATCAACGTTAGATGGAACACGACACTGTTACTACCAAGTGCGCAACACCGGTTGTTCACTCGGCGCATTCTATCCCGCTAAATCCTGGCGTTTGTGCCAGAGCTGGCTTTCGCATGAAAGAATCACATCAGATACCTGTGCTCACACAGGTCCTGGATGCCAGATCCCATGCCCAGCGAAGATCAACGCACGATCAGGCGCGCTTGACCTTCTCCAGCATCTTGAACACACCCTTGGGCGAGTTGACAAAAAGACGCTTGAAAGCCTTGCCCAGACAACGGCGCTCGAGCGTATTGCGACGCACACGTTTACGTTCAGCCATTTGAATTCTCCAATCAGAAGACCGCTATAGTACTTCATTTCGTCCCACCTCTGCGACTTGTACCTTTTTATGAAACCATCGATTGACCTGTTCGGCGTCCGACAGAACAACCTGAAGAACCTTGATGTCAGCATCAAAACCGGGGAGCTGACGGTCATCACGGGCGTTTCCGGCTCCGGCAAGAGCTCGCTGGCGTTTGACACACTCTACGCCGAAGGCCAGCGACGCTACGTCGAGACCTTTTCTCCTTACGCACGCCAGTTCCTGGATCGTATGGACAAGCCTCAGGTCGATCGTATCGAGGGCATCCTGCCGGCTATTGCCATCGACCAGACCAATCCGGTACGTAATTCGCGCAGCACCGTCGGCACCATGACCGAGGTCAACGATCACCTCAAGCTCTTGTTTGCGCGCGCCGCCACGCTCTATTGCCGCGGATGCGGCAAACCTGTTCACAGGGACAATCCTTCATCGATCCTGGACAAGCTTGGGGCACGCTGTCAGGCGCTGCAAGACCCGCGGCTGGTGCTCACGTTCAGAATCGAGGTGCCGGCCAACTTCACGGAAGAAGAAGTCGAGTCATTCCTGCAGGCACAGGGGTATACGAGAATTCACGCATCGACTCCAGTACCTGTCACGCCTGAAGCCAAAGTCAAGACCCACAAGACCCGGCAAGACGCCCGAAAAATCCTGGATGTCGTGCAGGACCGGTTCCGGCTGGCAAACGCCGAGCCATCGCGAGTCACGGAAGCGATCGAAACAGCTCTGCGCATGGGCCAGGGTCTGATGAGCGTGCATGCCATGGGGGAGGAAGGTCAGGACCAGGCGGTCTGGCGCTTTAGCAGCCGCCTGCATTGCGCGGACTGCGACATGTCCTATTCAACTGCGGTACCCAGCAGCTTCTCGTTCAACTCGCCGCTTGGCGCATGCAACACCTGTCGCGGGTTCGGTCGCGTCATTGGCATCGACCTGGGGCTGGTGATTCCCGATGAATCCAGGACATTGGGCGAGGGAGCAATCAAGCCCTGGCAGACACCGAGCTTCAAGGAATGCCAGCAAGATCTGGAGAAGTTTGCCAGAAGGCAAGGCGTAAGCCTGAACACACGCTGGTGCGACTTGCCGCACGAGCACCGTCACTGGGTCCTTGCAGGAGATCCTCGATGGAGTGGTGGCAACAAAGCGTGGCAGACACAATGGTATGGCGTTAACCGGTTCTTCGAATGGCTGGAAACCAGGGCGTACAAGATGCACGTCCGGGTGTTGCTCTCGAAGTACCGCAGCTACACGCCCTGCCCGGACTGTCAGGGTGCCCGTCTCAAGCCTGACGCCTTGCTATGGCGCCTGGGACAAGTGAGTCACACAGGGACCCGTCTACCCGGCTACAACATTCACGATCTCATGGGCATGCCGATTGGCGATCTGAGATCATGGTTTGGAACCCTCACCTTTCCTGATCAGATCATGGACGCTGCCATGGACCTGGTCCTGAAGGAGGTCTCGACCCGATTGAAGTTTCTTTGCGACGTCGGACTGGGATACCTGACACTGGACCGCCAGAGCCGCACATTGTCAGGCGGTGAGGTCCAGCGAATCAATCTGACCACCGCCCTGGGAACCTCGCTGGTCAACACACTGTTTGTCCTGGATGAACCGTCAATCGGGCTGCACCCCAGAGATATGCATCGCGTTGTCGAAGTCATGCATCGCCTGCGGGATGCGGGAAACACACTGGTGGTAGTCGAACACGACCCACAAGTGATGGTGGCAGCAGACAGGATCATGGACATGGGGCCAGGACCCGGCGAGCGTGGCGGCCAGATCGTGTTTGATGGCACTGCGCAGGCACTGCGGCAAGCTGACACACTCACCGGCAACTATCTCGGCGCACGTCTGCACATCGAGGCACCCAGACCACTGGCAGTTACCGACCGCACGCCGCGTTTGCTGCTTGAGGGGGTCAACGCCCACAATCTTAAGAACGTCGATGTTCATATTCCGCTCGCACGTCTGGTGTGCGTCACAGGCGTCTCCGGGTCGGGCAAGTCGACGTTGATCGAGAATGTTCTGTACCCGGCGCTATTGAAGCACTTTGGGAAACCCACCGAGTCCCCTGGTTCATACCGGCATCTGCTGGGCGCAGACCAGATCGCTGACGTGGTGATGGTGGATCAGTCTCCCATCGGCAAGACGGCCCGATCCAACCCGGCCAGTTATGTTGGCGCATTTGATGCCATCCGCAAGCTGTTTGCTCAAGCCCCGATGGCACGCGAGCGCCAGTACACGGCCGGCACCTTCAGTTTCAACAGTGGCGATGGACGCTGCCCGACCTGCTTAGGAACCGGATTTGAACACGTCGAGATGCAGTTCCTGTCAGACGTCTATCTGCGCTGCCCGGATTGCGATGGCAAACGGTTCCGTCCCGAGATCCGGGAGGTGCGTATCGAGCACCTGCAGCGCAGTGCCTCGATTGACGAAGTACTGGACATGACCGTGAGCCAGGCGATCGAATTTTTCAAGGGACTACGAGATGTGCAGGTCTCTCTTGCGCCGCTAGCTGATGTCGGACTGGAGTACGTCAAGCTCGGCCAACCCATCCCCACCCTGTCCGGTGGCGAGGCGCAGCGCCTGAAGCTTGCGGGCCATCTGGCCCAGGCTTCGCGCAAGGGCAGCAAACAGCCACTGGCACAAAAAGCCAATCTTTTCCTGTTTGACGAACCCACAACCGGGCTGCATTTTGATGATGTGGCGCGACTGATGCGCGCATTCAGAAAGCTTCTGGGTGCAGGCCACTCACTGCTGATCATCGAGCACAATCTGGATGTGATCGCGGCATCGGACTGGATCATTGATCTGGGCCCGGAGGCAGGTGCAGCGGGCGGTGAGATCGTGGCGCAAGGCTCTGCGGATGAACTCGCCACACACGCATCGTCCCACACCGCACGCGCTTTGCGCGAGTACCGACAGCAGATCGTGACCGGGCAGCCGAGCACCATGCTCAATCCATCATCTGGCAGATCTGCATCTGACAGCAACGCATGTGGCACACCACTGCAGAACCTTGTCAGGCGCGACCGTGCGGGAGTTTCCAGCATCGATATCCTGCACGCACGCGAGCACAATCTGCGCAACATCAGTGTCAGCATTCCGCACGGCAAGTTCACCGTGATCACTGGTGTCTCAGGCTCAGGCAAGTCCACACTGGCTTTCGACATCCTGTTCAACGAAGGCCAGCGACGCTATCTGGAATCCATCAATGCCTACGCGCGGGCCATCGTGCAGCCAGCAGGCAAGCCGGACGTCGATGCCATTTACGGCATCGCACCGACCGTGGCCATCGAGCAGCGGACCAGTCGCGGCGGCAGAAAATCCACCGTTGCAACCATGACAGAAATCCACCACTTTCTGCGGCTGCTATACATGAAGCTCGGCACCCAGTATTGCCCGCAGTGCCAAGTCCCGGTTGAGCCCCAGAGTGCCGACCAGATCGCAGCGCAGGTCCTGCGTGAACATCACGGCGAACACATTGGCGTGATCGCCCCGCTGGTCACTGCGCGCAAAGGCTACTACACCGATCTGGCCAAATGGGCACAGGGAAAAGGGCACACTCACCTGCGGGTGGACAACGAGTTCATTGCAACGGATCCATGGCCCCGGCTCGACCGGTACAAGGAACACACAATCGAGTTGCCAGTCGCTGACCTGATCGTGGACAAGAACAACGAAGCCGCTTTGCGGGACGCCCTCGACACCGCGCTACATCACGGACAAGGCACAGTCTCGATCCTGTGGCCGCTAGATCGAATCAAGACCGATCTGCAGGCCACTCTGAACCAGAAGCCGTTCTCGACCCGACGCGCGTGCCCGGGCTGCGGCCAGAGCTTCCCGGAACCTGATCCACGGATGTTCTCCTACAATTCCAAGCACGGCTGGTGTCAGAGCTGCTTCGGGACAGGTGTCCGACTCAGTGGCTTCGATGCGGACCAATCGGGTGAGGAGACCATCTGGAACGAAAGACAGAGCGACGAACTGCAAATCTGCGACAGCTGTCATGGCACCCGGCTCAACCCGGTCTCCCGGGCGGTGCGATGGCGCGATTATTCAATCGCGCAGCTGGCACAAATGTCAGTTCGCGAGGCTCAAGTCTTCTTCACGGGCCTGGGGCTAACGGGCAGAGACGCGCAGATCGCACGTGACATTCTGAGCGAGATCCAGGCACGGCTGAGTTTCATGCATGAGGTGGGGCTTGGATATCTGGCGCTAGACCGGGCCGCCCCCACGTTATCCGGCGGTGAGGCCCAGCGCATCAGGCTGGCGGCCCAGCTCGGCTCCAACTTGCAGGGCGTCTGCTATGTGCTCGATGAACCCACCATCGGGCTGCATCCACGTGACAACCGTATCCTGCTCAACGCCCTGCAGCGCCTGCAGAACAATGGCAACACGCTAGTGGTGGTCGAACACGACGACGACACGATCAGTCGCGCTGAACACATCATCGACATCGGACCCGGTGCGGGCGTGCGAGGCGGACAGGTCGTAGCGCAGGGCACCCTGGAGGACATCAAGGCGAGCCCGGACTCAGTCACAGGCCGTTATCTTCGAGATCCCCTGCGTCATCCGATCGAACCCAGACGCCCAGTCGATAACGCCGCTTCGTGGATCGAAATCCAGGGAGCCTGTCTACACAACCTGCGTCATGTGAATGCCAGGGTGCCACTTGGACGACTGACCGTCGTGACCGGCGTCTCCGGTTCAGGCAAGTCCACTTTGGCACGTGACGTGCTGCTGACCAATCTGTCTCGCGCACTCGGCGCACCGGACGGCAAGCCGCAATGGACGGGTTGTGAGCGAGTCAGTGGCTGGGATGCGGTCGAGCGGGTTCTCGAGGTTGACCAGACCCCCATCGGCAAAACACCGCGCTCATGCCCAGCCACCTATATCGGTTTCTGGGACGAGATCCGCAAGCAGTTTTCAGAGACACAGGAAGCTCGTATGCGGGGCTGGAAATCCAGCCGTTTCTCGTTTAATTCCGGAGACGGACGTTGTCCGGTCTGCGAGGGCCAGGGAATGAGAACTGTCGAGATGAGCTTTCTGCCGGACGTCAAAGTTCCTTGTGATGCCTGTGACTCCGCGCGCTTTAACCCCGACACACTGAGTGTTCAGCTACGCGGCAAGAACGTGGGCGAAGTCCTCAACATGGAGGTCGATGACGCGTTGAATTACTTCACCGTACATCCCAAAGTCCTCAACCCGTTACAGCTGATGCAGGACGTGGGCCTAGGGTATCTCACGCTCGGTCAGCCCTCCCCCACCTTGTCTGGAGGCGAAGCGCAACGAATCAAGCTAGTCACCGAACTGGCCAAGGCACGTGTGAACAAGGCATCGAGGCAGCCAGTGCGGGCCAGCCGTGCGCCGAACACGCTCTACGTGCTCGACGAGCCGACGGTCGGGCTTTCGATGGCCGATGTTGAAAAGCTGATACACGTCCTGCACCGCCTGGTCGAGGCCGGGCACACGGTTGTGGTCATCGAACACAATCTTGATGTCATCGCCGAGGCGGACTGGGTGCTGGATCTTGGCCCGGAAGGTGGAACCGAGGGCGGTCAGCTGGTTGCACAAGGATCGCCCGAAACACTTGTTCGCGACTATTCGGACTCACACACTTCACATGCCCTCAGACCGCTGCTGGAGAAGGTTACGTGATCTGCTGGTTTGAAGACAGGGCGAACGGCTCGCGAATCGCCCTGGAAGGATTTGTCGAGCGTATCGGCATTACCCGCGCCGAAGACATTCAGGACTCACTGGCTCGTATCGAACATGCTCAGGCCAGCGGGCACTGGGTCGCGCTGGTCATCGAATACGAGTTTGGGCAATGGCTGGAACCATCCATCAGAGAGGGCGAGTCAGATCTTGATGGCAGTCAGCCTGCGGACGTTAATGCAGAGCGACTGACTGCCCTGGTATTCAAGCGTTCCCGCACAGGGTCGATTGCAGCCATGAATGATCGGGCGGGCACCCTGAAAACCCCGGTAGCCACCACTGCAGCGGATCAGACCACCCGGGCAAGGCCTGTGTCCGGGCAGATTGTTCGTGCCAGAACCGGTATCGCCGAAACGGATTATCTCGGTATGGTTCAAGAGATCCGTGCACTGATCGCAGCCGGCGAGGTTTACCAGATCAACGCAACGTTCCCGATTCATGTCGAGACAATCGGGTCGACGCTCGATTTGTACAACTGTCTCGCTGCGACCAGCCAGGCCAGGCATTGTGCCTACATCGAAGACCCGCAACGAGGCAGAACCATTCTGTCGCTTTCCCCGGAGCTGTTCGTGTATCGGGAAGGGAATATGCTTGTCACTCGACCGATGAAAGGAACGGCTCCGCGTGTGCAAGGTGATGTGAAAGCGGATCAGGCAATGGGTGAGAGTCTGCGCAACAGTAGCAAGGACAGAGCAGAAAACCTGATGATCGTGGATCTGTTGCGCAACGATCTGGGCCGTCTGGCGGTAACCGGCAGTGTCACAGTCGATCCGCTGTTTGAGCTTGAAGCGTATCCGAGTGTCTGGACGCTGACATCCACCATCAGCGCGCAACTCAAACCTGGGTGCAGTCTGCTGGAGACTCTGCAAGCTCTGTTTCCCTGCGGGTCCATCACCGGCGCCCCCAAGATTGCTGCCATGCGCCACATCAAACGACTTGAAAGGCGAGATCGCGGGGTCTATTGTGGCAGTGTCGGCTGGCTCGCACCGGATGGCCGGATGTCACTGAACGTAGCCATTCGCACGCTGGTGATTGATCGCGACGGCCAGGGTGTCTACGGAGTCGGAGGCGGTATCGTCTACGACTCTATCCCCGAGAACGAATGGCAGGAATGTTTCTGGAAGGCAAGAATCCTGGGCGTGAATTGTGAAACCTGAACTGATTGAGACCATGCTTGCGGACCCGCAAGGACGTATTGCCTTGTGGGATCTGCACATGCAACGGCTTGAGGGGTCAGCCCGGGTACTGGGGTATGTCTGTCCCGACCCGTCTGCGCTATGCAGCATCGCCAGAAAAGCTATCGACCAGGCACAGACCAGTGACGCCAATACCCGAGGCTCAACCGATGCAGATGCCGGTTGGCGAGTACGGCTTTTAATGAGCAGCACAGGGAGCGCCACCGTCACCGTCACGCCCCAGCCAGCCCTGACCTCCAAACCGGGGGTTGTCCTGTCCGCATATGCGCTCGACAGTTCGCAGGGCTGGTTGCGTCACAAAACTACACATCGTCCCTGGTACACCAGCGCAACCGCCTGGCTGCAACGCAGACCGGACTACTTCGATGTACTGTTCTGCAACGAACGGGGCGAACTCTGTGAAGGCAGTCGCAGCAATGTCTACCTGAGAATCGATGGTCAATGGCTGACTCCTCCTCTTTCAAGTGGCCTGCTGCCCGGGGTCTGGCGCCGCAAGCTGCTCGACGAGGGCCAGGTCAGGCAAGCCATCCTGCCGGTTTCATACCTGACGGCAGATGCCACGGTACGTCTGTCAAACGGTCTTCGTGGCTGGTTTGATGTCCGACCCGACCTGACTCTGAAGGCATCCTGAACCATGCTGGCCGCCATTCTCGGTATTGGACAGATTTGTTCCTGGGGAACGCTTTACTACAGTTTTCCGCTGATCGTGCTCGGCATGGAGCAGGACCTGGGCTGGACCAAGGCACAACTCTATGCTGGCGCAACACTGGGCTTGCTGGTCACAGCCATGCTGAGTTACCCGGTCGGGGTTGGTATTGATCGCGGCTGGGGGAAATGGATCATGGGAGGCGCCTCGCTTGCCGCCATGGCCGTACTTGGCTGGTGGTCTGTCACGGAAAGCCTGCTCGCCTTTTATGTCATCTGCGCCCTGTCTGGTGCGGTTCAGGCCGCCATCCTGTATGAGCCCGCGTTTGCCGTGCTCGCTCGTCGGGTCGGACCTGCCAACGCCCGCGGTGGCATCACTCATATCACCTTGTGGGGCGGATTTGCGTCAACCGTATTCGTTCCTGTCACCGGTACTCTCATCACCCATTTCGACTGGCGCACAACCCTGCTGTTGCTGGGTCTGGTCAACGTTGTGTACGGGCTGATCTACCTGGCCACTATCCGGCCCGACAAGGACATCGAACACGCACAGAACGCGCAGATGCGACACGAGCATGCCATGCGTGACCGGCAGATCGTCAGAGACAATCTGCGCAGCCGGTTGTTCTGGATCCTGCTCATCGCGCTGACCGTTTACGCCGGAAGCTTCTCGGCTTTCACCTTTCACATGTATCCCATGCTTCAGGAGAAAGGACTGTCTGAGTCCGATGTGGTGCTGGCGATCGCCGTCATCGGTCCCGCCCAGGTCGTGGGACGGATTCTGATTACGGTCTTTGCCAGGGAGATGCCCTTGCGTATCGTGGGTGCGATTCTGATCGGCGTGTTCCCCGTGACCTTTGCACTTCTCTACCCTGCCATCCTTAGTGTCTGGACAGTAGCTATCTTGTTCGCAGTCTACGGTCTGGTCAACGGGATCTTCACGATCGTACGCAGCTTTATGGTGCCGGAAATGCTTAGCAAGCACGCTTACGGTGCATTGAACGGCATCATCAACGTCTGTGCCACGATCGCGCGCGCGATCATGCCCCTGGCTGCCGCCTGGATCTGGGAGGCTGGCCAGTCGTATCAGCCCGTCATTGCAGCCATAGCAGGCCTGAGCGTGTTGCTGGCCGCCACTTTCTGGCTGGCAGTATGGTGGTCCAGACCAGCCCGGATCAGTCAGTCCCAGCCGCGCCAGCCCACATAAGCCTTGGGCAAAGGTCTGGCATAATCGCCACGCTTGGACGTCCCCACTTTGAGGGTGGCGAGCGCCTGCGCAAAAGTCACGGCTGCAGCCACCCCGTCAATGACTGGAACGCCGAGCCGCTGCTGCATAGTCTGGCAGGCACTGGCCATGCCCGCACACCCCAGAACAATCGCACCACTTCGGTCTCGCTCAAGCGCCTGCTCGGCCACCTGCACCATCTGTTCAAAAGTCTCGCCATTGCAGTCTTCCAGCTCCAGCACTGGAATGTCGGTTCCGTGAATGCCACGGCAGGCACGTCCAAAACCGTAACGCTGGACCAGATGTTCGGCAATGATGCAGGTTCGCGACATCGTCGTCACAACCGAGAATCCTGTAGCGACCATGCTTGCCGCATGAAACGCTGCCTCGGCAATGCCCAGAACCGGTGCATCACTCGCCTCGCGCGCACCATCAAGGCCCGGGTCACCGAAACACGCGATCACGATGCCATCGGGTGACCAGTCCCGGGCATCACGTACTTGTTCAACCACGGCTGCCGCAGCAATCACCTCATCAAAATGTCCTTCGATTGATAGCGGTCCGAACGCGCCGGACACTGTCCGGATCTCGGTACCTGCCGCAGCAATCGCGCGTGCAGCGACATCAATCGAGTGGGTCATTTCGACCGATGTGTTGGGGTTAATGACAAGCAATTTCAAGTTGGACTCCAGTCAGAAAGGTCAGGGGCACTCCGGTCATTGGCACGGTTCTTGCTGCATCGCAAACGCCACGGGGGATTTATTCATGCAGGCTGCACTATGCATCAACCCTGGTGAAGCGTAAAGAGGTGAATGCAAGCCTGCCCAGCCTCTGCAATCTGTTCCATCCAATCAATCTGGAGAGCTCATGAAATCGACATCACCCACTCACCGCCGCACATTCGGACCACTGCGACTGGCTGCGATTTGCGCCGCACTCATGGCCGTTACGGCGGGCCCGGTCGCCGCACAGGAGAAAGTACTGCGTATCGGCATGACTGCAGCAGACATTCCCCGCACACTGGGTCAGCCCGATCAAGGCTTTGAAGGCAACCGGTTTAGCGGCATCCCGATGTACGACGCGCTGACTCACTGGGATCTGTCGAGTTACGACAACCCGAGTGTACTGATTCCGGGCCTGGCGACCTCCTGGCAAGTTGATCCGCAGGATCAGACCAAGTGGATCTTCAAATTGCGCGACGGCATTAAATTCCACGATGGATCGCCGTTCAACGCCGATGCGGTCGTCTGGAACGTACAGAAAGTGCTGGACCAGAACGCACCACATTTTGATGCAAGTCAGGTGGGTGTCACTGCTTCGCGCATGCCCACACTACGCAGTGCGCGCAAGATTGATGACTTCACTGTTGAACTCACCACGAGTGAACCAGACTCGTTCCTGCCGATCAACCTGACCAATCTGTTCATGGCATCACCGACGCACTGGCAGGCCAAGTACGACGCGGTACCCGCTAATGTGACCGACCCATCCGAACGTGCCAAGCAGGCCTGGATCGCTTTTGCCTCAGATGCATCCGGAACAGGCCCATTCAAAATGGATCGTTTTGTCCCGCGTGAACGCCTGGAGGTTGTCGCCAACAAGGATTACTGGGACCCCAAGCGCACGCCCACCCTTGACCGGGTGATCATGATCCCGATGCCTGAAGCCAACGCGAGAACAGCTGCGCTGCTCTCCGGGCAGGTCGACTGGATCGAGGCCCCCTCCCCAGACGCCATTCCGCAAATGGAATCACGCGGGTTCAAGATCTACAGCAACCCCCAGCCACACGTCTGGCCCTGGCAACTGTCGTTTGTCGAAGGCTCACCCTGGAACGACAAGCGTGTCAGGCACGCAGCCAATCTGTGCGTGGATCGCGAAGGGCTGAAGACACTGCTCGGCGGACAGATGGGCATCCCCAAAGGAACGGTACCGCCCGGACACCCATGGTGGGGTAATCCGACGTTTGACATCCGTTACGACCCGGACGCCGCCAAGAAACTGATGCAGGAAGCTGGCTACTCGGCGGACAAACCGATGAAGACCAAGGTACAGATCTCGGCATCCGGTTCAGGTCAGATGCAGCCTCTGCCCATGAACGAATACGTCCAGCAGTCCCTGAAGGAGTGCTTCATCGACATCGAGTTCGATGTCATCGAATGGAACACCCTCTTTACCAACTGGCGCAAAGGTGCCAAGGATCCGTCGGCCAACGGTGCCACGGCCACCAACGTGAGCTTCGCGGCCATGGATCCATTCTTTGCAATGGTACGTTTTTCCAGTAGTGGTGCCTTGCCTCCAGTGTCGAATAACTGGGGCTACTTCACCAGCCCGGAGCTTGACGAACTGATCGCCAACGCCCGGACGACCTTCGAGGACGAGGCCCGTGACGCGGCACTGGCCAAGCTACACGCCAAGATCGTCGAGGAAGCCCCCTTTGTCTGGATTGCACACGACACTGGACCTCGCGTCATGAGCCCGAAAGTGCAAGGTGTAGTCCAGCCCAAGAGCTGGTTCATCGATATCGCACCAATGTCGATGCAGTAGTAGTGACCGGAACAGGGCACTCGCCCTGTCCGCCCTGGCGGGCACTTGCCCGTCAGGGCTCTGCAGGACGTCATGGTCCTGCCTGACTTGTCAATTCGAGGTACCCCATGCTGAATTTCCTGATCAGAAGAATCATCTACACCGTGCCCATCATGCTCGGTGTCGCACTGGTCTGCTTTGCGCTGGTTCACCTGTCACCCGGTGACCCCCTGGTTTCTATCCTGCCTGCCGACGCGTCTGTTGAGTTGCAAAACCAGTTGCGCCAGCTCTACGGTTTCGATCGCCCCCTGTATGAACAGTTCATCTCCTGGATCGGACGAGCATTGCAAGGAGACCTGGGAACCTCGATCGCTACCGGACGCCCAGTCACACAGGAAGTGATGACGGCCGTGGTCAACACCTTGCGACTGGCATGGGTCGCAACCCTGATCGGCTTTGTGCTCGGCTGTCTGTTCGGGTTTGTAGCGGGCTACTTCCAGAACTCATGGATCGACAAAGCCGCCTCGGCTACTTCGGTTCTAGGTGTGAGTGTTCCACACTACTGGCTGGGTATGGTTCTCGTGATCATCTTCAGCTCCACCCTGATGTGGCTGCCACCCAGTGGTGCGGGTCCAGGCGGATCAAGCGACTGGCAATGGAACTGGGTACACATCCAACACATCATCCTGCCCGCCATCACCATGAGCGTGATCCCCATGGGAATCATCGCCCGCACCGTTCGCGCACTGGTCGCTGAAATCCTGAACCAGGAATTCATTGTTGGTCTGCGCGCCAAAGGACTGACAGATCTGGGTATCTTCTGGCACGTCGTCAAGAACGCAGCTCCCACCGCACTGGCCGTGATGGGCTTGCAACTCGGCTATCTGCTGGGAGGCTCCATCCTCATCGAGACCGTGTTCTCCTGGCCGGGAACAGGCCTGCTGCTCAATTCAGCCATCTTCCAGCGTGATCTGCCTCTGCTCCAGGGAACGATTCTGGTGCTCGCAACGTTCTTCGTTGTGCTGAACCTAATCGTGGACACCATGCAGAGCATTCTTGATCCGCGCATCGCGCGTACCTGACCCAGATTCACGGAGAAACTGAAATGAACTCACTCAGTGTGACGGTCAATCCGTCCAAGGTTCCCGAGCTGGTCTTCGAACGATCTGCCGGCTACTGGGAAAACGTCGTCAAACGACTTCTGCGCGACCCGGTCGCTATGGGTGCCGCTCTGGTGATTCTGGCGCTGATCACCATGGGCATATTTGGCCCCTGGCTAGCTCCTGATGATCCGTATCAGAGCTCGATCATGAAACGCCTCAAGCCGATCGGCTTTGAAGGTCACCCACTGGGCACAGACGAACTGGGTCGCGACATGCTGTCACGACTCATCGTGGGGGCACGACTGTCGCTTTTCATGGGAATCACCCCGGTAATCTTCGCATTCGTGATCGGGTCAGTGATCGGCATCATTGCAGGCTACGCCGGTGGCTGGATCAACAGCCTCATCATGCGCACGATCGATGTGTTCTACGCGTTCCCGTCGGTGCTGCTGGCCATCGCACTCTCGGGCGTACTCGGGGCAGGCATCACCAACTCACTGATCTCGCTCACGCTGGTGTTCATCGCACCGATTGCGCGGGTGGCAGAAAGCGTAACCACGCAGATCCGAAGTCGCGACTTTGTGGAGGCAGCCAGAGCGTCTGGTGCCAACGCCATGACGATTGTGCGGGTCCACGTGCTGGGCAATGTACTCGGACCTATCTTCGTATATTCCACCAGTCTGATCGCAGTGTCCATGATTCTCGCATCAGGACTGAGCTTCCTTGGGCTTGGTGTCAAACCGCCAGAGCCGGAGTGGGGCCTGATGCTCAACACGTTGCGCACGGCCATCTACGTACAGCCATGGATCGCTGCACTGCCCGGCGTGATGATCTTCATCACCTCAATCGCCTTCAATCTGCTGTCTGACGGGCTCAGAAGCGCCATGGAAATCAAGGACTGATCATGAAACCAAAACATCCGGATTATGGTGGACCAGGACAGCCACTGCTGCACGTCAAGAACCTGGTCAAGCACTTTGCGCTCAACAAAGATTTTCTGGGGCGTCCAACCGGCGCTGTCAGAGCGGTCGATGATGTGTCATTCGATGTCCTCAAGGGCGAAACGCTTGGCGTAGTGGGTGAATCGGGCTGCGGCAAATCCACCACAGCCAGACTGCTGATGAACCTGATCGACCGGGACCGGGGGGACATTGTGTTCGATGGTCTGACAGTCGGACGTGACCTGAACCTTAAAACATTCAGACGTCAGGCGCAGATGGTGTTTCAGGACAGCTATGCGTCTCTTAATCCGCGTCTCACCATTGAAGACTCGATCGCATTTGCACCCCAGGTCCATGGTGTCGGCCGCAAGGAATCCATCCAGCGAGCCCATGACCTGCTCGCGCGCGTCGGCCTCGAACCCAGACGGTTTGCGGCACGCTATACGCACGAACTGTCAGGCGGTCAGCGTCAGCGGGTCAATATTGCCCGGGCGCTGGCCTTGCAACCGCGACTGATCGTGCTCGATGAAGCAGTATCAGCGCTGGACAAGTCGGTTGAAGCGCAGGTCCTTAACTTGCTGCTGGACCTGAAGGAAGAGTTTGGGCTGACCTACGTCTTCATCAGTCATGACCTCAATGTCGTGCGGTACATCTCTGACCGGGTCATGGTGATGTATCTCGGCCAGATCATCGAGATCGGTGATTGCGAAACGATGTTCGAGTCGCCAATGCATCCGTATACCAACGCTCTGCTGTCGTCTATCCCGTCACTGGATCCAGATAACCGGACTGAGGAGCCACCACTCACTGGCGACCCACCAAATCCGATCAACCCGCCAGCCGGGTGTCGCTTTCATACGCGCTGCATCCACGCCCAGCCCGCCTGCCAGCAGGCGCAGCCCGAACTGCGAATGCATAAGAACCGCCAGTCTGTTGCGTGTCTGATGTACGAACCCGATAGTGATTTCGTGCATAAACGCAAACCTGAACGCATCAAGGAGCCAGCATGACAACGGATCTCGCCTTCATCAAGATCGAAAACCTGAACATCACTTTCAATGCGGGCAAGAAGCCAGTCAAAGCCGTTGACGGCGTCAACCTCAGCGTCAAGCGTGGCGAAGTCATCGCACTGATCGGTGAGTCAGGTTCTGGTAAAAGTGTCACATTGCGATCGGTCCTCAAGCTGCACCCGCCGCGGCGCACGCAGATGCAAGGACGCATCCTGGTGGACGGGCAGGATGTCATGACGCTCTCGGGCAAGGCGCTGGCTGACTTTCGTGGCAGCAAGGTGTCAATGATCTTCCAGGAGCCTTTGCTGGCACTGGATCCCGTTTACACAGTCGGCGAGCAGATCACCGAAGCCATTCGCCGCCATGACAACGTAACCCGTGAAGAAGCCCTTCAGCGGGCACTGGATCTGTTCGAACGGGTCCGGATCCCGAGTCCGCAACGCCGACTCAATGCTTATCCGCACGAGATGTCCGGGGGCATGCGCCAACGCGCCATGATCTCGCTAGCGCTTGCGAGCCGACCCAAGCTTCTGCTTGCGGACGAGCCCACAACTGCACTTGACGCGACTGTCCAGATCCAGATCTTGCTGCTGTTACGGGAACTCCAGCGTGAGCTCGGCCTGTCGGTCATCTTTGTGACCCATGACATCGGCGCGGCGGTCGAAGTAGCTGACCGAATCGCCGTAATGTATGCGGGACGAATCGTAGAGGAAGGCCCGGTTCGGGAGATCATCCGGCATCCGGCGCACCCCTATACCCAGGCATTGCTCAGGAGCGCATCGCATGGCGGGTTCGCCAAAGGCGAACGACTTGAAACGATCGCCGGATCCCCTCCCGATCTGGCTAACCTGCCAGAGGGCTGTTCGTTTGCTCCTCGCTGTCCCAGGGCAACTGAACAATGTCGTCAGATTGATCCGCAGGAAACCTGGATCGATGACACTCACCGGGCACGCTGCATCCGCATCGAATCGGTATCAGAGGCAACCACAGCAGCCGTCTGAAAATGCCGCACTACCAGTACGTACCAAGCAGCACGACAGGCCGGATGGGCTCACTTTGCGCCCATCCGGCCCATCTAACGCGCGACACTCTGCGAGGATCCGGACTGCGCCCGCACCGGAAGCATCAAGGTGATAAGCCAGCACAGACAAAGCATGATGGCTGACCCCGATAGCGACAGGACCAGTCCGCCCCACTGATAGAGCAGACCGGATAACAGCGTCCCCATCAGTCGTCCTGCTGCGTTGGCAGCGTAGTAGAACCCCACATCTTCAGCGGCCTTCTCTGAACCCGCATACGCAAGAATCAGATAGGAATGCACCGACGAATTGACTGCAAACGCAAACCCGAATATTCCGAGACCCGCCACCACCCACCACTCAAGATGTGCAACGTTCTGACTGACCAGGACTGCAAGTGCGATCGGCACAATGGCCAGCAAGCCCGACCAGAGCCTGGCAGCTGGCACTTCTGCTGACAGGCCGTCCTGACTACGCCGCACCAACTGCGGTGCAACAGCCTGCACCATTCCGTATCCGATCGTCCAGACAGCAAGAAAGGCACCGACCATGGTGAATGTCCAGCCAGATGCATACAAGAATACCGGCACACCGACCACAAACCAGACATCTCTTGCGCCAAACAGGAACACCCTGGCAGCAGCAAGCAGATTGATGGCGCGATTCTTGGCAAACAGTTCACGGGCAGTCGATGAAGCCTTGCTGCGCCCCATCAACGGCGGCAGTTGCCAGATCACGCCAGCCAGCACGACAAGCAGTCCTGCAGCCATCGCCCATAACGCACCAGAAAACCCGAGCACCTGGAGCAGCAATCCACCCAGAAAGAACCCAATTCCCTTCATGGCGTTCTTGCTGCCCGTAAACCACGCTACCCAGCGAAACAGCTGACCTTGTGCCTGACTGGCCGTGATCTTGATTGCTGATTTGGAGGCTGTCTTGGTCAGGTCTTTGGCCACACCGCAGATGCCTTGTGACATCACCACCCAAACAACTGAAAGCGTCACTGACCACTGAGGCGACAGCGCGGACAGACATAGAAAGCCGGCAATCTGCAAAGACAGGCCAATCTTGAGCATGCGTGTGATGCCGTACCGGGTCGCCAGCCAGCCACCAATCAAGTTTGCCAGCACCCCGGCAAACTCGTACAACAGGAACAGAAAGGCCAGCGTGAACGGAGAATAGCCAAGCTGGTAGAAATGCAACAAAACCAGCATGCGCAACGCGCCGTCCGTCAAGGTGAATCCCCAGTAGGCACCCGTCACGACCGCATACTGCCGGACCGCGCCGCGGTCTGGCCCAAGCTCGGACTGGCTCATGACAGGCCCTGCTCGCGGATATAGCCTGCCAGGTCGACCATTCTGCAGGAGAATCCCATCTCGTTGTCATACCAGGCATAGACCTTGAGCAGGGTGCCGTCCGTGACCATGGTGGACAGGGCGTCCACAATCGAACTCCGGGTGTCGCCAGCGTAGTCTGCGCTGACCAGTGGCCGCTGCTCATAGCCCAGAATGCCGGCAAGCGCCCCTTCTCTGGACGCGCTCATAAACAGTGCGTTGACCTCCTCGACCGTGACATCCCTGCGCATCTCGAAGACACAGTCCGTGAGCGAAGCGTTCAGTACAGGGGCACGGACCGCATGTCCGTTGAGTTTTCCTTTGAGATCGGGATAAATCAAGGCAATAGCCGTCGCGCTCCCGGTCGTGGTCGGTGACAGGCTCTGCATGGCACTACGTGCTCTGCGCAGATCCTTGTGCAATGCATCGACCACCACATTGGTATTGGTCGGATCATGAATGGTCGTGATCTGCCCGTGACGAATCCCGATCGAGTCGTGAAGCACCTTGACCACGGGCGCGAGGCAGTTGGTGGTGCACGAAGCAGCCGTCACGATCCTGTCATGGCCCGGCTGATACAAATCGTGATTGACGCCGTACACGATGTTCAGAACGCTTCCTGTCTTGACCGGGGCGGCAACGATGACCTGCTTTGCACCTCGATCCAGGTGCCCCTGCAGATCTTCCGGGGACAGGAACTTCCCGGTGCACTCCAGCACCAGATCGACCCCAAGGTCGCCCCACGGAATCCGGGAGGGATGGGCAAAGGATGAATAACCAATGTGTCGCCCTCCGAGTTCAATCAGATCTGGTTGCGGGGCGTGGATGTCTTCACGCCAGCGACCTTGAGTCGTGTCGAACTCAAGCAGATGAGCGACTGCCTCGGCACCGCCCTTGATCTCGTTGACATGGACGACATCCAGACGCTGCGTCAACCGTGGATCCTCAGCAGGACGGTTCACACCACCGAGAGCGGCCCGCAATGCGAGCCGTCCGATTCGTCCCATACCATTTATTCCTACGCGCATCCTGGAACCTCCGTTTCGATTCATGATCGGGTATGCCTTGCCAGATTCGATTCAGTCCGGACGATGAATAGTGATCGCCACGACCTCTCTTCGACATTTCGATAAAAGTAGAAGTTTATACAAATCCGCTTGAATTCTTGTGACATTTGCATGACAACGAAAGCAATGAGCCCCCTTCCGGTTCGTGTCGCCAGCCGCATCAGGCGCGTCCACCCACTCTGGTAATCTTTCCATCAAGCAAAACTGATACGAAAAGAACACGTCACGGGTCACGCGAAGCAGAGCGTCATGGCCATGTGCCCATTAAAATGCGCACATGAACAGCGAACCCACCCGCCACACACAACAACCCTTACTTGCGATCGCCATGATCGTCAGGAACGAAGCCTCCAATCTGGCTGCCTGCCTGGAGAGCTGCCAGGATCTTGCCGACGAGATCGTGATTGTGGATTCGGGTAGCGAGGACAACACAGCCGAGATCGCCCATCGTTTCCCGAAGGTTCGGTTTTTTGAGCACAACGCCTGGCGGGGGTTTGGTCTGCAGCGCCGGACCGCGCAGGAACATATCCAGGCGAAGTGGGTGTTCTGGATTGACGCAGATGAGCGCGTCACTCCGGCGCTTGCTGCATCTATCCGCCAAGTCATCCATGAACACAGCACGAATGATTCCGACACAAACCAGACGAGTCCATCTGGCCCGCGCCTGTTCAGTGTCAACCGGCTTTCCTGGGTGTTCGGACGGTTCATCCGGCATAGCGGGTGGCACCCGGACTGGGTGGTGCGACTCTACCAGACTGACGCTACACAATATTCGGATGACACTGTGCATGAGCATGTTATGAAACCAGCGAATGCGACCATCATCAAACTGGATGGAAACCTGCTGCACTATACCTACCGGGATCTGCAGCACTATCTGGTCAAGTCTGCACAGTATGCCAGCCTGTGGGCGCAACAGCGGGCATCGCATGGCAAGAAGGCGAGCCTGGGACAGGGCGTGATCCATGCGCTCGGATGTTTCCTGAAAATGTACGTCTTCAAGGCTGGCTTCCTGGACGGCAGGCAAGGACTGCTCCTGGCGCTACTCTCTTCGCATTCCACATTCGCAAAATACGCCGATTTATGGATTTGCCAACAACCAGACTCAGAGAAACCAGGCTCGGCAAAGCCAGGCAAACCGCACTGACAGGCTGAACCGTCCGAACGCTCTGTCAGTAGTCATTTCGGTGAAGCAGGAACGGCGCTGAGCCACTGAACGATGTTCTGCGCAACAGACGGCATATCCAGACCGGCGAACGAGTCAGGGCCTTTGTCCTGTTCCGCCTGAACCGAAAAATGACGTCCCCGGGAGTTGAGTGGCTGCCAGCGCAGTGCCGTTCCTGAACGACGCGCAGGGAAAAAACCCACTGTCGGCACATCGAGCGCACCGGCAATATGTAGTGGGCCTGTGGATCCAGATATAAAACAGTCGGCGTTGGACAAAGCCAGCACCAGCCCTCTGAGCCCCTGATCCGAAGGCAGCACGGATACGGGGACGTGGCGGGCAAGCAAAGCGCTGTTCAGACCGCCAACGGCCGCCTGCTCTTGCGGTCCGGCAGACAGAAGAATCTGCCAGCCAGGCAGCTTGAACGAGATTTCAGCAACCAGTACCTCATACTGGGCTATGGACAGATTGACGGCCGAACCTCCAGAACCTGCATGCACGACCATCCATCGATCCTGCATGGAGAACCCCAGCTGATCGGCAATCTGCTGACGGGCTGCGCTGCGCTCATCAAACGCCACCTTCATATACGGGGGACGAAGCGATCTGAGCGGCAACTCGTGATCCTGCAAAAATCTGGTGGCCAGCTCCAGGTTGTACTCCCACTCTGGTTTGAGCGAGCGCGAACGACGCTGAACCAGACGATGCGTGTAGAGAAACTGTGCCAGCTTGGTCGCAGGCGCCAGACGATACGGGATCTGGGCATGTCTGAGCGTGACACCATTGCGCCAGTTCGAAAACAGTGCAATGGCAGCATCCAGATTCAGCGCCTTGAGCGCATCGACCATTTCCTGCTGCCTGGCCAAAGGCGCTTTAGGCCCAGGATCAATCACAACGTGTGATACCCAGGGGCACATTCTGGCCAAATCAGCCGTGTACTCGGGAACCAGCACTGATATCTCGCACTGCCCTGACTGCGCAAGCAAGGCCATGGCTGGCCAGGCAAGCATGAAGTCGCCAATCTTGTCATTGCGAACCACCAGCACCCGTTTCATCGGCAAATTTTTCTCATCCAGTGCTCTTTAAATAAAGACAACCTGCTATCGTCAAGTCTGATCATAGCGAACTTCCGGGGCTTGCACAGCGCACAGACTTGTACGGCGACAGGGCATGTCAGCATTGATCATCCTTGCTAACGGAGTACGCGCAAGGACTTGACCTCGATTTCTTTCAGACGCCCGTCATCAAAATCGATTTCGCCCCATATTTCGACCAGAGTGTTCTCGTCTACCGACTGAGCGCCAAAGACATCATCATCGATCTCCACCCGTAACTCACCAGATTCGTCAGCAAAGGTGTAGTTATCGTCCCCGATACGATTGACCACACGCCCCCGCAAAAGTACCTTCTGATCATCGCGCCCGGTGTCTTTAACCCACTGGACGGTGCGGACCGTCTCCTGGGCGGCGGGAGAGCGGCTTGCGGCGCGACTCTCTGATGCACTGGGGCCCTGGTACTGCGCCATGACGCCTGAACTGAAGGCGATGATCGTCGCTGCTGCACTACCGGTCAGGACGGTTCGGAATGATATTCGCTTCATGGAATTCTCCTTAAAATCAATCAATCGAACAGATACCAGAGAGTCTGACCACTCGCATCTGGTGCGCTAAACCTGCTCTCTTTGCCTGTTCGGTCACACAGTGTTTAGCCTGGCATGCCACGTACCGTGATCTCGTCCAAAGACAGGCAAGCGAGGCGACGCCAGGGTAGTAGTCAGGTAACTTTTAGAGAAGACATCGGGACGCGAGTTCCATGCAAATTCTCCGGGAGGTCGGGATGGATGTCAGGATTGATTTCGCTATTTGCAGAACACATCAGCGAACTCATGCCCAGTCAGACCTCGCTTTCCCAGTCGCATACACGGTTACGGCCCAACTGCTTGGCCTTGTAGAGCGCCTTGTCGGCACGCTTTAACAACTCGTCCGGACTCTCAGCAGTCACAACAGCCAGTCCGATACTAATCGTGATGCGAATAACTGCATTGCTTGTCACCACTTGTGAAACCTGAACCGCTTGACGGATCCGCTCGGCAACCAGCCTGCCGTCTGCCTCGTCAACCGCCGTAAGCAAGATCGCGAATTCCTCGCCCCCTAGCCTGCCAGCCAGATCATGCGCCCGGATCTGCGCTTTGAACGTCGAGGCGAGGTGCTTGAGCACCTGGTCTCCGTCCGCATGCCCGTAAGTATCGTTGACTTTCTTGAAATGATCGATATCAAGCATCAGAATCACCCCGCGGCTGGCATGTCCATCCTTGCCAAGGGTCTGCACATGGCGAGTCAGTGCTTGCATGAAACTGCGGCGATTGGCCAGT
The DNA here is from genome assembly GCF_003058465.1 of Orrella marina. Lineage (NCBI taxonomy): Bacteria > Pseudomonadati > Pseudomonadota > Betaproteobacteria > Burkholderiales > Alcaligenaceae > Orrella > Orrella marina. The sequence continues at coordinate 3,957,651 of NZ_CP028901.1, read as the reverse complement.
CCGGTCAGCGGATCGGTCATTGCCAACTGGTTAAGCCTGTTCTCGTGCTGCTTACGTTCGGTGATGTCCCAGACGAACCACACGGTTCCGAGATTCGTGTGTTGCTCGTCCTTGGCAATTTCCAGATGCTCCAGCTCCATAAAACTGCCATTGCCATCGTTGACCTCGATGGTGTTGTTCTCGCCCCGTCGTGCAACACGAAGACTCTCGTGATGCCACTGAGCCCGATCAGACCCGATCAGATCCTCAAGCCCTTCGTGCGAAAGACCGACCATACTTTGAGGAGAAATGCTCAAGCCCATCAGATCACACCAGCGCTCATTCGCAAACACGATGCGCTCGTCCGCATCCTCGATCAACACCCCGCCAGGAAACCGTTGCAACAGCATTCTGAGACGCTGTCGCTCTGTACTCAACGCCTGATCGGCAGCATGGCGTGCCGTAATGTCGGTCATGGTCCAGATGATCGGACTATGTGGATCTGACGTATCCTGCAAGACGCCGTGCATGTCGAACCAGCGGATGGTTCCCTCGACATCACGCAACGGAAAATCCATCCGCAAGGCTTTGCTTTCGCCCAGTTGTACGTAAGCCTGTGCCATCATGCGCTCATGATCGTCGTCAATATGCAGCGAACGCAAATCAAGCCCGGTAATGCTCACTTCTTGCGGGAGAAACAACGCCTTGAACTGCTCGTTGGTCTCAATCACTTCACGGCGGTGATTTATAAGTGCGATTGCGGCAGGGCTTCGATTCAGGAGCGCCTGACGCAACTGCTCCCCGGCGACGCGCTCGGAGATATCGCTCAATATGCCGACAGTCTTGCGGGGTGAACCATCATCGTTCCACTCGACGACCCGCCCCCTGGCCTGCACCCAGAGCCAGCGCTGATCGAGTGTCTGCAATCTGAAATCCATCCAGATCACATCATGACTATGCCTGGAGAACAGTTCCACCGCTTCTCTGGACAGTCTCTCTACATCCTGCGGATGAATAATCGTCAATAGATCGTCAAGTGCTGGTTGCTGCCAGCGGGCTCCCACATGACCAAGCAACTCCCGGATCCGCTCATCCCAGGTCGCCACATCCGCATCATGATCGTAGGACCACAAACCGTCATGCACCGCTTGCAGCGTAAATCGCAAATGCGCTTCGTTGGCTTTGAGTGCTTCTGCCACTTCCCGATCTGTTGTGACGTCCTGGAGATAGCCGTGCCAGATCACCGACCCGTCTTCGAGTCGCTCCGGTCTCGAATGTCCCGAGATCCATCGCACCTGTCCATCTGGCCGCACCACCCGGTATTCGGTGTGCCATTCATAAAGCGTCCTGGCCGATTCTTCGATGGAGTCCCTGACACGTGCCACGTCCAGAGGATGGATGGCCTTGAAAACCTCATCAGCCGTCATGACCACCTGATCAGGCGAGACACCATAGATTTGCCTGATAGCGGGACTGGCAAACGGAAAGCTGAACTGACCCTGCGGGTCGCGCCTGAACTGGATGACCGCCCCCGGTATTTCCGCCACCAGTTTACTGAGTTGATGACGGATCGACTCTTCGGCTTGCTGGGCATTCTTGCGCTGGGTAATGTCCTGTTTGACACCCACCATCCGGACAGGACTGCCTTGCTCATCCCGTTCAACCACCTCGCCCCGGTCAGAGATCCAGACGGTCGATCCGTCGTCCCCGATGACACGATATTCGGCGTCATACAACCCGGCCGGATCCGCCAGACTAAAATGCAGTGAGGCGACAGCCCTGCTCCTGTCCTCCGGATGCAGACGGTCCATCCAGTCCCTGGAGGACTTCACTCTGGATGCATTATCAAACCCGAACATCACCGCCCAGGCACCATCGACAGTGAGTTCGTCGTCCGTGACCTGCCAGTCCCAGGCTGCAAGCCGTCCCCCTGACAAAGCGAGTTTGAGCCGCAACTCTGCTTCCTTCAGGCTCGCCGTCTGACGACTTCGCTGAATCCACATCCACAACACAATCCCGATCGCCAGAACGAGTGTTGCGCTGCCAATTGCATTTTGTTCGATACTCTCGCTGATCGCCTGCTCAGTCACATCCAGTGACTTGTCAGTTCCGTAACCGACGGCCAGTACAAACGGATAATCCTGACCACGCCACCAGGCGTACAGACGTTTAACGCCATCGACAGCGGCCACCACTTCATACGCACCTTCCCGGGATTCGGGATCCGTCAGGAAAGGTCTATCCGGTGGTAATCGTGTTCCGAACACGCCCTCAAGCTCACGCGACCTGGCGATATAGGTACCGTCGCTACGCACGATCAGCGCAACATCATCCTCATCCGGGAACGTGGACGCCAGTGCGGCTGAAAGGTGGCTGGCCGAAACAGCCAGGACCAGCACGCCGCCAAACACGCCATCCTTCCATAAGCCACGGGTGAACTGGACTGTCCAGGTATTCGAGATGCGCCCCAGTATCGGTTCGCTAATGTAAAAGGTGCTTTCATCGCCACCCAGGTGAACCTGAAAATGCTCTCGGTCTGCAATGTTCACCGGACGCTGGCGGTCAAGTTGGACCGGACCATCCGTTAGTTGCGAATAGACCACTTCACCTTGCGCATCAGCAACAGCAATCTGAACGAGCGCATCCTGAGGCAGCGTTCGCATGGCAACCCGAACAGACCGGTCAAAGAATGCCGGATTATCCGACAGCCACGCTTCGGTGAGTTGAAGCGAGAAATAATCCAGCTTGCGAAATAGTGTGTTGGCCTGCAAGGACAGAGCGTGCGCTGTCTGACTGGCAAGGCGCAGCGTGTCATGTCGAACCTGACTGCGCATCGTGTCGTAGGACGCAAACAGATGCGCCCAGTACGCGATCAGCAGAATCAGGAGCACGGCCGCCACCAAGACTGGATAGAGGGCAAGCTTCTGTCGTTGCGTCTCGAGTTTGTTCATTTGCCTCAGGCGTGAGATAGCTGGCTGACAGCCGATGCGTGTGAACGTACCGTGTCGGCCTGATTACAACTGAATGCTCTCTGCAGCAAGAAGCGCGTGTCTGTCATCAACTAGTGAATACGTAGCCTTTACATAAGTATACGTTAATGCAAACACAAAACACCGGCATTATCTCGACGAGTGATGGCTAAGCCCCTTTGGCTTGTGCGAATCCGTGAGGGTCATGGATCACTGCAATCACACCGTCAATGACGAACTGCACGGCCATGCAGACGAGCAGAAATCCCATAATTCGTGAGATTGCTTCCACGCCGTCCTGACCAATCAGCGCCACAATCCGGTCAGCAGAACCCAGACATACATAGAAAAGCAGCCCCAGTAGCAGCGCAATGATGATGGGTACGACCATCAACATCCACCCGGGGTAAATCGACTCGACCGAGTGAACCTTCGAGGCCGCGCTCATGATCATGGCCATCGTGCCGGGTCCCGCAGTTCCTGGCATTGCCAGAGGCACAAAAGCCAGATTGGGAACTGTCTTGCCTTCAACTGAATCCATTGCGCTATTCGCTTCTGGAATCTCGGCAACAGACACTGAGGGAAAGAGCATCCGGAACCCGATATAGGCAACAATCAGACCACCCGCAATTCGCATTCCAGGCAGTGAGATCGAAAACGCAGAGAGAATGAATGTCCCGGCGTAATAGGTCACCAACATGATCGCGACAACATATATCGCTGCCTGGCGAACCTGCCGTGCACGCTCGAAGTGCGAGAGGTCCTTGCCCAGAGCCAGCAGCAAGGACATGGATGTCAGCGGGTTGGACAACGGCAGCATCATCACCAGACCCAGGACGATCAAATGGGAAAACATCCCTATCGATTCCATGGCGATCCCTTCTAAATCAAATTTGGACCCACCCATTTTACGGAGATAACGGCAGCTGAACAGGGATCACTGCAGATCAGCGTGGATGGGGCGTTCAGAATCGCTCACGCACCCTCATGCCCTGGCGAGTGACCGGGAGGAAACGCACTCTGCCATCGCCTGGCAATGTCGCTGCGGGTTGCGAGCCAGAACACCGACTCATCCGCCAGATAATCCAGAATCTGTGTCAAAGCTTGAATCCGGGCAGATCGACCAATAATCCGAGTATGCAGACCAATCGTGATCATGGAGGACCGGCCATAGTGCTGCGCTTCGTACTTGAGTCGCGCCAGTGAATCGATCACGTACCCTGAAAAATCCTGCGCTCGTACAAAAGCCGGTGCCTCGCCAAAGAACCGCATGTCGTTGGTATCGAACTGGTAGGGAACAATCAGTAGCGGGCCCGATTGAGTCCGAACCGAGTACGGTAGTTCATCGTTGTACGCGTCACTACTGTAGAGCAGTCCTAGCTCACGCGTCAGATCGACAGTTCTGGGCGTGGCACTTGATTTGCAATGCCAGCCCAGCGGCCGAGCCCCACAGGCGCTCTCGATTGCGTTCAACGTTGCCACCATCCAGTCACGCTCGCTCGCCTGATCCATGCCGGCAGGTGACTTCCATAGCCAGCCATGACCGCACAAGTCATGCCCGCGCCCCACTGCGTCGCGCAAGATCTCGGGACAACGTTGCGCAAATCGACCACAGACATTCAGTGTTGCCCTGACAGACCGGCGTTCAAACTCCTGCATCACCCGCCAGTATCCAACCCGGCTGCCAAACTCGAAGCTGGACTCCCGACACAAATCCGGATGATCGACAATCTTGCTTTGCACTTCATGTCCGGGCTCGTTGGCAGAATCACCATCGGCAAGGCTCAACTCCGCACCTTCCTCCAGGTTGACCACGAAGTTCACGGCAATCTTGCTTTGACCTGACCACAGGATCTGTGGCCGACTCCCGGCATACCCGAGAAAGTTACGACGATCCATTATGTCCTCCAACCCACAGGACCCTAAGAGCACGCGTCACTTTAGAGAGTCCGGGCTTCACGTTGAAGCTTGACATCGACGCATGCTCATTCAAGACCCAGATAACGCGAGTCATCTGTTGTATCGACTCTCGCCGGGAACGTATCCGGCCCAATCGTGCATCTTAGCGAGCGCTTGTATATCTTCTCGACCGCATTGAGAACGGGCCGCATTTCGTGCTCTGCTTGATCAAACTGGCTCACAAGCAGCTGATACTCTCGCTCAATCTCGGAAAGAATCTTTGCCTCATTGATCTGTGCCAGACGACCGGCATGCATGACGATGCGGCCATCAACCATCGAGAACGCAACACCCGCTCCCCGCTCAGCGTAGACGAGCTGCCTGATCGGGTTAGAGAGCGGTGTGAATGCAATCGTGTCAATCCTACAAGCGAACAGATCTGCCCGAGCACCGGGTTCAATCACACCAAGCGAATCACCAAATCCCAATGCTTTGGCCCCTCCCTGAGTGGCTGCAACAAGTGCTTCCCGGGCCGAAAGCCATCGACCAGGATCGTGTCCTCGCAACTTGGATATCCCTGCTGCAGTGCCCAGAACATTGAGCATGTTTGAGGTCACGGTCGAACATGAACCATCCGAACCAAGACTGACATTGACGCCAGCCTTCAGCAGCTCACGGACAGGCTGTATTCCGGAGCCAAGCAGCAAGTTGCTCCAGGGGTTATGCTGTGCTGTCGCGCCATGCTCGGCAAGCAGATCGATCTCTCGCGGATTCAGCCAGACGGCATGTATGAGGCTGGTCGAAGGCTTCAGAAACCCAATGCTTGCCAGATACTCCACCATGGGCATACCGTATAGCAACTCGCCTGTCACGACTTGAAGTCGGGTTTCCTGGACGTGTGTGATCACGGGAAGATCGTATTCATCGGCCATCTGGCGAATTCGAAGCAGAAAGTCCTGCGAACAACGTTGTGGCGCTGATGGTGCCAGCAACAACGCAACTCTTGACTCCTTTGGATGATGGCCAGCCTTGACCCGACGTGTGATGAGATCGAGATAGTCATCACTTGCAGGGCGTCGGGCCGAACGCAGTTCGCTCAGGAGTTCTGCATCAAAGGCATCCTCCACGAACGGAAAACTGTCGACGACCGGCTTGTCCATCATGGAGAAGCCTACCAGGGCACGCACCCCTGAATCTTCGTATGCTTGAAGCACCGCATCGAGTCTTTCCTCGTCCAGCGCTGGCCCCACGGCGAGATCGTCAACCAGCGTCGTACATCCACTGCGGATCGACTCGATCGCACCGATCATCGTGCGCAGATAGATCTGCTGTGGAGTCAACGTAACCGGTGTACGGGTTCTCACCAGATTCATCCAGAGTTCCAGCGGCAGGTTTTCTGAGCGACCACGCTGAAAATGCTCATGCGAATGCTGATGACCATTGATAAGCCCAGGGCAAAGGATATGTCCCTCCAAATCCACCACCTCGTCTGCCATCACGGAAGAACCGGCTGGAACAATGCTTTCAATCCGGTCACCACGAATCAGCACATCGTGCCGCCCCCCCTCATCAACAAGCCCTTTTCCCTGCAGCACTCTCGCGCCTCGCAGCAGGGTTGTCCGGTTTGATTTCGTCATATGTCACTCTCCAGAAACTCTCATCGAATATGGCGTGAAACGCCGATCAGACGCTCCATCACCAACATTAGGACCACCGTGGCACCGATCAGGACACCGGAAACGGCCGCTGCGCGCACATCCAGGTTTGACTCAATGATGTGCCACATACGAATCGGGAGAACCTCGCTGCGAGCGTCCGAGAGAAACAGCGAGACCGCTACGTTGTCAAACGAGTACATGAATGCGATGAACGCGCCGGCGGCAATCCCAGGCAGGATCAACGGCAAAGTCACGGTCCGGAATGTGAAGCCGCTGCTCGCGCCAAGACTACGCGCGCTCTCAAGGAGCGATTTGTCCAACTGGACCAGACTCGCCGAAGTTGTTCTCACAATATACGGTGCGGTAATAGCGACGTGACCGATGATAAGTGTCCAGAATGACAGCCCGAATCCGGCCAGATTGAACAGCATCAGTAGTGCAAGACCAAGCGCGAGCGTTGGAAGCATCAGCGGAGAGAGAAACATGGCTTCCACCGCTCTGGCCCACTGCTCGCGGCGACGCGCTAGGGCCAACGTGGCTGCAACAGCAAGAACGATCGATATACCAGTTGAGATGGAAGCCACCTTCAGGGATAGCACAATCGCATTCAGGATCTCAGGAGATTGCGTCCACAGCGCCTCATACCAGCGCGTGGAATATCCGGGAGGTGGGAATCGGAGAGAGTACGAACTCGTGAAAGATGCCACGATGACCACGACAGTGGGCGCCAGCAATAAGACGAGCGAAAATACCGCCAGTATGCCAAATACCCACACAAACGAATGCCGCTCAAAGCAAGATACCCATGAACCTGTGGCAACTCTGGATTGTGTGCTTGTAATGTCAACCATTAACGAACCCCTTGCTACGACGACCAAATGAATTGACCAGAACGACAATCGCCATCACGGAGATCAGCAGCACCACGGCAATGGCAGCAGCAAATGGATATTGATTCGCCTGAATCGCCTGCTGATAGATATAGAACGGCATAAATATCTGTTGCCCACCGCCCACCAGCGTCTGGGTGACAAATGCACTGACCGAGGATGCGAACACCAGCAGACTACCTGCCAGCAAGCCTGGCACAGATAGCGGAATAGTGACCTGCATGAAGGTTCTCCAGTGCCCTGCCCCTAGCGCCAGTGAGGCTTGCCGTAGGTTGGAATCGACACTCATCAAAGCAGTGATCAGCGGGAGCACCATTAGGGGAAGCTCGATCTGCGCCAGTGCCACGGTCACTGCACCCGGTGTGTAGAGCAGTCGTAGTGGTTCCGTAATAATCCCCAGGTCCATGAGAGACGTGTTAATGATCCCCTGACGACCAAGAATCACGACCCATGCAAACGTCCTGACCACCGAACTCGTGAGCAGCGGCAACAAGATCATCAACATCAACAACCCCTGAAAACGTCGGGGAGCGCTGACATAGGCGTAGGCAAGCGGGTAACCGATCAGGATCGTCAGCAAAGTGACCTTCAAGCCGAGCAGAAGCGTATTGCCGAGAACAGAGAGGTTGAAACCATCGCTAAAGAAAGCGATGTACTGACCGATTCCCATTACATCCAGCGAATTGTCATTGTGAAGGCTGACAAAAGTCAGCAATACAAACGGGGCAATCACGAAAACCACAAAAAAAAGAGCGAGTGGGATAATGAATGAAACCGGTGCATCCAGACGTATTGCATGTGCTGGTCGATCAGTATCAGTGGATAAGGTAGCCATGATGTCCCTCAATCGGCGAAGACACTAACGGGAGAACCGTCTCGAACCCGTGCGACGACCTGGTCGCCAACCGCGATTCTTGGAACGCCATGTGTACGGGGAACAACGACCTTGATACCGGGCGCGTCCTGTCTGGACAGTTCATACACCAGAGAGGGTCCAAGTGGCAAAACCATCTCGACCCTGGCCATCAGACCATCCACGCGGTAGACACCGCCCGCTTCAACGGGCTCGATCGCCAGATGTTCCGGCCGTGCAGCAAACAACACTGACCCTGGACGCGAGCAGGGGCCAGGGTGACGAATGGCCAGCCGGGCTTGTCCTTCACTTTCCTGAAACTCGTACATCCCGTCGGCGCGTGGAACAAGCAGACCCTCAATCATGTTGGCGGTGCCAACAAAGCCCGCCACAAACCGGGTCGCTGGCCGGTCGTAGACAGCCTCCGGCGAATCAAATTGTTCAAGTACCCCGGCATTCATGACCGCGATCCTGTCAGCCATCGACATAGCCTCATCCTGATCATGCGTCACGATCAAGGTGGTGATACCCAGTTCTCGCTGGATTCGACGAATTTCGATTTGCATGTCGAGACGCAGATTTTTGTCTAACGCCGCAAATGGCTCATCCAGCAGTAGCACACGAGGATGCACTGCAAGTGTGCGTGCAAGCGCCACCCGCTGTTGCTGACCGCCTGACAGCTCTCTTGGGTAGCGCCGAGCATAAGCATCCATTTGCACCATTTCGAGCATTTCATGCACCGTTTGATTGACCTCGCGCTCCGAAGCTCCTCTGGCTCGTAGCCCATAGCCAACGTTCTTTTCAACGGTCATGTGCGGAAATAGTGCATAGCTCTGAAACACAATGCCCGCACCTCGCTCGTTTGGTGCAAGCCTGTCAACTTGCTGTCCACCGATCCTGACGGTGCCACCTGTCTGCGTAATCAGACCAGCAACAATTCTCAGAAGAGTCGTCTTGCCGCAACCGCTCGGCCCAAGCAGAGCGACCAGCTCTCCAGGGTTGATTTGCAAATCAACGCGATCCACAGCAATCGACTCACCATAGCGGTGCAGCACGCTTTCAAGTTCGACCGAGACACCGCTCAAAGACTGTTGGCCTAGTTTAGACATCCGGGATTCCATTTCATGTTCTGAGAACTCACAGATCAGTCCAAAGCAAATGGTGTGCCACCTTCCCGCTATTTACCGGTCCTGTCTCGGATCCGAGGATGTGGCGACCCACAGTCAGAATCGGCCACCACATAAAGCCAAGGTAGACATGTTCAATCCGGAATCAATGTCAGCGGGTGGAGTTGGCACGACTTTTGCATGAAACACACGTGACGAGTGCAGCCAGTCACTCCAACTCAATTCTTTAAACGGAGTCGTTCATGAACCGAAATACATTTAATCGACGAGATTTTCTGAAGCTTTCATCGGCAGGGATCGTATCGATAGGACTACCCGGTAAATTCGCTTTCGCACAGCCGGCAACAATTTCTGCGACAACGTTCCCGGGTGCCTGGGAAACTGCGCACAGGAGCATTCTCGTTCCCGCCTATACCAAAGCGACCGGTGGTTCCACCAACCTGGTCGCGTCGTTGGCGGTCGATACCGTTTCAAAGCTTGTTGCTGCCCGTAATAATCCGCCATATGACGTCATCATTCTGGATGAAGGTCCTTATCTTGCCGCACTGGAACACGACATCTTCGCGACAATCCCGACTGACAAGCTCCCAAATCTCAACGACATTCCAGAGAAATTCATCGACCCACGAGGCACCGGTGTGTTTGTGTCTGGACAGATCATCGGCATTGCCTACAACACAGAGAAACTCAAAGAGCCACCCACCTCCTGGAACGATCTTCTCAAACCCGAGTACAAGGGGCGTGTCGGCCTGGCTGGGATGGGATCCACATTGATGACAGCCTGGATGGTCGAAATGGCGAGACTAAACGGTGGAAGCGAATCAAACATGGAGCCAGCATTCGAGTTTGTGAAGCGGCTTCTACCCAACGTCGGTGCGGTGGCCGCCAACCCTGGCGCACTCGCCAGTTTGTTTCAGCAGGACGAAATTGACATCTCGATCCACTACAACAATAACGTTGGTGACCTACAAAGCAAAGGCGTTCCGGTTGCCCTAGCAAAACCCGATACAGGATGGGTTCACATCAAGAGCACCATGCATATTCCGAAAAACTCGAGAAATGTGGATCTCGCTGCGGCCTACATCAATGAAGCGATTAGCCCGGCAGTTCAGAATCAGATGGCGGCCGCACCATACATGCTCGTTCCCACCAGCACCAAAGCCACATTTAGCCCTGAGCTCGAGATGTACGCCACCAGCATGGAGGATGTCGAGAACATGAACGGTGTTGACTGGGAAACATTGAACCCTAGACGAGCCGAGTATATTCAGCGGTTCAACCGAGAGATCAGTAACTGAACAGGAAATTGTAGGTGAGGGTTCCTGCATGCATCTGGACGAGCACGCGGGAACCCTGTCCAGCCTTCTTCTCTACTTCGACGCGCCGTTGGAATCGACGAGCGTCGCTTAGGTGATTAAACACGATAATTCCAGACGGAAATGAAGTTAAACCTGACTCAGTGCAGGTGAAAGTGGTGTCACTGACTACATTGAGTGGTCATCCCGTTTACTGCGAAGAGACGCGCCGTCAGTTTGAGGGTCAGAAAAAATCCTAGTTTGCCCCTGCTTTGCCTCCATACACCCCTGAAAGCACAAAGGGCTACAGCTTCTATACTGTAACCCTTTGAATTATTTGGTCGGGGCGGTGGGATTCGAACTCACGACCCTCTGCTCCCAAAGCAGATGCGCTACCAGGCTGCGCTACGCCCCGAAGACGTGAATCATAGCAGAAAACAGAAAACTTGCCCGACAGAGCGCGTCACTAATCCCGTATCACCTTGAATTATGCACGACAGCCTCCAACTATGTCGCCAAAATCCAACAATCACCACATGACTTCACAAGAACCTGACCGGCTTATTTATCCTGCAACAAGGTCACGAGCTGGTCCTGCATCACGTGCGGTTCACGCCGACTTCGTACCTTGCTGTAAGTTCCATCACTTTGCTGCACCCAGGCGCGAACGTTGTCACGCAAGGCTAGCGTGAAGGCCTCGTTGATCACGCGCTTCTTCAAAGCAGGGTTGAGGACTGGAAATGCCAGTTCGACTCGTCTGAAGAAGTTTCGGTCCATCCAGTCTGCAGAGGAAAGGTAGACGCGCTCCTTACCTCCCGCGTAGAAATAAAACACTCTGGAGTGCTCCAGAAACCTTCCAATGATCGATCGCACCCGAATGTTCTCGGACAGACCGGGAACCCCGGAGCGCAAGGCACATGCGCCCCGCACAATAAGGTCAATCTTTACACCTGCCTGACTGGCACGATAAAGCTCGGAGATGACCTGAGGTTCGAGCAAAGAGTTCATCTTGGCCTTGATGGACGCACGCTTTCCGGCCCTGGCGGCATCAGCTTCGGCGCGAATCATATCCACAATCGATCCGTGCATGTTGAACGGCGACTGAAGCAGAAGACTCAGCTCGCGTCGCGCCCCGAGACCTGTCAACTGGGCAAACACCTTGTCCATGTCTTCACACATGGCGGGATTCGCAGTCATCAGTCCAAAATCGGTATACAGCCGAGCTGTCCTCGAATGATAGTTACCCGTTCCAAGATGGCCATACCGCTTGATGCCACCCTTCTCTCTTCGCAGCACCAGCAACATCTTGGCATGTGTCTTGTGCCCGACAACACCATATGACACATGCGCACCGACCTCCTCCAGACGCGCCGCCCAGTTGATATTAGTCTGTTCGTCAAACCGGGCCATCAACTCCACAATGACCGTGACCTCTTTGCCGGCCCTGGCTGCTGCGATCAAAAGCTGCATCAACTCTGAGTCCTCACCCGTCCGATAGATCGTCTGCTTGATCGCGACGACATTCGGATCACGCGCGGCGGCTGTCAGCAAATCAATCACTGGCCGGAACGACTGATACGGGTGGTGCAAAAGTTGATCACCCCTGGTCAACAAATCAAAGATCGCGCCGTCCCGGACCGTGAGTCCTGAAAATGCCTTGGGAATGGCCCCGCGACTATCGGGAAAAAGCAAATCAGGTCGATCAACCTCCTGACAAATCTGCATCAGACGCGCAAAGTTTGCCGGGCCTGACACGCGATAGGTATCTTCCTGCTTCAAGCCAAATTCTTCGTGCAACAGTCCCTCAATCTCGGGAGGTGTACCTTGGTCGATCTCGAGTCTGACGGCAGAGCCAAAGTTTCTCTGCGAAAGCTCGCCCTGAAGGGCAAGTCGCAGATTGGTCACTTCTTCTTCATCGACAAACAGATCACTGTTACGGGTGACCCGCCATTGATAGACACCCCGGGAAGTCATACCAGGAAACAACTCACCCGCAAACGCCCGGATCAACGATGTCAACAAAATAAAACCGTGAGGCAATCCGGAGATCTCAGGCGGCATTCTCACCACCCTGGGCAATGCCCGAGGGGCTTGCACGACCGCAACGCTCGCCTTGCGGCCAAAAGCATCTTCACCAGACAACGGCACAAGGAAGTTCAGGCTTTTGTTATAGACCCGAGGAAACGGATGAGCCGGGTCGAGTCCGATTGGCGTGAGCAGTGGCATCATGTCTCGCACAAACAGATCGTGCGCCCACTCCCGCTGGGTTTCATCCCACTCGTGAGCGTGGTGAAGATAAACCCCTTCCTTTCTGAGATTCGGCAAAACTTCTTCGTTGAAAAGCCCGTACAGACGCGCAACCAGCGAGTGCACATCTTTCTGAACCAGATCGAACGCCTGCCCGGCAGTCAACCCGTCGGGCCCCCTCATCGTGGGGTGCAATCGCATCTGCTCCTTGAGGCTCGAGACTCGAATCTCAAAGAACTCATCCAGATTGGAGCCCACGATACACAGGTAACGCAATCGCTCCAGCAAGGGGGTGCCCGGATCATGTGCCATGGCCAGCACCCGCTCGTTGAACTGAAGCAACGAGAGTTCGCGATTGAGGAACTCGACTGAAGTCACTGGCATCTGCGCCATCTTGCGGGCTTGCTGGGAGGCTGTTTTGCGGGAGTTTGAGACCATATTAAAACCATCATTCAATTACATTCCTTTTACCCGAAATCCTGCGACATGGACAGTCAGCATGCGGTGTTCAAGCCACCTCTGCCTGATTCTCACCAAGTGCGCCAGCAGGACGTCATCTGATGCATCTATAATCGGCTCATCTTGAATACCGGGGTTCTTATGGAACACCTTCTGGCCGCCGTAGATATTGGTTCCAACAGTTTCAGGCTATCAATCGGGCGCGTGCACGAAGAGCACGGGGTTCGACAGATTTACCAGATCGACCGCATGAAGGAGACGGTGCGTCTGGCAGCCGGTCTCGACCAGAACAAGATTCTGAGCGAAGACGCCATTCAACGGGCAGTTGCCGTCCTCGAACGATTTGGTGAACGACTGCGCAGCTTTCATCCAGACAGAGTGCGTGCGGTTGCCACCAACACTTTCAGGGTCGCCCGCAACACACCTGAGTTTCTCCCGCGCGCAGAAGCCGCACTCGGATTTCCGATCGAGGTCATTGCGGGGCGCGAGGAAGCGCGACTGATCTATGCAGGCGTGAGTCACACGCTCCCCCTTTCCGACCATCGCAGACTGGTGATTGACATTGGCGGGGGATCTACCGAAGTGGTTATTGGCAAGCATGACGAACCCCTGCTGATGACTTCACTCTACATGGGTTGCGTCAGCTACAGTCGACGTTTCTTTCCGGATGGTTATATTGATGATCAGACCATGCGTATGGCGATCACGGCTGCACGTCGAGAAATAGAGGTCATCACCAAGCCATACCGAAAGCTTGGCTGGCAGCAGAGTTTTGGGTCCTCCGGTACCGCCAAAGCACTGTTTGCAATCCTGACAGAAGGTGGCATGTCCACAGATGGCATCACGCGCGATGGACTCGCCAAACTGCGACAAAAGCTGGTCAAGGCAGGTAAGGTCATTGCGCAGGAACTGCCTGGCATCAAGCTTGAACGCTCGGACGTGCTCCCAGGTGGCCTGGCCATCATGAGTGCGTTCTTTGAAGAGCTCGGTATCGATGACATGAAGACGGGTGACGGAGCCCTCAGGCTCGGCGTACTCGTCGATCTGGCTGGACGCGAAGGTCTCCATGACCGTCGTGACGAAACTGTCAAAGTGTTCATGAAGCGGTATCACGTTGATAGTCGACAAGCTGCAAGGGTGAAACAAACAGCCCTGAGCCTGTTCGACAGTCTGTTCCCTGATCTGCCCGCGCAAAGTGAGCTGCGCCACTGTCTGAGCTGGGCTTGTGATCTGCATGAGGCAGGAATGTCCATCGCCCAGGCGGGTTACCACAAGCATGGCGCCTACATTCTGACCAATGCGGACATGCCAGGATTTTCCAGGGTCGATCAGGGTCTGCTGGCCATGCTTGTGATGGCTCATACCGGCAAACTCTCGAAGGTTCAACCTCAGGTCCGGACCCGCGACCAATGGGTCGCCATCCTCGCACTGCGCCTGGCCGTGCTTTTGTGCCGTAGGCGCGAAGAGTTGAACCGACTCGCCTTATCCGTGAGCGTCAGCAACACATCCATTGTCACCAAAGTCGACAAGACCTGGCTGGATGAGCACCCCTTGACAGATTATTCTCTGCACGGCGAGGAGGACGAATGGGATAAAGTTGGATTTCAGTTTCAACTGATTCCGGTTTGACCACCACACCCTGGCGCCCCACATTCCCGTGGCAAAGCGCGTCACTCGAATCCGAAGTGCTTGCGATAGCGCACACCCATCTGGCTGACTGATAGCAGCATTGGAAAGTCTGCTGTATTGAAATCAGGATCCCAGGCAGGCTGACCACACACCCGCGCACCCAGTTTCAGATAGCCGCTCAGCAGAGCAGGAATAACACCCGGCAAGTCGTCATCAATCTGCTCCACCGGATAGCGATGATGGGGCACAACCACCGGTTCTTCATCTGCACCACCAAGATGTTCACGAACACTGCGCCAGACTTGTGCAGCACTGACACCGTCATCTCGCAAACTCACGCTCGCACACCCAAAAACGTGCTCGTAACGTCCCTGTTTCAGAATTTCCGCCAGCCCGGACCAGAGCATCATCAACACCGCGCCATTTCGATACTGCTCATGGATGCAGGCACGGCCGAACTCGACTAGGTGGCCCTTTACGATGCCAAGTCCAGACAGGTCAAACTCCTGCTCGCTGTAGTAACCACCCGCACGTTTGGCTTGATGGGGCGTCAAGATCCGGTACGTCCCCACAACCTCATCTGATAACAAGTCCTTCACCATCAAATGGTCGCACCACACGTCAAACGTGTCCCTGTCGAGACCGGATTGATTCAACGACGCCCCATACTCTGAAGAAAAGACGTTATATCTCAACCGTCCGATCGCATCGAGCTCACGGTCAGACTGGGCCAGACCTACCACCAGATCACCAGGCCGCTCCCCTCCGTGGCGTTTGCGTTGCGCTGCAGAAGGCAGGGTAAAGATGCTGGCACGACTGTTTACAAGTTCAAGCATACGGTCCTCACTCGTTCAATGAACGAAGTGTGGACGATGCTCGTGTCACCCTCTTTACAAAGCCGTTACATCTCCATGACAGTCAACTGCCTGATACGGCTTGTGCAACATCCGGGAGAAATACCCGTCCGCCAACGCGATGTCAGCAAACAGACAAAAGGTTACGCCAGACTGTCCGCGAGTTCCCGCGCACAGCGATGGGCCATTCCATCATCAACGGCTTCGACCATCAGACGCAACTTGGGCTCCGTACCCGAGGCCCTGATCAGCACTCTTCCATTAGCACCGAGACGCTGTTCTACATCAGCCGTTGCCTGCCTCAAGCCTGCGTGGGACTTCCAGTCCAGCCCTGGCTGAATCGGAACATTGATCAAAACCTGGGGCAACATGGTGAGATCAGATACCCAGTCCGACAGATCTGACTGATAGCGGCATAACGCTGCAAGCACCTGCAAACTGGCAATGATTCCATCGCCAGTGGAGTGCGCATCCAGACACAGCAGGTGACCAGAACTTTCTCCACCGTACAACCAACCACGCTCGCCAAGCTTCTCCATCACATAGCGATCGCCAACGGCCGCACGCTCAAACGGGATGTCCATGGTTTTAAGGGAAAGTTCCAGACCGAGGTTGCTCATGAGTGTGCCAACCACACCCGCCACCGGCTGTCGCATGGCCCGCTCTCTGACCATTGCAAAGAGCAGTTCGTCGCCGTTATATACACGGCCGGAAGCGTCCACCATCTGAACCCGGTCTGCATCGCCATCAAGCGCAATACCGTAGTGGGCCCCTTTTTCTCGTACTTCCTTTACCAGCCTTTCCGGGTGCATGGCACCAACATCGCGATTGATATTGAATCCATCCGGTTCGACTCCGATGGCATGCACGGATGCACCCAGCTCTTCGAATACGTGTGGGGCAATATGGTAGGCGGCTCCATGAGCAGCATCCACAACCAGCTTGAGTCCATTCAAATCAAGATCGGACCCAAAAGTACCTTTACAAAACTCGATATACCGTCCGGATGCATCAGGAATACGGCGTGCCCGTCCCAGCTTATCGGACGATACGCACTGCATCGGCTCCTCAAGCGCAGCCTCGATACTGAGTTCGAATGAATCTGGCAGTTTGGTTCCTTTTGAAGAAAAGAACTTGATGCCATTGTCCTGGTAGGGATTATGCGATGCACTGATCACGACACCTGCGGACAAGCGCCATGCGCGAGTCAGGTAGGCGACAGCTGGCGTGGGAATCGGGCCAGCAAGCAACACATCGACGCCCGCCGAGGCAAACCCGGCCTCCAGGGAGGATTCAAGCATGTACCCGCTTATTCGGGTGTCCTTGCCGATCAGTACCGCTGGTCTGCCTTCGCCCTTGTAAGAACGACAAAGCACCTTTCCCGCCGCGTAACCCAGGCGAAGCGCAAACTGCGGATTGATCACGTCGCTGCCAACTGTGCCTCGCACCCCGTCCGTCCCAAAATACTTTCGACTCATCTCGTTTCCCCGATACCCTTCTCAATCGCTTCCCATACCCTGATCGCATCAATCGTCTGTTGCACGTCGTGCACCCGGATAATCTGCGCACCTCTGGCAACTGCAGCAAGCGCAGCAGCCAGGCTACCCGCCAGTCGCTGATCGACCGGACGCCCCGTCACTGCCCCAATCATGGACTTTCTCGACACCCCGATCAACACCGGATACCCCAGATCCACCAGTTGTTCCAGATCTCGCATCAGGTCGTAATTGTGCGCGACTGATTTTCCGAACCCAAACCCTGGATCCAGTGAAATGCGATCACTTGCAATGCCGAGCGACTCCAGCGCACGTGCAGAATCCTGCAAGGAACGAACCACATCCCGGGTCACATCATCGTAATGTGGTGATTGTTGCATAGTACGAGGCTCGCCCTGCATGTGCATCACGCACACGCCACACCGGGGATGAGCTGCAACGATCTCCCGCGCAGACGCTTGCCTGAAGCCGGAAATGTCGTTAATGATGTCTGCGCCTGCTTCGAGCACCGCGCGCATGACCGCCGGCTTGCAGGTGTCAACTGAAATGGGAATGTTCGAATCTCGCAGAGCCTCCACAACGGGGAGTACGCGAGCAAGCTCTTGCTCGACCGATACGGGTTGCGCACCGGGTCGGGTCGACTCACCGCCGATGTCGATGATGTCCGCACCCTGCTCGATCAAATTGAGCGCATGCTCAATGGCTGCCTCGACAGCACCGTGCTGTCCACCATCAGAAAAAGAATCGGGGGTGACATTGAGCACCCCCATCACGACCACCCGATCCAGTTCAAGATCGAAGCGGCCACATCGCCAGACAATACGACTCATGCAGTGTGTTCCGGTCAGACAGCCTCGGCAGGATTCTCACCGCTTGAAGGCTTGGGAGCCGGTGGAGGCACATTGCTGGATGAGTCCACGGTCTGAGCCGGCTCTTTGGGCGGTCTCGGAGGACGGCCTTCCATGATGTCGCCGATCTGGTCGGAGTCAATGGTTTCCCATTCGAGCAACGCCTTGGCCATCGCTTCCACCTTTTCGCGATTCTCTTCGAGAATCCGACGGGCCACGTTGTACTGTTCGTCAATAATCCGGCGAATCTCAGCATCCACTTTTTGCATGGTTGCCTCAGAAACGTGAGTCGTCTTGGTCACGCTGCGACCCAGAAAGACTTCTCCTTCATTCTCGGCATACACCATTGGACCGAGCTCTTCGGTCATACCGTATCGAGTCACAATGTCACGGGCGATTGCCGTCGCACGCTCAAAGTCGTTCGATGCACCAGTTGTCATCTGGTTCATGAAGATTTCTTCTGCAATCCTGCCACCAAAAAGCACTGCGATCATGGAGAGCAGACGGATCTTGTCCATGCTGTAACGATCCGATTCAGGCAATTGCATAGTCACGCCTAACGCCCGTCCGCGAGGAATAATGGTGACCTTGTGTACCGGATCTGTCTTGGGCATCAGATGCGCAACAATGGCATGCCCCGACTCGTGGTAGGCAGTGTTACGACGCTCCTCTTCAGGCATAACGATCGAGCGACGTTCAGCGCCCATGATGATCTTGTCTTTGGCGCGTTCGAAGTCCGACATATCAACCAGACGACCGCTTCGACGGGCAGCAAACAACGCTGCCTCATTGACCAGGTTTGCCAGATCGGCACCCGAGAAACCGGGTGTTCCTCGCGCGAGCACCATCGCTTCCACGTTCTGAGCGATCGGAACCTTGCGCATATGAACCTTGAGAATTTGCTCGCGACCACGGATATCTGGCAGCGGCACCACCACCTGACGGTCAAAACGACCTGGACGCAACAAAGCAGGGTCAAGCACATCGGGACGGTTGGTTGCAGCGATCACAATCACGCCCTGACCTGATTCGAAGCCGTCCATCTCGACCAGCATCTGGTTCAGTGTCTGTTCACGCTCATCGTTACCGCCACCGAGTCCGGCTCCACGCTGACGACCCACCGCATCGATTTCGTCAATAAAAATGATGCAAGGCGCGTGCTTCTTGGCGTTTTCGAACATGTCGCGTACGCGAGCAGCACCCACGCCAACAAACATCTCGACAAAATCTGAACCCGAGATACTAAAGAACGGCACCTTTGCCTCGCCAGCGATGGCTTTAGCCAGCAGCGTCTTACCCGTACCCGGAGAGCCAACCATCAGCACACCACGCGGAATGTGGCCACCGAGCTTCTGGAATTTGGTCGGATCGCGCAAGAAATCAACCAGTTCCTGGACGTCTTCCTTGGCCTCATCGCAACCGGCCACGTCAGCAAAAGTGATCGAATTCGTGCTTTCGTCAAGCATGCGGGCACGCGACTTTCCGAAGCTGAAAGCACCGCCTTTACCGCCACCCTGCATCTGCCGCATGAAAAAGATCCACACCGCAATCAGCAGCAACATGGGGAACCAGGACACAAAGATGCTCATCAGTAAAGATGGTTCTTCACGCGCCGAACCCGAAACCTGTACGCCCGCTTTCATCAGATCCGACACCATCCACAGGTCACCCGGAGAGGTAATCGTGTAAGGCGCACCGCTCTCGGGAGTGACATGCAGCACATCTCCCTGAACGTCAACCTTGCGGATCATGCCCGACTGGGCATCCTGCATAAACTGGGTGTAACTCACTGTCTGCTGAGCTGCCGGGCGCCCATCGAACTGCTTGAAGACGGTGAAAAGCACAAGCGCTATCACCATCCACACGGCTATTTTTGAGAACGAATTGTTCACGTTCCTATCTCCTGCTCAACACGCCCAGCCTGACGCCAAATGGCCAGGAATTTTCAAGTCTAACTTTTTGATACTTCATTCTACCCGCTTTGGCAAGATTAATTGCCGATCAACCATCTCGTCGGCCCAACTAAACCGGACCGACACCATCTTTCAAACCTCTCGCCACGATGAACGTCTCGGACGATTTATCCCGGGACGCCTTGGGCTTGCGTTCGACCACACGCTTGAAACGACGCTTGAGATCTTCGACTGTCTGAGAGAATCCGCTTCCATGAAACGCTTTCATGATCAGCGCACCATCGGACTTCAAATGTGAGACAGCGAAATCAGCTGCCAGTTCGCATACATGCTGAATTCTTGCCGAGTCTGCACTGGCCACCCCCGTCAAGTTGGGGGCCATATCGGAAATAACAAGGTCAACCTGTCGCTCACCCACTTCTCTGGCTAGCTGCTCAAGCACCTCGTCCTCGCGAAAATCACCTTGAATGAACTGCACACCCGGAACAGGCTCCATCGGCAGAATATCCAGTGCGATGATCGCGCCGCGAATCTGGTCGCCCTTCCCTGACAGGCGCTCGCGTGCGACCTGGGACCAGCTGCCGGGTGTCGAACCCAGATCCACCACCAGGTCCCCCGGACGCATCAGCTTTTCCTGATCCAGGATCTCAAGCAACTTGAATGCAGCACGTGCCCGATAGCCTTTCTGTTGCGCCATCTTGACATAAGGATCATTGATATGCTGCATGACCCATTCTTTTGAGAACTTTTTCTTTGCCATCCCTTACAATTCATCCATGAATATCACCACGCTAACAAGCCGGGCACGACGAGAACTCCGTGCTGCTGCCCACCCTCTTCGCCCTGTTGTCCTGATCGGCGATCAGGGACTGACCTTACCCGTTCTCAAGGAAATCGATCTCGCGCTAAAGGCACACGAGCTCATCAAGATTCGCGCGTCCGGTCAGGAACGCGACGAGCGTGAAGAAATGCTTGCCAGGATCTGCGCCGAGCTCGCATGTGAAGCCGTTCACCATCTTGGCAAAACGCTAATCGTATACCGAGTTGGACCGCAGCAACGCTACGCAGTAGAGGCAGGTGAACCGGCCAGGGCCGAGAAACGCAAAAAAGAAGGTCCGCACACACCCAAGAAACTGGCAGCACAAGGCATTGTTCTCAAAAAAACAGCAGCCGGAAGACGTCCTCGCAAGACGCAGGAAGCAGAAGAAGTCCGGGTTTTTTCTTCTGAAAGAACCCCGCGGCCAACTAGTCGTGTCGGCCGTAGCGTAAAAAAGACCGCCTCAAGGACGATCCGTAAAAGTGCGCTAAGCCTTCGATCCGGCGCTAGACGCAGGGGCTGAGACAGTTCACTGCCAGCACTGACGAGGCCTTCGCTCCGTTTGCGTTGCCCTCATGACATTCGTCAGAGCTCAGAGATTTCCTCTCTGAGCTCACTTTCAAGCATCCCCATGAAACGCAGATGAACTGATCACTTATAGCTCAGGCCGACGATCTCGTACTCTTTCACTCCAGAAGGCGTTTGAACCTCTGCAACGTCACCCGCCCTGCGACCGATCAGTGCCCTGGCAACTGGACTCGAGACAGAAATCATGTTCTTTCGAATATCAGCCTCAAGGTCACCCACGATCTGATAGGTCACTCTGACCTCGGTATCAAGGTCTTCGATTTCGACCGTAGCACCAAACACAACGGCTCCATCCGCATTGAGCTCCGATGGCTCGATGATCTGGGCATTGGATAAAGCCCCCTCGAGCTCACTGATCCGCGCCTCCACAAAGCCTTGACGCTCCCGGGCCGCATCGTATTCCGCGTTCTCCGACAGATCGCCCTGGGCCCGAGCCTCGGCGATCGCATCGATCACGGCTGGACGCTCCACATGCTTCAAACGATGTAGTTCTTCACGCAAACGTTCCGCACCGCTGGCGGTAATAGGTATGGCTGACATGGCAAAAAATCCTAAAAACCAAATCCTGAAATCCAAAACAAAACCCCGGTCGTCAAAATGAACCGGGGCCAACTAATTGAGTTGAACTTTCAGACAATTAATGCAATCGAACGGTGAACCGGTCCTGACGTGCATTTAACTGCCAGTCGTCCAGCATCAAATCTCGCGTATGTAGAATCGCACACGACAATCGAGTGACTCTATTGTGGTCAAAACTGCGACAAATAGCAAGTCCGTCCAGTGGCGACCCGTTTCCGGCGTCAAACACTCAGGGCTTGCCGGTTTCAAGTCATCGCTCGCTGCTGGTGGACGAGATGAATATTTCGGATGACCCGTATAAAAATCTGTGCAGACCTGTTTCAGATGGAGACTGCCCACAGGCCTGGAGCGCCAGGTCCATCGTTAGCCGCAAAGCATCAACACCGCCTGGGCGCCGCACCATGCGACAGCACGCACTGACCAGCCTCCTGTGAGGCAAACTGTCACGCCGTGGATCACGAAAGCGCTTGCGCTTCATCAAGAGAAGCCAAGCACATCCAGCTGGGTTTGCCTTTTATTGGGCGATGATACGGGTCACAGGCTTAACAGTGTCGAGCAAATGCATTTGCACCCCGAATGGCGCAATTCACAGAGCACTGACCGCCCCGAGTCTGTGAACGCAAGCATGCTACGTCTTTTACCAGGAAATATGTTTATGCCTGTGATGAGTTGTTCCACAAAACGTTTAGCGATCGCTGAAATACAATTCAGGACATATCAACATTTGCCGACCGGTTCATTGAGAACAGACTCCGGTCACACGGCCCTTGATTTATAAAAATTTTCAAACTCTTGAAGCCCCTCTTTACGGGGATCAGACATGGATAACCAATGAGCGCTTTTAATCACGAGAAGGTTTTGACCGTCCATCACTGGACTGACAAGCTGTTTTCTTTTACAACTACTCGCGACGCTTCACTGCGATTCAGCAACGGCCATTTCACAATGATAGGCCTTCAGGTCAATGGCAAGCCGCTTCTGAGAGCGTACAGTATTGTCAGTGCAAATTACGAAGAACATCTCGAGTTTCTGAGCATCAAGGTTCAGGATGGTCCGCTGACCTCACGTCTGCAGCACATTCAGCCCGGAGACGAAATCATCGTCGGTCGCAAGCCAACTGGAACGCTCCTGATCGATTACCTGCTTCCAGGCAAACGGCTGTACCTGCTGAGTTCGGGAACCGGTCTGGCACCCTTTCTGAGCATCATCCGTGATCCGGCCACTTTTGAGAAGTACGAACAGGTTGTACTGGTGCACAGCGTTCGCGAAGTTGCTGAACTGGCCTATCATCAGTACCTGACAGAAGAGCTACCACAGCACGAGTTGCTGGGAGAAATGATTCAGGAACACCTGCTGTATTATCCGACCGTCACCCGGGAACCATTTCACAATCAGGGACGGATCACTGACCTGATCGAAAACGGCAAGCTGTTCCAGGACCTCGGGATCCCGGCGTTTGACCCCGAGATCGATCGAGCCATGATTTGCGGCAGCCCGGCAATGCTGCGTGACTTGAAAGAGATGCTCGAGCAACGCGGGTTCAAGGAAGGCAACACGTCCAGGCCGGGTGACTTCGTGATTGAACGCGCTTTCGTTGAACAATAGACGCCTATGGGACGCACAGCCAGCACAGTGAACAACCCTTCCTCCTCTGCGAGCGAGAAGGTGTCCACTCGCGACCGAATACTACAGGCCGCAGTCGACGTATTCGCCAAGTATGGCTTGGCGGGCGGCAGTGTTGACAAGATATCCAAAGCGGCCAACTCCCATGACAGGATGATCTACTACTATTTCGGTAACAAGGAAGGCCTGTTTGTTGCTGTTCTCGAAGAGATCTATCGCAGGTTCAACGTGGCAGAGTGTCAGATCGAGATCATTCCGGATGATCCCCTGGCCAGCCTGAAGCGCATGATCCACTTCATCATTCACTATTTCCGGGATCACCCTGAATTTGTGACTATTCTTAACAGTGAGAACTTGCAACGCGGGAAGCACGTCAGCAAGGCACGGTCCACACAGCGGTATTCGATCATCGCAGTCGGTGCGATCGATACCGTCATCCGGCAGGGCCAGCAACAAGGGCTGTTTCGACCAGAGATCAGGGCGCGCGATGTGTACCTGATGATTTCCTCGCTTGGCTACTTTTACCAGTCAAACCGGTTCACGCTATCCGAGTTTCTCGGCGAACGACTCGAAGCAGACAGTGCCTTTGCTCAGTGGGAGGATTTTGTGACCGACGCGGTCTTGCGCACTGTGCTAAAAAAAGAAACTTGACCTACCAGCATCCTGTCACAGTCCTTCCGGAAGCATGACCGGAAGGACACACCACCAACAGTTTCCATTTTTCGACTCAATTAACAGGAGTTGAGAAGAAATGGTCGCATTAAAGCTACAATATCGATATGACTGAAATTCTGATCATCCGGCACGGCGAGACACCCTGGAACGTGGAGCGACGCGTACAAGGCTGGCATGACGTGGCGTTAAACGACAACGGACGTGCCCAGGCTACAGCGCTTGGCCGCCACCTTGCACACTTGCAACAGAAGCAAGAGCATGTTCTTGATGCGCTTTACAGTAGCGACCTGACACGTGCGCGAGAGACGGCCGTCTTGCTCGACGAAGCTCTCGGCATTGGCATGGCCCTTGTTCAAGGCGTGAGGGAGCGACGCTACGGGGTACTGGAAGGCCTGCCGTTTGACCGTCTGCACGATCACAACCCGGATGCTGCAAAGATCTGGGCGTCACGGGATCCCGACGGCATGATCGAAGGCGCAGAAACGCTGCGGGAATTTCAAGACCGGGTAGTGACTTCGCTCAATGATCTTGCCAGGAAGCACATCAATCAGAGAATTGCGGTTGTGACACACGGCGGCGCAATGGACATCATCTGGAGACAGGCTAGTGGCATTTCACTGCAGGATCCGCAGCGCGCCAAGTTGTTGAACGCCAGTATCAACCGGATTAGCATTGAAAACGATCAATGGCAGGTGATACAGTGGGGCGACGTCGGTCACCTGTCCCAGCAGTCTGGCCACGACGTCACAGTCTGACCTGACGGAAGTTCCTGCGATCTCTGGCAACCATAGCAAGACGCTCGTGAGATTCCCAGCCTCATTTCCTGACTTTATCCGAGAAGTTCTTGACTGCAGCTGACAAGCGAGGCTTACGCGGTGCGTTTCTCGCCAGGCGATCATAAACCCAGTCCGGCAAAACAGCCATCAGGCGTGACACAATCGCCATCTGCCAGGGAATGACTGCATAGCGCTTCCTGTTACCGATCGCGCGTGCACAGCGTTTTGCAAACTCATCGGCCGACAGAAGAAATGGCATGGAATACGGGTTGTGCGCGGTCATTTCTGACTCCACATATCCAGGCGCGACAGTCACCACATCCACGCCAGTGCCAGCCAACTCGACCCGCAGGCTCTCGCAATAGGTCTTGACGGCAGATTTTGAAGCGCTGTACGCACCCGCCCCTGGCAAACCACGCACGCCTGCAACACTGGCAATCCCTACCAATGTGCCACATTTGTGTGATTTCATGACCGGGATAAACGGCTCAAAAGTAGCCATCATCGCCATGACGTTAATCATGAAGATATCCCGGAAGATCTCAAAATCCTCTCCCGTCTCAGTCAACGTTCCGGCACTGACCCCTGCACTGGCAATGACGATGTCAACCTGCCCCACCTCGTCAATAAACTGGCGAGCAGCTGCGTGCAGGGCGGATCTGTCAGTCACATCAACCGGGTAGGCTTTGTGACCACTTCCAGGCAGTCGGGCAACCATCTCACCGAGACGATCTCCTCGCCGCGCGACCAGCCCGAGCGTATGCCCTTGCAAGGCATATTCAAGGGCAAGCGCCCTTCCAATACCGCTGCTCGCACCCGTAATAAAGACCGCCATTGCCATTCTCCTCTTTCCAAGAGCACCCTCAGGCCACAAGCGAATGACCCATCGTCAATTCGGGGCGTTCATCATTTCGAGCGTCTGCCTGCACCTGACTCGTAGCGAATGTTTCGCCTTCTGAACGAAAAAAACAGAGTGGGCCCGTAGAGGGCCCACTCTTATTCCATCAGGCTGAATCGTGCGCCATTAACCGTGCAGTTGCTGGTGCAAGCTTTGCAACGAGTAAACCTTCAGCCCACCACCCTTGCGGATGTACTGCATACCTTCCACTGCAGCCCAGGCACCCGCGATAGTTGTGTAATAGGTCACGCCTGCCCCAAGCGCCTGTGTGCGAATGGCACGGGAGTCAGTGATCGCATTTCGACGCTCCTCAACCGTGTTGATGACCAACACGATCTCTGCATTCTTAAGCATGTCGACAACGTGCGGGCGACCTTCTGTCACCTTGTTGACCACAGTCACAGGAATACCTGCGTCCTGGATGGCAGCAGCCGTTCCACGCGTGGCCACAATGCTGAAACCGAGCTCATGCAGACCGCGTGCAACGTCAATCGCACGCGGCTTATCCTGGTCCTTGACACTGACAAACACAGTCCCGGACAACGGCAGCTTGACACTGGCCGCCATCTGCGACTTCACGAAGGCCTCTCCGAAGCTCTCACCGACACCCATCACTTCGCCAGTCGACTTCATCTCCGGTCCAAGAATCGTATCAACACCGGGGAACTTCACAAAGGGGAACACAGCTTCCTTGACACTGTAGAAGGTGGGTACGACTTCCTTGTCGATTCCCTGGGCCTCGAAACTGATGCCAGCCATCGCTCGTGCAGCGATCTTGGCTAACTGCAAGCCCGTGGCCTTGGATACGAATGGCACGGTTCTGGACGCACGCGGGTTGACTTCCAGCACATACACATCGTCACCTTGAACAGCAAACTGCACGTTCATCAGTCCAGTAACACTCAGTGCTCGAGCCATAGCTGCAGTCTGCCGTTCGATCTCGCTGATAACGGTCGCTGGCAGCGAGTAGGGCGGCAGGCAGCAAGCCGAGTCTCCCGAGTGAACACCTGCCTGCTCGATATGTTCCATGACGCCGCCGATAAAGACCCGCTGGCCGTCACACAGGCAGTCCACGTCCACTTCGATGGCGTTGTTCAGGAAACGGTCCAGCAGCACTGGCGAATCATTGCTGACCTTGACAGCTTCTCGCATATAACGCTCGAGATCTGCCTGCTCATGAACGATCTCCATCGCGCGACCACCTAGCACGTAGCTTGGGCGCACGACCAGCGGGTAGCCGATCTCTTGTCCGTAGGCGAGTGCTTCAGATTCGGTGCGTGCCGTACGATTGGCCGGCTGTCTCAGACCCAGTTTGTTCAGCAGCTTCTGGAACCGTTCGCGGTCCTCGGCGACATCGATCGAATCCGGGCTGGTACCGATGATGGGCACACCGTTGGCTTCAAGCGCACGCGCAAGCTTGAGCGGTGTCTGACCGCCATACTGAACGATCATCCCGACTGGCTTTTCCTTATGGACAATCTCGAGAACATCCTCAAGCGTCAATGGCTCGAAATACAGACGATCCGAAGTGTCGTAGTCGGTCGAAACGGTTTCCGGGTTGCAGTTGACCATAATGGTCTCAAAACCATCTTCTCGCAACGCCACCGCGGCATGCACGCAGCAATAGTCAAACTCGATACCCTGTCCGATCCTGTTCGGGCCACCGCCCAGAACGATGATTTTCTTACGATCGGTCGGATCTGCCTCGCACGCCTGTTCGTAGGTCGAGTAAAGGTAAGCGGTACTGGTCGCAAACTCAGCTGCGCAGGTATCGACCCGTTTGTAGACAGGGCGCACATTGAACAGATGGCGAACCTTACGCACTTCACTTTCTGTCGTGTCGAGCAAAAAGGCCAGCCGACGATCAGAGAACCCGCGACGCTTGAGCTCGAGAACCGTTTTGAAATCCAGGTCGGCCAGCGTGCGCTGCTCCAGAGCCAGCTCGATATCCACGATCTCCTGGATCTGAGCCAGGAACCATGGATCAATGCGGGTCAGCTGATGTACTTCTTCAAGCGTGAATCCCTGCGCAAAGGCGTCACCGACATACCAGATCCGCTCTGGACCCGGTTCGGCAAGCTCAACCTGGATAGTCTGACGGTCAGTGGTCATCTGGTTCAGACCATCGACACCGATCTCCAGTCCACGGAAGGCTTTCTGCAGCGACTCCTGAAAGGTTCTGCCGATTGCCATCACCTCTCCGACCGACTTCATCTGGGTCGTCAGACGAGCGTCGGCCTGCGGAAACTTCTCGAACGCAAACCGCGGTACTTTGGTGACAACATAGTCAATCGTCGGCTCAAACGACGCCGGTGTCGCACCACCTGTAATTTCGTTCTTGAGCTCATCCAGTGTGTAGCCAACTGCAAGGCGGGCCGCCACCTTGGCAATTGGAAACCCCGTTGCCTTGGAGGCCAGGGCCGAAGAACGCGAAACCCTGGGGTTCATCTCGATGACGATCATCCGGCCATTGTCCGGATTCACGGCAAACTGGACGTTCGATCCACCTGTGTCAACACCAATTTCACGCAGCACCGCGATCGACGCGTCACGCATGATCTGGTATTCCTTGTCAGTCAGCGTCTGTGCAGGCGCAACCGTAATGGAGTCACCCGTGTGAACACCCATCGGATCCAGGTTCTCGATCGAGCAGACAATGATGCAGTTATCCGCCCGGTCGCGTACAACCTCCATCTCGAACTCTTTCCAGCCAAGCAGTGACTCCTCAATCAGGAGCTCATCTGTCGGCGAGGCTTCAATTCCGCGACGGCAGATTGTCTCGAACTCTTCGGCGTTGTAGGCAATTCCACCACCTGAACCGCCAAGCGTGAAGCTTGGACGGATAACGGCCGGAAAGCCGCTGGTACCGGTTTCCTGGGCAATTCGGCGCTGTACTTCCCAGGCCTCATCCAGCGTATGCGCCACACCTGATTTGGCTGATTCAAGCCCGATTGCGGCCATGGCCGTCTTGAACTTCTGGCGGTCTTCGGCTTTCTCGATCGCGTGTGCATTGGCACCGATCAGTTCGACGCCGTACTTTTGCAGTACACCGTGACGATCCAGGTCGAGCGCGCAGTTCAGTGCAGTCTGCCCACCCATGGTCGGCAGCAGAGCGTCAGGCCGCTCTTTGTCAATGATCTTTTCAACGGCTTCCCAGGTAATCGGCTCGATATAGGTTGCATCGGCCGTTTCCGGATCGGTCATGATAGTGGCCGGGTTGCTGTTGACCAGTATGGTGCGATAACCCTCAGCCTTGAGGGCCTTGCAGGCCTGTGCACCGGAGTAGTCAAATTCGCAAGCCTGTCCAATAATGATCGGACCTGCTCCAATGATGAGAATGCTTTTGATATCTGTACGTTTGGGCATGATGTCTCTTACTTTGACGGGTTGGCCATCAGGCCCATGAACTTGTCAAACAGCACGAGGATGTCGTGCGGACCCGGACTGGCCTCTGGGTGGCCCTGGAAGCAGAACGCTGGCCGGTCTGTCAGCTCGAAGCCTTGCAGCGTGCCATCGAACAGGGACACATGTGTGACCCGGGCGTTAGCTGGAAGGCTCTCGGCATCCACCGCAAAACCGTGGTTCTGCGCCGTGATGAAAACCCTGCCCGAAGCCAGATCCTGCACAGGATGGTTGGAACCGTGATGGCCGGTTTTCATCTTCACGGTCCTGGCACCGAGTGCCAGGCCCATTATCTGATGGCCAAGGCAGATTCCAAAAACTGGCAGTTTTCTTTCCAGGAATGTTCTGGTGGCTGCAATGGCGTAATCACACGGATCCGGATCACCAGGACCATTGGACAAAAATACGCCATCCGGATTGAGCGCCAGCACCTGCTCGGCGGTGGTCTGAGCCGGTACCACGGTGATACGACAACCTCGCTCGGACAGCAGGCGCAGGATGTTGTATTTCACCCCGAAATCGTACGCGACGACATGAGGCCCATCTGTCTTGCCTTGAGCATATCCGGCTCCGAGTTGCCAGACCGATTCGGCCCACTCGGCAGTACTCGACGCGGTGACCACCCTGGCAAGATCCTGGCCGGCCATGCCGGGAAACTCCCGCGCAAGCGCAAGCGCTCGTTCAGCATCCTCTCCGACCAGAATGCACCCGCCCTGGGCACCTTTCTCTCGCAAAATGCGGGTGAGTTGTCGGGTATCGACTCCCGCGATGGCAACAATAGACTGTGACTTCAGGTATTCTGGCAGTGATTCTGTTGCCCGAAAATTGGATACACGCAGCGAGCAGTCACGAATAACCAGACCGGCCGCATGTATCTTTGCGGACTCGATGTCTTCCTTGTTCACACCCGTGTTTCCGATGTGGGGATACGTCAGTGTGACGATCTGACCGCTGTAACTCGGATCCGTCAGAATTTCCTGATAGCCTGTCATGGCTGTATTAAAGACAACCTCGGCTACGGTGTGTCCATCCGCGCCGATTGATCGGCCCTGAAAGATGGTTCCGTCTGCCAAGGCTAGAATTGCTGGAGACTGCCGGTCGGCATCTCCGGGAAATATGGATGGCAGCACGCTCATGACCCCGGTATCAATTTCAACATTCAAACCTTGTAAGTATAACCGCCGATGGATAATTTGCTCGAAACTCTGAAGCGTCACACAACAGTTGTGGCCGACACAGGTGACTTTGAAGGCATGAAACAGTTTCAGCCGACGGACGCCACCACCAATCCGTCCCTGATTCTGAAAGCCGCCAAACTGCCAGCCTATGAACCACTACTCAAGGAATGCCTCAGGCATCGCGGATCTCTCTCGATCACAGACTTGACAGACGAGCTTCTGGTTTCATTTGGGATCGAGATCCTCAAGATCGTGCCGGGCAGAGTATCCACAGAAGTAGATGCCAGACTATCGTTCGACACAGCAGCGACCGTCGAGCGTGCACGCAGTCTGATCAAGCGTTATGAGTCTCGCGGGATCCAGCGCTCGCGTGTACTGATCAAGATTGCATCGACATGGGAAGGCATCGAGGCAGCACGAATCCTGCAGGCCGAAGGGATCTCATGCAACCTCACCCTGCTGTTTTCTCTGGTGCAGGCCATCGCTGCAGCACAGGCAAGCGCGACCCTTATTTCGCCGTTTGTCGGCAGAATTTACGACTGGCACAAGAAAGCCGCCGGCCAAGCCTGGGATGAGCAGGCCAATTCAGGGGAAAATGACCCGGGCGTGCAATCTGTGTCGCGGATTTATGCCTATTTCAAATCCCACGGCATATCCACCGAAATCATGGGGCAAGCTTCAGAAACACCGGGCAGATTCTGGCACTCGCCGGATGTGATCTGTTGACGATCAGCCCTGAATTGCTGAGTGACCTGGCATCCAGGACAGATGCCCTTGCACCACGCTTGACATCTGACTACGCGCGCCAAAACAAACCGCAGGCGGTCACGCTGAACGAAGCACAGTTTCGGTTCCTTCTGAATGAAGATGCCATGGCAACAGAGAAACTGTCAGAAGGCATTCGAGTGTTTGTGAAGGACTCCATTGACCTCGACAAGCTAATGCAAGGCTAACCCTCAGGCCTTGGCCAGTCACCGTATTAGCTGGTGTTACCAGAGTGCCCGTGAAGGCGAGGCTTGCGGGTGTTCGTGCCCTGTCTCAAACATGAACAGGAAGCCGCAGACAGAGCGACCCCGGTCACTGAACCGGGTGGGCGCCGGCGCTCAGGCAGCACGTTGGTACATTGCCTGAATGCCGATTCAAAAGTAAACCGTCAGGAAGCCGCGGCTCAAAAACCCATGTGCGAGCCACCATTGATGGACAGATGCTGACCCGTAATGAACTCCGCAGCACCCGACAAAAGAAAGGCGACTGACTGAACAGCCTGCTCAGGTGACAGGAACGCCCCCATCGGTACCGCGCTCAAATATTTGTCACGGAATTTCTCGCCACGAATGACCTCGGTCATCTGGGTTTCGACCACACCGAAGCAGACACTGTTAACCCGGATGCCGTAGCGCCCCCACTCCTTGGCCGCAGTCATGGTCATGCCCAGCACGCCGGACTTCGCCGCCGCATAGTTAATCTGGCCCATTGAACCACGTCGCCCTGCATCGGATGAAATATTCACGATCGCTCCCGGACGGGCCTCTCCCGCCTTGGAGCTCGCAATCATCTGAATACCTACTGCCTGCAGGCAGTTAAATACACCGGTCATGTTCACATCAACGACTTCCTGCCATTGCTGTGCGGTCATTTTTTCGATCATCGCGGTGCGGGTGATTCCGGCATTATTCATCAACCCATGAATGCCACCGAACTCCTTGACAGATTGCGAAACTGCCAGTTCCACGAAATCACGATCCGTCACACTACCCTGGGCAATCAACGCGTCTGGAAATTGCTCCTTGAGCAGCGCAACCCCTTTGTCACCAATTTCGACCAAGGTCAGATTTGCCCCAAGATCTCGCATCAACCCGGCCGCGGCCAGACCAATCCCCTGGCCAGCCCCGGTAATCATGATGTTCTTGTTGCTCAAGTCGACTAATGTTCTCATTTTGAGGTCCCCTCCGTTCATCAGAAAACATCAGCGTAGAGGGTCACCTGACCCGGGTCAACAGCGCGCCGACCTGGCACACGCAATAGACGTCACCAGTAACCCAGCACTTTCCACCAGGCCCCGCCAAGCAAAATCCAGACAGTGAGGTTGACGACACTGACAATAAAGCCGGTTTTCCACCATTCACCCAGCGTGGTGTATCCGGACCCAAAAATGATCGGTGCCGTGCCAGTACCGTAGTGTGTCAGCGACATCATCAGCGATGACGAGTACGCCAGAATCAGGCCCAGCAACATCGGCGGAGCCCCCAGCGCAATGCCGGCCGCAAAGAAAGCCGCGAACATCGCAGTGATGTGCGCGGTAGTACTAGCAAAGAAATAATGAGAGTAGACATAGACCAGAGCCAGGATCAGTGTACCAGAGACCCAGCTGATGCCCATGCTGTCAATGCCACTGCCCACTGCCAGGGCAAGCCACGACACCAGACCGAGTTTGCCCAGAAAACTCGCCATCATCACAAGCGCAGAGAACCATATGACCGTATCCCATGCCCCCTTGTTTTTCAATACATCGTCCCACTGCAGAACACCTGTGACAAGCAGAATCGCCAGTCCGACGAAAGCGGCTGTGGTCGGACTGATCGCATACGTGCCACCCAGGATCATCGCTGGTACGCCAGCCCACATGAACAGCAGCAGCCCAAACACACCGAGGGTGATTTTTTCCGGGAAAGACAGCGGGCCAAGATCACGCAACCGCTCCCTGGCAAACTCTGGTGCATCTGGCGTTTTTTTGATCTCGGGGCATAGATCACGTAGATCACAAGCGGAACAAGTATCAGAGAAACGACTGCCGGAACAAAGGCCGCAACTGCCCACATCATCCAGGACATCTGAAAAGACGGATCGGTACCCTGATAGATCAGCGTGACAATCAACGGGTTCGGTGCGGTTGCCGTGATGAACATCGCCGACGTGACCGGGTTGATGTTGTAATTGACCAGAGCAAGATAGCGGCCAATCTTTTCTGTGGAGCCGCGTTCGGGCTTCGAACCGAAGCTGTCGGCAATGGAGCGCATGATGGGGTGGATAATTCCACCCCCACGAGCCGTGTTGCTAGGCGTGACTGGCGCCAGAATTGTCTCGGTCACCGCGAGCGCATACGCGATGCCCAGTGTGCGCTTACCAAAAAGCGAAATCAGGTAATACCCGATTCTCGCACCCAGTCCGGTCTTGTTCAGACTGTAGGAGATCATGATCGAGATACCGATCAGCCAGATCAGGTCGTTTGAGAACCCGCTCAGCGCGTCCGCCAGAGCCGCTTTGGGATTGCCCGGATTGGTTACCTGGGTCAGGGCAACCAGCGCAATGGCCACAATCGAAACCGCGCCAATCGGCAGTGCCTTGCCAATGATGGCCGCAATAGTCCCGACAAACAGCGCCAGCAAGCGCCAGGCATTTGGCGCAACCCCCTCCGGGACAGGAATCACAAACCAGATGACAAGCGTGATGGCCACGGCCACCAGTGCAGGGACAGGCTTGACAGGTTCCAGGGTGACTGCCATGTGTGAATACTCCGAAAGTAGCCGATTGACTTTATCGCGTGATAAAAGATTATCAGGCTGAGTGATCAGAACATGAAGTTGAAGGAATGCAGAGATCACATCCCGGAACCAGTATCCAGGACCTCAGTTCACTTTACGCCTGGCCGCAAAAACAACCTTTGATCCAAGTCACCTTAACGCGACACGCGAGGTGACGGCAATGTCTTGACGTCCTGTTCAGACCTGGAATTCGCCGAGGTGCTCTCGCACTCCAAAAGTAAAGTATATCTTTATTTAAAGACAGGCCGCCAAATCACCTGTCAACCTGAGTCAGGCAGGCTTTCTTTCCATCATCGCCCAGGCAACAGTACCAGCATCGACATACTCAAGTTCACTCCCGGCTGGCACGCCGCGAGCAAGCCGGCTGACTTTCAGGCCTCTGGCTCGCAGAGCCTCACCCAGATAGTGTGCCGTGGTTTCACCTTCTGAAGTGAAATTGGTGGCCAGAATCACCTCTTCAACACGCCCGTCGCTGACGCGATCAAGCAGGCGCTTAAGATTGAGCTCCTGCGCGCCAACACCCTCTAGCGGCGCGATGCGGCCCATCAGGATGTAATAAAGCCCAAGGTAGTTATGGGTGGCTTCAATCGAGTTCTGGTCAGAGGGTGTCTCCACAATACAGAGAAGGCTCTGGTCCCGCCCGGAGTCAGAGCAGACCACGCAGATGGGCGTCTGGCTAAACCCGTTACATCGCTCACAGTGCACCAGACCTTCAATCGCATCTGACAGCGCCCGGCTCAAGGCACGGGCAGCTTGTGGATCATTCTGCAGCAGGTGATAAGCCATTCGTCTCGCCGTGCGAACGCCAACGCCAGGCAGCGCTCGCAAAGCCTTGACCAGATCCGTCAGTGGCCCTGGTTCAGACATCGGGGCGTCCATATCAGAACGGCAGCTTCATACCCGGTGGCAATGGCAGACCTGCCGTGACAGACGCCATTTTCTCCTGCGATGTTTCTTCAGCCTTGCGCAGTGCATCGTTAAAAGCAGCCGCGACGAGGTCTTCGAGCATGTCCTTGTCATCGGCAAGCAGACTCGGATCGATCTCGACTCGGCGCACATCGTGACGACAAGTCATTGTCACTTTGACCAGGCTGCCACCGGACGCACCTTCAACGGTGATGTCGGCCAGCGCTTCCTGAGCCTTTTTCATATTCTCCTGCATTTGCTGGGCCTGACGCATCAGGCCAGCCATTTGTCCTTTCATCATGCTGTAGATTTCCTTTCGTTAAACTGCACCCGGTTACGACGGGACGGACATTACACACTGGCACCTGATCCTGCGGGGCGAACGGACCCCGGAACGATTTGTGCACCCATTTCCTGCATCAGTGTCTGTACAAAAGGATCAGTTTCCAGTTGCTGACGAGCCTCTTCAAGACGCCGCTCGGTCTCCAGATCAGCGATCTGCTGAGCAGTCTGGGCCGACCCCAGTTCACCAACAGTGATCTCCAGTCGAACCGGTTTGCCCAGTTTCTTCTGAACCGCACTTTCGAGCCGCTGAACGTGAGATCCTCTGGCAATTGCTCCCGCTTGCACAAGCAGGGTCAGACACTGTTCATTCGCACTGACACATACCGACTGCATCGCCAGCTGGCGAGCCATCCCGGAGACTGAAAGACCTGCTGCCAGCGTCGACCATTCCCGCACAACAGATTGTAATGACGGAAACCCCTGTTCACCGGACGGGCCGGATGATTCAGACAACTCGGGGACTTCCGGCTCAACAAACACTTCCTGCGATTGCTGCGCACGACGGTCACGCGGGTCGCCATCATCGCTCAGGGCAGACAATCCGGCAGCACGCTGATCGACTGGCGCAGCACCGGATGTCGGGAGACTCTCGAAACTCACCTGCGGGGCATCTTCCCACGGAAGCAGACTGTCCTCACCATTATCATCAGGCTCAGGTGGCAACACCTCATCATATCGAGCATCATCAGGCGGTGCGACCGGTGGTGGTGCATCTGCCTGATCATCCGAATATGTTGAATATGTCGCCGGTGCGCCGGTCGCAGGCACTTCCTGCCGCACAGGTTCACCCCCGACTGCAAATCAGAGGGATCTGTCAGTCCCGCTCCGGAACTCAGTCTGGCCTGATCATTTGATTTTCCTGGCGCCGGGGCGTCCTGACGGAAAAGCTGCGTATCTTTCGCCTCTCGAATCGCAACCCCCACGAAATCCTCTGCGGACTTCTCCTGTTCACTGGCGTCGGATGGAGGGACTGGATGAACTGGAGTCGCTGCTACGAGGCTTGGGGTTGGATCTGCCGGGGTCGTTGAGGAGTCTGGCGTCTCAAGCACGGTCGACCCTGATGCCGGAGCCGATAATCGCTCAGTATTCTCCGCTGTGCTTGCCAACCCGGTCGGCTTACTCGACTCGACTGGCTGGCTTGTCTTCAGTGGCGCACTTTTTTTTTGTGGGTCGACCAGCGAATCCACAAAACCCAGCATCCGCAGACAGATCATCACAAAACCGGCAAACTCGTCCGGTGCCTGGGCCAGTTCCTGTCGACTGTGAACGCAAACGGTGTAAAAAAGCTGTACCAGATCGGCGGGCATCTCGTTTGCAAGATGCTGCACCGCATCACGCACCGTCTCGTCTTCGAGCTCGCAGGTTCCAACACGCTGGGTGATTGCAATTCTGGATAGCAGAATAGCCAGGTCAGCCAGTGCCGCTCGCAAGGACAGTCCCCGCTCGGACAATCGTCTGGTCACCTCAAGGACCTGAGGTGCGTCGCACTGATAAAGGGATTGCAACAGCTGCACCAGTAGCGTCTGATCAACCGAACCCAGCATGCTGCGAACCGACTCGAGCGTCAGGTCACCCGAGCTAAAGGCAATCGCCTGATCCGTCAGCGACAGGGCATCCCGCATGGATCCTGATGCAGATTGACCGATCAGTCTGAGCGCGAGTGACTCGAACCGGACATTCTCCTGCTCGAGGACCCAGGCCAGGTGCGATGCAATTGACTCCGGCGCCATCTGCTTGAGATTGAACTGCAGACAGCGACTCAGGACGGTTGGTGGAATTTTCTGGGGATCTGTGGTCGCAAGAATGAACTTTACGTGGGGCGGAGGTTCTTCCAGGGTCTTGAGCATGGCGTTAAACGCATGCCCCGAAAGCATGTGAACCTCGTCGATCATGTAGACCTTGAATCGCGCAGCCGTCGGCGCATAAACCGCCTGCTCGAGCAACTGCGTCATTTCATCAACGCCCCGGTTGGAGGCCGCATCGAGTTCGACATAGTCCACGAACCGTCCGGCATCGATCTGCGTACACGCAGCACATTTGCCACACGGATGCGCCGTAATACCTGCTTCGCAGTTCAGGGATTTGGCAAGGATACGGGACAGGGTCGTTTTGCCAACACCGCGAGTGCCGGTAAAAAGCCAGGCGTGATGGAGTCGCTGGGTCGTGAGCGCGTGTGTCAAGGCGCGAACCACATGATCCTGGCCCACCAGACTTTCAAAATCGCGTGGTCGCCACTTGCGGGCTAGTACCAGATAACTCATATGGCCTTCACTTGGCTGACAGCAGCATAGATGGCGAGCCTGACTCCGGCACTGATTCGGCACGGCTATGGCTGCTTCGTTCCCGACCTGACCAGGTTCACCGCTGAACCATGCGGAGGGGCCCGCCACCCCGAATTCTAGCAGGCTTGCAGAAAAACGCCTCAAGCAACGTTCAGAAACTCATCTCAACCCAGAGATCGTCAACCGGAAAGTAAAGCGCAGCCTTGGCATCTCTTCCGTCAAATGCACGTAACTGGTCAACATATCGCAGCATCTGTGGCCGATAGCGCACCATCATGCGCTCTTTGAACATATCTTCAGTTTCGTCCGGATGCCGGCTGGATGTCTTGTAATCAACAACCAGCCAGTGACTACCCTGATCAATCGCCAGGTCCAGAACAGACACCACTTCATCATGATCTACAAGCGACCATTCAACCCTTGCCTGAGGCTGCGAGAGCAACCACTTCCCGCGCTCGCTTGACACCATTGCCTCAAGCCCGCTGATGACCTGTTGCGCGGCTTTCTCACGCAATGCAACCGGCATGCCCAGGCGGGCAAGTTGTGTCATGACTTGTCCAGGCCCTGGCAGCTCTGGTGAACTTACCCCGCTAAAGCGTGCAAACCATGCATGCAAGAGGGTGCCAATCAGACGATCAGGACTGTCCTGCGCGGGCCACGCTGCAAATCCATAGCTTTCATGCTGGGCCAGTACCTTGTGCGTTTCCAGTCGTTCAGGAAGGCTCGCTCTGCGGATCATCGCTGGTGCACGCCACCCCGGTCCAGAAGATGACGCATCCCCGGTTTCAGACTGCCCCCGCAATCGCTCAACAGCTTCATCCTGAATCGCCTGCGGACAAAATCCCCACAACTTGCCCAGCAAGGACTTCTCGGAAACCTTCCTGATCCCTCCTGACTTGCTGTCGATGCTGATGCGTGCAACCAGATGCAGTGCCTGTCTTGCGCGGGTGGCCGCAACATACAAAAGTCGATCTGTCTCAAAATCCTGCCTGACAGCCTCTCGCTTGCCAAGATACTGTGCAATCGGGTCCTGTTCCTGCTGTGCGCTGGCTTTAACCGGACCAAAGAGAACCCGTGAACCAACTTGCTCAATGCGCACCAGCGGGGCTTGATCGTTTCGAGGCGACCGTTCGAGCCCCATCAGAATGACCTCCTCGAACTCAAGCCCCTTTGCCTTGTGCATGGTCATGATTTCGATGGCTCGGTCACTGGTCGCAACCGGCGTTGCAAAGAGCTTGCCCAGATGCTTTTGTAACCGGTCCATGTCCAGATGGCTATGCTCGGCCAGACCGTCCATCAGGTTAAAGACCGCCTGGGCATCCTCAAGGTCTGATGCATCACTCACCAGCCCTGGACCGCCAAGCGTCATCCAGAGCGACTCCAGTCGTGCCGCAAATGGCTGGTGACCATCATCATGCAAAGCATCAAGCAAGACAGGCGCGACAACTCGTAAACGTTGACGCTGCTGCGGCTCCATTCGTTTCTGAAACGTCTCGTCCCGGATCCAGTCTGCTAGCACCTGCACCACGGTGTGGCGCGGCCGCTTCCAGAGCAAGGCATGCAGACTGGAGAGCGTCAGCCCGCACCACGGTGCTCTGAGCACGGCGATCCAGGAGGCGCGATCGGCCGTATGCACCATCGCGCGCGCCAGCGCAACCAGGTCCATCACGACAGGGCGATCCCCGAGTGGCTCGAGATCAATCGCCCGGGTCGGCAGTCCCGCTTTGCGCAAAGCCAGCGTCACCCGTCCAAGGTGCGACCGGGCTTTGACCAGAATGGCTACTGGCTTGTCCGACTCGGCATGGGTTTCCCAGGCCGACCTCGCAAGCTCGAGAACTTCCTGCTCGATCGCCTCATCATCACCCTGAAGATGCCAGCTGACTGCCGGCTTCCCGGACGGGGGATGCCAGGCAACCGAGGGGCTGTAGCGAATCGCTCCCATCTCGTCTGAGTCTTCGTCAGGCAGCACCCGGGAGAAGACCTCGTTGACCCACTGCACAATAGAGCCACTTGAGCGGAAGTTTTCTGTGAGTTGCAAGCAAGCCAGATCCACTTCACCAATTCCCAGATCACGGACCTGCAGAAACAGGCCTACCTCCGCCTTTCTGAACCTGTAAATGGACTGCATCGGATCGCCCACAATGAAAAGCGTCCTGTCATCGCCTGGCTGCCAGCCAGAAATCAATGTCTCAAGCAGGTCCAACTGGGCTTTGCTGGTGTCCTGAAACTCGTCAACCAGAAGATGGGAGATCTGCTGATCCAGTCTGAGCAGAAGATCGCTTGGGTCATCCGCATGCCCCAGCGCCTGGGTCGCGCGCTGAGCCACCTCAATGAAATCGACTTCAGCTCGCGCAGTGAACTCCAGCTGAAGTTGAGCCACCGCAAGCATGAGCACACGAGCCTGGGCCGCGAGAATACCCCCTTGCCCGGGCGTGAAGTGAGGCTGCGGCATGGATCGCACCGCGTGCAGTTGCCTGCACCACCGCGGCGCTTCCTTGGCGTCCCAGGCAGAAAGCCATTGCGACAAGGTATCCTTGTGGGCTGTATTGCGGTCACACCCTTCACTCTTGGTCAGACGTGCGCGTGGCCCACCGCTGCTGGTCAGCAACAACTGGGCCAGGCCAATCCACTGCGGCAGCTGGTCAGGATCGTCGGTCAGGCTCCCTGCTTCCCAGTCCAGCAGCGCAACAATCTCGCGCTTGTCACCGGGCTCTGGCACCTTTTCTGCAAGCGTTGCAGCTGCCATCCGAGCGGGCTCTGCCAGTTGATGCTGCCATCCGGCAGGCATCGCCTGTACCAGTTCACCCAGCTCCTTTTCAAGGGTTTCGCGAAGATAGCCTTCCAGGCGATCAAGGGCATCCTCGGCGTAGATATGGCCGATCAGCGGCAACCACTGATCACGCTGTGCCAGCATAAAAGCAATGCCGTCAATCGCCGCTGGCACATCGACATCGAGATGCTGCAGCAGTCGGTCGACCGCCAGGTCCTGGCCCGCCATCGACAGCACACCTGATGCGGCTTTGCGGTACAACTCCTGGGGATCCTCGCTGATGCTGGGCATGCCACCGAGTGCACTGAACCACGGCATCGACTTGACGAGCGACGCACAAAAAGAATCAATGGTCTGAATACGCAGCCTGGAAGGCTGCTCAAGCAGGTTCCATCCCATGCGCCGATCCTGCTCAAGCGCAGCGCGGGCCAGCAACCAGCCCTGTCTTTCATTCAGTGCATCCGGTGGATGATCATCGAGCGCAAGCTGCAGTTTTTCCAGCACGCGGTTGTGCATCTCGCCCGCTGCCTTGCGAGTGAAGGTCATCGCCACGATCTGTTCCGGACGCTCGACTCTGGCCAGCAATGCCACAATACGATCTGTCAGGAGCGATGTCTTCCCGGAACCTGCTGGTGCCTGAACAATGAAACTGCGAGTCGGATCAACTGCCTGTGTGCGGGCATGGTGGTCTGCTGGCAATCGCTCAGTCATCCCCACTCTCCTCATGAAGACGCAGGATGTGCCGGATGTCGCAGTACTTCAGGTCGCCAAGACTGTGACTGACATTCGATGCCTCACCGTCCTGAAACTCCCGGGCCAGGCGTTCGAGCTTGTCATCCCACTCCTGCAGCGTGGACACCCACTGACCTTCAGGCAGCTTCTTCAGCGCTTTGCCCACTCCCTTGGCAGCATCATTGTCTCCGACGACTTCATAATCATCCCTCGCCACACCGCCAATCTCGAGTTTGCGAGGATGCAACTGAACCCAGCATATCGCAACAGGCCACTCGCCCTTTGCAAGTCTGAGGGCGCGCACGTAGGCGAGCATCTGAATGTCGACTGGCCGCTCGCGCGCCCAGTCCTTGAAAGGATCGGCACGCGATATGCCGGTCTTGTAATCCAGCAAGACCCAGCCCATTTCGCGACTCGTTGCGTTGTCCGGCACGCTATCGAGACGGTCGATCACGACTTTGATCTCCAGCATACCGAGCTTCAAGTGGTAGGGACTTTCCATCTCGACCACCTCAAACGCGGCTCGATCCGACTCTGCATCCAGCCACTGATTCACCAGCACAATTGCCCGGGCCACTTCAAGGGGAGTCAACGCTCTTGGCCAGTCTCCCAGCATCAGCATCGACAGGCTGGTCACCGTTTCTTCTAGCCAGTAACGGAAGTCCTCCGTTTTGTGTTGTGCAACCAGACCGTCATGATCTCGCAACTTCTCCCAGACTGCACGCATGACAGCGTGCATGAATTCGCCTCGCTGCGAGCGCTGCGGCGTACTGGCGTACGGTTCAAGTCCGCGGGTGTTCAAACGGTGCCGAACAAATGCCCACATCGGGTTTCTGGACTGGATATCGAGGACCGAGACCCCGCCATGGATCAGCTCGTCAGCATTCAGAGGCGGACATTGGCCATCCTCCCAGATTTCAAGCGGAATCGACTCATGCAGACTGGAGTCATGGGCTTGCGCGCACTCGACGGGTGGTGCAGATGGTTCGAGTGATGCCATGAACGGTGAGGGTCTGAGCGCCTGCTGCTCATCCCGGGCAGGCCAGCTCATGGTCACGCTCGGAGCAAGTGCGCACAGTGTCTGAAACATACTTTGGGCCCACTCCCGCTCACGCTGTGCCGTTGAACGCGGAGCCTGCGCCTGGCTGAGTGCCGGTCTCGGCAAAAGCGGATTCGGACTGACAGCTGCCGGCAGGACAGAATCCGTCATATCCATGACCCAGACCCCATCCCACTGTCCTCCCTCAGACTCCAGCAGACCCAGCACATCAAGCCTGGCACTGCGATCCCGCTGGGGCTGGAACACAGCCTGCCGGGCGAGCGACTCGATTTGCGACAGCGCCTGCTGCCAGCTCACTGCCCCAAAAAAGTCGTCAAACCCTGCGACTTTGACGAGCAAGGCATCCAGCGCCTGAACGGCTTGAAAACCAGTTGATGTCCTGGCGTGATCGCCCGGAAATCCAACCAAACTCATGGATTGGCGAAACAGAGATACCCATTGGTCCCAGCGCTCAATGCTGGAGGACTCGACTGATTGCCACAGATCGAAGACGGCCGACCAGGCCGGGCCCAGCAAGGGCAGCCCTTCCAGCGCGCGCAGCCAGTCATCGAGGCTGACATTCATGACCCCAGCCTGACGCCACCTGGCATCAATCATCGCCCGGTCACCTCGCTCGGCAATATCGCCGGCACACAATCCGGCCAGCATGGCCTGCCCTGCCAGCTCAACAGGTACGGCTGCGCGCGCCCTGAGCAAACCTGTCACCCGTAGCCAGGCGAACATCGCCCGCACGGGCGGCCAGTGCGCCAGTGGCGGCGCCACGGCAACGTTAAAAGCGTGGTCAGGGGCAAGCGCGCGCTCCAGCAACCGACGCGCATGATCAGCCTTGGACTGCAGATCCGGCACCACTATTGCAAAGCGCCCCTGCGGCTGGGTATCAAGCGCCCGTCTGGCCCAGTCAATGGCCTGCTGCCACTGTTGTGCATCACCTGGACTGCGAATCTGGAGAGGGGGATGCTGGCGAGGCAAATCCTGTGCGATATATTCATACACGGTCCGGCCTTGCTGCCCGATCGCGACGATCATTCTGTCCACCACCTTCGATCGTTGCGCGAATCCCGCAAACACCACATGATCAGCCAGGGCAATACGTTCGTGCACTATCCAGTCCTGCATGGACAGCGCAAGTCGGGTGCGAT
The DNA here is from genome assembly GCF_003058465.1 of Orrella marina. NCBI lineage: Bacteria > Pseudomonadati > Pseudomonadota > Betaproteobacteria > Burkholderiales > Alcaligenaceae > Orrella > Orrella marina. Next base: position 3,914,223 of record NZ_CP028901.1, on the reverse strand, counting down.
CAATTGCTCTGAGTTGCGCCAGACGCTCCTCATAGGCTCGCTGCCACTGCAGGAACTGTTCGTACTCGGGCGTGGACCAGGCAGGATCAACTGTCACATCCCAGTGCAGCACCAGTTCATCTGCCTGACCTGCCAGTGTGGCGAGCTGCTCGACATCGATCAGTCCGCGCATACCATCCTGCTCATCACGCAGGGCAATCACCTCGCGCCACAGCAACCGGGCTACAGCGGGATCGAGCACGTGGACCGGATCCTGCTGCTGCGTCGCATCAAAGCTGAGATCAAACGCGCATTGCGTCATCCATGATCGCCACGGAAGAATGACCGGCAAAGCGGTGCTACCCGCCTCACGCTTGCGTGCGTACAACGAAGTCATCGACCGGCTAAGACGGTTATTGACCGTCAGGATCAGGGTGTTTTCCGGGGGGAGGTCCAGCAAGGCATCAAGGTGCAGGGATATACCCGCGCGTCCAGTCATGCCTGGAACCCGCACATCGTCGCAATGGTTTCCCAGTTCAACTGCATGCCGGGTGTCAGGTATCCCAGAAAGCCAAAGGCGAGCAGGATCAGCAGTCCTGCCCAGGTCGCAATACGCATGATCCGGAAGCGGTTCCCGGAATGGCCATTTGACGAGACAGAACCGCTTGTCATAGAAAACTCCCTCAGGCGGGTTGCACGCGAGCCAGCACTTTCAAAGGCTGCTCCCTGATTGGCAGACACAACGCGCCAGCAATCAATGCCAGAGCAATGCCAATCCACCAGACAGCGTCATAACTGCCGGTCACAGCCTGTACCTTACCGCCAAGCCACACACCCGTAAAGCTTCCGATCTGATGTCCAAGAAACACCATGCCAGACAGCGTTGCGGCAAAGCGCAGTCCGTAGATCTGCCCGATCAGCCCCTGGGTCAACGGAACAGTCCCAAGCCAGAACACCCCCATCCAGGCGGAAAACACATAAACCACCCAGGGAGAAAGCGGCATGAACATCAGCCACAGCATGCCGACAGATCGCAACGCGTACATGCCCGCCAGCAGGTTCTTCTTGCTGTATATCCCGCCCAGACGACCTGCCCAGTATGACCCGAAAACGTTGAACAAGCCAATCAGCGCGATCGCGATTGCACCTGTAGACGCGTTCAGTCCGGCATCCACCACAAAGGCTGGCAGGTGCAAGGTGATAAAGGCCGTGTGAAAGCCACAGACAAAGTAGCTCCAGAACAGAAAATGAAAACTCGGATGGTGTAATGCCTGACCGATGGCCTGTTTCATTGACTGTTCGACCCCACCCATGGCACCTGGCTTGCCGCGCAGAAACCAGGCCAGCGGGATGGCGGACGCCAGAAACAGCGAGAACCACCAGAACGCGCCTGTCCACTCGAAGGTATCAATCAGCAACTGACCCGTCGGAACTACCAGAAACTGACCAAGAGAGCCGCCTGCACTCGCAATTCCCATGACCGTGCTGCGCTCGCTGACGGGTGCGTTCCTGGCAACCACCGGGAGTATCACGGCAAAGGTGGTGCCAGCCTGTCCGAGACCAACCAGGACACCTGCAGTCAGGTACAGCTCGAGTTCCGTGCCAGACATCCTGGCACCAATCAGGCCAGCTGCGTAAAACAGTGCCGAGAGCGCGACCGTGCGACCCGAACCGAACTTGTCGGCCATCATGCCCGCGACAATTGCCCCCAGCCCCCACGTCAAGTTCTGGATGGCAAACGCCATCGAGAAAACTTCGCGTGACCAGCCATGGTGCAGCCCCATTGGCTGCATGAACAGTCCGAACGTGGCTCGGGTGCCCATGGCTAGCAAAACGATGAAGGTACCGACGATGATCGGCGGCAGATTGAACCCTGCCTGTGGCTGGTTTTGTGAAACCATGCTGAATCCGGAAGGAAAAAAGGAACCTGGCAAGGCTCCTGAGGAAGTCGGGGAAATCGGATGGCGCCGCCGGCACGAATCGAACGTGCGACTCCCTTCTTAGGAGGAAGGTACTCTATCCCCTGAGTTACGGCGGCGGCAACGAGAGTTTAGCAAGACCGCGCGCTTCATGCTCGTGGATGATGCCGGGCATGAAGATTTTTTATCCGTTCCCTTGCGACGTGGGTGTAGATCTGGGTCGTTGAAATGTCAGCGTGCCCGAGTAACACCTGGACCACCCGCAAATCCGCACCGTGGTTAAGCAAATGCGTTGCAAAGGCATGGCGTAACACGTGCGGCGACAGCGGTGCCTGGACACCCGCCACCACAGCATACTTTTTCACCAGTTGCCAGAAGCCCTGACGAGACATGGCGCACCCACGCGAACTCAGGAACAGGGCAGAAGACGTCTTGCGCCCGAGCAGTTCCATTCGGGCCTGTTCCATGTATCGCTCGACCCGGAAGGCAGCCTCGGCGCCCAGCGGCACCAGTCGATCCTTGCCTCCTTTGCCTTGCACGACTCGCACGACACCATCATTCAGACTGACGTCCAGCACACTCAGCCCCACCAACTCTGACACCCTGAGTCCTGTCGCATAGAGAACCTCGAGCATCGCCCGGTCTCGCAAACCGTATGCGGTATTGAGTGGCGGTGCCCCGAGCAGCACGTCAACCTGGGCCTCTGTAAGGGTTTTTGGGATACGTTGTGGCTGCCTGGCAGGCACGACCTCAAGGCAGGGATCATGCGTCATCAGGCCCCGTCGTCTGGCCCAGAGAAAGAAACGTCGCAGACTCGCGAGCCGGCGGTTCACGGTACTGGCGCGCGCCTGACCAAACCAGTGTGCCATCCAGGCGTGCACATCCTGCGCCGAAGACTGCCCAAGCTGACGGCCGCGTTCAGTGGTGAGCCATTGTTCAAACAGAATCAAGTCTCGCCGGTACGCATCCAGCGTATTCCGGGAAAGTCCATCCTCGAGCCAGAGCGAATCAATGAACTGCCCTATGGTCTCCGACTGAACCGGAGCGCCAGACGGTGCCGATGCGGCAGAAGAAACAGAAGAAACCGAGGAACCCGATCGTCCCGCTTGCACAGACTGGACCACAATTACCTCATAATCAACTTAAACCCGCCAGAATGAAACACAGCGGCAGATAGTTATCAAACACCCGCGCAATGACAAAACCGAACCCAACGTATACGCTACGGAAAGATTTACTTTGGATATTGTCAGCCAGGTTGCGCCATGCTTACCCATGCCGTGAGGGCTCAAGACAGCGTTCATGACAGCGTTCCTGCCTGACGTCACAATAACGGGTTTGAGAAAAAATGTCACAAACCGTTCCTTGTCACCAGCTGCTTGGGACGCTCACTGCTGTGCCAGGCCGTACAGATGCATTCTTTGACCCTTCTTTCTTGAGCCGATCTCCAGCCCTTTACAACCACTGTGCTGCACATCTGAACTATCCAAGCCCCCATGTCTATCACCTGGCTCGTCCTGCCCGACTTTCTTCTGATCCTTCTCGGATGGGCTCTGCATCACAAAGCAGGCTTTCCCAAGGCGTTCTTCACCGAACTCGAGAAGCTGATCTACTACGTCCTGTTTCCAGCCTTGCTGTTGCAATCAATTCTCAAAGCGCCCATCACTGCCACAACCGCCGGTGACATGCTGATTGCGGCTGCAGGACTGGCCGGTGCTGGCTACCTGATGGCGCTGCTGGTCGGACGGCTCACCCGCGCCCCCAGTATTGCACTGGCGTCATCGGTCCAGTGCGCGTTCCGGTTTAACACCTATCTCGGGCTGGCTCTGGCCTACGGCCTGGGTGGTGCTGCCGGGCAGTCCATCATGGCATTGATCGTCGGCCTGTCGGTACCGATCGTTAACGTACTGGCGGTCTATGCGCTGGCCCGGCATCAGAAAACAAATATTCTCGGTGCGCTGATCCGCAATCCGCTGTTCCTGTCGACCATTGCCGGACTCGCAGGCAATCTGGGAGGGCTCGAACTGCCTGGGCCGATTGACAGCACCCTCGGGCGACTGGGTGCCTCTGCGATTGCCTTGGGCATTCTCTGTATCGGACCCAGCCTGAGCTGGCAGGCATCCCGAAATCTGGGTGCGCTCATCAGTTCAATGGTGCTTGTCAGGCTGGTCGCGATGCCAGCCATCGCCTGGGCAACGGGGGTATTTCTGGGGCTTGACGCACTGAACCTTCAGATGCTGGTACTCTTTGCCGCCCTACCCTGTGCCACCACCGCATATGTGCTGGCGGTTCGCATGGGCGGCAACGGGAACGTGGTGAGCCTCATCATTTCCGCGGGAACACTGGCAAGTGCCATCACCATCCCGATCTGGATGAATCTGCTTCGCTGACCCAAAATCTTCCATGGATTGTTGCAAAATGACAACACACCATCTGAAACTGAATCTGCAGGATGAAACCGCCACTGAGAGACTGGCACAGAAACTGGCCAGCACCATCCTGCAAGACCACGCCAGCGCGCCTGTACAGAGTGATCAAGCAGCTGCAGTCATCCATCTGAGCGGGGACCTCGGTGCCGGCAAAACCACCTTTGCCAGGGCCTTCTTGAGGCAGTGCGGAGTCACTGGCCGCATCAAAAGCCCGACATTTGCACTACTTGAAGCTTATAATGTTTCTAGCTTAAACTTTTATCACATTGATTTTTATAGGTTTAGCGACCCAAGAGAATGGGCAGATGCTGGTTTCCGAGATCTCTTTCAACCCGATTCAGTGGTCCTGATCGAATGGCCTGAGAAAGCGGATGGCACGTTGCCCACTGCAGATGTGCTGATCCAGCTCGATGATCACGACCCCGGTCGGATCGCCGTGCTGGAGGCAAGGACTCCGAGAGGGACGAGATGGCTAAACAAACTGCAAACCAATCCGTGACCGAACAATCCGGCCAGGCCAGTCGCCGCAAGCTGCTTCAGGCGGCAAGCGCGCTGCTTTGTCTGCCAGTATTTCCAAAAATGGCCCATGCGGCCAGTGTGCTGGCTGTTCGTACGTGGCCAGCACAAGAGTACACACGTGTCACGCTTGAACTCGACAGTGAGCTCAAGGCCGAGCATTTCACACTCGATAATCCGCACCGGATGGTGGTCGACATTGACGGTCTGACCATGAATTCCGCACTCGACAAGCTGGTTAACAACATCAAGCCCAACGATCCCTACATCAGTAGCCTCAGGGTGGGCCAGAACCGGCCAAATGTGGTGCGGATCGTGATCGACCTGCGTCAGCCAATCGCACCCCAGGTCTTCACGCTCAAACCGATCGGTGATTACCAGTACAGGCTGGTACTGGATCTTTATCCGACAGTTGCCCAGGATCCGATTCTGGCTTTGCTCAAAGATTCACCCGACATCATGGAGGGCGATGATCCGCTGGCGCAGATCATTGAAGGACTCGGACAATCTACAACACCGGCAATCGAGCCACCACCCGCGGCCCGACCATCACCCCCTCCCGTGGCGAGCGCCCCTGGCCGAAGCACCCAGCGTAGCCGACGCCAGAGAACGCTGACCATCGCGATTGACGCTGGTCACGGTGGAGAGGATCCTGGCGCAGTCGGCAAAGGCGGCACGTACGAGAAGGATGTAGTGCTCGCAATTGCAAAACGCGTCAAGTCACGTGTAGACGCCACACCAGGCATGCGTGGTTACCTCACACGGGACGGTGACTATTTCGTGCCCCTGCACGTACGGGTGGACAAGGCCAGACGAGTCAAGGCAGACCTCTTCATTTCCATTCACGCGGATGCGTTTGTCAGGCCCACTGCCGGTGGCAGTTCTGCATATGTCCTGTCCGAACGGGGTGCATCCAGTACGGCTGCGCGCTGGCTGGCCAAGAAAGAGAATGCAGCGGATCTGATTGGCGGCGTCAATCTGGGCGCCACCAACAAGAACGTAGCAGCAATCCTGATCGACATGTCGACATCGGCCCAGATCAAGGACTCCAAGAAGGTGGCCCAGTCGCTACTGCTGCATCTGGAGAAGGTATACCGACTGCACAAACCTCAAGTCGAGCAGGCCGCATTTGCCGTCCTTCGCGCACCCGACATACCTTCTGTCCTGGTAGAGACGGCGTTTATCAGCAACCCGAAGGAAGAAAGACTACTGCGCAGCTCGTCCCATCAAGACAAGTTCGCCCAGGCTATCCATCTGGGCATCACGAACTTCTACACCGCCAACCCCCACCTGGCCATGGCGGACTGACTCGATCCACTGACTGTGTAACAGCCGTCCCCATCCAGCCTGCTCTGGCCTGACCTGTCTACTCAGGAGCATGCCCGAACAGACCAGATGGGAGGCTCGAGTCCATTGCTTACACATCAATTCCGGTTGCTGGCGTATTTGAGCGCCCGGCTACCCCACGCCCCTTGCATTTCCCTCTGAGGCATAATGAGAGGCTCGTTACTGACTCTTGTTGATGCCTTGATTTGATGAAATCCATTGCCCTGCTCGACGACCGTCTGATCAGCCAGATCGCCGCTGGTGAGGTGATTGAACGTCCCGCATCTGTGCTCAAGGAGTTGATGGAGAACGCCGTCGATGCACTCGCCCGTTCGATTGATGTTCGTCTGGAAGCAGGTGGCATCCGGCGCATCGCAGTCATTGATGACGGGCACGGCATAGCCAGCGAGGAGCTGCCACTGGCTATCAAGCGGCATGCTACCAGCAAGATCCGTAGTTTGTCTGATCTGGAGAACGTCTACTCGATGGGGTTTCGCGGTGAGGCGCTTGCCTCGATTGCATCGGTCTCCAGGCTCACCCTGATTTCACGAACAGGTGATTCACAGAACGCCTGGCAGTGGAGTGCAGCCGGTCAGGTGGAGCCAGCCTCCGGCCCCGTCGGGACATGTGTAGACGTTCGAGGTCTGTTTGACGATGTACCTGCCCGCAGAAAGTTTCTGCGTACAGAGGCGACCGAGCTTGCGCACTGCATGGAGACATTGACCCGGATTGCGTTGTCGCATCCTGACGTGGCATTTCGAGTGTTCCACAACGACAAGCCACTCAAGCACTGGGCTTGCGGATCCATGATGCAGCGGGTTCGGGATGTGCTGGGTGATGAGTTTTCGAACCAGGCAGTCGAGATTGACTCGGGCAATGCGCTTGCACGGCTGACCGGGGTCGTCACCCGACCGACCGCAGCACGGGCCAGAGCGGACAGGCAATACCTGTTTGTCAATGGACGACACGTCAGGGATCGCACCGTATCTCATGCAATCAGGGCAGCCTATGCGGACGTCCTGCACGGTGACAGGCAACCGGCCTACGTCTTGTTTCTTAACATTGAGCCCCATCTAGTCGATGTGAATGTGCATCCTGCCAAGCATGAGGTGCGATTCCGTGACAGCGGTGCGGTACACCGACTTGTTCAGCAGGCAGTCACCACTGCGCTGGCCAGCATGAACAAGCCGCAGGCAGAACAAGCAGGGCGAGTCGACAGATCTGAATCAGAAACGCGCAACCCGGCATCGGCACCGGATGGACCGGATACCCATCAGGTCGCTTCGCCAGTGGCACACCAGCAAGCTTCATTACCTCTGAATGAGCCGGCGCTTGCCCCGCTGTCAGGTCAGCCCACTTCAAGTCTTGCGCCACCCGTGCAACAATCTCAGGCCGCGCCAGGCCACTCCTATCCGTCCCCCGCAGCGAGCAGACCCGATGCCAGTCGTGCGCAACGCGGGACGTGGACCCCTGGACAGGAGAGTGCCTGGCAAGCCGCACACCAACCTCTTCGCGAGTCCGCGCAGCCCCCTACGCAATACGTGCCTGAAGGGACTGTCAATGATCACTCGCCTGATAACCAGGTCTGGCCCCTTGGCCGTGCCGTCGCACAGATCCACGGCATTTATATCCTCGCTCAGACACAGGACGGGATGATTCTGGTCGATATGCACGCCGCTCACGAACGCGTTGTATACGAGCGCCTGAAAGCCTCGCTCGACACCCGGTCCGTTGCCCGACAAGGCTTGCTGGTGCCACTGGTGATGCAGGCATCCGAGATTGAGGTTGCCACCGTTCAATCTCACTCGGAGACCTTGCTTCAGATGGGATTCGAGATGACGCCAGGCGGCCCACAATCTCTGATCATCCGGGCGGTCCCCTCCATACTTGCCAGGGGAGACCTTGAATCACTGGTCCACGGCGTGCTTCAGGACATTATCGAAGTGGGAATCAGTGCGCTCCTGACCGAACGACGAAACGAGTTGCTAGCGACCATGGCTTGCCATGGCGCGGTCCGAGCCAATCGCCAGCTGACGCTGCCGGAAATGAATGCCTTGTTACGACAGATGGAGCAGACAGAGCGCGCCGATCAGTGCAATCATGGTCGCCCGACCTGGGTGCACTGGCGCCTGAGCGATCTGGACAAACTGTTCCTTCGAGGACAATAAGACGAGCCATGCCATCCGATCGACCCATCTGGTGCCTGGCCGGACCCACTGCCGCAGGCAAGAGCGCTACTTGCGCCATGCTGGCAAAGCACCTGCCCATCGAGATTGTCAACGTTGATTCCGCCACAATCTATCGTGGCATGGATGTCGGTACGGCCAAGCCGGATGCTGTCGAACGCATGCAGATTCGCCACCATCTGCTAGACATTCTCGACCCGTCGGAATCTTATTCAGTAGGCCGTTTCTGCCAGGATGCCAAGGATCTGATCGAGGCCATCCAGACGCGTGGCAACCTTCCTTTGCTGGCAGGTGGGACCATGATGTATTTCAACGCACTACGCAAGGGACTCGACGATCTTCCGAGTGCAAACCCAGGCGTGCGCCGTGACATCGAAGCCAGAGCAAAGACAACGGGCTGGCCGGTGCTGCATCAAGAACTGATGCGCGTCGATCCCGTCACAGCAGGCAGACTGGCGCCACATGATAGCCAGCGCATCGGACGCGCACTCGAGGTACACATCATCACTGGCAAACCGCTATCGAGCCTGATCGGCACGGGATCAGGCAGCCCGGCACTTGCCAATCTCCGGATCATCAGCCTCGAGCCATCCGATCGCAGCGTACTCCATCATCGGATCGCCCAGCGTTTTGAGCAGATGCTTGAACGAGGGCTCGTCGACGAGGTGGCAAGGCTCTTTGCGCGCGGTGACCTGGACGCATCCATGGCGTCCATCCGATGTGTGGGTTACCGGCAAATATGGGATCTTCTGGCGGGAAAGGACTCTCTCGAAACAGCCCGGGAAAAAGCCATCGCAGCAACTCGCCAACTCGCCAAACGGCAACTGACCTGGTTACGAGCAATGTCGGATCGAATCTCTGTGGACTGCCTGAACCCGGACGCACCATCGCGGGTGCTCAGCATCATTTCCCAGGGCGTTTGACCCGACGCCCTGAAACAACAGAAAGTGCATCGATACCGCCGGGTGTGTTACAGAACAACGGTCTGTGGCGCGCCGTCGGATTGCGGACTTATCTCACCCAGAACGTAGACCGTCTCGCCTTGCGCATCGAGCAAGGCGCGGATCGAGTCTGCCTGATCTGCAGGCACAACTACCACCATACCGATCCCGCAGTTGAAGACGCGATACATTTCCTGGGCGTCAATCCCCCCTTCACGCTGCATCCAGCTAAACAAGGCTGGCATCGGCCAGGCAGACTGATCGATTCTGGCCTGCAAACCAGGCTGAAGGATACGGGGCACATTCTCTAGCAAGCCGCCACCGGTGATGTGAGCGACCCCTTTGATCGCCGGTCCGAACTGTGCCATCGCAGCAAGCATGGGCTTGACGTAGATACGAGTCGGAGCCATCACCACATCCGCAAGAGGCTGCCCCTCGAAATCGTCACCAGGCTGCGCACCCGTGCGTGACAGCACCTTTCTCAGCAGAGAATACCCGTTTGAATGGGCACCACTCGAGGCAAGTCCGAGCACCACATCGCCAGGAACGATCTTGCTGCCATCGATGATGGCCGATCGTTCGACCGCGCCCACGGCAAACCCTGCCAGATCATATTCACCGTCAGGATACATGCCAGGCATTTCGGCTGTTTCACCGCCAATCAGGGCGCATCCGGCCAGCTCGCAGCCTTTAGCAATACCACCCACCACGCTGGCGGCAACATCTACCGAGAGCTTGCCGCAAGCAAAGTAATCCAGAAAGAAGAGCGGTTCCGCACCCTGAACCAGAATGTCGTTGACACTCATGGCAACCAGATCAATTCCGACCGTGTCGTGCCTTTGCCAGTCGAACGCCAGACGCAACTTGGTACCCACACCATCGGTGCCGGACACGAGCACCGGCTCCCGGTAACGTCTGGGAACTTCGAACAGACCACCAAAGCCACCAATGCCTGACAGGACACCTTCGCGCATGGTTCGCGCCGCGAGAGGTTTGATGCGATCAACCAGTGCATCGCCTGCGTCGATATCGACTCCCGCATCGCGGTACGTGAGGGGCTGTTTGGAATGAGACATAAATAGGACCAGGTTGTGTGACAATGACGGGAACTTCCATAGATGGTCGTGATTTTACGACGACTGGCCTGGTCTGCGCTTGTCGCCGGCATTTCCCCGAAAATTCAATGAAGCAACTTCTCCTTGACATCGTTCCACCACCCGCACCCAGGTTCGAGAACATGGTTGCCGGCGAGAACGCAGCACTGATCGCAGCAGCACGTTCTTTGGCGCCCGGACAGACGCTTTACGTCTGGGGCCAGGACGGGTGCGGGCGCAGCCACCTCCTTCAGGCATTCGCCAGTTCGCACCCGGGTGTTTCGCAAGGCATTTATCTGCATGCCGCTCACGATCACCGTGCCATTGAGGAGCTGGTCGAGAACCTGCCCGATGATGGCTTCGCAGTTGCCGTGGACGACATTCATGCCGCTAGCGAAACAACGCTCGCGGCCGTCTTCAGGCTGTACAATCAGTGGCGCGAACGCGGTGATTCGCGACAGGCGATTTCGCTGATGGTATCGGGCAACCGGCCTCCCCTGCAGATGGCATGCCGGGAGGACCTGCGCACCCGGCTTGGGTGGGGTCCGGTCTATCGGCTTTTACCGCTTTCCGATGAAGAGAAAATGGCGGCGCTTGCCCAGTTTGCCCAGCAGCAGGGCATCCCGCTCGGATCCGAGATTGTGCGCTGGCTACTTACTCACGGATCGCGTGACATCCGTGTACTGTTTGACTGGGTGACCGAGCTCGACCGCTATTCCCTGGCGACACATCGCCCGATCACGCTCCCTCTTTTGAAGACCATGCTTGCCCAGAAAGGCCTTGACCATCCATGACTGCACAACGACTTGCCCTGTTTGACCTTGATCACACGCTCTTGCCGCTTGACAGTGATTATCAGTGGGCCGATTTTCTGGCCCGCACAGGTCGCGCCGGGGACCCAGACGTTGCTCGCGCCCGCAACGAAGACCTCATGGTCCGATACAACGCAGGTGACCTGACTGCACAGGAAGCAGCGGAATTCATGCTCGGACTACTGGCAGCGCACTGCCCGATGGATCTGGCATCCTGGCACGAGATTTTCATGCAGGAAGTGATCCGCCCTGCCATGACGCATCAGGCGATGAATCTGGTTCGTGAGCACCTGCTCGCTGGTGATCGTTGCGCCATTGTGACCGCAACCAACACCTTTGTAACAGCACCGATCGCACGTGCATTTGGCGTACCCACTCTGATTGCGACCGATCCAGAGTTTTCTGATGGACGTTACACTGGGCGGATTCAAGGGACTCCGAGTTTTCGGGAAGGCAAAATCAAACGGGTCAACGAATGGCTCTACACACTAGGCCATACGCTGGCAGACTACGAGAAAGTCTATTTTTACAGTGACTCGATCAATGACCTGCCTCTCCTGGAGAAGGTCACCCATCCAGTCGCAACCAATCCGAGCGAACGATTGCGCCAGATTGCCCAGAAGCGCAACTGGACCATTCTTGACCTATTTCAGCAAACTGCCGATCAGAAATCCTGATGATCACTGAAACTATAAAAGGGTTTGTCAAACGGCTGATCAAGCCAGGGAACAAATCCCCCGGCCCGGTAGGAGCCGGTAAAGCCAAACGCTACAGTCGTGACGAGCACCAGATCGACAGACGCCTTGTGTCACGCCATGCCGTGAAGGTCTGCGAAGTGCTGCAACAGGCGGGCTTCGAAGCGTTTCTCGTGGGAGGCGCAGTCCGGGACTTGATGGTTGGCCTGGAGCCCAAGGACTTTGATGTGGCGACCAACGCCACCCCCGACCAGGTCAGACCGCTGTTTCGTCGCGCCCGGATCATCGGCAAGCGATTCCAGCTAGTGCACGTGGTGTTTGGTCAGGAGATCATCGAAACCTCCACCTTTCGGGCGCCTGCAGCAGCTGACGAGCTGACTGATGATCACGGCAGGATTTTGCGTGACAACGTGTTCGGAACACAAAAGCAGGACGCCGCCCGACGCGACTTCACGATTAATGCGCTCTACTACGACCCGGTCACCGAGACGGTGGTGGATTTCCACGATGGCGTTCGCGATCTGAAAGCCAGAGCGATTCGCATGATTGGAGAGCCAGCCAGCCGCTATCGCGAAGATCCCGTGCGCATGCTGCGCGCGGTACGCTTCGCAGTCAAACTGCGCGGCGAGATCGAACCTGCCACTGCCGCCCCGATTGGTGAACTTGCAGAGCTGATCGAGAACGTACCCTCGTCGCGGGTATTTGACGAGATGTACAAGCTGCTGACCTGCGGTCATGCAATGGATTGCCTCAAGCAGTTACGCAGTCACGGGCTTCATAGTGGACTGCTTCCCTTGCTCGATATGGTGCTAGAAGAGCCTGATGGCCTGAGCTTCATCGAACTGGCGCTAGAGCGTACCGACAAACGCGTCAGGGGAGGCAAATCGGTCAGTCCCAGTTTTCTGTTTGCTTCCTTGCTGTGGCCACAGGTTCGCACCCGCTGGCAGCGACTCTATCAGGCTGGTGAGCACAGCGTACCGGCGCTCATCGCAGCTGCAGATGATGTCATGAATGCTCAGGGTGAGAAGCTCGCCATCAATCGTCGCTTCAGTTCCGACATGCGTGAGATCTGGTTCATGCAACCACGATTTGAGCGCAGGCAGGCTCGGACCGCATTCCGCATGAGTGAGCAGCCCAGATTTCGGGCCGCTGTAGATTTTCTGCAACTCCGTGCTGCCTGCTCGGAGTTTGACAGTGTGCTGGCTCAATGGTGGATGGACTTCGCGGACGCCCCGGATGCCGAGAAGGCTCGCATGGCCGACGCGCTTTCTGGCAAACGTCAGCCTGGCAGTTCAGAGACCGAACCAGGTCGCCCCAGAAAGCGTCCACGCAGACGCCGAAAAACATCCGCTGGCGCCGCCGCGGCAGCAGGCAGATCCAGCGCATCAACTGGCAACTCAGGCGCTCCAGACTAGGCAGGCGGGATCGGTGGAGCCGGGCCAGCCCCGGACGGCCTCCCTTCGTTCGATCAGCGTGAGGGATGAGAAGAGTGTGTGGAAAGTACTGGCATGACTAGGACGCTCATGACAAACCGTGACGAGAGTCTGTCTCAGCACCCGGGGTCCCTGGCACTCGCCATACTCGGGCTTGGCGCCAATCTCGGCGATAACCCGGCGTTGACACTTCACAACGCCGTTGAGGCCATCCATCAAGCAACAGGCGTTGAAAAGATCCGGCCGGCATCACTCTACAGCAGTGCGCCGGTGGACGCGCCCGGGCCGCATTACACCAACACCGCTGTCGTGTTGCAGACCGCACTCTCGCCGTTGCTGTTACTGGACAAGATGCAGGCCATCGAACACGACTTTGGGCGACAACGCAATCTTGCAACGGTGCGCAATGCCCCTCGCACACTCGACATTGATCTGCTGTGGTACGACGGCGTTGAGATCGAGACACCCAGACTGACCCTACCCCATCCCCGTATGCACCTTCGGGCATTCGTACTGATGCCTCTGCAAGAGTTGCTTGGCGCAGATTTCGTGATCAGGGGTGCCCCTGTATCCAGATGGCTGAAAGCGTGCAAGGAACAGATGTGCTTGCGTCTGGATTCGAATGCCTGACACCCCACGGATGCGGTCAGATCTCGCTTCAGAAAAGCTGACCCGTGCTGTTCCGTAGTAGCACGAGTCAGCGATGGACTGATTTCGCTTAAATGACTTTGTCGGTCGCGAGCCTGTTCAGCTCTGCCTCACTGACCCCAAGTTCAGCAAGAATCTGGCTCGTGTGCTCACCGAGCCCCGGCACTGCATCCATGCGTGGATCGAAGTCCGAGTTGGTACCAGGTGGAATCAGCGCTGGCAATGTTCCGACTGGGCTAGGCACTTCACGCCAGCGATCCCTTGCCTTGAGCTGAGGGTGAGCCCAGACATCCTTCATTTCATTGACGCGCGCATTGGCGATCTGAGCCGCTTCAAGGCGCTCCACAACCTGATCCATGGTGAGATCGGAAAACGCTTGCCTGATCAGATCTGTCAGGGCCGCCCTGTTGGACACGCGCTTGGAATTGGACGAGAAACTATCATCATCGGCCAGTCCTGGCTGAAAGATCACTTTCTCACAGAACACGCGCCACTCGCGCTCGTTCTGCAACCCCAGCATGACTGTTGTGCCGTCACCAACAGGGAACGGCCCATACGGGAAGATCGTTGCATGCGCAGCACCAGCCCGCGGCGGAGGCGCCGCCCCTTCAAATGCGTAGTACAACGGGAAGTTCATCCATTCGACCATACTCTCGAGCATGGAAACGTCCAGATGGCTGCCCTTGCCCGTCTTGCCACGCAACAACAACGCATTCAGGATGCCGGTGTACGCATACATGCCAGCCGCGATGTCCGAAATGGAACATCCAGCCTTGGCTGGCGCATCGGGGGACCCGGTGACCGAGACAAAGCCGCTTTCACTCTGGATCAGCAGATCGTAGGCTTTTTTCTTCTCATATGGACCGCCGACACCATATCCGGTGATATCACAGACAATCAACTGCGGATACTTGTCGTGCAAGGCTTCAAATGACAACCCCATACGTGCAGCAGCACCTGGCGCCAGATTCTGAACCAGCACATCGGCTTTGGCGAGCAGATCATGCAGCAAGTCCTGCGCACGGTCGTTTTTCAGGTCCAGTGTCAGACTTTCCTTGGAACGGTTGGTCCAGACAAAATGGGATGCCATACCGCGAACCCGTTCGTCATACCCCCTCGCAAAATCCCCCACTTCAGGGCGCTCTACCTTGATGACTCTGGCACCCATGTCAGCAAGCTGTCGGGTGCAGAACGGCGCTGCGATGGCGTGCTCCAGACTGATAACTGTGATGCCATCAAGTGGTCTTACATTTCCTGTCATTTCTCGAACCTCAATTCTGCTTGATGCGCAAGCGTTCCGTCTTGCGCAGCCCAGATCTGTGCCACCCCCTCTTCGGAGATGCTGCCTTGCGCCTCAAAGGGTGTCGGGCAGATGAGTGGGCGCAACCCACGGTAGGCCAGATGTGTAACGCGTACGCCCGGATTTGCCTCTCTGAACGACTGCACCATACTGGTTGCAATCAGCGGACCGTGAACAACCAGACCCGGGTAACCTTCGACCTCAGTCACATACGGAAAATCGTAGTGAATTCGGTGACCGTTAAAGGTCAGCGCCGAGTACCGGAACAGCCATGTCGGCGTTGGCTCGATGGGCTTGCTCCACTGAGCTTCTGGAGCTGGCTCAGTTCCCTGCAGCTTGGGAGGGCTCGGGGTCCTGTAAACAATGTCCTGCTCCTCGAGCACCACACGCTTGCCAGACTGGGACACTTCGTGTGTCACCGTCACAAACAGCAACGAACCGGTTTTGCCCTGCTTTTCGGTGATTTTGGACACGGTCGATGTTCGCGTGGCCGGTATACCTGCCAGCAAATCTCCCTCGAAGCTCACGCGACCACCCGCCCACATCCGGTTACGACCTTCAGCCGGTGGCAGGAACCCGCCTCTGGCCGGATGACCGTCTGTACCCAGTCCGGTCATCGGAACCGATTCGAGAAAGAAGCACCAGTGCCACAATGGCGACAGGGGCTGTCCTTTTTCGGGGGCTATTTCGCCCAATGTGGCCGCGATGCGGGCAGCGTGCCCCAGATCCAGTGCATCTTCGGTCGTCTGGGATTTGCCAATCCAGTCCTCAAGTCTGGCTTCACTCATGCTTGCTCCCTCAGGCTACGTCAACAGCCAACGCGCGTTGCTGATGAAAGATCGAGTCGCCTAGCAGGAACTCTGCAAACGTCAGGCGCTTGAAGAAGTCACCCACTTCCAGCTCATTGGTAACGCCCATCCCGCCATGTAACTGCACGGCCTGTTCGCCCACAAAGCGTGCAGCGCTGGACACTTCGTTCTTGGCCATCGACACGCGTCTGGCACGCAAAGCCGCCGTATCACCGGCCAGGGACATGGTCGCCACATAGGTGTGCGAGACGGCCATTTCCTGATGGATCAGCATGTCGGCCACGCGGTGCTGCAATGCCTGGAAGTTGATCAGTGGCTGACCAAACTGCTTGCGTGTTTTCAGGTACTCGGTGGTGATCTCGATCAGGCGCTTCATGGCACCACTGGCATGTGCACACAGTGCTGTGATCGCGAAATCCAGACCTTTCGCAAACGCGTCCTCGGCGGCCTGACCTTTTGCAATCAATGCTGAACCATCCAGAGCAACGTCGGTCAGCGTCACGTTACCGCTACGCGCCTGGTCGAAGGTCGGAAAGTCCTCAACGACAACGCCTTGAGCCGATGTAGGCACCAGGAAAAGCGCCATTTCCCCATCAAGGACAGCAGTGACAATCATGGCATCGGATCCAGCTGCATGCCAGACATGACGCTTGGCGCCTTTGATCACATAGCCGCCATCCTTGCTTTGCGCCTGGGTGGCTGTGGGAGCGGTGCTGTAGCGCTCACCCGACTCCTGCCAGGCGACGGTCAAAACGGTCTGACCTTCGGCGTGCGAACTCAACCATTCATTCTTGAGCGCTTCGTTATCACTTTCGGCAAGTATGGTGACAGCCATTACCGCACTTGGAATCACCGGCTCGGCAACCAGTCCGTAACCAAGTTCCATATGCACTGCGAGCATCGTTGCCGTGCTCTCTCCGAAACCACCGTATTGCTCAGGCACCATCAGGCCCGTAACACCTAGCTCAGCCAGCTGGCTCCAGGTCCCACGGTCCAGTTTGCCTGCCTCGAATCGGGCACGACGCTTGTCGAATGCCCAGGTATCGACCATCACCCTGCGCAGGCTGTCTGTGAGCATGCGCTGTTCTTCTGAATATGCGAAATCCATTTTCTATCCTGTTATCCGGTTGTCAGTATTGAAGACCCAGCATGAAGCAGCACTTACACACCAATAATGTGCTTGACGATGATGCCCTTCTGGACTTCAGTCGTACCGCCGTAGATCGTGGTCTTGCGCATATCAAAGTAGGTTGCACCGCCACCCAGATCAAACTCGTCTCCAGGGCCGTGGAAATCATTCTCTGCACGCATCCAGGCCGGGTCATAAGGCCATGACTCCATGGCTGCCACTTCCATCTGCAACCTTGCCAGATCCTGCTGCAGTTCCGAGCCGCGAATCTTCAGGATGGATGCCTGAGGTCCAGGGCCTGCAGTGCTGTCTGCTGCGACACGCAACAGCAACATTTCCAGTCCCAGCACCTGTGCTTCTATCTGGTTGACCTTATCCATCATGCGTGAGTCCATGCTCATCGACTTGCCGCTATTCATCGCGGCTTTGACCATCTTCTTCAGGATCATCAACTCGCGGTGACAGTGACCGATGCCGGCGATACCCGTGCGCTCGTGACCCAGCAGGTACTTGGCGATTGTCCACCCCTGATTCTCTTCACCGACCAGATTCTCGACAGGTGCCTCGACGTTCTCGAGCCAGACTTCATTGACCTCGGCGCCGCCGTCAAGCGTCTTGATCGGGCGTACCGTCACGCCAGGCTGGCGCATGTCGATCAGGATCATGGAGATGCCGCGCTGCGGTTTGACTGCCGAATCGGTCCGCGCCAGACAGAACATGTGGTCGGCGTGGTGTGCGAGCGTCGTCCAGGTCTTCTGGCCATTGATGATGTATTTGTCACCAACCCGCTCAGCGCGCGTCTTCAATGAAGCAAGGTCAGACCCGGAACCAGGCTCGGAGTAGCCCTGGCACCACCAGTCATCCATCTGGATGATGCGTGGAAGGTAGTAGGACTTCTGGGCTTCGTTGCCATACTTCATCAGGACAGGTCCGATCATGCTCAGACCAAATGACAGCAGACGGGGGGCTCCTGCTTTGAAAGTCTCAATCTCAAAAATCAGTCTTTGAATAGCCGACCATCCCGTTCCACCGAATTCCTTGGGCCAGGTCGGGGCACCCCAGCCGTGCGCGGCCAGGATACGGTGCCAACGGATGTAATCATCCTTGGCCAGACGCTGATGGTGCATCTGCTTTTCTCGAATGTCACTCGGCAGGTTCTTCTCGGTGAACGCCCGCACTTCCTGGCGGAATGCTGCCTCTTCTTCGGTCCAGGTCAAATCCATAGTTTCCTCTCTATCAACCCGTGGAACTGTAACAAAGCCACTCTCGTGGCCGGAATCTCTTATTTTGGAATGCCGCTTTCAGACAAGGCAAAGCATGTCACCAGAAACGGTTTTTTAATGCCGAAATGCTGCCCTATCCAAAATCGAATAGCATTCAAGTTGTTTTAATGATTACCATAACAGGCTAACCTCAAAAACAACACAGTATGGGAGAAATCAATATGAGTGGATTGATGGCTGGAAAGGTCGTTGTCGTCACGGGTGCAGGTGGCGGGATTGGCCGTGAAATCGCCCTTGCCATGGGTAAGGCTGGCGCCAAGGTCGTTGTCAACGACATCGGCGCAGCGCTGACCGGCGAAGGGCAGACTGCTGGCCCGGCAGAAAAGGTCGCTGAAGAAATCAAAGCTGCTGGTGGCATTGCAGTCCCCAACACTGACAGCGTTGCGACCCGTGCGTCGGCCAACGCGATCATTGAAACAGCAATCCAGCATTTTGGCCGTATTGATGCAGTGGTCAACAACGCAGGCAACCTGCGCGACCGCATGTTCCACAAGATGAGCGACGAAGAGTGGAGCCAGGTTCTTGATGTGCACCTGAACGGCACTTTCTTCGTGAGCCGCGCCGCTGCCAACCATTTCCGTGAGCAGGAGTCAGGTGCGTTCGTGAACATGACCTCCACCTCGGGCCTGATCGGCAACTTTGGCCAGGCCAACTACTCGGCTGCCAAGCTCGGTATCGCTGCCCTGTCCAAGTCGATTGCGCTCGACATGAGCCGCTACAATGTTCGTTCGAACTGCATTGCACCGTTCGCCTGGAGCCGCATGACCAGCTCGATCCCTGCCAACACGCCCGAAGAAAAGGCCCGCGTTGCCAAGATGCAGAAAATGGAAGCTGCAAAAGTTGCACCGATGGCCGTATACCTGGCAAGCGATGCGGCAAGCGAAGTCAACGCCCAGATTTTCGGTGTTCGTGCTAACGAAATCATGCTCTTTAGCCAGCCACGTCCGATCCGCTCGGTTCACATGAGCGACGGCTGGACGCCTGAGCTGATTGCAGAGATCGCGACACCAGCCCTGAAGCATCACTTCATGGCAATGGAGCGTTCCCCTGAAGCAATCGACTGGGATCCAATCTAAGTCATTCACGGAGCCAACTCATGACTGAACCACGACGCGCGCCGCTCGCCGGTGTGCGGGTTCTGGATCTTTCTCGCGTCCTCGCCGGTCCGTTCTGCGCACAGAACCTGGCCGACCTGGGCGCAGATGTCATCAAGGTTGAGCGCCCAGGCACAGGTGATGACACCCGTGCCTGGGGACCGCCCTACCTCAGAGACGAGCAAGGCCAGGACACGTCAGAATCTGCTTACTACCTCAGCACCAATCGCAACAAGCGCTCAATCGCCATCGATCTGTCGACTCCGGAAGGCGCGCAGGCGGTGCGCAAAATCGCAAGTCAATGCGATGTTCTCATCGAGAATTTCAAGGTCGGTGGCCTCAAGCAGTACGGCCTTGACTACGAAAGCCTCAAGGATGACATGCCCGGGCTGATCTATTGCTCGATCACGGGATTCGGACAAGACGGACCGTTTGCCTCGCGACCCGGATATGACTTCATGATCCAGGGCATGGGTGGACTCATGAGCATCACAGGTGAGCGAGACGATCAGCCAGGTGGTGGCCCTCAGAAAGCGGGTGTAGCTGTCACAGACGTCATCACCGGGTTGTATGCCTCAATGGCCATTCTTGGTGCACTGCACGAGCGCAATCGCAGCGGCAAGGGTCAGTATATTGATCTGGCCCTGCTGGACTGTCACGTGGCCATGCTGGCTAACCAGACACTGAACTACATGACTTCAGGTGTCGCTCCTGGCCGGGCGGGTAATGCACACCAGAACGTTGTACCTTACCAGGTGTTCAAGACATCAGATGGGCATATGATCGCTGCCGTGGGTAACGACTCACAGTTCCGCTCCTTCTGCAAAGCCATCGAGCGCCCCGAGCTGGCAACTGACGAGCGCTACGTCACCAATAGCAAGCGTATTCAGAATCGCGACACGCTTATTCCGATGCTAGAAGAGATTCTTGCCTCCCGTACGCGTGACGAGTGGATTGCGGCGTTCGAGCCAGTTGGCGTACCCTGTGGCCCGATCCAGACGATTGACCAGGTGTTCGATCACCCTCAAGTCAAGGCACGCGAGTTATGGAAGGAAGTCCCCCATCCACTCGGTGGTGTCTCGCCGACCACGGCCAACCCAATCCGCTACTCGGATACGCCGATCGAGTACCGTCGCCACGCACCAACTCTGGGTGAGCATACCGACGAAATTCTGCGCGAGTTTGGGTTGAAGTAACTAAAGCGGCTATCCAGTTACTCTGGGTCGATACAAGCCAGCCAGAGCAGCAGAACCCCGTCAAATACGTTTTGGCGGGGTTTTTTCATGAAAAATCCAGGCACGTGACACGGCGGTGCATGACAACCGCAAGACATATCCGGATGTGTGCTCTATTAAAGGGGTCAAAGAACATGCTCCGACCCGACAACAGCAAATCGCGCTGCCTTATGCAGTCACTCGAGCTCGAGTGGGACCTATCAAATGAACCCTGTCAAGGTATGGGGTTAATGTATCACAAACATTCTTAAAAAATTATTATTTCAGAAATTACAGAAATAAATGAAAACCATGAATCTTCCTCCAACGACTCAATCCTTTGTCCTTCATTTCGGTGAAATGGGGTCACGCTGGGGTATCAACCGAACGGTTGGGCAGATCTACGCCCTTCTCTACTTGTCTCAGCGCCCACTCAATGCCGACGATATCTGTGAGGCACTCGGATTTGCGCGATCGAACGTCAGTATGGGGCTGCGTGAGTTGGACTCCTGGCAGCTCATCCGGCTGGTGCACCTGCCCAACGATAGGCGTGATCACTTCACTGTCCCTGACGACATCTGGGAAATCGTACGCACACTGGTCGAACAACGACGCAAGCGCGAGATTGAACCCACACTCACTATGTTGCGCGACATCCTGATGGAAAGCCCCGCCTCTCAGGAGGAGCGCCAGGCACAGGTCAGGATGCGCGAGATGCACGACCTGATCGAAACGCTCACCCTCTGGTATCAGGACATGCAGAAACTTGAGCCTGACCAACTGCTAAATCTTCTGAAACTCGGCTCGAAAGCCTTCAAAGTCTACGACATGAAAAACAGACTGTTTGACCCCAAGCCCGGAAACTCAGGTAAACCTGGAAACCCAGACGATGGAACTTGACCCAGCACTGCTTGCGCGAATCCAGTTCGCCGCCAACATCACATTTCACATTCTGTTTCCAACCATCACGATTGCGCTGGGCTGGATACTGCTTTTTTTCAAGCTGCGCTACAACAGAACCGGCGACTACAAATGGATGGAGGCTTATTTCTTCTGGACCAAGGTGTTCGCGCTCAGCTTTGCGATGGGTGTAGTCAGCGGTATCACCATGTCGTTCCAGTTCGGCACCAACTGGCCAGGCTTCATGGAGACGGTTGGCAATATCGCAGGGCCCTTGCTCGCCTATGAGGTCCTGACGGCCTTCTTTCTCGAGGCAACGTTCCTTGGCATCATGCTGTTCGGATTCAGGAGGGTCTCCCCCTGGATGCACAACCTCGCCACGTTTCTGGTGGCATTCGGCACCACTGCCTCGGCATTCTGGATTCTGGTACTCAACAGCTGGATGCACACACCGGTCGGATTCGAGATGCGGGATGGCGTCGCCCACGCCACGAACTGGCTTCAGATCATTTTCAATCCGTCGTTTCCCTACCGCTTCAGCCATATGCTGCTCGCGTCCGGCCTGACCGCCGCCTTTCTGGTCGCGGGACTGTCCGCCTATCGCTGGCTCAGGATCGACCGTACGCCCGCGGTGTTCGCT
This sequence comes from Orrella marina, assembly GCF_003058465.1. NCBI lineage: Bacteria > Pseudomonadati > Pseudomonadota > Betaproteobacteria > Burkholderiales > Alcaligenaceae > Orrella > Orrella marina. The sequence goes on along the minus strand of NZ_CP028901.1, from coordinate 3,891,876 downwards.
GCCCTTAAAACTGGCGTCATCACCGCAGCCATCCTCATTCCCTTGCAAATTTTCATGGGGACCTGCATGGACTGAATACACTGACGCACCAGCCCCAGAAAGTTGCGGCCATGGAGGGTCTGTGGGAGACCGAGCGAGGTGCTCCGCTGGTCTTGTTCGCCCTGCCCAATGAAGAGACCCGGACCAATGATTACGCCATCGAAGTTCCGAACCTGGCGAGCCTGATCCTGAAGCACGAATGGAGTGGAGAACTCAAAGGGCTTAACGAGTTCGAGGGTGCCCATCCTCCTGTCGCCCCGGTATTCTGGGCCTTCAGGATCATGGTTGGAACCGGTCTGTTAATGCTTGCCGTCGCATGGTTTGCGGCTTACTCCCTCTGGAGGCACAAGACCGTTAGCCGCACTCTGGGGATGACATTGCTTGCCACCACGTTCTCGGGCTGGATCGCGACTGTTTCGGGCTGGTACGTCACGGAGATCGGTCGCCAGCCCTGGCTGGTGTCAGGCGTTCTGCGCACAGTCGACGCGATATCAGACGTCCCGGCTCCAGTCATCGGCATCAGCCTGAGCATGTATCTCACGATCTACGCCGTGCTGATGACAGCATTCATCACAACCTTGTTCTATATGGCGCGCAAGGCGGGCCATACCACGCCTCCCGGACAAAGTGGTGAAACCGTGACAAACGACATCAATATCGCACCACCAGTCAGCAACCTGCCTCGACGCAATCCGCCGTCACTTGCGGACAAGCCGGTGGCATTCTGAGGTGGTCCGGATATCAATCGTTTAATCGAATACGAAGCAAGCGAGAACCAACATGAGCATTCTGTTTGAAAACGCTGCATGGCTGCCCCTGACCTTTGCATTCTTGATGGGCTTTGCGATGCTGGTTTATGCGGTTCTGGACGGCTATGACCTGGGCGTCGGGATTCTGCTCCGGCAAGCCACCGACACAGAGAAAGACCGGATGATCGGATCAATCGGCCCGTTCTGGGATGCCAATGAAACCTGGCTTGTCCTTGGCGTTGGCTTGTTGCTGGTTGCCTTTCCGGCCGCGCATGGGGTCATATTGAGCAGTCTCTATCTGCCGGTTGCTGTGATGCTGATCGGGCTGATTCTGCGAGGGGTGGCGTTCGACTTTCGGGCCAAAGCCAAAATCGATCACAAGGAAAGATGGAACAACGTGTTTTTTGCAGGCTCGTTGCTGGCGGCGGTCTCACAAGGCTACATGCTCGGCTCCTACATTCTCGGATTTGATTCAAGCCCGGCCGGCGTTGCTTTCTCGTTGCTGGTTGGTGTCTGCATCGCAGCCGGCTATTCCCTCATCGGAGCATGCTGGCTGATCATGAAAACAGAAGGCGCCCTGCAGGCCAAGTCCGTGCAATGGGCGCGCTACAGCCTGTGGGGCACCATGCTGGCGATCGCACTGATCTCGATCTCAACGCCACTAGTCAGTGAGCGCATTTTCGAGAAATGGTTTTCTTTTCCGAACATTGTGCTGCTGGCACCGATTCCAGTCATCACACTCTCGCTGATCACTGCGCTGGAAGTGATGCTGCGTCAGATGCCCAAGCCAGAAGACCGCTGGAACTGGGTGCCCTTCATACTGACGATCGGGATTTTTATCCTGTGCTTTCATGGGCTGGCATACAGCTTTTACCCCTACATCGTTCCGGACCAACTGACCATTGTCGACTCGGCCAGTGCGCCTGAATCACTCGTGATCATTCTGGTCGGTGCTCTGGTGGTGCTCCCGGTCCTCTTTGGCTACACAATTCTGGCCTACAAAATCTTCCACGGTAAAGCCAAAGACCTGAGCTACGACTGAGACATGACCTTTTGCACATCAGGCACCAGGCTTGCAGATCCGGCCAGAAACCTGCATTGAAGCCCGACTCAGCACAGCCCCAAAAGAAAACCCAGGCGCCAGACTCTAAGGAGACTGGCGCCTGGGTTTCAGCCACTTTCACTCTTTAAACGCTTACGCGTCAAAGCTCAAAAGTAATCAGGCAGTCACAACCGGAATGCCGGCGATCTTGGCAGACCACTCTTTGGGACCAGTTTCGTGAACAGAGGTACCATTGGCATCCACAGCAACCGTCACAGGCATGTCAACCACATCGAACTCGTAAATGGCTTCCATGCCAAGGTCTTCAAATGCCACTACTTTGGCATCCTTGATCCCCTTGGAGACCAGGTAGGCCGCACCACCGACTGCCATCAAGTATGCAGACTGATGCTTGCGAATGGCCTCAATGGCCGCTGGACCACGCTCGGCCTTACCAACCATTGCAATCAGGCCAGTCTGAGCCAGCATCATCTCGGTGAACTTGTCCATACGGGTTGATGTGGTCGGACCTGCTGGTCCCACCACTTCTTCGCGTACGGGATCAACCGGACCCACGTAGTAGATGATGCGGTTGGTGAAATCAACCGGCAGCTTCTCGCCTTTGGCCAGCATGTCCTGAATCCGCTTGTGCGCGGCGTCACGACCAGTGAGCATCTTGCCGGACAGCAGCAGCGTCTGCCCGGGTTTCCAGCTCGCAACCTCTTCCTTGGTCAGTTTGTTCAGATCCACGGCACGGGATGCCTTGTAGTCGGGCGCCCATTTCACATCGGGCCAATCCGACAGAGACGGACGCTCAAGCCGGGCAGGACCGCTTCCATCCAGCACAAAATGAGCGTGGCGAGTTGCAGCGCAGTTGGGGATCATGGCAACAGGCTTGGACGCCGCGTGGGTCGGGAAGGTTTTGATCTTGACATCAAGGACGGTGGTGAGTCCGCCGAGCCCTTGTGCGCCGATACCCAGTGCATTGACCTTCTCGTACAACTCGATTCGCAGTTCTTCAAGCGGACTGCTCGGACCGCGCTCCAGAAGCTCATACATATCGAGATCTTCCATCAGAGCCTGTTTGGCCATGAGGGTCGCTTTCTCTGCGGTTCCACCCACCCCTATGCCGAGCATGCCTGGTGGACACCAGCCTGCACCCATCGTCGGAACGGTTTTAAGGACCCAGTCGACCAGCGAGTCGCTCGGGTTGAGCATCACCATCTTGGACTTGTTCTCGGAGCCGCCACCTTTTGCTGCGACCTGAACCTCGACCGTATCGCCCTGTACCAGCTCGACCGAGACGATACAGGGGGTGTTGTCCTTGGTGTTCTTGCGGGTGAACAGCGGGTCGTCCAGAACCGAGGCACGCAACGGGTTATCCGGATTCAGGTAACCGCGACGGACGCCTTCATCACAAATCGACTGAAGATCGCGCTTGCTGTCAAAACGCACCCCCATCCCGACTTTGAGAAACACGTTCACGATACCCGTGTCCTGACAGATGGGACGATGACCTTCTGCACACATCCTGGAGTTGGTCAGAATCTGCGCCATCGCATCTTTTGCGGCCGGGCTCTGCTCACGGTCGTAGGCGCGCGCCAGGTGCTTGATGTAATCGGCGGGATGGTAGTAGCTAATGAACTGAATCGCATCGGCGATCGATTCAATCAGGTCATCTTCCTTGATCGTGACTGTCATGTCGACTTCCTCTTCATATTGGAATCTGGATACTTCACACTAAGCTGATGGATCTGTCCGCATTTTAATGGTCAACGGCCCTGCCAGCGGGGCGGTCGCTTCTCTGCGAAGGCAAGTGCACCTTCTCTGGCATCCTCGGACTCAAAAATGTGCGTCATCATGGGTGCCTGACGAGCAAACATCTCGTGCTGCTCCCAGTCCTGGCCTTCGATCACAATTTTCTTCGAAGTCTGTACGGCCAGTGGCCCGTTCTGTTCGATACGCTGAGCCAGCCGGATTGCCTCTTCCAGCGCCTGGCCTGGATCACAAAGTACATTGACCAGCCCAAAAGCACTGGCGCGCTCTGCCGTGAAGTGATCACCCGTCAGAATAAGCTCCATGGCGATGTGATACGGCAGACGACGCGGCAGTCTGAGCAATCCGCCAGAACCTGCCACCAGGCCACGCTTGACCTCTGGCAAACCGAACTGGGCCTGGCGCGAGGCGACCACCAGATCACAGGAGAGCACCATCTCGAAGCCCCCTGCGACAGCAAAGCCTTCCACAGCAGCAATCAGAGGCTTGGACGGGGGAGCCTCATTCAGGCCTGCAAAACCCTTGTCACCGATCCTTGGACGCACCCGGGTTTTCGCAAAATCTTTCAGATCCATGCCAGCACTGAACGTTCCGCCTGCGCCTGTCAGAATCCCGATTCGTAATGCAGGATCCTGATCGAGCCGCTCGAACGCCTCGGCCATTTGCCGGGCACACTCGTAATTGACTGCATTGCGAGCATCTGGCCGATTAATGGTGATGATCAGGATGCCTTCATGTTGACTGACTTGCACATACTCTGACACAGCGTTCGCCCTCCGGACTGTTCCCAAACCGACAATCATAGGCGATCAGCCCAGGGGTGCACAGGCGCAAGTGGCATGGCACGTTAAAATGCAACCCATCGAGGCCTGCATCCCCCTCAGGATGCAGGCGGAACCCCACATGAATCAGGCTCACATGCTCTCATTTCAGCAAATCATTCTGAAGCTGCAGGATTACTGGGACCAGAAAGGGTGCGCCCTGCTGCAACCATATGACATGGAAGTCGGCGCAGGCACATCTCACACGGCAACATTCCTGCGAGCCATCGGCCCCGAACCCTGGCGCGCAGCTTATGTGCAGCCCTCGCGTCGTCCGAAGGATGGACGTTACGGCGAGAATCCTAACCGTCTGCAGCACTACTACCAGTATCAGGTGGTGCTCAAACCCGCCCCGCCAGACATCCTTGATCTGTATCTGGGCTCACTTGAGGCAATCGGCATCAATCCGAAGGAACACGACATCCGGTTTGTCGAGGACGACTGGGAAAATCCGACGCTCGGAGCCTGGGGCCTTGGATGGGAAGTATGGCTCAATGGAATGGAGGTGACTCAGTTCACCTACTTCCAGCAAGTGGGTGGCATCGACTGCAGCCCGACCACAGGCGAAATCACCTACGGCCTGGAGCGCCTGGCCATGTACCTGCAGGACGTCCAGAGCGTGTACGACCTGATCTGGACCGACCGCAACGGCTGGCGACTCACCTACGGTGACGTGTTTCACCAGAATGAAGTAGAGCAATCGACCTACAATTTCGAACATGCCAATGCGCAAGTTCTGTTTCAGCACTTCAACGACTACGAAGCGCAGGCCAAACGTCTGATGGAAGTGCCGCTGGCTCTGCCCGCTTACGAAGCGACGCTCAAGGCCGCACATACGTTCAACCTGCTCGATGCCCGCGGCGCCATTAGTGTCACAGAGCGAGCCGCTTATATTGGCCGGATCCGTAACCTGTCACGCGCGGTCGCCCAGGCCTATTACGAATCAAGAGAAGCACTCGGGTTTCCCATGCTCAAGTCGAACGAGGTCAAGGTTTGATGACTGCCACACCCACTCATGCCCCCAACAAGGCCTCATTGCTGATTGAACTGCTCACAGAAGAGTTGCCCCCAAAAGCGCTGCAACGCCTGAGTGACGCGTTTGCCGAGAATGTCAGACAGGCGTTGTCAACTCGCCAACTGCTTTCTGAAGCAAGCGAAACAACAGTGTTTGCAACACCACGCCGACTGGCTGTACGACTGTCGGGCGTTCTTGATGTCGCCGCGGACCAGCCCTTCACAGAGAAGCTCATGCCGGTGAAGGTTGGACTCGACGCACAAGGCCAGCCTACACCCGCGTTGCAGAAGAAGCTGGCTGCCAAAGGTCTGCAGCATCTGAGCGTAAGTGATCTCGAGCAGATTGATGATGGCAAGCAGATGTACCTGATTGCACAGGGCACCGCTCCCGGTGCCAGGCTCAAAGACTGCCTGCAAGGTGTCGTCCAGGACGCGCTGTCCAGTCTCCCTATTCCCAAAGTGATGCGTTATCAGCTCGCAGACGGCGTGACCAGTGTCAACTTCGTACGACCCGCCCATGCGCTCATATGCCTGCATGGGGAACGGGTAATCCCCATCGAAGCTCTGGGCCTTCAGTCAGGACGTGAAACCCAGGGACACCGCTTTCTGCATCCAGAGCCGATTGTCATCGAGTCTGCTGATCAGTATGAGACCACGCTCATCAGTCAAGGCCATGTCGTACCCAGCTTCACAAAGAGACGGGACGAGATTGCGCATGCGCTGGAGCAGGCTGCAGCTGCACTCAATGCGACAACAGGCAACGACCCGGCGGTCGCTGCTCTGCTTGACGAGGTGACTGCGCTGGTCGAGGCCCCGGCGGTCTATGTCGGCGAGTTCGAACCCAGATTTCTGGCGGTCCCCCAGGAATGCCTGATCCTGACCATGCGCCTGAATCAGAAGTACTTCCCGCTATTCGACCGGGTCGACGGCAAGCTCACGCACCAGTTTCTGATCGTCAGCAACATGCCCATCGAGAACCCATGCGCCATCATCGAAGGCAATCAGCGCGTGGTCAGGCCCCGTCTGGCCGATGCCGAGTTCTTCTACACGACGGACTGCAAACAGCAACTGGCAGATCGCACCCAGGCGCTCGATCACATCGTCTATCACAACAAGCTCGGCTCTCAGGGTGCCCGGATCGAGCGGATTCGTCAGGTCGCGGCCTGGATTGCCCGCAAACTGGGTGCTGATCAGTCTCATTGCGAGCGGGCCGCCTTGCTCGCAAAGGCAGATCTGACAACACTGATGGTCGGTGAATTCCCGGAACTGCAGGGCATCATGGGCGGATACTACGCCCGCAATGACGGTGAACCCGAATCGGTCGTCAAAGCCATCACCACTCAGTACCAGATTCGCTGGACAGAGGCAGTCGAACCCGTTGACCTGCCTGCCATTGCCCTGTTCCTGGCAGAACGTGCGGAGACCCTGATCGGCATCTGGGGGATCGGCCTGGCGCCGACCGGAGAGCGTGACCCGTTCGGCCTGCGCCGCGCAGCGCTTGGCATGATCAGTGCATTTGAACAACTCCACAACAGTGCCTACCTGCCGCTGGTGGACGAACCCGTCATGCTGCTTGAGGACCTCCTGCAGGCGGCATGGCAAACATTCGAAGACTCGGTATCGCTTGAGCGTGACACTGTGGGGGCTGTCAGTGCGTTCATTCGCGAGCGCTATCGCAATCAGCTCGCATCAGTCTATGAGCGTTCTGCCGTCGAAGCGGTTTTTGCGCTCTCTCCTGCTCTCGAGCAGATCGTCGCCCGTATTGAGGCCACGCAGGCATTCATGCAGAGCGAGGCGGTACAAAGCCTGGCCGCAGCCAACAAGCGGATTGGCAACATTCTGAAGAAATCGTCAATCACATTCCCGGAAATTCAGGAGTCGCTGCTGACGGAGGCGGCGGAAGCCTCACTGGCTGCGCAGATCCAGTCGATCGAGCCCGACGTGCGTGACCACATGCAGCAAGCCCGCTTTGAGCAGGCACTCGCGGCGCTGGCCGTGCTCAAGCAACCGGTTGACCAGTTCTTTGATGAGGTCATGGTCATGGCCGATGACGAGCATGTACGTAACAACCGGCTTGCACTCCTGTCACGACTGCACGGTATGATGAACCAGGTTGCCGACATTTCAAGGCTGACACCGTGAAACTGATCATCCTTGACCGCGATGGCGTCATCAACGTGGATAGCGTCGAGTACGTCAAAAGTCCTGAAGAGTGGATTCCACTCCCCGGTAGTCTGGAGGCCATCGCCAGACTGCATCAGGCAGGCTGGAAGATTGTCGTGGCCTCCAATCAGTCCGGGCTTGCCAGAGGATACTTCGACGCTGCAATGTTGAATGCCATGCATCAGAAATGCCGGCAGATGCTCAATGCGCTAGGTGGTGCAATTGACGCGTTCTTCGTCTGCCCGCATGGCCCGGATGAAGACTGTACCTGCCGCAAGCCGAAACCCGGCCTCTTTGAGGCGATCTCACAGCGATTTGACAAGCCTCTCGCTGGCGTACCCGCTGTGGGCGATTCCTTGCGTGACCTGCAGGCAAGTGCTTTGGCTGGATGCAATCCATGGCTTGTCATGACGGGTAACGGCACGCGCTACAAGGATAGTCCGGACTTGCCGCCCGGTACACGACAGGCAGCAGACCTCGCTGCGGTGGTCGACGAACTACTCTCCAAGCAGGCGTCATGATGGCCTGGATACGTGCTTCGCTCTATTACCTGCTACTGACGGTGACTGTCATTCCGTACGCCTTTTTCACCTTGCTGTGTGCTCCATTGCCTTTGCACTGGCGTTACCGACTGACCATGGGATGGCCAAGAATGGCAATCTGGGGTGCACGCGTACTGTGTGGCGTACGCTGGAGAATCGAGGGCTGGGAGAATCTTCCTGATGGACCGGCGATCGTTCTGTCCAAGCATCAATCCGCCTGGGAGACATTGTTTCTGCCCAGCCACATGCCCCGGGAAGTCTGCTTTGTATACAAGCGGGAACTGCATCGGATTCCATTTTTCGGGTGGGGGCTGGCTCTGTTGCGCATGATTCCTATCGATCGCGCGAAGGGCAAGGAAGCGTTCGAGCAGGTTGTGGCGGCTGGCCAGAAACGGCTCGATGAAGGCAGGTGGCCGATTCTTTTTCCGGAAGGTACCCGCGTCGCACCGGGCAAGATGGGACGTTTCAAGATGGGCGGTGCCTTGCTGTCTCATCGTACCGGAGCGCCCATCATTCCAATCGCGCTCAACGCTGGTGAAGTCTGGCCGCGCCACTCTTTCACCAAGAGGCCTGGTACTGTCACCGTCTCGATCGGTCCAGCGATTTCGCCAGACGGCCTGAGTCCGGAAGAACTCAATGACAAGGTCTATGCCTGGATTGAAACCGAGATGACCAGGATTTCCTCAGCTCGACCACCAAGATCCCGGAAATCAGTATGAGCCGGCAGCTGTCACTGGACTTCGATTCGCTTGAACTGACGCCATCCGGTGCGACACGCAACAGCCAGATTGGCATCGACCTGCGCACGGTCCATCTTCAGGGTGTAGCCCTTCAGTATCAGCTTGTGAGATCCCGGCGGCGCTCGATCGGACTGACAGTCGGCGAGAATGGCCTTCGTGTGGCAGCACCTTCCTGGGTCGGCATGGCCCAGATCGAATCAGCGATCGTGACCAAGTTTGACTGGATTGTGGGAAAACTGAGCGAGACCGCGATTCGAAAAGAAAAGATGGCTACCGCTGAACGGAACTGGCAGTTTGGTGGCAGGATTCCTTACATGGGACTAGCCATTGAGCTATGCGATGGTTCTCGCCATTCGTCTGGACGCAGAGACCAGTACTGGTTCGAAGGCGACCCCCTGATGCCCGCCGAAGCAGACAGGTTGTGGCTACGCTTACCCGCTCAGGCCCAGCCTCAGCAGATTCGAGAGATGGCACAGGGCTGGTTGCAGGCCCAGGCCAGACATTGGTTTGGACTGCGTCTGGCAGCCTTCGAAGCCCAGTGCGGACTCAAGCCGACCAGTTGGCGGCTGTCCAACGCAAGTGGACGCTGGGGCTCCTGCAACAGTCAGGGCAGAATCGGACTGAACTGGCGGTTGATTCACTTCGAGAAGCCGGTCATTGACTACGTTATTGCCCATGAACTGGCACACCTGAAGGAACTCAACCACAGCGCCGCATTCTGGCAGACACTCAAAGCAATCTATCCTGATTACATACGGGGACACACGCTTTTGAAGGCGCATGTTCCCGGACAACTCCCTGAACTTTGAAACAGCTGGTCGTGTGACCTGGCAGACCGACTCAGGTGAGTTGTATGATCCTTCAAACGCAACATTTCTTAGGAGTTCATCATGCGCATCCTTCACACCATGCTTCGCGTCGGCGACCTTGACCGTTCAATCGACTTCTACACCAGCGTTCTGGGCATGCGCCTGCTGCGCAGAAAGGACTATCCTGGCGGCCGTTTCACGCTCGCTTTTGTCGGCTATCAGGATGAGTCCGAAGGTGCAGTGCTGGAGTTGACTCACAACTGGGATACACCCACTTATGACCTTGGAACGGGATACGGCCATATCGCGCTCCAGGTTGAGAACGCTGCCCAAGCCTGTGACCGGGTACGAGAGAAAGGGGGCAAAGTGACCCGTGAAGCGGGTCCCATGAAGCACGGCACCACGGTGATTGCGTTTGTTGAGGATCCAGACGGCTACAAGATCGAGTTCATCGAGAGGTGAAAACCCATTCAGCAAACTTGATTCGCGAACACCATTGACCACAGCAATCCTCTCAGGGTGAGCATCCTGGCCGCGTCAAGCGCGGCCGATACCCACTGATACTATCCCCCTCAGGTAACACTCGCGTCGCGCGTAACCCGTCCAGACACGCAGACCAGGTCTCAACATGCTAAACATTCTCTGGCTGACTTTTTTTATCCTGGGAACCATTGCTGGTCTGACTCAATGGTTGTGGCTAGGCGACGCTGACGTCCTGTCGCGTATGGTCACCAGCCTGTTCGACATGGCCAGAGTGTCAGTCGAGATCATGGTGGTGCTCTTTGGAACCTTGACGCTCTGGCTTGGTCTGCTCAGGATTGCCGAGAATGCCGGTCTGGTCAACACCCTCGCACGCTGGCTCTCACCATTGTTTGCAAGGCTGATGCCGGAAGTGCCGCGAGGCCATCCGGCACTCGGCCTGATCACCATGAACTACGCAGCCAATGGCCTTGGTCTGGACAACGCGGCCACCCCTGTCGGACTGCGGGCCATGCGCGAGTTGCAGACACTGAATCGGAAGCCCGATACAGCAAGCAACGCACAGATTCTGTTCCTGGTGCTCAACACATCGTCCCTGACCCTGTTGCCGGTGACGATATTTATGTACCGTTTGCAGCAGGGCGCACCCGATCCGGCATTGGTGTTTCTGCCCATATTGCTCGCTACCAGTGCGTCCACGCTCGCAGGCTTGCTGGCAGTCGCCTGGGTACAGCGCCTGCCGCTAAAAGATCCTGTTGTCCTGCTCTATGTGGGTGCGACAGCCTTGCTGATCAGTGGGATTCTGGCATTGGCCGCCAGTGTCAGCGCCACCACCTTGACACACATCTCAACGCTCACCGGCAATCTGGCGATTCTGGTGCTTATCGTGCTGTTTCTCATCATGGGGGCCTGGCGAAAAGTCCCGGTTTACGAGAGCTTCGTCGAAGGCGCCAAGGATGGGTTCAACGTCGCCCGCGACCTCTTGCCCTATCTGGTTGCCATGCTGTGCGCCATCGGTTTCCTGCGTGCGTCCGGTGCCCTGGACTTTCTGCTTCATCTGATCCGTCTGCTGTTCGAATGGATCGGAACCGACACCCGCTTTGTCGATGCCCTGCCGACCGCGCTGGTCAAACCGTTCTCAGGGAGTGCAGCGAGAGGACTGATGATCGAGACCATGCAGCATCACGGTGTCGACAGCTTTGCCGGACTGCTGTCTGCGACCGTACAGGGCAGTACCGAGACAACCTTTTATGTTCTGGCCGTGTACTTCGGCTCAGTCGGCATCTCGAGAGCCCGCCATGCAGTCGGCTGTGCACTGGTTGCTGATCTTGCTGGCATACTGGCCGCAATCGCAGTCTGCTACGTATTCTTCGCCAATGGGCTCTCCCCATGAAAATAATCATTGCACCTGACTCGTTTAAAGAAAGCCTGGATGCTGCGAGCGTGGCCAGTGCCATCGCCAAAGGCATCCGGAAGGTTCTACCGCATGCTGACATCATTGAACGGCCCATGGCTGACGGTGGTGAGGGGACACTGGATGCACTGATGCGAGGAACTTCTGGACAGACCCGCTCAGCCCATGTCCTCGACGCACTGGGTAGACCGTGCACTGCAAACTGGGGATGGATCGAGCCTGACACGGCTTTCATCGAGATGGCCAGTGCCGCAGGACTCGAGCAGATCTGTCCCCACAAGCGCGCGGTCATGCAGTCAGACACGACCGGGGTTGGTATGCTGATCTGCAAGGCCCTTGACCAGGGAGCCAGGACAATCGTACTGACGGCGGGCGGCTCTGCAACAAACGACTGTGGTGCAGGCATGCTCAAGGCACTGGGACTCGGATTGAGAGATGCTTCAGGTGACGAGTTGTCAGGCGCCCCGCACGATCTCGCCCGACTGGCGAGTCTGGACACTTCGTCACTCGATTCTCGCATTCCGACTGTACGCTGGATCGTTGCGACCGATGTGGACAACCCCTTGTGCGGTGAGCGTGGTGCCAGTTCAATATTTGGTCCTCAGAAAGGGGCGACGCCCGAACAAGTCAGAAACCTGGACGAAACGCTCGCACATTTCGCTGATCTGACGAGCGAGATCAAGGGTGAAGACAAACGGGAGGTGCCAGGCGCGGGTGCCGGAGGCGGTATCGGATACGGTGCGATCGCCTGGCTCGGTGCGACGGTGAGGCCAGGTGCTGAACTCGTGGCAGAACTCGTACAGCTTGATCACCTGATTGCTGGCGCAGATCTGGTGATTACCGGAGAAGGTCGACTGGACGGACAAACACTTTACGGTAAAGCCCCAATGCAAGTGATTCGCACGGCCTATCGCCATGGTGTACCAGTGATCGGGATCGCAGGTTCACTGGGAACAGGATATGAAGCAATGTACGAGCACGGACTGGGAGCAGCATTCAGTCTGGCACCCGGTCCCATGAGTCTGCAACAAGCCTGCTCAGACGCGGCAAACCTGCTTCAGAACAGGACCCGTGACATCATGCGCACGATGCTTCTGGGCGCACGTGTCGGGCCAGATCGTTGGCCAACCGAATAAACCCCTGAACCGATACCTGTTCGGCCCGATCAGTCGGCTCAACGCCCACAGATTGCCAATCAACCTGTCCAGCCCAGTCACCGAGTGCCCGCCGCAACATTTTTCGACGCTGGGAGAATGCCCTTTGAACAACCTGGCCAAAAAGCGCCTCATCGTCTGCCCGGGTACGATCAGCCGGGAGAGGAATCATGCGGACAATCGCTGAAACAACTTTGGGTGCGGGCTCAAATGCCTGGGGGTCAACATCGAACAGCTTGTGCATCCGGTATCGATATTGCAGCATTACGGACAGTCGACTGTAGTCAGAGCTACCCTCGCGGGCAACCATTCTGTCCACCACTTCGCGTTGCAACATAAAGTGCTGATCTTTCACATGATCGGCAGCATCCAGAAAGGCAAAGAGCAATGGCGTTGAAATGTTGTACGGAAGGTTTCCGACCAGACGCAAACCATCTCCCATACTAGCAAAATCGACAGTCAGTGCATCCTGCTGGATCACAGTCAGTCTGTCTGGCCCGGCAAGCTGACGCAGGCGGGCCGCCAGATCTCTGTCAATTTCGACAACGGTCAGGTGATCAAGCCTGGCCATCAGAGGGACAGTCAACGCAGACAGCCCGGGTCCGATCTCGACCATACGATCCTGTGGCTGCGGGTCGATTGCACGAACGATCGAATCAATCACCACCTGATCTTTCAGGAAGTTCTGACCAAATCGCGCTCTTGCCTGATGACGCGACACGCTTTACTGCCTGAACAGACGGTTGTCTATGTAGGCCTGATTACGCATCTGCTGCAGCCAGGCATCGAAGTGCGCACCGGCCCGGCGCTCAAACAACATCTGCCGTGCGTAATTGCGGCGAGCCTGATCAGCCATGTCTTGCGTGCGACGCTCCTCAACCAGAATGATGTGCCAGCCAAATGGCGACTTGATTGGCTCACTGATCTCACCAGGTGAGAGCTTGTTCATCGCTTCCTCGAACGAAGGAACGGTTTCCCCCGGGTTGACCCAGCCGAGCTCGCCACCCTGAGGGGCGGAGGCATCCTCAGAAACGACGCGCGCCACATCCGCGAACGACTCACCACCCTGAACGATGCGGCTTCGTGCGTTCTCCAGACGCTGCCTGGCCGCATCATCACTCATGGCTGGTGAAGTCTTGATCAGGATGTGACTGGCTTTGGTCTGATCGACCATCACAGGCCCATCCGGCAATTCCGCACGGCGTGGCTCTGGTGGAGGAGGTGGCGGTGGTGGTTTCGGTGCCTGTCCCCCTGCCCGGCGAATGACCTTCAGAATGTGAAACCCGGCCGGACTCTGGAACACGCGGCTGATCTGGCCGGGTTGCAGGCTACGTGCATTTTGTACAAACAACTCAGGCCATCCGCTGGCGGGCCGCACACCAAGCTCGCCACCACGGACCGCTTCAGGCCCTTCAGAAAACTGGATTGCCAGGTCTTCAAAAGACTCGCCCTTGCGAAGTCGGGCCCGGACATCATCGATCCGCTTGCGTACTTCCGTCACTTTCTCCGGACCCGCGTTCTCTGGCACGCTCAGGAAAATCTGCGACAACTGTAGCACCAGCGGTGGTGCGGGCTGCGGTTTTGGGCGGGGTACGGGCTTGGGTGGCGGTGGAGGTGGAGGTTCCAGACCACTCGCCTTGCGCGCGGCCTGCTCTTTGAGGAATGCATCCACCTCGGAATCCGTCACCCGGATGGTCTGCTCGGCCAGCGCGATGCGCATGCGATCAAACAGAAGCTGCTGAGCCATGCTCTGGCGATACTCATTCCAGTTCAGCCCCATCGCACGAATCTGCGCCTGCACCTGGGCAACCGTCGCGTTGTTGCGACGCGCCACAGATGCAATGGCTTCATCAATATCCCGGTCCCGTATCTCGATACCCATCTGTTTCGCTTCCTGCTCGATCACTTTCTCGGTGATGAGCGTCTCGAGCGCCTGCCGCTCGAGCTTCTCTCGCGCTGGGGGCGCAATCCGCTGCGCACGCAACTCGGACTCGATCTTGGCCACCTGATTCTCGACTTCCTTGACGGTGATGACGTCTTTGTTGACCACCGCAGCAATGCCATCAACTGGCGTTGTCGCACGCTGTCCTTGCGGTGCGGCCGAACGCAAGCCTTGTCCATGAGCACTGGCGACAACCGCCGCTCCAAGAATCAGTGGTATCAATCCGCGAAAAAACTTTCGTAAACAAAACATCATTCGTACCTTTCAAATTTACCCACTGGCGGTATGTTCGGCGCAATATTCTCGTAGCTGGGGATGCTGCGTGTCAGCATGCCCATGGGATCCTGTCCCAGACTACCCAGGCCCGAAAGTTCGAGCTGAAAGAAAATCGCGTTGTTAACCGACGTCGGATCAATTGCGTAGCGCTGGTAAACCACACGTGCAGCCCAGCAGCAATCTGCTTTGTAC
This sequence comes from Orrella marina, assembly GCF_003058465.1. NCBI lineage: Bacteria > Pseudomonadati > Pseudomonadota > Betaproteobacteria > Burkholderiales > Alcaligenaceae > Orrella > Orrella marina. The sequence continues at coordinate 3,876,723 of NZ_CP028901.1, read as the reverse complement.
TCCAGTCCGGCAATAGCCTGGGTAACCCGCGGCGTTGCGTTCCTGCTGGGATCGCTCAGTAAAGAATAATCGACTCGCCCGACGGAATAAAGGTTGTTGGTCAGCGGCCATTGAAATGAGAGGCTGATCTGGTCCTGTCCCTGCGGTTGATACAGACCAGTAGGCTGACGCTGATATCGATAGGAGGCTGACAGGCTGGTCGCCCTCTTGGGCACCCAGCGCGCGGTAACCTGGGCACGATCCCATTGATTGTCGTACGGGTTGTACTGCAGACTCATCGACGTCGAGAGCGTGTTGGTCAGCGCTGCGGTCGCTCCGAACAGCCAGTCGGAGCGGACATCTGTTCTGGGCGCTTCGCCGGGAAGTGTCACCCGCTGATCCGCGAAATAGAATCGTTGCCCGGCAGAGATGGCAAGGCGTTCGAATCCCGTCTCTTCGTCGAGCCACCGGGTCCCCAGCGCCACTGTGAGCTGATTGGCGTTCGCGATCCGGTCCCAGCCACCATTGTATATGTTCTCCTGAAACGCCTGAGAAAAGCTGAAGTCGGAGAGCGAAGTGTCGTAGATGGGCAGGTTCGACTGATCTCGATAGGGTACCCTCAGGTAGTAGATTCTTGGCTCAAGCGTCTGGATCGCCGCACTCCCGAAGAACGAAGTCTGACGCTCGAAAGTCATGCCGGAGTCAATCGACATGATGGGCAATGCACGCGTGGCGTTCGCCGGTTGCTGGCCACCCATGGAAAGTCCATACCAGTCGGTTTCGTACTGGGTGAGGTGCATCCCGAATTTCGGGGTGATGTACCAGCCGGGGCGAACAATCGGATAGGCCACCGACGTGTAAGAGGTAAAGCGCTGCCCATCCGGACCCAGCCTGAGACCCTGATCGGACAATGGACGTCTGAACCACGTTGCTGCGTTCTGGCTCCTTATGTCGAACCCGTTCCAGTCAAATCGCGTTCCTGTCAGTGTGAACTCGGGCAGTTTGTTGTACTGCGGCACCACATCGGCAATCGTCTGATAACTTGCAACCTGAACGTTAGCCTGCCAGTACTTGTTGCTCCAGCCCAGATTTCCTGTCTTGGGCAGATAGCTGGTGCTAGCCTGGTTGATGGCCAGAGTGGTGAAGTCCCGGAAATAGTCCTTGTCCGACACACCATTCAGATCGAAATTTCCGTAGAAACCATTGCCGAAGACTTGATTGTGCTGCCATGAATAAGCCCACCGGCTTCTGTCCAACTGATAGTCGTTATTCAGATACGTACCTGCCATCGTGCCGAAGTAGTCCGGCTGCAGATACCGAAACTCTCCCCCGAGTTGCAAGCCACGCTTGCTGGTTGGCCTCAATGTCAGCGTTGCGTCATAGTTGGGTGCAATATTGAAGTAATACGGCAAAGCCATATCAAAGCCGGTCTGGCTCGTGATGGCGAAGGTCGGCGCCAAGAATCCCGATTTGCGCTCTTTTCTGATGGGAAATGTCAGATAAGGTGATGCCAGAATTGGCACGTCCTTGAAATAAAGCACGCCATTACGGGCAATACCCTCATTCTCATCAAAATGCAGATCGACTTTGGAGGCTTCAATACGCCAGGCCGGATCCGGGCAGGGACACCCGGTGTAAGTCACATCCGTGACTGTCATCTCGTCCTTGCTCTTGATGTCGGCTTTGGATCCGACGCCCGAACCGGCATTCTGTAACCAGAAATTGGGTTGCTCGACCTGCCCGCTGTTGTTCTCCATGTTGAAGCGCAACGACGGACCGACCACGATATTGCCATCCTGAACCAGTCGAGCATTGCCGGTCCCGGTCATCACGTTGGACGCCTGATCAAAATGCAGGCGACGAGCCTTGATAACAGCATCTGCACGACGGGCAGACGCAGCCCCCTCGAGCGTCGCAAAATCCTGGCCATCGCTGGTCATTCGCATCGCTTCAAGATAGACGGGAAGGGTGTCGGGATCGACACCCACCGGGCGCAACCCTGATGACTCCCGCAGACCAGACACGATACGGGCCTCGACTGGCTGGTACTGTTTAGCGGATGGTGCAGCCTGCGCTGGCTGGGCGAGTACAGACTCGCCTGCCGCACCGAGCGCGGCAGTCGTGACCATTCCAAACAGTGGCAGCAATCTCAAACGTTGCACAAGCGATCGAAAGTCCTGTAGTTGAATCGGGTTGAGCACTGCCACATGGCGAGCTGGACTGGCACTATTATAGAGACCTTGAATTTTGCATGAGTGAACGACCGTGATGACGCAACGAATTGAGCTCGAAGCCCGCCGAAAATCCCTGATTCAGTGGCTGGAATCCCTGCCTGAGTCTCTTGAGCTGGACGTTGCAACACTATCGTCTGCGTCAAGTGATGCGAGCTTCCGACGCTACGACCGTCTGCAGGCCGGGAACCGGACCCTGATCGTCATGGACGCCCCTCCTCCTTTCGAAGACTGTCGACCATTTGTCGATGTCACGCGTCGACTTTCAGACGTTGCCCTGAGTGTGCCACAAATACTGGCAGTCAATCTCGAAGACGGCTTCCTTCTTCTGAGCGACCTGGGCAACCAGACCTATTACGATCGGATCCAGTCCGGAATCGATGATATGCAACGTCAGAGTCTGTATCGCTGCGCGATCGAGGCACTTGTAACCCTCCAGCACGCATCTGCGGATGGCCTGCCAGTCTTCGATGCCACCAGACTGCTGGAAGAGTTGCAGGTCTTCACCGAATGGTATGTCAAGGTACACCACCAGACCGAACTCTCGGTCCAGGAACATGAGGCCCTGAACGGTATTTTTGAGGTACTGGCCAGTCACGTCGCGAATGAACCGGCTGTACTGGTACACAGGGACTTTCATAGCCCGAACCTGATGGTACCCCTTCCAGAAACACCTGAAGCACCAGGCATCATCGACTATCAGGACGCGGTAAAAGGGGCGATCAGCTACGACCTGGCCTCACTGGTGTTCGATGCGCGCACAACCTGGGAAGAAGCGCAGCAGCTGGACTGGGCAATCCGCTACTGGGAGAGAGCCAGACAACAGAAACTCCCTGTTCCGGACGATTTTGCGCAGTTTCACATGCAGTACGAATGGACGGGTCTGCAGCGAAACCTGCGAATCCTCGGCGTATTTGCCCGCCTGAACCATCGCGATGACAAATCGCACTATCTGGATCACATTCCGAGAGTGCTCGGCTACGTCAGACAAGTCGCGCAGCGTTACCGGCCCTTCATCCCGCTGCTCAGACTGCTGGATCGCCTAGAGGGAATCGAACGCAAGACTGCACTGACTTTCTGATGATGCGCGCAATGATTCTGGCGGCAGGCCGTGGAAAGCGAATGCGGCCCCTGACCGACCACACACCGAAACCATTGCTCAAGGTTGGCCAACGCCCCTTGATAGACTGGCATCTGCAGAACCTGTCTAGCGCAGGGTTCCGTCAGATTGTCGTGAACCATGCGTGGCTTGGTGACCAGATACGCGCCCACCTGGGTGATGGTGGAAACTGGAACCTGAAAATCCACCACAGTGCGGAAGAGCAGGCGTTAGAGACGGCCGGTGGGATCGCGCGGGCACTGCCGTGGCTAGGTGATAAACCTTTTCTTGTCATCAATGGCGATGTCTGGACCGACTGGCCAGCATCAGAGGCCCTTGTACACGCAAAAGCCTTGCAAGGTTCTTCGTCGCACCAGGCGCATCTGGTCATGGTTCCCAATCCACCCCAGCATCCGAAGGGAGACTTCCTGCTGAGAGATGGACTTGTGCAAGATCCTGCGTCACCATTGTCGGCGACGACCCGGGACGAGCCGGCTTATACCTTCAGCGGCATCGGCATCTACAAACCGGATTTATTTGATGGCGTCCCTGCAGACAAACCCGTCGCACTGGGTCCGTTACTCAGAAAGGCCATGCAGTCAGGCCAGATTCTTGGTAGCCTATATGCAGGTCAGTGGCATGATATTGGTACCAAGGAACGACTCGAAAAACTCGATCGTGCGCTTCGGTGCTCCGGTTAGGTGCCGATGACTGCATTGCAGGCCATCGGTGAGCGCGCATCTGAAGTTGCAACGAACTGTCACGACGGGATGACCGGGCATCCGGGCTCGGGTTATCCTACAGGGTTGTTGATCATCACTTGATCGACCGAATTTCAGGCGGCAACGTGCTGCCGGGCGCCCGGATCAGCGAAGATTCGGGGCAGGACCTAACAGGAAGTCAGAAACATGGGAATTTTTGGGGGATCTCGTCGTCAGGTCTTCAAGCCATCTCCATACGACACGCGCAGACGCTCCAAGGGGTTGCCGCGATGGTTCATCTTGCTCGCACTCGGCATTCTGTTCGGCGCAGGTGGCGTTCTGATTCTTCAGGCCAGCTATGGGCCGAAGCGGCTGACCGTACTGGAATCACAGAAACTGACAGACGATCTGGCGTCAGTATCACTGGAGCGCCAGCAACTCCAGTCCAATCTGAACGAACTGCAGCGCACGCTCAACAGCGAGCGTGAGCAGTTCAAGAATGACGTCAGCAAGCTGCAACAAGAAATCAGCTCGCTCACCACGCGCCTGAAACCACTCCGTGAGGAAGTTTCAATGTTCACCAATGCAATCACTGCGGGTCTGAAGTTCGATCCGATCGGGATTGCGGGTGCATCCTTCGAGCAGTCAAGTGGCGATGAGCCTCTGTCCTACCATATCTTGCTGGTACAAGAAGAAGAGGACAAGCCGCAGTATGCGGGCCGGATTGAAGTGACATTCGAGGGACGTTACCCCAACGGTCGCGCTGGTGCGGTCAAGGCGCTGGTCGTTCCGTTCACGCTCGGACATTACGAGCACCTGACTGGACGAGTCGAAATGCCCAACGGTTTCCGCGCGACCAGGGCCACCCTCAGAGTCTACGAGGCGGATGGTCAGCGGGCACTGAGCTACAGAACTTATAGTGTTGATAGCTGACGCCCCAGGACAGTCGGGCATCTGGGTGCGACTTCTCGCCTAATTGACGATCCGGTGATCTGACGTTTCCTCTTGCGCTTTTCGCGGAGTCGACGCAAACAATTCGCAGAACAAGTCCAGCAATCCCTGTTCAGTCCGATCTCGCTCACACCAAGTTCAGTTTTGGGATTATGCTTCTCGCAAATAATCTGAAGTCATGGAGACATGGATGGACACGGAAAGCCTGACTGGCGAATTTCGGATTGAACACGATCTGCTCGGGGACATGGAAATCCCGGCACAGGCCTACTACGGCGTGCACACACTTCGCGCCATTGAGAACTTTCCCATCACCGGCCAGTCGATCGGCCTGGTGGCTGACCTGGTCAACGCGCTGGCAGAAATCAAGATTGCATCGGCGCTGGCCAACCGCGATCTGGGCATGCTTGACGAGATCCGGGCCGACGCAATTGTCAAGGCCTGCCAGGAGATTCTGGCCGGCAACCTGTACGATCAGTTCAAGGTCGATCTGATCCAGGGAGGAGCCGGTACATCCACCAACATGAACGCCAACGAAGTGATTGCCAACCGGGCACTGGAGTTACTCGGACATGAGCGTGGCCAGTACGAACACCTGCACCCCAACGAACACGTCAACATGAGTCAATCGACCAACGATGTGTATCCCACCGCACTGAAGCTAGCGACTTACCGGGGGTGCGAGCGACTGCTGGCACGAATGCAGTCACTCCAAGAAGCATTCGAGCGCAAGGCAGTCGAGTTCAAGGACATCCTGAAAGTTGGCCGTACACAATTGCAGGATGCCGTACCCATGACGCTCGGACAAGAGTTCCACACCTACTCTGTCATGATTGGGGAGGATATATCGCGGGTTCAGGAGGCATTACCTCTGATCTGCGAAATCAACCTGGGAGCCACGGCCATTGGCACCGGGATTAACACCCACCCCGAATATGCCAGTTACGCTCGCAACCATCTTGCCGAGGTAACCGGACTGCCGTTGATCACCGCCCCCAACCTGATCGAAGCCACGCAAGACGTAGGAGCCTTTGTTCAGCTATCCGGTGTACTCAAACGCGTCGCCGTTAAAGTGTCGAAGATTTGTCACGACCTGCGATTGCTTTCGAGCGGTCCGCGCGCAGGTATTGGCGAAATCAATCTGCCTGCCCGTCAGGCTGGATCGAGCATCATGCCTGGCAAGGTCAATCCGGTGATTCCGGAAGTGGTGAACCAGGTTGCGTATGAGGTCATTGGCAACGACGTCACCATCAGTTTTGCGGCTGAAGCTGGCCAGCTTCAACTCAACGCGTTCGAACCAATCATCGCCTACTCGATGTTTCGTAGCATCTCCCACCTGAGCAACGCATTCCAGACACTTGAAGTCAACTGCGTGGACGGGATCACAGCCAATCTGGATGTCTTGCAGGAGCACATGGACCGTTCGATCGTGCTTGTCACGGCACTGAACCCATACATCGGGTATCAGAATGCAACCAGCGTAGCCAAAGAAGCACTGCACTCTGGCAAACGCGTGTATGACATCGTGCTTGAACGCGGACTACTGGACCAGGCAAAACTCGACGCGATCCTGCACCCGCAGGCACTGACGGCTCCGCGTCTACCCATCCGCTGACACGACGATCAGCACGACAGTAGCAGAGGGATCAGGGAGGGCACGTGCCCCGTTTTCTCTCTCTGCTGGTATTTCGGAATGATCAAAATAGTCCCGACAAAAAATCCGGGCAACCGGTCAGACAAACATTAGCTCTGGCTTGACCGGTATTTGGCGAGATTCTCTTCATTAGGAGGGTAAAGCCCAGGCAGTCTGGCCCCCTCCTCGACCTGCGAAACAATCCAGGCCTCAAGTCGCTCCTGCTCCAGGGCAAGCGGCACGATCTCCTCGAGCAAGGCGGCAGGAATCAGCACTGCGCCATCCTCATCGGCAACCACCACATCGCCAGGAAACACCGCCACACCGCCGCACCCTATCGGAGACTGCCAGTCGACAAATGTCAGCCCTGCGACAGATGGGGGTGCCGCAACACCCTGGCACCAGATAGGCAAGCGGGTTCCAAGCACTCCAGCCACATCGCGCATGACCCCGTCGGTGACCACGGCACTCACGCCGCGCCTGGCAATACGAGCTGCCAGAATGTCGCCAAAAATGCCGGCGTCGGTGACACCCCGGGCATCGACGACTGCGATGCAACCTTCAGGCATGGCTTCAATTGCCGCGCGAGTCGATGTGGGGGAGTTCCATGACGCGGGCGTTGCAAGGTCCTCGCGAGCCGGCACAAAACGCATTGTAAATGCGCGCCCGACCACTCGTGCCTGACCCGTTCGAATCGGTCGAGTACCCCGCATCCAGACATTGCGCAGCCCTTTCTTGAGCAAAAGCGTTGTCAGCGTCGCCGTTGACACCGTTTGCAAAGCCTCCACAACATCTGTGGACAGGCTCATATCGACACCCTGATTCATAGCTTCAGACTCCAAAAAGTTCAACCGATTTGCGCGAGACGTTCAGTCTGCCGCCTGACCAGGCGATCAATGTCGGCCCTATCTGCAGCAGACAGACTCGGGCCAGGACGCCGGATTTTTTCCGAGGCGATAATGCCACGTTTGTGCATGAGATGTTTTCTTACGGCGAGCCCAACTCCAGGTTGCTGCTCATAGCGTGCCAATGGCAGATAGGCATCAAAAAGATCGAACGCCCTTTCAGCCTGCCCCTCATCAAAGGCCCGACAGACATCCACCATCATCTCGGGATACGCAAAACCTGTCATGGCCCCATCAGCACCCCGCACCAGCTCTTCGGGCAGAAACAGGCCGCCGCCATTGCCGGTCAGAATCGACACCCGTCGCAAGCCTTTGCTTGTCTCTGCGTCGCGGATCGCGCTGAGCTTAGCCAGCCCTGGGCCATCCTCGTGCTTGAGCATGAGGCAATTGGGAGACTGCGCCAGCAAATCGATCAGCAGTGACGTCGAGATCTGCACGCCGGTTGAATTGGGATGGTCTTGCAACACCCAGGGGATCGACCCGAGGGTCTCATTGACCATGGCAAAATAGGCACGGATCTGGTCGTCTGTTCTGAGTCCCGCAGCCGGCGCCACCATAACCCCGTCTGCGCCCATGTCCACAACCCGCTGGCTCAAGGCTTTCATGGCGGCAAAGCCAGGCGCCGAAGCGCCCACGATGACAGGGACCTTGCCATTAACACGGCGCAAGACTCGTTCTACGAACTCGCCAGACTCCTGCGCTGTCAGCTTGGGTGCCTCACCCATCACGCCCAGCAGGGTCAGGCCATTGGCTCCCGACTCAAGATAAAAGTCGACCATCCGGTCTGTACTTTCAAAATCGATGTCACCACTATCTTTGAAGGGTGTCACCGCGATCAGGTAGACGCCACGCGCGTCGGTTCCGAAACGTTGCTTGTCCTGAGTCATGCTGAAGATCCTGTTAAAAAGGTCTGTCGATCACAAGAATGTACTATGGAGCGATCATTTGTACGTGGTAATCCACGGCAAGCCATGACAAGCGTTTGCGGCAACAGAAAATCGGCCACGTCGTCCCACAGTCACCGGAAACCGTCAGGTTTGCACCTTCGGGTTTTAATCAAACTCCTGTCCCGACCAATCAGGCGTTCAGGTTTTCAAGGACAGCATCACCTACCTCTAGCGTACCGAGCGATCCACCCATATCACGCGTCACACGCCCTTGGCGCACGGTCTGCACCATGGCAAGCTCGAGGCGTCTGGCCAGATCGGCATACTCAGGCTTCTGATGCTTCTGCGCAAGCCAGGCAAGCAACATGGATGAAGACCAGATCTGGCTCAAGGGATTGGCGATATTCTTGCCGGCGATATCAGGCGCCGAACCATGTGCAGCCTGAGACATGGCAAAAGTGGAACCAGCATTGATCGATGCGGCCATGCCAAGGCTGCCGGAAAGCTCAGCGGTGAGGTCCGACAGAATGTCACCAAACATGTTGGTCGTCACCAGCACATCAAAGCGCTGAGGCTCGCGCACGGCGAGCGCCATCATGGCGTCCACGATAACGTCGTCCACAACCACATCCGGATATTCTCTGGCGACCTCGTGACAGATATCCATGAACATCCCGTCTCCAACCTTGAGCACATTGGACTTGTGAACGATTGTCACCTTGCGGCGACGCGTCATCGCAAGTTCAAACGCGGCGCGCGCGATTCGCTCACAACAATGACGGGTGATGCGTCGCATCGAAATCACCACATCGTCGGTCACCAGAATTTCACTGTTGCCTGACTTCATGTTGCGATCAGCGTAGAACCCTTCCGTGTTCTCTCGCACTACAACCAGATCGAATGGCTGACTACGTACCGGAACCCCTTCAAACGTTCTGGCGGGACGGACGTTGGCAAACAGGTCAAAGTGTTTGCGAAAAAACGCCGACGGATTGGCTTGCTTTCTGTCCTGGCTGTTCAGATCATGGGTCGTCATGGGTCCCAGAATCAACCCGTCAGATTGCGAGATTTTTTCTACCAGATCTTCTCGGATGGTTGTGCCGAATTTCTCAAGGCTGGCATGACCCGCCAGATCATGAACTAGTTCAAGCGGAGCACCTGCCAGAGAAGACGCTGCCTGCAGCGCCTTGACGGCCACCTCCATGGTTTCGGGACCAATACCGTCACCGGGAATCACAACCAGTTGCATTTGTTTGACACCTTTAATAATGTTGAGCAGTCTCCTGGGCGAATAATCCAGGCACAGTTCGTTAAGATAGCAAAAGAACAACCTTCGATTGCGTTGCTTCCGTGTTCCAGGCCACAGAGGGATAGTCAAACCTAATCCGCAGGTTGCTGACAACTGAAGGTTCATTGGCCTACATCAATGAACCTTCAGGAAAAATGAACCATACTGTGATACTTCACGATGCAAAATCTGGCAAATTCTGGCACCGAATCGGCTGAGGCACAGTCCAGGCCCGTGCTCCATACACACCAGACCAGACATCGGACAGGCGTCGTTGCAACGGCGCCTCGAGCATAGACACTGACTGGAACGCTCATGATTGATCCGTTTACCAAGCTGCCTGGCTACAAAAAGGCGCAACCAGGACTGGAAAGAAAGATCCTGCGCCTGATTCCGAAGGTATTCCTTGTCGGTACGTTCATGATTTTCTTGCCCTCTCTCATCGCGAGAATCTGGAATATTGATGAAGCCGGATGGGCAGTTGCCAAGTTCATCACAACCATCGATATCTATGCGTTCGGCCTGCTAAGCGTACTCTGGACCGGACTCTTTACGGTCGGCGTCGGTGCGATCACCGTCATGGTCATGAAAGGTCCCGCCTACGTTGCAGATGCCTACCCGCTGCCGGATTCAGACAAACCTCGCCCGACGAAAGAGCAGGATTCCTGACTTACTCCGTTCCTCACCCTGCCTGCACCGTCGGCATCGAACACAGGTGCACTGTGTCCGATGCCAGGCTCATCACTGAGGACGTCCGACGCGGTATGCTAGGAGGTTAATTAACTTCTTGACGCACAGCCCATGGGATATCTCAGAAAAGACCTCACACTTGAAACTTTGAACAACAGAATCGGCGAGAACCTGCCAGGTTACCTTGGCATTTCCATGACCGGTTTCGGCGAAGGTGAGATCACGAGCCGCATGGAACTCAAAAAGATTCACTTTGCGCCGAACACCTACCTGCATGCCGGCAGCATTGTCACGCTCGCGGACACCACAGCCGGATTTGGTACCTACGCCCACCTGCCCGAGGGCTCGACAGGTTTCACCACGATTGAGCTAAAGTCGAACTTCCTGGGTACATTACGAGAAGGAGCCATCATCTGCGTCGCCAGAGCCCAGCATCTGGGCCGTAACACGCAAATCTGGGATGCCGAGGTGTTCGATGAAGCGACCAATCGCAAGATGGCACTATTTCGCTGCAGCCAGATGATTCTCTGGCCCAAGGGATAACCCGAAAGGATATTCAACATGACCGAGCCCGTTCGTATCGACATGGTTTCCGATATTGCATGCCCATGGTGCGCCATCGGCCTGACAACCCTGGAAAACGCACTGAAGGAACTCCAGGGATCGATCGCGGTGGAGGTTCACCTTCAACCGTTCGAACTGAATCCAGACATGCCCAAAGGCGGTGAAGAAGTCATCTCATACCTGTCTGCCAAGTACGGAATCGAGCCTGATCAGGTCCGGATCAACCAGCAGCGTATTTACGATCGTGCCAAAGAAGTCGGGTTCGAATTTCATCCAGAAGGTCGTAAACACGTTTACAACACATTCGACTGTCATCGATTGCTGCACTGGGCCGCTACCGAATGTGGTGTGGAGCAGGCATTCTCCCTCAAAAAGGCTCTGCTGGCTGCCTATTTCACTCGCGTGGAGAACATGGACGACTTGCAGACACTGCTTGATGCTGTTCAGGCCGCAGGCCTGGACACCGATCGGGCGGCTCAGGTTTTATCCGGGGATGAGTTCGCGCAAGCCGTACGTTCGGAGCAGACACGCTGGAAGATGCTCGGTATTCGTGCCGTACCAGCCTTCATTCTCGACAACAAGTTTCTGGTCGAAGGTGCGCAGCCTCAAGAGAATCTGGTCGCGGCCATCCGGCAGGCAAGCGAGCGATCACAGTCTCAAGGCTAGCGCTCGCAGCAACAGCCCCGCGGCAATCAGACGACTGATCCGATGGGGGTGACCCTCCACGACAAGCGGTCAGACACAACAACTCACCAGACAACTGAACCACACGACTAAACAACATACAGAAGGTTAGGCAAGGGGAACAACATGACCGTCGCGACACAACTGTCCGTGCAGCCCGTCTCTGGCACACTTGGCGCATTGATTACAGGGGTCGATCTCAAGCGGGACCGATCACCAGAACTGATTGCCCAGATCAGAGAGATCTGGCTTGAGCATGGCGTGATATTTTTCAGAGACCAGGATCTTGATCCAGCAGCGTTTCAGGACTTTGCCCAGCAGTTTGGCGAAATTATCGAGTACCCGTTCGTCAAAGGGATCGAGAACTTCCCAAAAATCATCCCTGTGATGAAGCTGCCGCATGAGCGTCACAATTTCGGGGGTGTCTGGCACACCGACACGGCCTATTTGCAAGCCCCTCCGATGGCCACCATGCTCATTGCACGCGAGATTCCCCCAAAGGGCGGAGACACACTGTTTGCCAACGGTTATGCCGCTTACGAAGCCCTTTCAGATGGACTTAAAAAGACACTTCTCACATTAAAGGCTGCAAACTCCTCGGCCAAGGCTGAAGTCACCAAGACCCGCGAAGACAGAATTGCTGATTCGGCAACCGATCGAGCCGGATCCACGCTGATCGGAGAGCATCCGGTCGTGCGGACTCACCCTGAAACCGGCAGACGTGCGCTGTATGTGAACTTTGCCCACACGACCCATTTTGTCGGATGGACCGAAGAAGAAAGCGCTCCTTTACTGAACTACCTGTTTGCCCACCAGGTCCGCCCGGAATTCACCTGTCGCTTTGCGTGGCAGCCCGGTTCAATCGCCTTCTGGGACAATCGTTGCGTCCTGCACAATCCGATCAATGACTATCACGGCTACAAGCGTCTCTTGCACCGGGTCACCCTCAAGGGCGATGTACCCGCCTGAATTCAGACCGGACCGACTCTGCCAAGGTTGATCCACACCATGTAAAGCCCGGTTCCTGCCAGAATGCTGAGCAGGGGCTGGCGGCTGTACCACTGCAAAACCAGAACCAGTGCCACACTCACCAGTTCAGCCAGAAAGTACGGTGTGGCTGATCGCTGCGACAAATCGCGAATGCTGTGCAGCAGAAGGATGACCATGATGGCAGATGGCAAGAATCTTCCCAGATCCATGATGCGTGGACTTTCGCGCAGCCACTTTGCAGCCAGGAACGGCAATGCTCTCAAAGCGAAAGTCACGGCGCCCATTACAACGATGGCCGTCAGAACGTAAGCTGTCTGCATCAGCGTATCCTCTTCGCAATCGATGGTGCGAGCAGCCCCGCAATCACACAGGCCAGGACAGACGCCAGGAGTGCATGAGTCGGTAGCAACAGGCTGCATACACCGTAGGCCACCAGTGCGGTCCCGACGGGCACCAGCGAGCGGCTGACCCGCCATTGCTCTGCGGTCAGAATCGCAAACAGCGCCGCCAGCGCAAAATCCAGACCGCTCAGCGACACAGGTAACTGTGCCCCCAGCCCGGCACCAGTGATGGTGCCCAGTGTCCACCAACCCTGGTTGATGCCAGCCAGAAAAGCCATCTGATTGGCCGCAGGCCTCGGACGAGATGCCGTGATCACAGAATATGTCTCATCAGTAAGCGCGAACACCAGGTACCATCGCAGAAAAAAATTCTGCGGGCGGTCTTTCAGAAGCGACAAACCGTAAAACATGTGGCGCATGTTGATCACCAGTGCAGCCACTGCCAGGGACGCCAGCGGTAATCCAGCCGCAAGCATCGGAATCATCGCAAACTGGGACGCACCTGCATAGACCACGAGGCTCGCCACAACCGCTAGCCACCAGGCTGCACCAGCCTGTACGAACAGGAACCCGAATACCATGCCGAGCGGTATATAACCCATCGCCACCGGCAAGGACAGCATGAAACTGGAACGATCACTGACTGAAGACACTAAATCTCTCTAGGCGATGCGCAAAAATACCCGAAAACTCTCCCTCTGCGTAAGACAGGCTGAGGCTGCGCCTGGGCCAGAGAAATCAGCGTCACACTGACACGATGCCCTGACGCAGACACAAGAACACGCAAACAGGCCTCAGATGTGAACCGCTCGCGAGGCGTTTTCGAGCTGCTCTCTCAAACCACGGTTCAACCAGCGTTTGTTCACGTCATAGACCTGTGGAGAGATTCCGGAGTATACCGAGAGTCGCTGGCGCGCTTTCTCACAGACATCCTGCGCAGGAGCAAGCTCATCGACCAGACCCTGCGCCACAGACTGGGCTGAACTGATTCGGTCAGCACGCTGCAACAACGCATGCATGACTCCAAGCCTCACGCGACGCCCCACTATGACAGCCGCAATCGGTGCCGGAATGTTGATCTGGGCTTCAGGCAGTGACATCCAGGTTTCTTCAGCCATCACAATCTCGTCACACGCACACGCCAGCATCATACCGGCGCCGATCGCTGGCGCCTGGACCGCAGCAACGACAGGTTTGGGAAACTCGATCAGGTCGATCAGCATGCGCAGTAGAAACTTCATCTGAAGCTGCTCGGCCTCGTGTGGATCCCGGTCAGCGTACTCCTTGAGGTCAGCGCCCGCGCAAAATGCTTTCCGACCACTGGCCGCAATGACAACCGCGCGCACATCAGGATGGTCCCGTGCATCGGCCAGGGCAACGTGCAAAGCCTCATAGTTTTGTTCGTTCAATGCATTGACTGAGCTCGGCCCGTTCAATGTCAGCGTGAGAATCTGGGTTTGCAGTGATGTGTCAAGCATGAGAATGGCTTCTTGTTCAAAAATGTAAGTTATTCGGGAGCGACCTGGCTCCCAGGGTATCTGGCACTGAATCACCCCTTGACTAAAGTCAGGGGCTTGCGCTCACAGTTGGTCAGGATCCGTCATCCCACAAAACCCATCACCAGTTGCGCAAACTCGTGTGCCTGTTCAAATGGTGCGAGATGACCCGCGTCGAGCTCCGCATAACTGGAGCCGTTGATTCGCCTGGCCATCTCACGGGAGTGACTGATCGGCGCCACTTGATCATACTTGCATCCGATCACCAGTGTCGGAGCCAGAATCTTGTCGAGGACACCCGTGACGTTCAGGCGACGATCCAGATCAATCTGCCGGGAAATCCCCTTCCAGTCGTTGTTTTGCACGATGGCCTGAATCCAGCCATTGATATCCGCTTGCGACATCGCAGACACCCGTTCCGGCTTCATGCCATTCAGAACGATCATGCGCGCAAAAAGCACCGGATCGCGTTCAATCAGGTCAAGCCACAGTCCGGCCTGCAAAGTATTCCTGCGATCACTGCCGTCGAAAAATCCCGCCAGCAGAACCATGGAACGAACCCTCTCCGGGTGCTGCGCAGCAATCGTCATCGACAGGCAGGATCCAAGGGAGTACCCGACCAGATCAAATCTGTCCAGACTGGCCGCCTGGACAGCAGCCATGATCTGATCGACCAGCATCTGTACGCTCAGGGGACCGCCATCATCGGTAGTCTTGCCGCTACCGGAATAATCGACCAGCAGAATCCGCCGCTTCTTGCTGAAAGTCGGTACCAGATGACCCCAGTTGCTATGCATGGTTCCGCCTGTACCAGACACCAGAACCATCGCGGGCTCAGACGGAGATCCCATGAGCTCATACCAGACTGTCGCGTCGTGAACGGCTACTGAAGGCATGTCAATCTCTCCTGATACAACCGGAGCCGAAAAATGGCAGTTCCGGAACGGATTATTTCCTGCGGTAATCCGACCAGAAAGCATCGTAATCGGGCTTGCGTTTTTCCAGAAACGCAGTTAGCCCTTCACGCCACTGCGCCTCTGGCAAATCCTGCAGGGATTCTTGCACCTGCCCCCAGTCTGACTTAGCATACCGCATGGCCAGACGTTTGGCAGCAGCCAGTGCACCCGGCGCAACGCGGCTGCTGATCTCGTCTGCCATCGTGACAGCCATATCAACCGCCCGCCCTGGCTCGCACAAGCTGCTCACCAGCCCCATGTCGCATGCCTTCTGCGCATCAAGCTTCTGCCCGGTCATCATCAACTGATAAAGCCCCCTGAGCCCGATCATCTGCTGCACGCGCATCAAGGCTGTATTGGGAATCACACCATGCGCAAGCTCCGGCAGGGCAAACCAGGCTTTACTGCTTGCCACAGCCAGATCGCACGACAGCATGAGTTCAAACCCTCCGCCGATGGCAGCACCATCCACCGCCGCAATCGTCGGTCGCGGATCCTCGGCAAGCGAACGAAACAGACGCACTGGATCGTCGCTGGCATCGGGTGTGACCATCCACCCCTCGAGCAGATCGCCAATGTTGGCACCCGCACAAAAGCTTGGACCAGTGCTGGAGATCACTACTGCGCGCGCTGTCCTGATCTGCTCGTCATCCAGCGCCTTGAGCAAGGCCGAGACCAGTGATCGCGACAACGCATGGTGCGACGACGGCTCATCAAGCAAAACCAAACCCACGTGTCCTCGCCGCTCGACAATTGCACTCATCTGTTTGCATCCATCTGACTGTTACACCTCACGATCGCTCCCATTGCTAGCCCGAGTCTTGTAGTGGGGGTTTCTGCAGGCCTCACGGCCATGCTTTCCTGCTTCTGTAACCCGGGCATCTGGCCGTTACCGGCTGGATGTCTTGCCGATGTCTCCACAGGCTTTTGACTTTCGTCCCGACTGGAGCGACCCGCCCCTGCGGAGTGACTTTTCTTCTTTGCCATACGCGTCGTTTTCTTGCCCGGCTTCTCCCGGTATTGCCCGCAGAGAATGAGATTGACGCCCTTGACGCCCCGGCCTCGAACAACCTTCGAGGCATTGAAGTCAGCGTTCCCGGTGTGGCCACAGCATTGGCAGGCGAATCCAGCCTGAGCAGGCCGATCGTCCGGGTGAGTGTGTCCGCATGCGGACACACTCCTGCGATGAACGATGCGGTGGTACTTCGATGGCGAGCTTGCCAGCCCGTCTTTCGTCCTGCTTTGCTTTCGGCTTCCTGGTCATGTGCTGCACGCCCAGGGTTTCAAAGACGATCAACAGCGCCTTCGAGTCTGCAACGATGGCATGACTGGCCTGGTGAGCGCCTATGTCCAGGCGCAAGGTACTGAAGAGCATACTCGCAAGTCCGAAGCAAAACGTAGGGCCAAATCGTCCGCCTGCCCCCCTCCTGGCGTCGTGCTCGCGCACTGAGGATGCTCCGCATCCATGCGCCTGGCGGGGGAATGCGCGGACTGATGTTCAAAAAACGAGAAAAGTTCGTCCGGGCGTCGGGAACCTGGTTCAGTCTTTGGGTGCCAGATGCTGGCTTGCCTCGTGCTCCAGACGCATATAGATCTCGCCTGCCATGGGTTGGCGGGACTCTTCAATGATATGACCAACCAGACCCACTGCACGCGCAGCGACTGCCAGACCGCGACAGACACGGTGATCGATCCCCATCTGCGAAACCACCGCAGCCATGGCTGCGGTCACGTTGACCGGGAGAACCTTGCCCGTGCGCTTTTCTGCCGTCTGTCCGATCAAGGTGATCAGGTCAGCAAACGGTCCGTAATAGCCTGTTTCCTTCGCCACATTGAAGAGCGCTACGGTTCTGGGATCAATCGGCTTGTGAAATGGATGTCCGATACCGGGAATGATGGCCTTACGTTGCATGTAATCATCGACGATTTCGAGCGCCTTGGCCTTCAGATCACCCGGACTGGAGGGGTCGGGGATCGCAGTTTGCAGCATTCGAGCGGCCTGATCGAGTGATCCGACAAAGACTGAACCCAGCCCCAAAAGCCCAGCAGCAACGGCAGCCTGGACAGACTCAGGTGCGCCACAATAGGTGAGTCGTGTAGACAGTGAGGAGGGCGTGATCCCGTGCTCGACCAGAATCACCATCACGGCGTTAAACATCCTGAGTTCGTTGTCGTCCTTGGGCATTCTGGCAAAAATCTGCAGAAACGTCATTTGCCCAAAATCGACTTTGCCAACAATTTCATCACACAGGTTATAGCCATGAATCATGACCCTGTCAGGGGCACTCCATGCGATGTCTGATTTGATTTCTGCTCGTTTCATTGACTTGCTGCTCCTACTTGATGGTTATGTTGCATGACGATCTCTTGCGCCATGTCCCGAATCTTGTTTTTCAGAATTTTCAGACCATTTGGGCCTTCCTTGCGCGGATAGTCACCAACGAACACAAAGTGCGAAGGCACCTTGTAGTTGGCAAGGCCCGCTCTGCACTGCTCATACAGCCATTGCTCAGTGACGTGGTCCGGCGCATTACCAGATGCCAACTTGCGCACAAACGCCACCGCCATATCTCCTTTACCCGGGTGACGGTACGCTACCACCTGTGCATCTTTGACACCATCGAGTTTGAAGAGAAACTCTTCGATCTCGACCGGATCGACCAGATATCCGCGAAGTCGCATCGTGTCCTTTATCCGGGCAACGTAAGAAAAGCGGTCTGCGTAGACATATCCGAGATCCCCGCTGCGAAACCACCCGTCCTCCGTGAACGCGTCAGAAGTCGCGTCCGGGTTATTCAGGTACCCCGCCATGACGTTGTAACCCCGGAACTGCAGTTCACCACGCTGATCTTTCGGTAAGGTCTCGCCGGTTTCCAGATCGGCCACCCTGAATTCGATATCACGGCAGATGGGCTTGCCTCCTGGCACGGCACGCGCGGCGTCATCTTGTTCCCTGGACTGGCCAGCCATGATGGAGAAACACTCTGAAGATCCGTAAAGCGCAATCATGCGGATCCCGTACAGACGACGCGCTTTCTCGGTCACTTCAAGCCCGCGTCCGTTGAACTCGGCGAATCCTGCCACCTTGAATGACCGCGGATCTTTTCCGGGTACGGAAATCAGGTCGTCGAACAGTCCTTCACCTCCATAAAAGTGCGTCGCCCTGTGTTGCTCGACCAGTTCTGCCGCTCGCTCCAGATTGAATGTCTGCATGAACACGCACTGCCCGGCACCTGCGAGAGCACTAAGCGCCTGCATGAATCCCAGCACCCCGTAAAGAGGGACGGCACACAATGAGCTATCGCCTGGCACCACATCGCTAAAGCGGGCAACTTCGTAGGCATGGCGCAAGATTCCGTACTGGGTATGCGTGGCAAGCTTTGGGTTACCAGTGGTCCCGGACGTACTGAAAGTGCACAGCAGATCAGTCAGTTCACCTTCGTCAGCACAGACCGGCGTCACATCACCCGTATCGAACAGTCCCGCAGGATTGAACACATCCACCACATCCTGAACACTCTGGACCTCTGACTGAATCTGCCTCGCCACTGCTCCATAGTCATAACCGACAAATTCCGGCTGCACAAAAATCAGCTTGCCCTGAGCAGTTTTAACGATATGCAGCGCCTCATCATGGCGAAGCCGCGTGCTCACCGGCACCATCAAAACACCCAGACGTGCGCAAGCAAACAAAAGCTGCAGCCAGACACCGCCGTCAGGCAACCAGACACAGATTGTGTCGCCGCGCTCGACACCCCGGGACTTCAGGTAGCCAGCCATCCGGTCGGATGCGCGGGCCAGCCCGGCGCGTGTGACGGTCTCATCAAGACAGACGTACGCCGGCAAGTCAGGGTGCTTGAGCAGAATGTCAGAAAAACTGGTCGGTATGGTTTCCATCTGTACATCAACCTTCAATGCTGCAAAATATGACGGGCAATCTGGATGCGTTGCATCTCGGAGGTTCCTTCCCCAATCCTGAACGCACGCATATCGCGGTAGAACCGCTCGATCGGCAACTCTGTCATATATCCCATCCCGCCAAAGATCTGCATCACCCGGTCCACCACGCGGCTTCCCATTTCTGTGGCATAAAGTTTTGCCCGGGATGCGGCGATTCGTGCCTGCGGGTCGTCGATGTCAGTCAGGTGGGCTGCTTCATGTGCCAGCAGACTGGCCGCTCTGAGCTCGACATCATTGTCGGCCAGCATGAACTGGATAGCCTGGTGATCGGCCAGCCTGGCACCGAACGCCTTGCGCTCACGGGCATACTCGATCGCCATATCCTGGGCGCGCCTGGCTATTCCCCACGCCCGGAAAGCCGAGAACACCCGGTCTGTATTGATGCAGCTCATCATCACTTCAAACCCCTGCCCGGGCGCCCCCAGCACATCCTCGTGCGGTACAAAACAGTCCTCAAGCGAGAATCCGTTCAGGTGATACCCACGCCAACCCATCTTCTGGTAGCGGACCATACCCTTGATGCCTGGATTGTCCTTGCGAACGATGAAAGTCGACAGGCGCCGCTTGATTGGTGCAGCAGGGTCGGTGCAGCTCAGAACGACAATGTAATCCGCTGTCTGTGCGTTGGAAATAAACTGTTTGCTGCCATTGAGCAACCATCCGCCTTCCACGCTGACACCCCGAGTCTGGATCGCACCCAGATCGGAGCCAGCGCCTGGTTCTGTCAGGGCGTATGTCATGAGCTTGCGTGCAGAAACGATTTCCTTGAGCAAGCCCGCTTTCTGGCCACTGTCACAGTAAGCCAGCGTCAGTGGCAGATGTCCCAGTGCCTCGACCAGCGGCATGGAGGTCTGAGTGATCTCCTCGTAAATCACACATCGCGCTTTCACGCTCAGACCGGGACCTCCCAGATTCTGCGGGAAGTTGAACCCATAGATGCCAAGCTCGAGCGCCTCCTGGCGGATCTTTGCATCGAGCTCCGGGCTCACATCATCGGCCTGGTCAATCGCCGCCTCAAGCGGCTGCAAACGCTGCTGCACGAAGCGTCGAACTGTCTGCCGCAGAAGGTCGAGATCTTCATCAGACCATGTGTCAGCACCTGGCTGTCCGGGTGCTGTATTGTCCAGTTTCATTTCAGTCATGAATCACTTCGTAAAAAGATGCCACCGGTCACGTCTCACCGTTCCAGTTCCGTCGTTAGTACGGATGGCTCAGTACAGCTCCATCAGTGCCGTGTTGTCACTGAACTCGGCGGGATCTCCCTCCTTGATCAGTGCCCCGGACTTCATCACGATCACCCGATCCGAAATCTTGAGCGCCTCCTTGACGTTCTGCTCCACAATCAGGATCGACATCTTTCGCTCTTGCTGCAACGCCTTGATCGGGCCCATCAGGTCCTGAAACAGCTTCGGTGCCAGTCCGATCGACGGCTCGTCAAGCAACAGACAACGCGGCTGACTCAGCAACGCCCGGCCCAGCGACACCATCTGCTGCTGCCCACCCGAAAGCGTGCCGGCACGCTGGTTATAGAACCGCTTGACCATCGGCAAAATCTCGAACACCCACTCCAGGCGCGCCTGCTGATCAGCCGGCTTGATCCCGGCCGCCCAGAACCCCAGCCGCATGATCTCGGCCACACTCAGCCCCGGAAATATCCCGCGCCCTTCGGGCACCATCGCGATCCCGTTGGCATTCATGAATCGGGAGTTCAGATTCTGTATTGGTTTGCCCTCGAGCCAGACTTCACCGGACGAGGGCGCCACCAGCCCGAACAGGGCTTTGAGCAGCGTGGACTTGCCAGCCCCGTTGTGACCGATCAGACACAGCACCTCGTCGTACCCGAGTCTGACATCAAACCCCTCGAGCACGGGGCGCCCGCCATAGCCGACCTTGAGCCCGCGACCTTCCAAAAACCAAGACGATGTCGACATGCTCATCGATCTCCAAAGTAAATTGCAGCCAGATGGGGATCTTTCAGAATCTCCTCTGACGATCCTTGTGCCAGCACCTTGCCCTGATCCAGAAACGCCACCGTGTCCGAGAGCTGGATCACGATATCGAGGTTGTGCTCGATGATACAGATCGTCACCCCTCGACGCGCGTAGTCCTTGAGCAACGCCACGAAACGATCGAATGAGCGTGGATCCAGACCAGAGGCTGGCTCATCGAGCAGCCAAAGTTTGGACTTGGCTGCCATGATCCGGGCCATGCTTAAAAACTTGCGCTCGGCATACGCCAGATCCACGGCCCGCTCGTTGCGTTTGCCGGCCAGGCCAGTCTCCTCCAGAATCTCGTCGATGCGCGCCGCATCAGAGGCACCGAACTGCCACAGCCAGCTGCTGTTCTCCATGACGCTCTGGATGTTCTCCTGCACGGTCATGTGATTAAAGAGCCGCAGATCCTGAAAGGTGCGCCCGATCCCCTTTCGCGCGATTTTCCAGGGGGGCATGCTCACCAGCGGCTCGCCAAGCCAGTGGATGGTTCCGCTCGTAGGCACCAGGTGCCCGGTCACCATGTTGAACAGCGTCGTCTTGCCCGCGCCGTTGGGTCCGACCAGGGTCGTAATGATCCCCGCAGGCAAATCCAGCGACACATCGGAAATCGCCTGCAAACCACCAAAATTCTTGTTCAGACCCCGGATCTCGAGCAGGATCTCGTTCGAGGAACGCGTTTGACTCATGCTGACTTTTCCTTGCTGCGTCCACCAACCAGACCACCCGGCCGGTACATCATCAGAATGACCATGGCTGCGCCATAGATGATCTGCTGGATCGTGCCGAGCTCGCCCGGCGGAATGAACGGCAGATAGGTCAGTGCCGCAGGCAGTGCCATGACGATGGCCGCCCCCACGAGTGGCCCCATCAACGTGCCGGTGCCTCCGATGATGACCATCGCCATCAGCAGGATCGACATATTCAGCGTGAACACCTCGACGTTCACAAAGCTCATGTAAAACGCGTACAAGCCGCCACCCAGCGCCGCGAGCGCCGCTGACACCGCAACCGACAGCGTCTTGATCGCGTTGACGTGCTTGCCGTAGGCCTGGGCGGCCGATTCGCTATCGCGAATGGCCATCAGGCTCCGTCCAAAGCTGCCCCTGACCAGTAGCGCCAGCACTCCCAGCACCCCCAGCAAAATCGCCAGCGACAGCCCCACGAACTGGCTGGTACTGGTGAACGTGTAGCCAAACAGCACCGGCGGCGGAATGCCGACCATGCCGCCCAGACCACCGGTGACCGACTTCCATTCAGAAAAGATGGTCACACCAATAATCTGCAGGCCCAGGGACGCCGCTACAAAGTACTCACCGCGCACGCGCAGCGCGGGCAAGGCCAGTGCCATGGACAGAATGGCGGACAAGCCCATGGCCGCCAGCATGCACAGCAGTAGCGAATCGGTGAAGTTCAACGCCACGTAGGCAGCCGTATAGGCTCCCACCCCGAAGAAGATGGCATGGGCGAGCGAGAAGATGCCCGCATAGCCCATGATGAAGTTCAGCGTCAGCGCCAGAATCGCGTTGATCGAGAACAGGATGAAAATGTTCTGAAGATAGGCAAGCATGGCTTTTATGACACGATGGCTCGCCCGTAGAAACCGCCCGGACGAAAGATGATGAAAAGAAACAGGATCACGAAGGTGACCGCTTCGCTCCACTGCGGCTCAAAGAATGCAAGACTCAGGTTCTCGGCCAGTCCAAAGAGCATCCCGGCCATGGCCGCGCCTCGCAGACTGCCCACACCCCCCACGATCGTGGCCGCGATACTGATCATCATGATGTGATGCCCCATCGAGGCACTCAAACCGGTGGTCGTGGCCGTGAGCACCGCAGCCGGCACCACCAGCACGGACCCAATCAGAAAGGCGTACTTGCCAAGCTCGCGCTGGTTCAGACCGAACACATCGATCAGCATCGGATTCTCGCCCAGCGCCCGTAGCGCCACCCCCAGACTCGTGTGGGTGAACAGCCAGTGCAAAATGGCAAAGCAGACGATGGCCACAATCACCGCGACAAACGACATCGGTGCAACAAAGAGCCCCGGCATCATCTCGACACTGCGGCTCCAGTCGGTGCTGACCGTCATCAGACCCTTGCCAAAGAAAATGGCGATCAGGTTCTCGACCACGATCGCAGCACCAAATGACGCCGCAAAGACGGTAAAAAACGACCCCTCATGGCGCTGAATCACCACATAGACCCAGCGGTTGAGCAACATGCCAAACAGACCCGCAGCCAGGGCCGAGCCCAGAACCGAGAGGATCAGTCCGAGCTCGAACACCTGGTAACACTCGTAGAACACGAAACCGGCAATCGTGAAGGTGGCACCATGTGCCGCGTGAAACACCCTGGTCATCCCGAAGATCAGCGAGAATCCCGCGGCAATCAGGGCATACATCGCCCCGGTCTGTATGCCGTTAACCAATAGTTGCAAATACAGCATGACGCCACTCTTCCTTGAAGCTGATTATTTGCCTGCCTTGAGCAAGGTGAATGACCCGTCACCAGCAATCTCGTTGATCTGGACGGGTGATTTCACGGTGCCGTCCTCAAGGAACGAGACCGGCGACCCCACGAAATCAAACGTCGGAGTTTTCTGGCGCTGCTCGAGCAGATTGGCTCCCGTGATCGCCTTGCCTTCCTTTTGCAGGGCCTCGACCAGATCCGCATAGAGGAGGACCGCGTTGTAGTAGTTGATCGCGTACATGTTGGGATCTTTGTTGAACTTCTGGCGATAGTCGGCAACCATGCGCTTGGTGCGCTCATCCGGGCTGTCAAGATTGATCTGCTGACTGGTGAAATAACTACCTTTGGCTTCCGGCAGATTCAGCAGGGAAGGGATCGAGAAGGCTGAGTAGCTTGCCAGTGGCTGGCTCACACCATTGTCACGCAACTGCTTGACCAGTTGTACCTGCTGGTTGCCATAGGACGCGATATAGACGGCATCGGGTCTGGTGTCACGCACCCGGGCGGCAACACCCGAGAACTGTTGCGCTGTTGCTGGAATGGAAAAAGCACCCACCAGTTCTCCACCCGCAGCCTTGAGCTCCTTGTCCAGCACTTCACGAGCAGCCTGGCCCAGTGGATCATCAACATAGACCAGCGCCACCCGTTTGAGACCCTTTTCATTGACCAGGAACGGAACCATGGTTTCAACCTCAAGGTTGGCCAGCGGAATCACGTTCCAGAAATATGGGCCCAGCTGAGCCAGATCGGGGCCCACACCGCCCCCGTTGATCATCACGACCTGGTTGCGCTGACCGAGTGGTGCCAGTGCCTTCGACACACCTGTGAATGCGGACAGGATGTAAGGGGTCTCTTCAACGTTGATCAGTTTGTTGGCTGCAATCACACCCTGCGTCGGCAATGCCTGGCTGTCTTCGTAGACCACTGCCATGGTGCCTTTAAGACGCTTGTCAGCGTTGACGTGCTCCACCCCCAGGTTCACACCTGAGGAAAAAATTTCACCGTATTCCGCATTGGCCCCGCTCATGGGGAACGCGGCACCTAGCTTGATATCCTGCGCGAGCGCAGGTGCAGCCACAAGAGCCTGGCATAGAGCCAAGACACCCAGTACTTTTTTCATGGTTATGTCTCCATAGATCAAGACCTCTGCGGCGCTAATGGACGGCCGTCAGACGCTGCGAGGTCATGGGTCTTGTAAATTTTTGTAAATCAGTTCTTGACCTGTGCATATAACGATGCAATGACAACAACGTGACGTCAACCTCGAGTAATCCCCAAGCAGGGACAACCCGGGTTCGCTTGACACCAGGTTCGCCAGCAGAGTGCAGGGCTGAGATTTACTCACCCAGACTCACAGCACATGACTGAGCCAGCACACAAAAATTGATATACATCATGGCCAGCACGCTTGCCGCCCCATCGACCCGGATCGCCTTATAGACTCCTGATTGAATACACATCTGGCAGCATCCGCCCAACAGCACAGCGCAGCTCCCGGTGTAGAGATACCGTAACGACGCTGACTATCAGCACGTTGTCCGACGCACAACCAGACCCGGTTTAACAAGATAATTCGATGGGAACTCAGCAGAAAAGAAGCTCAATCCGCATCAACCTGCTCCAGCTGATCTTGCTACTGGCCATCTCCAGTGTGATCGTGGTGCTCGTAAACAGTCTTTTTGTGAGCTACCGGGTGCAACGGGACCTGCTGGTCAGCACCGTCACGCAAGCCAATCGGGCATACGCCGCCAAGCTCGCCACAAGCATTGACGAGTTTCTCGAAACCGCCCTGCAACAACTGGCCTTTGGTGCGGCTGTGATCGGTAAAAACTGGAACAACCCTAAAGCCATCGCAACTGAAACCAGGCGTCTCAAACATCAGACAGACAGCTTCAATTCAGTCGTGACTGTCAATCACCTGGGAACCGTTCTGGCTACAGATCCTGACCTGGGTCTTGTTGACTCCAGACTAACCTCTGAGTCTTCGCGCACGGCGCTGGAGAAAAGACAGGGATGGATCAGCTCACCCTTTGTTTCATCAACTGGCAATCTGATCATCTTTATCTCTCAGCCTGTCTTCGCACCGGACGGCAAGTACCTTGGCTACGTCGGCGGGACGATCTACCTGCTGGCAAACAACATCCTGAACGACATCCTCGGAAACCACTACTACCAGGATGGCTCCTACGTCAGCGTCATCGACCAGAACAGAAAGATCCTGTACCACCGTCAATCCGATCTGATTGGCACCGAAGCGCCGCCAAGAATGCTCTATCAGGAGGTTCTCAAAGGCCAGACTGGCGGCACCCGACTGACCAATGCCGAGAACCTGGACGTGATGGCAGGATTTGCACCCGTCAAACACACTGGATGGGGGGTCGTGGTCCAGAAGCCAACCGACCTGGCACTGGCCCCGCTCAGCAAGGCAACTGAAGAAGTGCTGATCAGGTCGCTACCCTTGACCGCCCTGATTGCGCTTGGCATTCTGTGGATGTCTAGAAGAATCACCTTACCGCTCAGGAAACTGGCCGATTCCGCCCGAAATCTGGATCAACCCGGGGTTGGAGAAGCGATACGATCAGTCAAATCCTGGTATTTCGAGGCCGCTGAGCTCAAGCGCGCAATGATCCTTGGCACTGACATGGTGCGAGGCACCATCGAAAAACTCAATCACGATATCCAGATAGACGCACTGACCGGGCTTTTCAACCGAAGACGGCAAGAAACCGCACTCACTGTCTGGGAGGCCGAGGGCAGACCTTTTGCTCTCATGGAAGTCGACATCGATTTCTTCAAGCGTGTCAACGACACTTACGGACACCCGGTGGGAGACCAGGTACTTGAACAGATTGCCTCACTGATCACGCATCACACGCGAAATGATGACCTGGCCTGCAGAATTGGAGGTGAGGAATTCACGCTGCTGCTGCCAGACACCACCGCGCAAGCCGCGTATCAGATCGCGGAAAGACTGCGTAAAGCCGTTGAATCGGCCCTCTTTCCGGGAGTCGGCCGTGTCACCATTTCAATTGGTGTGGCCCTCTGGCCGGAACAGGTTGATAATATCCACGAGGTGATGCGAGTTGCCGACCAGATGCTCTACAAAGCCAAGCACAATGGACGAAATCAGGTTCAGATGGCATGGGCAGATCAGACACAGAAAGTCCGGGCATAAGCGGCGAGCCCTGAGCCCAGAGCCCTGATCTGACTCAAGCGATCACACCGTCACAATCGCACCCTTGCGCTCGACAATCAGACCGTAGGCGTGTGGTTCGCGGTGCATGGCAAAATTGAAAACCGTGTTCTTGTAGGACTGGGTCAGATCCAGATCACAGCGAGCAATCGCCAGCTCATCCCCGAGCGTGCTGCATGCACCCACGATCTCGCCTGACGGTGCAACGATGATAGAGTTCCCGATCTGGTCCACCCCCTCTTCGTGACCTGCCTTGGCCACCCCTACTACCCAGGTTCCGTTCTGATAGGCACCTGCCTGCATGACCAGTTCGTTATGAAAGTTCGACAGATTATCGTGCTCGGGCGCAGGTGGATTGTGCACCGGCGTGTTGTAGCCAATCAGCACCATCTCCACACCCTGCAGCCCCATCACCCGATAGGTTTCCGACCAGCGACGATCATTGCAGATCGCAATCCCGATGACACCCCCAAACGCACGAAACACTGGAAACCCGAGATTCCCGGTCTCGAAGTAACGCTTCTCCAGATGCTGAAATGCCCTCCAAGGCTCATGCTCGGCATGTCCCGGCAAATGCACTTTGCGGTATTTACCAACGATCTCGCCTGCCTGATCCACCAGGATGGACGTATTGAAGTGTCGCGCCCGCCCATCCTCTTGCGTGAGCTCTGCATATCCCAGACAGAACCCGACACCGAGCTTTCTGGCTGTATCAAACAAGGGTTGCGTATCAGGCCCAGGCATCTGTCGCTCAAAGAACGCGTCCACCTGCGCCTGGTCTTCAAAATACCACCTCGGAAAAAATGTGGTCAGTGCCAGTTCCGGGTAGACCACCAGGTCGCAGCCGTGACGGGCCGCCTGCTCCAGCAGACTGACCAGTCGTTCAACGACCACTTTTCTGGATTCATTCAAGGCAATTGGACCGAGCTGGGCTGCGCCGACGGTCAGCACTCTGGACATGTTTAATTTCCCCTTTGGGCAAGTTCATAAAGCGTGGCGAGCAGTACATTGGCGCCTGCCACCAGATCATCAGGCTCGGTGAATTCGGCCGGATTGTGGCTGATGCCCTTGACGCTCGGCACAAATATCATTGCGGTCGGACAGATGCGCGCCAGCATCTGGGCGTCATGTCCAGCACCCGAGGTCATCGGACGATTCGACAGCCCGAGCAACGTTGCGTGACGTGCAATCCGGTCAGCCAGTGCAGTGTCGAACTGCACCGGCTCGAAGCGGGCCAGCGACGTGGAGTCGATGCTGACCCCTTCACTTTCGGAGAGCTTGTATAAGAATTCTGCAAGTCGGACTTCAGCCTGCTTCAAAAGCGCCTCGTCGGTGTTACGCAGGTCGACCGTCAACTCGGCCCGCGAAGCGATAACGTTAACGAGGTTGGGGGTCAGATCAACCTTGCCAACCGTGGCAACCTGATCCCCACCCATATCGCGGGCGAGTTCGCGCACAAAACATGCGATGGCGCTCGCCGCGTAACCGGAATCGTGGCGCAAGTGCATCGGCGTGGTCCCGGCGTGATTCGACTGCCCAATGATGACGACTCGCTGCCACGAGATTCCTTGCAGATTTTGAACCACGCCAATCTTCACACCTTCCATGTCCAGGACCGGCCCCTGCTCGATGTGCAATTCCACAAACGCGTCTGGCCGGAACAGTCCCAATGGAGCGTCACCGGCATATCCGATGGCTTGTAGTGCCTGTCCCAGCACCTCACCGTCAATCGCACGTGTCTGCAAAGCTTGATCCAGGTCCATCCCGCCTACGTACACCAATGACCCCATCATGTCGGGTGCAAACCTTGCGCCCTCTTCATTGGTAAAGACTGCAACGACCAGTGAGCGCGCGGTCTGGATCCCTGCTTCATCAAGTGTGGCAACCACTTCGAGCCCGGCCAGCACACCCAGGTTGCCGTCATAGGCTCCGCCTGAGCGCACCGTGTCAATGTGCGAGCCCGTCATGACGGGCGCAAGTTGAGGGTCCAGGCCTGGCCTCACACCAAAGATGTTGCCGATCCGGTCAACGACGACAGACATGCCAAGGGAGTTCATACGTGCGACGATCCAGTCACGGCCCAGTCTGTCGTCCTCGGTCAATGCGAGACGGCAACTCCCCCTTCGGGTGTGGCCCCGATCCGCGCAAGGTCCTGAAGGCTATCGAGCAGCCGGCTATCGTTGATCAACAGACGGTTGGCATCACTCAGCCCCTCTGAGGTCGGGTTGTCAGCACTCATGATGCCAGCACCTCGCGCGCAGTCCGACCAACCACCTTCTCGAAAATCTCGGCATCCGTATCACCCTCGCTACCCAGAATCAGTACACGCGATTGATTGTCGAGTCCTAGCAACGACCAGATTTCTGGAGACTGGTTTGCAGCGAGCAGCAATGCGAGCCCTGCAGCCCCGGTTTCGCCAGAAACAATGGCCGGATCACCTCGCCCGGGATTCGCCAGACGACGCATGGCGTCAAGTGCATAGGCATCACCCACAGTGCTGAACACATTACATCCACTCTGAAGGACCTCCCAGGCAACAGGGGAAACTTCGCCGCAAGCCAGACCTGCCATGACGGTATCGAGTTCGCCGGTCACAGCGACCGGCTCACCCTGCTGTCCACTGACAAAGAAGCAGGCTGCCTGCTCAGGCTCCACGATGATGAAACGGGGGCGTCTGTCAGCCCAGTGCTGCCAGAAGGCCGCACACACGGCCGCAGCAAACGCA
This sequence comes from Orrella marina, assembly GCF_003058465.1. Lineage (NCBI taxonomy): Bacteria > Pseudomonadati > Pseudomonadota > Betaproteobacteria > Burkholderiales > Alcaligenaceae > Orrella > Orrella marina. The sequence continues at coordinate 3,846,988 of NZ_CP028901.1, read as the reverse complement.
CCGACACCGGCCTGAACAATCACATGGGTTGGCGCCTGGCCACCGAGCTGATCAATGACCTCTCGCGCCATCACGCCATAACCGTGCATGACGTCGATCGGAATATCCCGATAGCCTTCGTAGGTTGTATCCGAGACAACGGTCCAGCCATTTTGCTCAGCCTGTTGCTGTGCATGGCGTACGGAATCGTCATAGTTCCCGTCAAGTCGAATCACTTCAGCTCCGAAAGCTTCGATTGCCCGAACACGTCCTTCGCTGACAGTTGCGTGCACGTAGATGACACACCGGCAGCCAAACAGACGGGCGCCCCAGGCAACTGAGCGGCCATGATTGCCATCGGTTGCGCATGTCACCGTCATCTGACGGATCAGATCGCGATACGCCCCGTCGAGAATGTCGCTCACACCGACAACAGCATCGGGCATCACAGCACGGATGGCATGCTGGAGCAGACGTAGCACGGCATATGCACCACCAAGCGCCTTGAAGCTCTTTAGCTCGAACCGCTGGCTCTCATCCTTGTAAAAAAGCTGCCCTAGACCCAGATCCGAGGCCAGGACGGGCAAACCATGCAGCGGTGTCGGCGCATAGCCTGGCCACTGACCGATTTCACGTTGTGCCTGATCAAACCCGTCCTGGTTCAGGACATGATCGAGCATCGGACTATAAGAAGCATCTGGCTGGGCAGCGCCCGGGTTGCGATACGCAGCGACCGATACACCGCTTTTGATTTCTGACATGCTGGATCAAACTCCTGACATAAAAAGATTCCAACCTTGCGTCAGGTGCGCATGCAGGATCCAAAGCCCCTGCTGGTCACTGCGGCCTGTCCTTCGTGCGCACCCTTCACGACTTAGTTGGCTTTCTGAACTTGCTGAATGTTGTCCATCATGGCATCCAGCAACTCGACTCCCTCGGGCCCAAGGCGCTCGACAATTACCTGTCTGACCGCTGGCTGTGACATCTCAGCCAGCTTCTGCAACTCAGCTGGTTCAATCGCGTTGATTTCCATACGTTTTCCGAGCTTGGGCAAGCCCTTGTCTGCAGACGCCTCGATGATGCGAGACAAACCGACACCTGATTCGACTGCAACCTGTGCAGCCATGTCAACGACTGCCTTTTCGGCGTCAGTCAGACCATTGTAGAAATCTTCATTCATAGTCCAGATGTAAGGGGTGATCACATGATTGGTAATCGAGAGATACTTCTGGACTTCGTCGAACTTGGCAAACGCGATGATAGGAATCGGGTTCATCTGTCCGTCAGCCACCCCCGTCTGCAATGCCGTATAGACCTCAGCCCATGGCAGGGGTGTTGGCTGGCCACCAAGCGAAGTAATGGTGGCCTCGTGCGTTGGCAAAGTCATGGTCCGGATGCGCAACCCTTTGAAATCATCTGCGGTACGAATCGGGCGCTTGGAGTTACTCACAGCAAAGAACCCGCCCGAGTCCAGCAGGCCGAGGACCTTAAGCCCGGTCTTTTGCTCCAGGTCAGCGGCAAACTTCTTGCCAAACGGACTATCCATATTGATGACTTCCTGGGCAACTCCAATGTTCGGGAACGCAAAAGGCATGTCGAACACGCCCACCAGGTTGTAATGGGCAGCGATGCCACCAGCCGACGAGATCGCTGATTGCACCAGCCCGTCACGCACTTGCTGGATCACTTCATCGTCCTTGCCCAGCTGGCCATTGGGAAACACCTCAACCTTGAGGCTGCCATTGGTGCCGGTCTCAACCAGGCTCTTGAACACCGCGGACATTGCGGCCGAGTGACTGTCAAACGGATTGTCTGGATTCAAGTGCGCAAGCCGGATGGTCTTTTCTGCCAGTGCCGGCCCTGCCAGCAGAGCCGAAGCAGTCAATGCAGTCATGGCAAGTTTTTTTAACGATCGTTTCATGTTGACTCCTGTTCAGTCGCCTGGACAAGTGACGAGTCAGTGCTCACTACCGCCAGGCAAGGTGGATTCCTCAGTTTGTGGTCATACCCAGCCACCGGGGAACTGTGAGGGTGAGCGATGGCCAGTAAGCCACCAGAAAGAGCACGGCCAGCTCTGCCAGCAAAAACGGCCAGAGCGACCTTGCAATCCGTTCAATTTTTTCGCCTGTTACCGAGGCCAGCACAAACAGACAGGCACCGACTGGCGGGGTCATCAGGGAGAGGTTCAAGGCCAGCACGATCATCACACCTGCGTGAACGGGGTCCATGCCGATTGCGACGCTCAAGGGTCCCAGCACAGGAGCCAGAATGATCAGCAGCGCGTTGACATCCATGAACATGCCAATGATCAGCAGCAACGCCAGAACCATGGCGATGATCACCGCCGGATTGTCAGAGACCGCCAGGAACGAGGCTGCAATCATCTGCGGAATCTGGTTGAACGTCATCCACCAGCCAACGATCGAGGCACTCGCGATGATGAGAAACACCACACCGGTGATCCGGGCGGTCCGCATCAGCATGAGATACAAGTCCGACCAACCAACTTTGCGGTAAACAAAACACCCCATGACGAGCGCGTAAAGGACCGCAAGCGAGGCTGCTTCGGTCGGCGTAGTGATACCGCCCAGAATCGCACCCAGAATCATCACGGGCATCACCAGCGCAGCCAGCCCATCCTTGAAGGCCAGCAGAATCCTCATCAGACTCGGCCGATTCTTGCTGACAGGCAGATTCAGGCGTTTGCCAAGCGCGGCAATGGTGGCCATGCAGACCAGACAAATTAACAGCCCTGGAAGAATACCGGCGGCAAACAGCCCAGCCACAGAAACCCCCATGAGCGACCCATAGATCACCATCAGATTCGATGGCGGGATCGTCGGTCCGATGATCGAGCCGGCTGCCGTCACGGCACAGGCGAACGGGCGGCTGTACCCTTGCTTGACCATTGCAGGAACGAGCGTGTTGCCGAAAGCAGCAGCATCCGCTGTCGCCGCGCCTGAGAGTCCGGCGAACATGACTGAGGCCACCATGTTTGAATGTGCCATCCCGCCTCGCAAGTAGCCAACCAGCGCGTCGGCCAGACCGATCAGCCGATCCGTGATACCCGAACGGTTCATGATTTCGCCTGCGAGTATGAAAAACGGCATCGCCAGAAAGGTGAACAGATCCAGTCCGGCAAAGAACCGGTCAGGTGCCATGGCAAGATAGCGTCCCTGTCCACCGATGGTGAACATACCCACCATACCGGCCAGGCCGATCGTGTAACCGATTGGCATACCAAGCAGGAGCAGAATGACAAACGTCAGGCCGACCTCGATCATGGGCACACCACCAGGGTCGAGTCCTGCCTGAGCCGAAGCTGATCACGTACGGCCACCAATGCCAGCTGAGTGATCGCCAGCGCGGCACTGACTGGCACTGCAGCAAATGGCAACTGTTTGGAAATCCCGTAGATCATGGTCGAGACCCGGGCACCGCGTTCAACCATACCCAGCCCATAGTAAAAAAGCACAAGAAAGAACAGAATCCCGAGCAGATCCATCGCACCAAGCAAAATCCGCTGAACACACCTGGGAAACATCACGAACAACATCTGCATCCCGATATGCTCGCGCCGGCGGATACAACTCGACACAGCGAGTAACGCAATCCAGATCATCAGATATCGTGCCGCCTCTTCCATGAACGTGATCGGCAATGGCCAGACGTAGCGCGCAAAAACGCCTAGCCAGACGTCAAGCACCAGCAGGCCCATCAACCCGACGCAAACCCGGTCAGTCATCGAAGAGAGCCGACGACTGATGTCATCGCAGGCTCTCGCGAACCCGCTTAACTGCATCTGCGATCTGGTCGATCCTTCACTCATGCGTCGTCTTCCTGTTTGTGTTTCCCATGTCCGTTTGCTCTTGTTAATCACGCCATCCAGCCTGGCGTGACCGGCTCTGCACCGTCTGGCACCACTTTGGTGCTCATGCACCAGCATCAGCACCGTGTTCCGCACGGCGAGAAAGCCCTGGCAGGTGCCACTCGCGACAGCATGCCCTTCTGCTGGCAGACCATGACCTTTTGTCTGAAGCAATTGGTGTGCCAGGCCGGCACCCGGACACTTGAAACGAGTCGTCAAGCCCGGGCCTGAAGGCGCATCCGGGAGACTCCAAACTCTGCTAGAGTAAGGAGGAGGATCTGGATTCAGGCCCGGGAAACATGGATGATTTGATATACATATGTTCTGGTTTGTCGTACACACCAAGCCGAGGCAGGAGCATCGGGCACTTGAAAACCTCCAGCGTCAGGGTTTCACATGTTTTTTGCCGACACTCGCCAAAAAGAAAACCACCAAGAGAGGTCTCAAAGTGGTTCATGAGCCCCTGTTCAAGCGCTATCTGTTCATTGAGCTCGATACCACCATGTCCGGGCGCAGCTGGGCCCCGATTCGTTCCACTCTTGGTGTGACCAGACTCGTGACGTTTGGCAACGAACCTGCGAGAGTCGATCCGCGTCTGATCGAAATTCTCAAGATCCAGCAGGAACGGCAGGATGCACCGGAATCGCCCTACCAGAAAGGTGCCGTGGTTCGCATCATCAGCGGTCCGTTCGCCGGTATCGAGGCGATTTACCAGATGGACGATGGCGAACGCCGGGCGATGGTACTGATCGAACTGATTCAGAAGCCGACCAGGCTCGAAATTGACATTTCTCACATAGAAGCCATCTGAGACAGTGATCCTGACGACTCGCACACGGGGACGCCAAGCCTGTATTCTTTGAGTCGGACAACAGCTTCTGAGGAGACGACGATGGACATCGGGCTAAAAGGAAAGTGGGCCGTGGTATGCGGCGCGAGCAAAGGGCTGGGCTATGGATGTGCACAGGCACTCGCCCAGGAAGGCGTGAACCTGGTGATCAATGCCAGAACCCAGTCCACACTGGAAAGTGCGGCCCAGGAACTGGCCCACGCAAACGGAGTCACTGTCCATGCCGTCGCTGGCGACGTGACCGACCCCGCTGTGCAGACGCAGCTCCTGTCGGCTGCGCCCCAGGTCGACATTCTGATCAACAATGCGGGTGGCCCACCGCCGGGCGACTTCAGGGAATTTGAGCGGGAAGACTGGATCAAGGCGCTAGAGCAGAACATGCTGGCACCGATCGAACTCATCAAAGCCTGCATCGATCCCATGATCGAGCGCCAGTTTGGCCGTATCGTGAACATCACATCCATGTCGGTCAAGATGCCTGTGGAGTCACTGATTCTGTCAAATGGCGCACGCGCCGGGCTCACCGGGGTGGTTGCAAGCCTTGCCCGGGATGTCGCTCACCACAACGTCACGATCAACAACCTGCTGCCGGGCAAGTTTGATACGGATCGACTGCGTGGCAACGCAGTCAAGCGCGCCGCCGCTGCCCAGCGCACAGTTGAAGAAGAACTCAAGCTCGCGGCAGCAACGGTGCCTGCCAGGCGACTGGGCGTTCCGAGTGAATTCGGCCACGCCTGCGCCTTTCTTTGCAGTGCCTACGCGGGCTACATCACCGGACAGAACCTGTTGATCGATGGTGGCGCATTTCGCGGTGTCATGTGAAGGATGTGCTGAAGCGATGTGATGTGGAGTGAAGCCTCCACAAGTCGCCTCGATCAGCGCATCCGATCGCGAGCAAGTGGTGGCGAGGCATTTGCTGCCGCACGCCGGCCTCGCTCCAGATTGATCGGCAACATGAGAATCAATCCGGCGACAAACAAGAGACTGGTCGCACTGATTGCCAGTCTCTGATCACCATCACTCAACCAGGTCACCAGTCCGTACATAAGCGGACCGATGATGCTCGCCACCCGGGTCGCCAATGTCCACAAACCATAAAACTCTGCAAGACGGTCTGACGGGGCAAGCAACCCTACCATCGCCCTGCCCACCGACTGACTCGCACCCATGCTCAGTCCCGCAATCGTTGCTGCCACCCAGAATCCGGATTTGGTCGTCACTGCAGCAGCTATCAGACACGTCGCAAACCAGGCCAGCAGAGTCAGTGCCAGCGCACGCTTGTGTCCAATCAGATCCTGCCCGTACCCAAAAATGAGCGCACCGATGACAGCCGCAATGTTCAACACAAAAATGAGCAGCATCGTTTCATCCTGCCCGAAACCGATCACTTCCTGTGCATAAATCGCGGCCAGTGCGATGGCCACTGCCACACCACCCATGTATGCCACTGTACAGGCCAGCAGCCACACAAAGTCTGAGTATTCCCGCGCATGACGCCAGGTCTGCTGCAGTCGCTTGAATGCATTGCTGCGGCCGACGGACTGACCTGGCACACCACGCTCTTTCAGCAGACTCAGCGACACTGTGGCTGCCAGCGCGAAGACGCCCGCTGTCAGCAACATGGTGACTGGCACAAATGATTCCGCAGTCTGTCCTTGATCCTGCGCCCAGATCACATAAGCCAGGCAGATACCAAGCGTGAGCATGCCCCCCAGATACCCAAACCCCCACCCCCAGCCGCTGACGCGACCAATGGACTCCTGACGGGCGATACCTGGCAGAAAGGCCGAGATCAAGGCCTCGCCCCAGCTGAAAAAGGCATTCGACAGTATGACCAGGATCATGGCCCAGGCGAGCTCCCCGGGACCCGCAGTGGCCAGCCCGGCGGTTGCAAGCACACACCCCGTTGTTGTCCAGACCAGTCCGCGTCGCTTGGACTGGTGGCGATCGGCCCATGCCCCGATCACGGGTACCGTCAGCATCACCAGAAGGTTGGACAGACTCAGGGTCACGGTCCAGAGCAGCGTGCCGAGCGACTCACCCCCGGCCACTACACCCACAAAATATGCCGAAAAAACCGCGGTCAGGACCACGGTGGTATAGCCGGAGTTTGCGAAGTCGTAAAGCGCCCATCCGAAGACCTCGGACGGTCTGACCCCTGGCCTTAGAATACCCTTGCTGAGCATCGCATCGGGATGCTCCTGACTGGCTGGCTGCTGCAATCCTGTTCCCCTGGTTTAGCGACAATCGGTTCGGACTTCGCAGCAACGACGCCCACCCGTACGAACCAGTGCGGGTTGTACATCATTCCTTGATATTCTCAAAGACAATCGGGCCCACATTGCCTGCCTCGCCCTGTGCCCGTGGACCTGACCCGATGGGCTGCTTCATGCGGGCGACTGCACGCCCAGTCGCCTTGCCAGCTTGTGCAAGTTGCTCGCATCCAGATCAAGCGCTCGAGCAGCGGCAGACCAGTTTCCACCATGCCGTTCCAGTGCCTGCTGAATGCACTCTCGCTGAAATTGATCAGTCGCATGACGTAGTCCCATCACCTGCATGCCTGGATTGAGACGATCCTGACTGGCACGTCTGCCGGTGTCAGCATTGACATCTTCATCTCCGAGACCCTTCCCCTGATAACCGGGCTGGCCAATGACATCAGGATCGAGTCCGAGCATTTCCGGCTCAATGGTCACGATGACATCTCTGGATGTTTTTCTGCTGGCTGCGCGCAGTGCTGCCCTGCTGATGGCGTGCTCGAGTTCGCGGATGTTGCCCGGCCAGGCGTAGCTTGTGAGCGCTTGCTGAGTCGCCTGCGACAGACGCAAACTGTGCAGACCCAGACGGGCACGGTTCAGTTCCAGAAACCGGCCTGCGAGCAACAGCACATCGCCCCCTCTTTCCCGCAGTGGCGGAACATGGACGGGATAAACCGACAGCCGGTGATACAGATCGGCCCTGAACCGTCCAGACTTGATGTTCTCGGTGAGATTACGATTGGTGGCGGCCACGATACGGACATTGACCCGGCGCGGCCGGTCTTCGCCCAGACGTTGAACCTCGCCGTTTTGCAAGGTACGCAGCAACTTGGCCTGGATGCTCAAGGGCAACTCTCCGACTTCGTCCAGAAAGAGTGTGCCCTCGTCAGCGGCTTCGATCCGGCCGGCACGATCTGCACCTGCCCCTGAGAATGCCCCTTTCAGGTGCCCGAACAACTCGCTTTCGGCGAGTGACTCGGGCAAGGCAGCACAGTTGACATGAATCATGGGCTTGTCAGCCCGTGGGGAATGCCTGTGAATTCGCAATGCAAACAGCTCCTTGCCAACCCCGGTTTCACCCAGCAGCAAAACAGGCAGATCCGAGTCTGATGCCACATCGAGTTCACTCAGAAGCGCCCGCATCACGGCGCTCTGCCCGACGATCTGCGCATCGTGAGGCACACTGGCCATGGCATCACTCTGCATGCCACGCAAGAGTTTCAGACTGCGATAATCCTCTTCCAGTCTGGACACCCGCATACTGGCTGCCGCAATCTGGGCGTAGGCGGACAAGGCCGTGATGTCACGTGTTGTGAAAGTGCGATCCGGCAAAGCATCCAGTGTCAACGCTCCCCAGGGCCGCCCCTCCACATACAGGCTCACGCCCAGGCAGTCGTGCACCGGCAATGGCTCTCCCCAGCGCTGATCCAGCAGTCCATCGTATGGATCCGGGGTGGGATCGCCTGGTACGAACCGAACCGGTTCACGCGCCGACATAATCTTCGCAAGCCGCGGATGCTGCCCTAGTACAAACCTTCGCCCCATCGCCTCACTGGCGAGTCCGTCAAGTGCGACAGGAATCAGGGCATCACCCTCTGACCGAAGCAAACCGACCGCGTCACAGGAAAATCGCTCGCGCAGCGTACGCACCAGTCGCTGGGCCCGCATCGACAATGGCAGATCGGTGATCAGGTCAAGGATCAGGGACAGCTCGGTTCTCATGGCACCCAGGTGACGAGGGAAGGGTCGACGTCGTGAAACGACGCGAAAGCATGGTTATATTAACCCAGCACCGGGTAATATAAACCTGATTTAATTGGGTATTTTTTACCACAATAGATTAAATTACATATAAATCAATGAACTAAAATGTGGCACAGGACTTGCATTTATCCGTCATGAAACGCTCACGCCCTGTCTGTTCAAACCTGGCAGTCACCTGAGCGATCAGGCATCTCGATCTGCTCAGCACCAGACGTCTGCGACAGATCGAAGCTAAACCACAATCGACACACTCACGTGTCTTGACGGAGCAATAACATGCATCAATTACTGGATCAAACAATCGGTCATATTGCCTGCGAACTACCGGGCGCAACGCGTGTGTTCCACGCCAACCGGCTCGATTTCTGCTGCGGTGGTGACAAGACGCTGCGCGAAGCCATGGCAAGCCGCAAGATCGCCGACCCGGGTCCGATCGTGATGGCACTGCAGGAGCTCGCCGGCCAGCAGACGCTGGATGGCCGCGACTGGCGCAAGGCGTCGCCAGGGGAACTGATTGATCACATCCTCACCCGGTTTCACGACAAGCACCGTGAGGACCTGCCTGAACTGATCCGGCTCGCACGTCGGGTTGAGCATGTACACCGCGATCACCATGCATGCCCGCGAGGTCTGGCTGACCATCTGGCTCAGATGCAACAGGAACTCGAAAGTCATATGATGAAAGAAGAGCAGGTTCTGTTTCCCATGCTGCGCCGGGTTGATGCCGCTCAGGTTCCCGCACCGGTGGCCATGATGCGGTTTGAGCACGACCAGCACGGTGAGGCACTGGACCGGATTGATCAGCTGACGACCGAAATCACCGCACCCTCCGATGCCTGCAACACCTGGCGCGGTCTGTATGCAGGTTTGAGACAGTTACGCGAGGATCTGATGCAACACATCCACCTTGAGAACAACATTCTGTTTATCAGCGCACAAGACCTGCACGCAGCATGATCCAGAACAGGTCAATCAAGCGCGTCGACTCCCAGGATCCCGGGTTTGAAGACCCGCGAGACATGTTGCTCGCGTGCCACGAGAAGGTGGCACGCTTTAGCAGGCTCACGCGCAAGCTGCAGTCTCACATCGAGGCAAATGGAACCGGTCAGGACGCCATCGAAGCTGCCAATCGGGTTTTACGGTACTTCCGAATCGCTGCGCCATTGCACCACCAGGACGAGGAACTAGACCTGTTCCCGGCCTTGCTGAATCTGGAGAAGACAGGGCTGGACCATGCTACTGCCATCGCGCTCCGTGCCGATATCGACCAGCTTGAGCGCGAACATCAGCAACTCGAGCACATCTGGCTGGAGATTGAGCCGTGGCTGGATTCTGTTGCGGCAGGTCAAACTTTGGTGACTTCAGCAGACCTGAACGCGTTCGTGGAACTCTATGATGCCCACATGCAGCGCGAGCAGGAGCGGGTCTTTCCACACACTTCCCGCCTGAGCGCAGAAAGACGCAAACAGGTTTGTATCCGCATGGCGCAACGCCGCGGACTGACCATCTAACAGAGAACATGCATCATGTGGTTTAAAACTGTGCGGCTCGCCGGCCGCGACATCCTGCCTGTGTTTCAGGGAGGAATGGGAGTTGGCATTTCTGCTCATCGACTTGCAGGCGCCGTCGCGCGAGAAGGCGCAATGGGGACGATCGCCAGCATCGACCTGCGTCATCATCACCCCGATCTGGTCGAGGTGACAGAGAACTGCAAGGATCGTGACATCGTTGACTGGGCCAATCACGTCGCACTGGACCGGGAAATCAAGCAAGCGAAGTCACTCTCTGAAGGTAACGGACTGATCGCGGTCAACGTCATGAAGGCCGTGCGTGACCATCCTGCTTTGGTCAGACAAGCCTGCGAAAGCGGTGCAGACGTAATCGTCATGGGAGCGGGATTGCCAATCGACTTGCCGGAGATGGTCCAGGACTACCCGTCGATCGGACTGGTCCCCATCCTGTCCGAAGCGCGTGGCATCGCCATTGTCCTCAAGAAGTGGATGAAGAAGGGTCGTCTGCCGGATGCCATCATCATCGAGCACCCCGCCCACGCTGGCGGACACCTCGGTGCCACGAGACTGGAGGATTTGCGTGACGGTCGATTTGACTTTGCGGGGGTGATTGAACAGACTCAAAACCTGTTCCATGAACTTGGCCTTGGCAACAACGCGCCACCACTGGTACTTGCCGGTGGCATCGACAGCCATGAGAAAGTACGCCACTGGCTGACCTGCGGTGCGCAAGGGGTTCAGCTCGGTACCGCCTTTGCTGTGACCAAGGAGGGGGATGCCCATCCCAACTTCAAGCAGGTTCTGCTAGACGCAGAGCCCAGTGACATGACCGAATTTGTGAGCGTAGCAGGCCTGCCCGCCAGAGCTGTCGCTACCCGCTGGCTCAAAAGCTACAAGAAAAGCGAAACTCGACTGGCCAACTGCGCCAAGGCAGACCCCAGACGCTGTTCGCAACGCGCAGACTGCCTCACACAGTGCGGGCTACGTGATGGCATTAGCAAGTTTGGTCAGTTCTGCATTGACCTCAAGCTCATTGCCGCCTTACGTGGCGAGGTCGACAAGGGATTGTTTTTCAGGGGAGCGGGCAAACTCCCGTTTGGCAAGACCGTGCGCAGCGTTCACGAGTTGATCGACTACCTGCTCAACGGTCATATGCCTGAACCTGCTGTTTAAACAAGTACGGCTCGAGCAGTCGATACCAGCCCCATTTCCCAGACAGGCTCGGGCACAGTGGGTTGTCATGGCGAGCATGCCATGACAACCCACCTCCGCGCAGCTGCTCCCAGCCTGATATGCCAGACAAGCACATATGCTTGCTGACTACGGTAAGCGTGGCATCAAGCTTCCAACCATCACAGCCTGATCCGGAGCCAGAGTAAACCGGCTCGAATGAACGCGCCTGTTTAAGAATGACTTTTGCACTTTTGACCTATCGCAAGTCACCAGCAAGAACAGTTCGTCATTTGCTTGATCGACGATACAAATCACAATATGTAGTAGTAATATTTAAAAAACAAACTATATATAGACACCTGGCCCTGAAACACTCTGTGGCTCAGCAACCAGAAAGGAGCCGTCATGACGCAGCCAGCGAGCACACCTCTTTCACCCGGTTCACCGTCGGCATCGCCGGCGATCGATGTGCAGCAGACCATGCAGGAATACCTGGATCGGCTAGACTGGCGAGTCAATGCGAATGCCAACCAGGGCTACAGTCTGGGGGGTCTGATTCTGAATGTTGCCGGCAAAGTCACGGCAAACTACTGGCTCTGCGGGATATTCAGCCCGTCAGCTGCGGTGGCTCACCGCGAGGCCGACATTCACATTCATGACCTCGACATGCTGAGTGGCTACTGCGCTGGCTGGTCATTGCGACAACTCCTGACAGAGGGCTTTAACGGAGTGCCCGGCAAAGTCGAATCACGGCCTGCACGGCACATGTCTGCCGCAATCGGGCAAATCGTCAATTTTCTGGGAACACTGCAGAACGAATGGGCTGGCGCCCAGGCGTTCAGTTCATTCGACACGTACATGGCACCGTTTGTCCGCAAGGACAACATGACCTACACCCAGGTTCGCCAGTGCATGCAGGAATTGATCTACAACCTGAATGTGCCGAGCCGCTGGGGAACCCAGACACCGTTTACCAACCTGACGTTTGACTGGACCTGCCCGGCAGACCTGAAAGACCAGATCCCCTATATCGGCGGACAGGAGATGCCGTTTAGCTACGGTGAGCTGGGCACCGAGATGGACATGATCAACCAGGCCTACATTGAGGTCATGACCACGGGCGATGCCTTGGGCCGGGCCTTCACGTTCCCGATCCCGACGTACAACATCACCCCGGATTTTCCGTGGGATCACCCCAACACCGACCGGCTGTTCGAAATGACTGCCAAGTACGGATTGCCTTACTTCCAGAACTTTCTGAACTCCGACCTCGAGCCGCACATGGTGAGATCGATGTGCTGCCGGCTTCAGCTTGATTTGCGAGAGCTTTTGAAACGTGGCAACGGTCTGTTTGGATCCGCGGAGCAGACCGGGAGCGTCGGGGTTGTCACCGTCAATTGCGCCCGTCTCGGATACTTGTACCAAGGCGATGAGGCCGGACTGATCGTGCGTCTGGACGAACTGCTCGAACTCGGACGCGACGTGCTTGAACGCAGGCGTGAAACAGTACAACGACTCATGGATCAGGGTCTTTACCCGTACAGCAAACGCTATCTGGGCTCGCTCAGAAATCACTTCAGCACACTCGGTGTCAACGGCATGAACGAGATGATCAGAAACTTCAGTGGTGATCAGTTCGATCTGACGACACCTGAAGGGCAGTCCATCACGCTGCGGGTACTCGATCACGTACGCGCCAGAATCGTGCAGTTCCAGGAAGAGACGGGTCATCTGTACAACCTGGAAGCCACGCCGGCCGAAGGGACCACGTACCGATTCGCCAAAGAAGACAAGAAACGCTGGCCGGCCATCATTCAGGCGGGCACAGCCGATCAACCCTACTACACCAACTCCAGTCAGCTGCCTGCAGGGTATACGGACGATCCGTTCGAGGCACTTGAACTTCAGGAAACCCTGCAATCGCGGTACACCGGTGGAACCGTCCTGCACCTTTACATGAACGAGGCGATCAGCTCTTCAAGAGCCTGCAAACAGCTCGTCAGAAGGGCACTGAGTCACTTCCGGGTGCCGTACATCACCATTACACCCACTTTCTCGATCTGCCCCAAACACGGTTACCTCTCAGGCCATCACGAGTACTGCCCGAAGTGCGATGCAGAACTGCTCGGCTCTGGTCGCGAGAACAGTCAACATGAAGACCATGCACATGGGACAAACTTCAACTTGCAAGGAGAGCCACATGCCATCCAGTAATCCTGCTCACTCATCAAACCCAAACCCGCCCGCCGCAATCAGTCTGGATGGACTTGATCCGGCCGCACGCACCCGTTGCGAAGTCTGGACCCGTGTCATGGGCTACCACCGTCCGGTCAGTTCGTTCAACATCGGCAAAAAGGGGGAGTTCAATGAAAGAAAATTCTTTGAGGAGCATCCCCGTCAGGCATGACAGGCGTCCCTGTCTTGGAGGCCTGATGCCTTTCTCGACAGTGGACTGGCCAGATCGCCTGACGGCTACCTTGTTTGTGTCTGGCTGCCCCTGGCGCTGCCACTATTGCCACAATCCGCACCTTCAGCCCCGGAACACTCGCGTGCAATGGGAAGATGCGCTGTCGTTTCTGAAGTCCAGGCAAGGCCTGCTCGATGGAGTCGTGTTTTCCGGGGGAGAGCCGCTCATGGAGGTCGAGCTGCCGTCCATGGTTCGCGCCATCCGGAAACTCGGTTTTGACATTGGGCTACACACAGCCGGCATTTATCCGGATCGGCTACATGCGATTCTTCCGGATCTGGCCTGGGTCGGACTGGACATCAAAACCCTGCCTGAACGCTACGACCAGCTGACTGGACGCGCTGGATCCTGGACACCTGTCTCGTCCTGTCTGCAACAACTGCGGGAATGGGCGCGCCGGACAGGCCAGCCATATGAATGCCGCACAACCTGGTCAGAGGACTGGCTCAGTCAGCCAAAGCTGCTAGAGCTGGCAGCGATGCTAAAGAACGAGGGAGTTCAGACGTATGCGGTGCAACGTTTCAGAAGCGCCCCGGATCGGGAGCCTGTTGACAGGCTGCTGCCGCAAACAGAGGCCGTTTTAAACGCCCTGTTCACCAGTTACACACTACGCTGACAGTCAAAGAAACGCTCACTGTAGGGACCAGGTCAGGAGAGCATCTCCGGGGAATTAAAGTTCATGAAACTCGACTCACCGCCCGCATCAACACCCAGATCATCACCCTCATCTTCGAAGTTGACCTCCACGGCTTTGATCTTCGACATAAACGATCTGACCTTGCGCTGCCCTGTATCCAGGAAGGCGTCCAGTGCCGCCAGATCACATCTGCGCAACAGGCAACACAGTGGCTGCTGGTGACCGTCTGCACTGGCAAATGCAGCGTGCCCGGCTCCCTGACGATACAAGCGCTCAGCCAGGACCAAAGGTAACCGTGGAGTGTCACACGGGACAACGAGCAACCGGCTGGTATGACAGACACGCAAAGCAGCCTGAATCCCGCGCAAGGGTCCATCGAACCCAGGCTCGGCATCCGTCACCACGGTTGCCCGCCTCCGGTATTCGTCCAGATTGCGATTGGCGCTGATCAGAATGCGCCTGGGAGCAACCGTCTGACCTCGCAGGCGATCGATTAAATGATCGACCAACGGCTTGTCACGCCAGACCACCAACCCTTTGTCGGCGCCTCCCATACGCGATCCTCGACCGCCAGCCAGAATCACGGCCTCGTATGCAAAGCCATCAACCGGGCACCTGTCTACACGCTTGCCCTCAGCCTGTTGGCGGGTGGTCGTCTCGGTGATCGGATATGCCATATCGGTCTATATGTATCCCGAACAATCAGGCCGCTGCCCGCCAGCGAACCAGCGCATCCCTGTCTGCAGTCCGCTGGTCCAGCCAGCGTGGCCCGTCGGCGGTCCATTCTTTTTTCCAGAAAGGGGCCTCAGACTTCAGATAATCCATGATGAACTCGCAGGCCTCGAACGCCTCTCGCCTGTGAGCCGACGCAGTCAGCACGAGCACAATCGGGTCCCCCGCGTGCAACAGGCCGACGCGATGAATGATACGTGCTGCATGGAGCCCGAACCGCACGATGGCCTGACGTGCAATCCGGTCCAGGCATTTCTCTGTCATGCCAGGATAGTGTTCAAGCTCAAGAGCAGTGACATCGTCACTCAGATTGAGATCCCGGACCAGACCAGTAAATGAAACGATCGCACCGGCCCCACCAGTTTGTCTACGTAATGCCTCATACTCCCTGGTCAGATCAAAGGCCTCGGCCTGGACACTGGCGATCGGAGCCGCGCTGGCTGGCAGCGACTGTGCCCCTGAGAGGGTGCTCATGTTCATCAGCCTCCGGTCACTGGCCGAAAGAATGCCACTTCAGCACCGGATGACAGCACACAGGATGGTTGCACCATTTCCTGATTCACCGCAATTCTGAGCGCTTCGGAATCTTGTAGCTGCTCTTGCCAGACACCCCCTCTGTCAGCCAGCACACTGACCAGGTCCTGAACCGTCCTGACCTGACACTCCAGTGTTTCCCGTGCAATACCTAGCGACTCGCGCAGCTGCGCAAAATACAGCAGATTCAGCTTCAGCATGATCCCCCTGAAACCCTCTCATTGGATAGTAGACGACGCGACTTCCAGGCTCGATGCTGGCGCCGGGTGGCACATCGACCAGCCCGTCAGCCAGTGCAATGCTGCTCATCACGCCTGCACCCTGACCGGGTGTACTTAACTTCAAGCGAAGTGACAACGACTGATCAACCGCCTCACTGACGCGGATGAACTCACGTTTTCGGCCCTTGGACTGCCACACAAAATCCGCAACCGCTTCAAATCTCAACGGCAGACACTGCTCGATACCTTGTCTACGCTTGATAAACGGGTTGGCCAGCAGCAGGAACGTCACGAATGCACTCACCGGATTGCCAGGCAGACCGATGAAGTCGGCTTGGCCGATTCGTCCAAATGCAAATGGCTTGCCAGGTTTGATTGCTACTTGCCAGACGCCCAGAGTCCCCAGTTGCGTCACGGCGGCCCGGACATGGTCCTCTTCTCCAACAGAGACACCACCAGATGTGATGACGACATCATTCTCGGCACTGACCCGTTCAAGCATGGCCAGCGTCGCTTCCCGGCTGTCACGCACGATGCCATAGTCCGTCAGGCGGCAACCCAGACTGCGAACCAGGCTGCCGATCGCATAACGATTGCTGTTGTATATCTGGCCTTCGTCCAGTGGTGAGCCGGGTTCGACCAGTTCGTCTCCGGTAAAAAAGATCCCCACCTTAAGGCTCCGGTATACATCCAGTGTCGGCACACCGACAGATGCTGCCAGGGCAAGATGTTTGGCGAGCAAGGCTGTACCAGGCAACAGAATCGTCTGACCCTGTTCAATATCCTCACCACGGCGACGCACATGCTGGCCGGGCCTGACCGGTGACTTGATTCGCACCCAGTCGCCTTGTGGGCCTGTCTCGCTATCGGTTTCTTCCTGTGGAACGACCACGTCGCATCCGTCTGGAACCGGGGCACCCGTAAAAATGCGGGCCGCCATGCCGGCGGGCAAGGATCCGCCCGCCTGCCCCGCGGCGATGCGCGCAACCACCTTGAACTGGTCGGGCATGTCAGGCAACCCGGACAGATTCAGTGCGTAGCCATCCATGGCACTGTTATCAAAACCAGGCACGGCAATCGGCGAGACCAGCCCTTTGGCCAGCACACGTCCGTCACAAGCCGACAGTGAACAGGACTCTGTGTCTGTCATGACGCGTGCGAGTCTGACAAGTTCGGTCTGGGCCTGCTCCACCGACAGCATGGTGCCAACAGTCTGGCTGTCTGCATTCATTTCCTGGCACCTCCCATCCCATGCTCGACTGCGTAGATTGCCGCCTGAACCCGATTGGATAGTTCAAGCTTCCTGAGTATGCTCTGCAAGTGAATCTTGACCGTGCTTTCAGCCAGATCAAGCTTGCGTGCAATTTCCTTGTTGCTCATGCCGAGTGCGAGCTCTCCAAGGATATCGCACTCACGCGGCGTGAGTTTTTCCGTATGGTCGGCGGGTATGTCGATCCGGGGTTGTCGCAGGCTCGCCACAAGCCTGGCTGTCATTTCGTTTGAAATAACGGACTCTCCGTCCATGACCCGGCGCAACGCGTCAACGAATACCTGCGCGTCGATGTTCTTGATCAGGTAACCGGCCGCACCGGCACGCAATGCCCTGGTCAGATCTTCGCTATCTTCCGACACAGTCAACATAATGATGTGGCTCTGCGGGACCTCCTCACGCAAAAGCGTGATGGCATCAAGCCCTGACATACCCGGCATGTGCAAGTCCAGCAAAATGATGTCAGGCACCAGCTCCTTCGCTCGCTTGATCCCCTCCAGTGCATCTGACGCCTCAGCCACGACCTCTACCCCTGGCTGGCGCTGCAACAGCAATCGCACACCACTTCGAAACAGGGCGTGATCATCGATCAAAAGCACTCGAATAGTGGATGTCATGGTCACGCGGTTGTCCTTTGCTCTTTCTTGAGTCTGAGACAGACCCGGGTGCCGGCACCCGGGCGAGAGGTCACGTCAAAGTCGGCATTCAGTCGTTGCGCGCGTTCGCGCATGATTCGCAATCCAATGTGCTGCTCAGCCTGAATCTGGCTGCTGTCCGGATCGAATCCTTGCCCGTCATCTTCTACACACACCTCAAAATCTTCCCGGTTGACCAGTTCAATCGTGACTTTTCCTGCCCTGGCATGCTTGCGGATATTCGACATCGCCTCTTGCACCACAAACAGGACTTGCAGTTGCTGCTCGGATGGCAAGGGAGCTCCTTCGTCCCGGATACGGGTCTGGACCGCAATGCCGGACTGCCGCTCAAACCGTTCAGCGGCTGATCGCAACGCACTGGCGAGATCACCTTGTTCCACGCGCACCCTGAAATTGGTCAGCAGCTCTCGCACATCGTCGTAACTCTCCTTGATGCCAACCTCCAGCAGGTCCATACCCTGCTCGATCTCTTCACGCTCACCTCGGGTAATTGAATCTCTCAGCATACGGACCTGCATCTTCATGAAGTTAAGGCTCTGGGCGATGGAGTCATGCAAGCCCTGAGCGACCAGATTGCGCTCCTGCGCAATCGCGAGCTCACGGGTACGCGCGAGCAGGCGCTGATTCTCGATTGCCACGCCCAGATGCTGCCCGAGTGACTCGAACAACTGTCGGTCGTTCTGAGTGAACTCTCGTGGCACCTGAAAGTGAAGAGTGTAGATGCCAAGGCGATTGCCGCCATGGACCACTTGCGCAACAGCAATCGCTGTGAACCCGGCCTCCTGACACGGAAGCGCGAACTCTTGCGGCATGTTCCTGAAGTCATGAATCACGGTCACACCTGACTGGGCTGCCTCACCACACACGCAGTCACCGATGTGCATGCACTGCTCACGCTCAACCAGGTTATCAGACAGTCCCTGATGAACCGCGATGTGCAGATTGTCATGGTGAGGATCCAGAATCCGGACCGACCCGCCGTCCGCGCCAAAGTAGGTGATCAGCCGCGACAGAAATCCTTCAGACTTGGCCCGGATATCACCAGGCCCTGACAAATAGGCCGAAAAATCATACAGCGTCGTGATCTCCCTGTTGCGCAACGCAAGGCTTCGGGTTTTATCTTGTACACGGCGCTCAAGATCCGCATACTGTTCGCTCAACTGAGCGGCCATGTCGTTGAAGCCTTCCGCAAGTTCGCCAAGTTCATCGCTACTTTCGACCGGCACTCTGTGCGAGAAGTTGCGCGCTGCCATCTGCGAGACACCGTGGCGCAATGCCTCAACCGGCCTGATGATCCAGCCATACATCAGATAGATCATCGCCACGCAACCTGCAATCATGAGGCCAATCAGTCCGAACTGAGACGCCCTGAGCAATGCTGTGTCGCGCGCGTTTTGTTGTTCCACAAAATGAACCAGCGTATTGGTCTGAACAAGAAAGTCCAGCAGACTTTTGCGATACTCTGAAAATGAAGGTTCCAACCCGCCTGCCGTCAATCCGTACTGCATGGCCTGCGGTGAAAGTTGCTCGCGCCAGATCCGGTCAATGCTGTCTAATTGAGCCTGCACCAGATCGGAGCTCGGCAGACGCAAAGGCCGGGTTGGCACGCCATGCCTGAGGTTATCAAACGTCTGGTCAACCTGTTTGACCAGGTCGGGAATCTGCTCGCTCTGATCACCGCCTTCTTCCATGATCAACGCAATGCGTACGGTCTGCATCCGCAGACTTCCAGCGTCGTTAATTGCTGCGGCCGCCCCTTCTAGCGCCCATGAGAGCCACAAAGTCCCGAGCACCATGGACAGACTGAAGACCAGCGCTGCCAGCAATGACATGACAAGTCGTCGACCGAGCCGGTAGTGACCTGAAACGGCATGGTGCCAGAATCCCTTCATTATCTGATCCTGTTCACTGTTCACACCTGACGACACTGGATTATCACCGGGCGTGAGCACGGAATCGGCATGGCTTACGGTCTGCTCCACCTCAGCCTCCTCTGCCAACAGTATCAATCTGAAGGTACTGGCAGATCAACCTTGCAATCTGCGCGGGCTCATTCAGCGGCCAGACCTCGGGCTTGAAAGGCAACGACTCATCGCTTGCCAAGGCAACCAGATGCGGGTCAGCCAGGCACCTCGGGTCATGCCCGACTGCATGACGAAACACCTCCATGCGGGGAATCGGATAATCATGGTACCCCTCGACCAGCACCAGATCGCACGGCGCAAGACGCGCGAGTTGCTCGTCCAGCGTCGGTACATCGGTACCGTTGAGTTCCCGCACGATAGCGTACCTGTGCGCAGAACAGACCATGACTTCATATGCGCCTGAAGCACGAAACCGGGCACTGTCCTTGCCGGGCGGCTCTACCGGAAAGTCGTGGTGAGTGTGTTTGATCACACTGGTCCTGACTCCCAGCGTCGACAGCTCTGGCAGCATGGCCTCGATCATTGTGGTCTTGCCACTGCCGGAATGACCTGAAACACCGAACACTTTCATGTCGTCCTCGTCCCTGGTTCAACCGTTCCGGGGGAGGCCGTGTTCTCGAGCGCACACACCACTGGCAGAAACTGTCCTGCCCTGTCTGAATAGGCGAGCAACTCGCCTCGTTCCAGATCAAAATACCAGCCGTGCAAGGTCAGACGACCATGCTCGACTGCGTCACGAACCCAGGGAAACGTCATCAGATTGTTCAGCGAGTTCAGGATGGAGGTTTTCTCGCAAATCCGGCATTGTGTCTCGAACGGCGTGTGACCGTATGCAGCCAGGGTCTTGCGCCGGGCTGGCTCTGCAATACGAACCCAGCTTCCCACAAAATCGAGTAATGCCGGCTCTGGTGTGTCAACCGACTCCATCAGGGCGCGGATACCACCGCAACGAGAATGCCCGAGGACGATGACACGCTCAACTTTGAGGGACTGAACCGCGAACTGGATCGCCGCACTCACGCCATGGTGACCATGACCAGACGGCTCACAGGGCGGAACCAGATTAGCAACATTGCGGGAAACAAAGATCTCTCCCGGATCTGCCCCCATCATCTGACTGGGATCGACTCTTGAGTCGCAGCAGCCAATCAGCAAGCTGCGCGGATGCTGACCTTGCGCAAGATCTTCAAAGAGTTCGTGCTTCTCATCAAAATACGTCTTTTGAAACGCTGCAAATCCGGCAATGAACTTCTCAAGATCATGTCTGGACATGATGATTCCTTTTTTCAACCGCCCGTCTGGGACATGAAACGCACAATTTTCTCGGGGCGCTGACTGAACTCGTGACGTTCTGGCTTTCGATCAATGGCAGATCTGATCAGCGTAACCAGTTGATGATCATCCATTCCCTGACGCAGGGCCGTGCGCAGACAGACTTTATCTTCCTGTCCGAGGCATAAATAGAGTGTGCCATCAACTGATAACCTCACGCGGTTACAAGTCTCACAGAAGTGCTGACTCATGGGCGTAATCACCCCGACCTGGCCCTTGCCGTCCCGTGTACGCCAGTAACGGGCCGGCCCGCCGCCAAGCGGCCTGATTTCCGGCACAAGATCCAGCTCCTGCCGGATGGGCTGCAGAACCGACTCGATCGGGAGCCATCCCGAAACTCTTCCGGTCTGGCCAACTGGCATGGTCTCGATCAGTCGAAGCACAAACCCCCTCTCAAAACAGAAATCCACCATTTCCCGGACCTGATGGGCATTGACATCCGGCATGACCACCATGTTGATCTTGATCGGCGTAAAACCAGCCGCCCTGGCCACTTCCAGCCCCTGCAGAACATCGGCCAGACAATCCCGCCCGGTGATGGATTCCACACAGTCGCCTGCCAGGCTATCCAGGCTGACGTTCAGACGCCTGACGCCAGCCTGCTTCAGTGCGCTCGCATGACGGGCCAGCATGGTTCCATTGGTCGAGACGGACAGGTCGTCCAGTCCATCCAGCGCGCAGATCCGGTTTGCAAGCTCTGGCAGATTCCTGCGCGTGAGCGGCTCACCACCAGTCAGACGTACATGCCGGGTACCCAGGCGTACGAACGCACCGACAATGCGCTCGATCTCTTCAAAGCTCAGCCAGTCAGCCGGCTCTTCAAACCCCTTGAAGTCCCTGGGCATGCAATAACCACAACGCAAGTCGCAGCGATCCGTCACGCTGACTCGCAAGTAGTCAATCGTGCGGCCAAACCGGTCAATGAGAGGCATGTTCGCGTTTTTCATGTGGTCATTGTCCCCGGAGTGTCGAGTTTTTGCCATGACTCGTTCGGGTGGGTCAGTCTAGTTCTTTCGGATGGGAAGTGCCGCCCAGAGTCTGATCCCGACACTCAAAAGTTCTCCCTCACACCTCCCGTCGGCCGGCCTCTCTAGACAAAAAGAACTATGTCACATCGGCCAAACGCCGTGCTCCCTATCCCGCCAATGACGAATGGGCAGCCATCCCGGGCAGGCGTAGTCTGTCGAGAGCTGGCAACAGCCTTCCGACACAACCCGTCCCGACCAGGCCGCCATCGCCGGCAGGATGCAATTCAGGAGACTTCTACCGTGGACTCACAAGCGCGCAAACCGGTGATGGTGCTGGCATCGAGCACCGTCGCCTTTACGATCTGCTTTGCAGTCTGGATGATGTTCGCCGTGATCGGCATCCCGATCAAGGATGAGCTTGGACTCAATGAAACCGAGTTCGGACTCATGGCTGCCATGCCGGTGCTCACCGGTGCCATTGTCCGAGTACCTCTGGGCTTCTGGACCGACAGGTTCGGCGGGCGGATCGTCTTCTTTCTATTGATGCTGTCGACCGTCATTCCGATCTGGATGATGTCTTATGCCACCGCATACTGGCACTTTCTGGTGATTGGCATGTTTGTCGGGCTCGCCGGTGGTTCTTTCTCGGTTGGCACTCCGTATGTCGCACGCTGGTTCCCTAAAAACCGCCAGGGTCTTGCCATGGGTATCTTTGGTGCTGGGAATTCTGGCTCTGCTCTCACCAAGTTCATCGCCCCCGCACTGATCGCCGCAGCGGGCGGAACGTGGACCATCGTGCCTCAGGTTTATTCGGTTGCCATGTTAGTGACTGCGATCCTTTTCTGGACGTTCTCGGCCACCAACCCGGCTCATGCCAGCTCGTCAGGTGCGACGCTCAGGCAGCAGTTCTCCATGCTCAAGGATCCGCGCGTCTGGCGCTACTGCCAGTACTACTCGGTAGTGTTCGGAGGATATGTCGCCCTGGCACTGTGGATGACCAAGTACTACGTCGGCGAGTACGGCTTCACCATCCAGAGCGCGGCCCTGCTGGCTGCTGTCTTCTCGCTTCCAGGTGGCGTACTGCGCGCGCTCGGTGGCTGGATCTCGGACAAATACGGCGCGTACAAGACAACCTGGTGGGTCATGTGGGTGTGCTGGGTGGCGTTCTTCATCCTGAGCTACCCACAGACAGAGTTCACCGTTGCAACGATCGATGGCCCCAGAACATTCAACATCGCGCTCTCGCCTGCGATCTTTACTTCATTGCTGTTCGTGGTCGGCATCGCAACCGCCATCGGCAAAGCGTCTGTATTCAAGTTCATTTCAGACGATTTTCCGAGCAACATCGGCGCGGTCTCCGGCATCGTCGGACTGGCAGGCGGTCTGGGCGGTTTCATCTTGCCCATCATGTTTGGCGCCCTGGTAGACATCACCGGTGTGCGGTCCTCGAGCTTCATGCTGCTCTACGGCACGGTCTGTGTGTCACTGGTGTGGATGCACTTCAGCTTCCGCGGTCAGTCCGGATCCGGACAGCGCGAGGCCACTGCACCCACGCACTGATGTCGGCCACGTCCATCACATCACCACACAGACTCTTTTCTGAATATTCCTTATTGCGCCCGCCTGAGCCTGACTGATCAGGCTCAGGCTCACCCCCTGGAGCACACCATGCCCTCAAACGTACTGACCCGCTGGGAACCGGAAGACAAAACCTTCTGGGAATCCGAAGGCAAGCGGATAGCCTACCGGAATCTGTATATCTCCATCCCGGCGCTGATGCTGGCCTTCAGCGTCTGGATGCTCTGGTCAGTGGTGGTTGTCAATCTGCCCAAAGCAGGCTTTGATCTGACCAAGAACCAGATGTTCTGGCTGACCGCCCTGCCCGCCCTGTCCGGTGCCACACTACGAATCTTCTATTCGTTTCTGGTTCCGATATTTGGCGGGCGCCGCTGGACCGCGATCTCGACGGCCAGTCTGTTGATTCCCGCCATTGGGATGGGGTTCGCCTTGCGTGACCCCTCTACCAGCTACCCAACCCTGCTGGTGCTGGCCCTGCTATGCGGTCTGGGAGGAGGCAACTTCAGTTCCTCCATGTCCAACATCAGCTTTTTCTTTCCCAAAGCCAGCAAGGGACTGGCGACCGGGTTGAATGCCGGTATCGGCAACCTCGGCGTCTCGATCGTCCAGTTTGTCACACCGCTGGTGATCTCGATTGGCATGTTCGGCGCACTCGGCGGTGGCGGGCACAGCATCACGGCTACTGACGGGACGACCCAGACCATCTGGCTGCAGAACGCCGGCTTCATCTGGGTGCCATTCATCGTGCTGGCAACGATTGCATCATGGTTCGGCATGCATGACATTGCCTCGGCCAAGGCCTCGTTTGCGGATCAGGCCATCATCTTCAAACGAAAACACAACTGGCTGATGTGCTGGCTCTATCTCGGCACTTTTGGTTCATTCATCGGGTTCTCGGCAGGCCTCGCGCTTTTGACCCAGTCACAGTTTCCCGGTATCAACCCGACCACCTACGCATTTCTGGGACCACTCGTCGGTGCTGCCGTCCGTCCGGTGGGTGGCTGGGTGTCGGACAAGCTGGGCGGAGCACGTGTGACTTTCTGGACATTCCTTCTGATGATTCTGGCTGTGCTGGGAGTGATGTTCTTCTTGCCAGACGGACAGGGTAGCGGCAACTTCTACGGATTCCTGACGATGTTCATCATACTGTTCGCACTCACAGGCATCGGCAACGGCTCAACCTTCCGGATGATCCCGGTGATCTTTCTGCAAGAGCGCCAGCAATCCGCCGCCAAGGACCCGGAATCCCAACGTCGCGCAACACTCGAGGGTGGCAAGGAAGCCGCAGCCGTGCTTGGTTTTACGGGTGCCATGGGGGCATACGGCGGATTCTTCATCCCCAAGACCTTCGGCACGTCCATTGATCTCACGGGCGCCCCGCACGCCGCACTCGCAACCTTCATTGCTTTTTACGCGTCCTGCCTGCTCGTAACCTGGTTCTGGTACTCGCGCCGCAACGCCCCCATGCCCTGCTAAGAAAAATCACCTAATCCGAAAGAACTAGCAACAACCGCCAAATGTAGTGACACACCTGTGCGTTAGGAGAATTGGCGCGCCGGACCCTGAGCCCTACGATGACTGCAGGATTCAAGGACTGAGAACGAAGGACTGAGAGGTCCACGCACCAAGCCCGCACTCATGGAGAAATAGCAATGAGTCATTTTTTAGACCGTCTGACCCACTTCTCGCTGCCCAAGGAGACATTCTCCGAAGGCCACGGCCAGGTCACCAATGAAGACCGTACCTGGGAAGACGCTTACCGTAACCGCTGGGCACACGACAAGATCGTTCGCAGCACCCATGGCGTGAACTGTACCGGATCATGTTCATGGAAGATCTACGTCAAGGGTGGGATCGTAACCTGGGAGACCCAGCAGACCGACTACCCTCGCACGCGCTGGGACATGCCCAATCATGAGCCGCGCGGCTGTGCCCGCGGGGCTTCCTATTCCTGGTACCTGTACAGCGCCAACCGGGTCAAATATCCCATGGTCAGAGGGCGTCTGCTCGAACGCTGGCGCGCCGCACTCAAAGTCACCAGAACCCCGGTTGACGCATGGGCACTGATCGCCGAGGATCCTGCTGCCCGAAAGGACTACCAGCAAGTCCGTGGCATGGGTGGGTTTGTGCGCAGCTCCTGGGAAGAAGTCAACCAGCTGATTGCCAGCGCCAACGTCTACACCATCAAGAAGTATGGGCCAGACCGTATTATCGGATTCTCGCCCATTCCGGCCATGTCGATGGTCAGCTATGCAGCCGGGAGCCGGTATCTGTCGCTCATCGGCGGGGTCTGCATGAGCTTTTACGACTGGTACTGCGACCTGCCACCATCGAGCCCGCAGGTCTGGGGAGAGCAGACCGACGTACCCGAGTCAGCTGACTGGTACAACAGCAACTACATCATCGCCTGGGGATCGAACGTTCCGCAGACCCGTACGCCAGACGCTCACTTCTTCACCGAAGTGCGTTACAAGGGCACCAAAACCGTCGCAGTCACACCAGACTTCTCGGAAGTCGCCAAGCTGGCCGACATCTGGATGCATCCCAAACAGGGGACTGATGCGGCACTGGCCATGGCCATGGGCCATGTAGCTCTCAAAGAATTCTACTTTCCGGATGGAGGTGGCAAGCGCAGCGCATACTTTGATGACTACGCCAGACGCTACACCGACCTGCCTATGGTTTTGCTTCTCAAGGAGCAGACGACACCGGATGGTCAGGTCATCCAGGTTCCGGACCGGTACCTGCGAGCCAGCGACATCGCTGGCCAGCTTGGCCAGGAAAACAATCCTGAATGGAAGACACTCGCGTTTGATGTGCAGGGCAATCTGGTTCTGCCCAATGGGTCGATCGGATTTCGCTGGGGACCGGAGGGCCGCTCAGATGAGCGCAAGTGGAACCTCGAGTCCAGGAATGCGGCCGACGGCCAAGAGACCAGACTCAAACTGTCGATCATCGAAGATGGCGATCAACCGCATGAAATTGTCGAAGTCGGATTGCCGTACTTTGGCGGCCAGAACACCCCTCACTTTGCGAACAACCCGGCGCAGGGCGACATCAATCGTGCCCGGGTCCCGGCTGTTCGCCTTACCCTGGCCGATGGCCAGTCGGTGCTGGCATCGACCGTTTTCGATCTGCAAGTTGCCCAGTATGGCATCGACCGCGGCCTGGGAAGCGGCGCGAAGTCATATGACGACGACGCGCCCTACACGCCCGCATGGCAGGAAAGCATCACTGGCGTTGCGCGCCAGCAGGTGATCACGGTAGCACGCGAGTTCGCCGAGAATGCCCACAAGACAGAAGGCCGCTCGATGGTGATCATTGGCGCCGCCATGAACCACTGGTACCACTGCGACATGAACTACCGTGGCGTCATCAATCTGCTGATGATGTGCGGATGTATCGGCAAAAGCGGGGGCGGCTGGGCACACTACGTCGGACAGGAAAAGTTGCGTCCGCAGACAGGCTGGACCGCACTGGCCTTCGCACTTGACTGGATCCGCCCACCTCGTCAGATGAACAGCACCAGTTTCTTCTACGCGCACACGGATCAGTGGCGTTATGAAAAACTCGATCTAGGGGAGATTGTGTCACCGCTGGCCGACAAGCAAGTCTATGGCGGCAGCATGATTGACTACAACGTGCGAGCAGAACGCATGGGGTGGCTGCCCAGTGCACCTCAACTCACGGCCAACCCGATCGAACTGGTCGCAAAAGCACAGGCAAACAATGTCGACCCCAAGGAGTTTGTGGCAAAAGCACTGGCGAGCGGCGAGTTGCAGATGAGCTGCGAGGACCCGGACGCACCTGAGAACTGGCCGCGCAACATGTTTGTCTGGCGTTCCAATCTGCTGGGCTCGAGCGGTAAAGGGCACGAGTACTTCTGCAAACATCTTCTAGGGACAGAAAGCGGCCTCCAGGGCAAGGACCTTGGCGAAGAGGATGCCAAGCCCAGGCATGTGAAGTGGCACGACCAGGCACCTGAGGGCAAGCTCGACCTGCTGGTCACACTGGACTTTCGCATGTCGACGACCTGCCTGTACTCGGACATCGTCCTGCCGACCGCCAGCTGGTACGAAAAGAACGACTTGAACACCAGCGACATGCATCCTTTCATCCATCCACTATCGGCAGCAGTTGACCCAGTATTCCAGTCACGCTCGGACTGGGAGATCTACAAAGGATTTGCCAAGGCATTCAGCGAGGTCTGCGTGGGTCACCTTGGCGTCGAGAAGGATGTGGTGCTCACACCGCTGATGCACGACACACCCGCCGAGCTCGCCCAGCCCTTTGACGTGAAGGAATGGAGAAACGGCGACTGTGACCTGATTCCCGGCAAGACAGCGCCTCAGATTGCCGTGGTCAGTCGCGACTATCCCAATGTCTACAAACAGTTCACAGCGCTCGGTCCACTGATGAAGCAGATCGGAAACGGTGGAAAAGGCATTTCCTGGAAGACCGAAACTGAAGTGACCCAGCTCGGACAGCTCAATGGCAAGACACTTGAGCCCGGCGCCACGCGGGACATGCCTCGCATCGTCACCGACATTGACGCCTGCGAGGTCATTTTGCAGCTGGCACCAGAAACCAACGGGCATGTCGCGGTCAAGGCATGGGAAGCACTGTCAAAGCAGACAGGACGTGACCATACCCATCTGGCCCTCTATCGCGAGGACGAAAAAATCCGTTACCGCGACATCCAGGCACAACCTCGCAAAATCATCAGCTCACCCACCTGGAGCGGGATCGAAAGTGAAACCGTGAGCTACAACGCCGGCTACACCAACGTTCACGAGCTGATCCCGTGGCGCACCCTGACTGGGCGCCAGCAGTTCTATCAGGATCACGCCTGGATGATTGCATTCGGTGAAGGTTTCAGCACCTATCGCCCACCGGTAGACCTCAAGACCACAAGTGGTATCCATCAGATCAAGCCCAATGGCAATACCGAGATCTTGCTGAATTTCATCACGCCACACCAGAAGTGGGGAATTCACTCCACCTACAGTGACAACCTGCACATGCTGACGCTGGCAAGAGGCGGTCCGATCATCTGGTTGAGCGAAGACGATGCAGGCAAAGCCGGAATCGTTGATAACGACTGGGTTGAACTGTTCAACATCAATGGGGCAATCGCAGCCCGGGCAGTGGTGAGTCAGCGGGTCAATCCCGGGATGGTCATGATGTATCACGCCCAGGAGAAGATCATCAACACCCCGGGATCCGAGATCACCGGCGTGCGGGGTGGCATTCACAATTCAGTCACCCGAATCGTGACCAAGCCAACCCACATGATTGGCGGCTATGCCCAGTACAGCTACGGTTTCAACTACTACGGCACGATCGGCACCAATCGGGACGAGTTCGTGGTGGTTCGCAAGATGAAGAAAGTCGACTGGCTTGATACACCCCGTGATGATCATCTGGCCAAAGTCTATCAATCGCAGGGCGAGAACCCTTAAAGCACGTCGAATCAAGGAGTCAGCAAATGAAAGTTCGTGCACAGATCGGCATGGTGCTCAATCTGGACAAGTGCATCGGGTGCCACACCTGTTCGGTGACCTGCAAGAACGTCTGGACCAGCCGTCCAGGCGTCGAGTATGCATGGTTCAACAACGTCGAGACCAAGCCGGGTATCGGCTACCCCAAAGAGTGGGAGAATCAGGACCGCTGGAAGGGTGGCTGGGAACGGCGCTCCAACGGAAGCATCGTCCCGAAGCAAGGTGGCAAGTGGCAGTTGCTCATGAAAATCTTTGCCAATCCTCACCTGCCACAGATTGACGACTACTACGAGCCGTTCACGTTCGATTACGACCATCTTCAGTCTGCACCGGAGATGAAACATGCACCGACAGCCCGGCCACGCTCACTGATCACCGGCATGCGCATGGAGAAGATCGAGTGGGGTCCGAACTGGGAAGAGCTGCTGGGTGGCGAGTTCAGCAAGCGCAGTGAAGACAGTAACTTCAATGGATTTGAAGCCGCGCAGAAAGAGATGGTCGGCCAGTTTGAGAACACCTTCATGATGTACTTGCCGCGGCTGTGCGAGCACTGTCTGAATCCGGCCTGTGTTGCTTCCTGCCCGTCCGGTTCCATCTACAAGCGCGAAGAAGACGGAATCGTGCTGATCGACCAGGACAAGTGCCGCGGCTGGCGCATGTGCGTGAGCGGCTGCCCGTACAAGAAGATTTACTACAACTGGAAAAGTGGCAAGGCGGAGAAGTGCATTTTCTGCTACCCAAGGATAGAGGCAGGTCAGCCAACGGTCTGCTCGGAAACGTGCGTCGGACGCATCCGGTATCTCGGCGTACTACTCTATGACGCGGACCGCATCGCCGAGGCAGCCAGTGTGGAACATGAGGCCGACCTGTACGAAGCTCAGCTCGACATTTTCCTGGATCCCAATGACCCCAGGGTCATTGAGCAGGCACGTGTCGACGGCATTCCGGATGCGTGGATGCAGGCTGCTCGCCAGAGTCCGGTCTACAAGATGGCGGTTGACTGGAAAGTCGCCCTGCCACTGCACCCGGAGTACCGCACGCTGCCGATGGTCTGGTATGTACCACCACTTTCACCCATATCGGCAGCCGCCAATGCAGGACTAGTCCAAGCCAACGGGCAGATCCCCGATGTGAGCCAGTTGCGCATTCCGGTCAAGTACCTAGCAAACCTCCTGACCGCCGGGAAGACTGAACCAGTAGTGCGAGCTCTCGAACGCATGCTGGCAATGCGTGTGTTCCAGCGCAACAAGCACGTTGACGCAAGGGTGGACACCGACGTGCTTGAACAAGTCGGACTCAGTGTCGCTGAGGTCGAGGATATGTATCGCTACATGGCCATCGCAAACTACGAAGACCGTTTCGTGATTCCAACCACCCATCGCGAGTATGCAGAAAATGCTTTCAATGTCCGCGGAGGCTGTGGTTTCAGTTTTGGAAACGGATGTTCGGAAGGGGTGACCGAAACCAGTCTGTTTGGGAGTGAGAAGAAGCGGACGATACCGATCAAGGTGGAGGCCTGACATGAAACGTTTCAACCACGCCACCAAAGCTGTCGGCCACACATTGCGTGTGCTAGCCCACCTGTTGCGCTATCCGGATACAGCAGTGCGCGAGCATTCGCAGGAGTTGATTGACGCGCTCGCGCAGGAGGGCGCACTCTCGCAATCTCGCCAGCAGGAACTGCGCCGTGTCATCACTCGTCTGGCCAGTGGCCCGTCGATGCTGATTGAAGCCGAGTACGTGGAGACCTTCGACCGGGGACGGCAGACATCCTTGTTCCTGTTCGAGCATGTCCACGGGGATTCCCGCGACCGGGGTCCTGCCATGATTGACCTGATCCAGACCTATGAACAGGCAGGCCTGCTGCTGGCGCCGCATGAGCTTCCGGACTACCTGCCGGTGGTGCTGGAGTTCGCTTCGACCCAGCCTGCACAGCAGGCGAGAGCATTTTTAGGCGAGACCGTACATATCGCACAAGCCATCTTCACGGCATTAGCCAACCGTCACAGTCCTTATGCAAGTGTACTGGCGGCAATCATCGAGCTGGCTGGCGAACAGGCTCGAGCCGTCGAGATTGCACAGGACGACGGTCTGGACGACAGCTGGGCGGAGCCCGCGGCCTTTGATGGTTGCTCCACCAAAGGCCAGGCTCGCCCAGGGCAACCACAACCGATCCATATCGTCAGACGAACCGAATCCCTTTCCCCTTCGAGCCACACCCCGAACCCAGGAGCGCAGGCATGAACACGCTGCATAATTTCCTATTCAACGTCTATCCATATATTTGTCTGACCGTGTTTCTGATGGGAAGCCTGGCCCGGTTTGACCGTGACCAGTACACCTGGAAGAGCGATTCGTCGCAACTGCTGCGCGCCAGGCAGTTGCGCTGGGGCAGTAACCTGTTTCACGCTGGCATCCTGTTTCTGTTTTTTGGACATACGGTCGGCTTGCTTACTCCGCATTTCATCTACGAGCCGTTCATCAGTCCTGGTGCCAAGCAACTGGTGGCCGTCTACGCGGGTGGCGTGGCTGGCATTATCTGTTTCATTGGTCTGACCATGCTGTTGCATCGTCGCCTGTTTGATCCCAGGATCCGGCTAACCAGTCACCGTACGGATCTCTTCATCCTGATCATCCTGTGGATCCAGCTGGTGCTAGGCCTGATCACACTGCCTTATTCAATCGGACATTCGGATGGCTCGGTGATGCTGGTACTTTCGGACTGGGCACAGCGCATCTTCACGTTCAGACCGGATGCCGCCGGACTCGTGGCACTTGACTGGCCTTACAAGGTCCATCTGGTGCTTGGCATGACCATCTTTTTGCTGTTCCCGTTTTCGCGACTGGTGCACGTCTGGAGTGGCTTTGGCACGCTTGCCTACCTCTTCAGACCACCACAAGTTGTTCGCAGCAGAAAACTGGGTCTCAAGCCAAGTGTGTCAAACCAGCAATCCGGCGCGTCACGTTGACGTCTGCCAGAAGCCCGAGAACAGGAACGATCATGACAACATCCATGCCCAGCATCAATAACACGCAACTGGCCCACCCAGATGAGGCAGTGTCAGCCGACTCGCTGCGAGAAAGGGCCTACACAGAACTGCTGCGCCAGCGTGCCGTGGCGCTTGGCCTGCTTCAGGACCATGGCATGTCTGCGTTTCAGTTCCCGGATAGCCAGACGCAAGACATCATCGAGCAGATGCTAGAGCGTGAAGTGAGCACACCCGAGCCGGACCCACAGGAGCAACAACGGCATTACGCGGCCAACCGGCATCGATACGTTATCGACCAGTCCTTGCACGCACGCCACATTCTTTTCGCGGTCACGCCCGGGGTCAACGTGCAGGCACTGGCAAACAAAGCCGAGGGCGTACTGCTTTCTCTCACGGCCAGGGACGCAGCACCTGATGGTTTCGCCAGAGCTGCCGCCGAATATTCGAACTGCCCCTCATCGCAACAGGGTGGCGATCTCGGCTGGATCACGCCTCAGGAGTGTGCGCCCGAGCTTGCTCAGGCATTC
The DNA here is from genome assembly GCF_003058465.1 of Orrella marina. Lineage (NCBI taxonomy): Bacteria > Pseudomonadati > Pseudomonadota > Betaproteobacteria > Burkholderiales > Alcaligenaceae > Orrella > Orrella marina. The sequence goes on along the minus strand of NZ_CP028901.1, from coordinate 3,814,247 downwards.
TTCTGGGACAGTGCCGGCATGATGCCGCCCGGACTACATCCACGCCTGGTGCACTCCCGGTTCGGTTTGCACATCGTCGAGGTTCTGGCCTCAAACCAAGGTCGGCAGTTGACATTTGAGGAGGTTCAGGAGCGGGTCGCCATGACCCTTCAAGTCCAGTCACGTTCAACCGCATTACGCCAATACATGATGATTCTGGCGGGCGAGGCCGATGTTCGTGGCGTGGAAATTGAAGGGGCAGACAGCCCCCTGGTTCAGGGGTAGCAAGCATGATTGATCAATTTGACGATTTGCTCAAACTGGCAAATGAGCAGGCCCTGAAACAACACTTGTTTCTGGTGTATACCATTGCCGAATTACCTGAAGACAGTACTGAAGAGCAACGCAGGGAGTTTGAGCAAGGCCACGGCGGTGCGCTAGTCCCGGCGGCCAGTGTCGACAAGCGCGCCTCGGACATCAAGTCGTTTGCAGACTTGGAACACGAGGCGCGCCAGTTTATCCCTCAGTGGGACATTCTGTTTGTCACGGCAATGGACGTAATGCCCGGTCATGAACTCGACGAAGCTCAAATCGCCACGCTGATGGAGCGTGTGGTTGAACAGATCAAGAGTGGTCAGATTGGTCACTTCGTCTCGTTTGACCGTCAAGGCAATGCGGTGGCTTTGAACTAAGGGACTGTTAACAAATAATATAGTCGAATGACTAGGGTCGTATGCAGTAATTCCATTCGCCATGAAAATCGCTTCGATCGATCTTGATCGTCGCCATTTGGGCGTCAGTGACAGAAATTCCCTTCGGATACGCGGCAGTATCGAGCTCGGCCTTAACCGACAGGCCGCTACGGGTTCGTGTGTTGGCGATCAGATTGACAATGACTTCGTGACTGATCAGTGGGCGCGCGCGCCAGTTCATGGTGATGAACGAGAACAAGCGGTGTTCAATCTTGTTCCATTTGCTGGTCCCGGGAGGAAAGTGATGCACGTGAATCTCGAGCCCCAGTTCCCTGGCTAACTGGCTCAACTCATACTTCCATAGCCGAACCCGATGGCCATTGCTGCCACCACCATCTGCTGTGATCGTCAATCGGCTGGCTTCAGGATAGCGCGCTCGGCCCATCGAGAACCACCAGCGCCGGATAGTTTGCACGGCAAATGCCGACGTGTCGTGATCCGTTCCCACGCTGACCCAACCCTCATTAGCACCTATGTCATAAACGCCGTACGGATTGGCGCGCCCCAGATCCTTGTCGACAAAGTCATGAACTTGGACCTGATCGGGTTGACCTCTAGGCAGCCATCGCTGGCCCGCGTTCTTGAATGCCCCAACCAGCTCCTTCTTTTTGGTATCGACCGAAATGACCGGTTCGTTTGCATCCAGTGCGATCTTCACGGCTGCATTGATGTGCTCAAACTGTGCGTTTCGATCAGGACTCTGGTTGCCTTCGAGCACCTTGGCGTTTGCTTGCAGACTAAAATTCTGGCTACGCAATATATTGCCCACCACCACATGGCTGACCTGATGATGTCTGGTCTTGAGCTCATCGGCCAGATTGCGCAGACTCTTGCATGTCCAGCGCAACGGTGACTCCGGGTCACCTCGCGTGGTCGGCTCGACCAGAGCCAAAAGGTCTGCAACCAAGGTCTCATCGGTTGTCTCGAGTCGCTTGCGGCCACCTCCCGGTCGACGCGATCCTGTTGCCGTCATGGACCGAGAGTCATCCGCCGCGTCGATACTTTTCAACGAGCCGAGCTCCTTGATACCGGCGGCTACCGTTGTGCGGGATGCACCAGTGGCCGATGCCACCTCCGCTATGCCACCTCGACCGAGTGCTTTGGCTTCTGCGCCGAGCAACAATCTTCTCTGACGCTCATTGAGTGTCTCGTTCAGCGCCTCCCAGCGCAAAGCGATTGGTGAGATATTCGGCATTCGATAAGCATAGCCGATTCCCAATAAATAACCAAGTTAAATATTTACAGTCTCTAAGCGCCTCTCATGCATATCTGAGCGGATCAGGTCAGGCGCTTAAACCGGTCATAGCCAGCACTTCACGCAACCTTGTCAACTCAGGCTGGTGAAGTGTTGCGACCTGTTCCAGCACGGCCTCTGCATCCGCGCACAGATAGACCCGGACTTGCCGCTGATCAGTCGGACAGGGACCACGTCGCACCAGGCCGGCTGCCTCGCATCGGTTCACCAGAGCGACAACGCCGTGATGCCTGGACTGCAACCTCTCGGCCAACTCGCTGATGGTGGCCCAGTCCCGGTCTGGTTGTCCCTTCAAATGGAGCATTAACTGGTACTGCAGCGGTGTCAGACCATGCTCGCGACAGATGTCCTCGCTGACTCGTAAAAAGCAACGTAGACGGTAACGAAACTGTGACAGCCGCTCGAAATCGACGCAAACCGCATCCTGGATGTCCTGACCAGCCATCGTGTTTCCCCCGTTTAACGAGCATGTAACGATTGATTGACAATCATCATATTATTGCCATACAAATACATCATGTTGTGATATATGGGCAGTCGATCCGAATGTTCGCTTCGCAACCCGGCAGAAGGAGCACGTCATGTTGATCCTCTCAATTCCCCAGATGATTATTTCCTCGCAAAAGGGATGGCAGGACCTGGTGCAAAACAGACCGACGCTCGCTAGCCTGTTCTGGCGACTTGTCTTACCGCTATCGCTGATTCCACCAGTCATGCTGTTCTTCTACGGGCCAGTCTACGGCGATCTGTTGATACAGGGCTACAGCAACAAACCCTGGCAACTCATCGCACCCGTGTTCTTCGGGGCCGAAATGCTCACCTGGCTGCTCATGGGCTGGCTCATCAGACAAGTCACGCAGTCCCACTGGATTGAAGTGAATTCGACTGATGCATTTCGACTGGCCAGTATTGCGCCTGTACCGTTGTGGTTGTCTGCCTTCGGACTGTTCATACCCGACATGACGGTGAACGTCATACTGGCCCTGCTCGCCTTGGCAGCGACCTGCAGTCTGATTCATCACGGTGTCAGAGCAGTCCTGAGAGTGGAAGACCAACTGGTCGCGGCGGCCATCACGCACACCGTCATGGGCGCTGGCATTGCAGGCTGGTCATGTCTGCTGCTGCTCATCGCCTGGATCTGACTTGCCAGTGCGCTGACCTCGGTCCAGATGCCTGGACCGTCGGCCTCAGTATTGCTTGGTCACCGTGAACACGATCGAGCCCGTGTTGCCTTGCACAAGCGGGGCCAGTAGGTGCCATGTAACTGCATGAAGCCTGATTATCACCTGAGACCGATCGGGGCGCAGATTTCCAGCCAGAGTCGTACGGAAGACAGACAACCCGCGCAGCGCCCAACCTGCACGCACTACACATAACGACCCCGAATGTTCTACGCTTGCCCAGTCGCTTGCAGGGTCTGCTGCAAACGACTGAATCCGGGGCAGATATCGCGACACGTTCCATCGATCGTCACGTTAGACGTGACGATCAAGGTTTGTTACCCTTTTAAAGTAAAACTTTAGTCACCAATCAAGGGATTTCTCTATTGAGGCAGCCCGTCCATTCGTTCAGACTGATAAAAGATCCTTCCAATCTTCGAGCACTAGCTACTTTCAAGAAAATCATCACAAGGTAACTCCGTGAACTCAGCTTACAAACAGCCTGTATTCGTTTTGTCCGTTCTCATCATCACCGTACTGGTGCTGATCGGGGCGGTGGCCCCGAAACAGTTCGGGGATGTCGCACAATCCGGACTGGACTGGGCGACTACACGCTTCGGATGGTTCTTCCTGATGTCAGTATTCGGATTTGTGGTCGTCCTCGTATACCTCGCCTTCTCAAAATACGGAGAAACCAAGCTAGGCCCACCAGACAGCGTGCCCGAGTTCTCCTATTACTCATGGATCGCGATGCTGCTGGCAGCAGGGTTCGGAATCGGTCTGGTTTTCTATGGTGTGGCCGAGTCGATGATGCACTTTGTCACGCCACCACACGGCATGGCCGAGCCAGGAACCGACAGAGCAGCCGAACTCGCGCTTCAGTACAGTTTCTTTAACTGGGGGGTCAGTCAATGGGCTGCTTTCTCTGTGGTTGGCCTGATCATCGGGTTCTTCCAGTTTCGCAAAGGCAAGCCCGGCCTTGTATCGGTTGTCATGGATCCACTGACCCGCAAGTCCAGGTTTCGCCACCAGATCAACGGTGCACTGGACATCTTTGCTGTTGTCGCAACCGTCATGGGTGTGGCGACGTCCCTCGGCCTGGGGGTGCTGCAAGTCAACGGCGGACTGGAGTACCTTTATGGGATCCCGGAAGGCTTCGTTTGGCAGGCCATCATTCTGGGCGTGATGTTCACCGCCTACATGCTGTCAGCCGCATCGGGACTGGACAAGGGCATCAAGATTCTCTCCACAATCAATCTGACTGTTGCGCTCGCGCTGATGGTGTTCGTACTGATGTTCGGACCGACGCTCGCCATCCTGAACTACTTCACACAGGCCCTCGGTAATTATCTGCAGCACTTCATTTTCATGAGCCTGCAGACCAACGCGCCGGGCGATACCAGTTGGGGCGCCGGATGGACGATCTTTTACTGGGCGTGGGTGATTGCCTGGTCGCCCTTCGTCGGCACCTTCGTTGCGCGGATTTCCTACGGTCGCACGGTTCGCGAGTTCGTGCTGGGTGTGCTGGTGGTACCTCCATTGCTTGCCTGCGTCTGGATGGGTGTGTTTGGCGGGGCAGCCCTGCACTTTGACCTGGTACAAGGTGCCAACATTGCCGAAGCAGTGCAGAGCAACATCACGACGTCTCTGTTCCGGTTCTTCGAGCTCTATCCGATGTCGGAGTTTTTGTCGATTCTAGGCATGATTCTGGTGTTCATTTTCCTGATCACGTCTGCTGACTCGGCCTCCTACATCGTTGCGCAGCTGACCGATCGCGGCAATCCGGCCCCTCCACTTGCCAAACGTCTGGCTTGGGGTGTGCTGATTGCAGCCATCTGCCTGACACTGATCGCCACCGGTGGACTGCAGGCCTTGCAGGCGGCCGCCATTCTGGCAGCACTGCCGTTTGTGCTGATTCTGTACGCGATGGTCTGGATGCTGTTCAGGGAGCTTGCTGAGGATCGCAAGGCACAACTTGAGATGCTCTATCAGGCAAACGACCAGACACCTGTCGGCGCCTCGCTGGAGGAAGCCCGGCAGCTCACGGAGGATGATGAACTGGGTGCATCTGCAACGGGCTCGTCAAACCAGTAAACAGTGACTGTAGAGGCCGGCGTCGAGCTGGCCTCTAAACGTTCGGCTTCAGTTCTTCTTTGCAAACAGGCAGACGTATCGCCAAGTTTCGCGAACCCCCTTGGCACATCAATACATGCATTGATGTGTGACATCGCACCCGACATGTATGTTCTGGCGCAAGTCGTGGTTATCGACCCAGCCTGTAAGGCTCCTCAAACGCCAGAAAGTCATTTTCTGCGCGGGCGCGCTGAACCCATTGCGCCACGGCCGGTGTGGTGGCCACACGGTTGATGTAATCGTCTGACTGTTTTGACACGGGCAAACCGTACCCCCTGATACGCATGCAGACCGGCGCAAAAAATGCATCAGCAATGCTGAACTCACGAAACAGAAAAGGCCCACCACTCAGGGCACGAGATATTTCCCACAGACTTTCGATCTGCGCCACATCGCGCCTGACCTCCGGATGATCACGCCAGATCAGCGCACCTGTCTGGCGCAGATCCGCCTCAATGTTCATGGGGCAGGCTGTTCGCAAGGCTGCAAAGTCACTATGCATCTGGGCACAGACGCTGCGGGCCTGGGCTCGCAAGGACCGCTCTGCAGGCCAGAGCGGTCGATCTGGATATTGTTCCGCCAGGTACTCCGCGATCGCCAGGGAATCCCACACGACCAGATCACCATCGATCAGGACTGGTACCTTGCCTGTGGCTGATAACGCCAGTGCGGATTGCTTAAACACAGAATCTGGCTCAAACCCATCAAATCGCAGATACCGTTCACGAAACGGAATGTTGAAATGCTGCAGCAAGAGCCATGCACGCATCGACCAGGACGAATAGTTGAGATTGCCAATCGCAAGTTCAAGCATTGGAGTGTTTCCTGTTGATTCGTTGAGAAAGCTGAGCAGCGACGTCGGTGAGTGATTGATCTGCCTCACTCGGGTGGCTTCGCTGCCTTGCGGTTGTACTGCCTGGCCAGCCAGAGCGCCAGCACTACCCATACCAGAGAAACCGGCACCATGGTCAGCGCCAGACCCGACAATCCGAGGCCAAGCCAACCCATCGCAGTGTATGACCAGGATCCGAGCTGATCCCCGAGTCGATAGACGAACGTGTCGTTGAAATTTTTGGCCTTGTACTTGTCCGAACGAGACATGACGGTGTAGAGAACCTCACGCGCCGGCCTGGCAAGCGCAAAGTTTCCAGCTCGCCGAATCACCTCGAACGCCACCACCACCCAGAGTACAGGTGCCATACCCAGGCCCGCAAACCCGATCAGACTAACGGCAGGCAGGAATGCCAGCCCGAAGCCCACCCCGAGCCAGCGCAACAGGCGACCGGTCAGAAACAACTGCGTCAGCAATGTAAGGAGATTGGTAGCAGCATCAATCGTACCGAACAACCGCACCCGGGCAACGGAATCGTCTGCAAACTCACGCGCGATAATGTCCATCCGCTGAAAATACAGAAAGGTCGACGCGATGGTGAACAGCAACATGAGCGCAGCGATCCCCAGCAGGTACGGTGACTTGAGCACATGGGAAATACCATCCAGAACGCCGCCACCGATCACCCGCTCATCCTGTCTGCTCCTCTCACCATCCAGGATCGCTGATGGCGCTGCTGCGTCAAGCAGTCCGGCAGCTGACACGGGAGCCTCATGCACCCTTTCTGCTTCGTTGAGCTGTTCCTGAAAACGTCCTAATCGTCTTGCACTACGGGCCGCAAGCTCCAGCAGCAACGCGCTCAAGAGCATGAGATTGAACGCGCCCAGCCACTCGACAAGCACGGCTGTCACACTGGACCCACTGAGGGCACCGAGCGTCCCCCCGACTGCGATCACCCCGAAAAGTCGCTTGCCCTGCCCGGGTCGATACACATCAGTCATGTACGACCAGAACACCGACACCACAAAGAGGTTGAAGACGCTGACCCAGATGAAGAAGAGCCGGCCAACCCAGACTTCGTCCCGACTCGCATCGCCTGCCCCTTGCACCATGCTGAACAATACATAAAACCCGATCAGATTGGCGATGAAGAAACGATAGGTGTACGCGATGAATCGGGCTCGCGTGAGTCGTGAAACAAGCCAGGTGTACAGTGGATGAAGCAACAAGGTGCCGATCAGCGTACCTGTAAAGAGCCAGGCAAGATTGCGTACGCCGCCCAGCACCCCCATCTCGTCGCGAATGGGCCTCAGAACATAGTAGGCGGCCAGAACCAGAAAAAAGTACGCAAACGACCAGGCGAGTGCGGGCACCTCACGGCGGTCAACATCCAGGGCTCGCAGCACACGCAGCCCGATTGAATCAGCGCTCATGAGATCGCACCTCGACCCCAAAACACCCGTTCGCTCACGTCACCATCCGGCATGGTCTCCAGAACTCACTCAAACAGTGCGGCCATCCGGGCTCTCGTCCTCTCATCCGGCATGGGTGGATGGCCCGCTCCCAGGTTATCTACCAGATACTGTGGTCGGGCCGTCCCGGGGATTGCGACCGTCACGGCGGGATTCGACACCACGTACTTGAGGGCTAACTGCGCCCACGTTTGTATCCCGAGCTCCTGCGCCCACGGCGCAACAGGTTGTCCCTGAAACTGCTTGAACACCCGTCCCCGGCCAAACGGAAGATTCGTCAGAACAGCCATACCCCGGTCCTGTGCCAGCGGCAGTATGCGCTTTTCTGCCGAGCGGTTGTCGATCGCGTAGTCGACCTGAATGAAGTCAAGCACCTCGGACTCCATGACTGTCACAAAATCATCGTACTGACGCTCAAATGACGTACTCATGCCGATATAGCGGGTTCTCCCTTCGGCTTTCCACTGTCTGAGTACGGGGAGCATTTCGCGAATGCCCGCCAGATTGTGAACCATCATCAGGTCTACGTGATCGGTACGCAGACGCTTGAGCGACCCTTGCATTTCGGCGATGCCCGCTTCGACGCCAGAACGTCCTGCGCCCACCTTGGTCGCCAGGAATAATTGATCCCGATTGCCCAATGCCTGCATTAGTTCACCGATCACTGTCTCGGCATTGCCATAAGACGGAGCGGTGTCCACAACACGACCGCCCAGGATGGGTAGCTCTCGCAAAACCGTTCGAAGCGGGGCGAGTTCCTCTTCGGTGCTTGCGACATCAAACCGCCTGGCTGTACCGATTCCGATGACAGGCAACAGTTCGCCTGAAGAAGGGATGGGTTTGGCCACCAGCGGCCCAGACAAGCCCGAAACCGAGGCACCAGCAGAACTGGCTTCGGTCGCAGAAGCCCATGCGGACAAACCTGGCCAGCTCGCCAGTCCGGCCACGACAGCGCCCTGCCCCAGAAACCGCCTTCGCGCGAGTTGTTGCGCAACGCGTGACGCGGCCACGCCAGCATCCAAATGACCAATGACGTCCTCGCCCGGTACAGCTTTACAACTGACGGGTTGATGTTCTTTATCTGACATGCCACCTCCTCCACCGTTGCGTGAAACAAGACCTGAAGAGTCGACTGTTGCGAAATCCGAAAGTTCAGCAGACTGGGCTAACGTCACCCACCATGCGAGCATCCTGTGCCGTACCCATCACAATACTGCGCTTATTCACAAGACAAGTCGGATGATCCGTACACATTCGGGTTATCCCCATGAACTGTGAACAACCCTCTGAACAACTGTCGGATAGCGACGCCAACCCATTCAGATACAAGGGATTTCATTAAACTGCTTTAATAATGACATCCTGACCAACGGAAAGCTGTGTACGCACGCCCGTGTGAAGGATTTACACCCCGTGGTGTAAAGTGATCAGGAGCCACCAGAAGCACCGAATCCACCATCGGCCCCGTACGGTTTCTGATGGCAGGCCTTGAGGAAGACAACTTGCTGACAGCCACTGCACCCGACCTGATTGCCACACTTCCGTCCACCTCTCTGGGCTACTGGGATACGGCACACAGAATCAAAAATTCGGTCCATGCCCGAGAGCCTGACTCAACTGCCACGATCATTCTGCTGCATTCTGGCGTTCAGAGCGCACTGGCCTGGGGTTACCAGCGCGACAGCTTCGCGCGACGAGGGCTCCGGGTCATTGGCTACTCCAGGCGTGGCTACGCTGGCTCAGCGCCCATTGATCCTGATGATCCGGGCGTCGCAGCCGAGGATCTGCGCGACTTGCTGGATTATCTTGCGATCGAGTCTGCTCATCTGGTTGCGATTGCACATGGTGGATACTTTGCACTCGACTTTGTGCTGAGCTGGCCCGAGCGAGTGCGCTCCCTCTCGATTACATCATCCATGATGGGAATCCATGACACCGAGTACCAGGCCGTTCTGGAACGCCTGCGCCCCCCTTGCTTTGAGACGCTCACGCATGACATGAAGGAGCTCGGACCAAGCTATCGCGCCAGCAACCCCGAGGGTGTGAAAGCCTGGCAAAGCCTCGCGGATCAGGCCCGACCGGGCGGATCCACGAGCCAGTCTCTCGGAAACGAGATAAACCGGCAAAGGTTGACCCAAATCGCTTGCCCCACATTGCTCATGACAGGCGATGCGGACCTGTACGCACCGCCCGCAGTACTGCGGATGCAACAATCACTCATACCGGGTTCCTCTGCTGTCGTCATCCCGGAATGCGGACACTGTGCGAACTGGGAGCAACCAGGCGCCTTTAATCACCATATCCTGACTTTTATCGAAAATTCGGAGCGATGCCGTATAAAAAAAGACAGATAGCCGTCTAGATACAAACTGACAAGCGCCCGTACAGCACCCCTACCCGTCCCAGCAAACCCAAATGGGAGCCCATTCGAAACGGGTCAGTATGGTTCGATATCACGCCAGATGTGACGACCTGTATTGCACGCTGCAAAGAAAGCTGGGCGACACTGAGCAAAATTATGCTTATCATGAAGCCTGAGTACAGGACAGCATCGTCGATCGCTTGCGCCTGACATGGACCATCACTGAGCGCGATCCATGAGCCAGTAAGTGGCATAGACATCATGCGGATAGAAACTGCCTGGCATCCCGCTCACCACACTCAAGGAAGCATCATGCAACATCAGAAAAGATTTTTGCGAAACGCTCTGGCCAGTGCGCTGGTCGCCACCAGCCTGCTCGCTTCGACCACCCATGCCTGCACAAGGGTTGTTTTTCACGGTGACGACAGCCATGTGATCACGGCAAGGTCCATGGACTGGCGCGTCGATGTCGAGACCAATCTGTGGGTCTTTCCGCGCGGCATGGAGCGCAACGGTGAAGTCGGACCCGACTCGATCAAGTGGACCTCGAAGTACGGCAGTGTGATCGCATCTGGATACGACATTTCTACAACTGACGGCATGAACGAAGCAGGACTGGTTGCCAATGTGCTGTGGCTGGTGGAATCGGAGTACCCGGTCTTTGATGGCTCGGCACCAGGACTGTCGCTGGCTGCCTGGGCCCAGTACATACTGGACAACTTTGCGACGGTTGACGAGGCCGTGCAGGCGCTGCGTAAAGAGCCCTATACGATTGTGACAAACTTTGTACCCGGTCAGGATCGCCTAGCCACATTGCACCTGTCTATCTCTGACGCAAGTGGTGACAGCGCCATCGTTGAATACATCGAGGGCAAGCAGGTTATTCACCACAGCAAAGAGTATCAGGTACTGACCAATTCGCCGACGTTCAAACAACAGCTGGCACTGCACGAATACTGGACCGAAATCGGAGGAACAGTGTTTCTGCCTGGCACCAATCGGGCTGCTGACCGCTTCACCCGTGCTGCGTTCTACATCAATGCCGTTCCGCGCGACGAGAATCGGCTGAAATCGATTGCAAGCGTCTTCAGCGTCATCCGCAATGTATCCGTGCCATTCGGCATCACAACTCCCGACCAGCCGAATATCTCGTCAACCCGCTGGAGAACCGTTGCTGACCAAAAGAACCTGATGTACTTCTTTGAAAGTGCACTGACGCCGAACACATTCTGGGTGGATCTGAAATCAATCGACTTTTCCGAGAAGACGGGTAAAGTCAAGATGCTCGATCTTGGCCCCAATCAGGCCAACATTTTCTCGGGTACCGTCAACGATAAATTCAAACCCGCCGAGCCATTCCGCTTCCTCGGGATCTGAACTCCACCCCGACTAGAACCGGCTGTGTCAGTGTGAGGCAGGCGATCGTTACCGCCTGCCTCAGGCGAGCGATCTGCCCGTATCGACCTACCAGCCGTAAAACCTCTCCCATTGCTCAACACTGCCGTCTGCCATGATGGCTGTGTATGCTGGATACTGCGCCGCAGTCGCGCAGGCGTGATTAGGCAGTATCCGCAAGCGTGTCCCGATGGGATAACGCTGTTCGATCGCTTCACCCTCATCAATGGATACTGAAATAATGCCATGCTCCTGATTTGCGCCAGTCATCAGCACACTGGGCAACACATTGCCTTGCAGATCACATACCTGCCCATACCCGAAATCCTGCTTCTGCTTCTGAGTTCCACGATCCCGGCTCATAGCCATCCAGCCAGCGTCCACAATGAGCCAGCCTTTCTCCGGTTGGTGACCGATCACGCTGGCGAGCACACTCAGCGCGATGTCGCCGGTCGAACAGACACCGACGTTATGCATCACCAGATCAAAGAACACATACACACCGGCACGGACTTCTGTCACGCCATGCAGGTGATCGTACGACAAGGCAGTTGGTGTTGATCCAATGCTGACTTGCGCACAGGCATATCCCGCTTGACGCAATCTATGCGCCGCGCGCACGGCGAGGTCCCGCTCCTGACGGGCAATCTGAAGCAGCGCCTCGCAGGTATCAAAATCATAACTGGAGCCCGCGTGGGTCATCACGCCGCCCAGACGCGCACCCACCCTGTTGAGCTCCCGTGCGATCTCGAGCAGCAAGTCACTTTCAGGTGCGACACCCGAACGATGCCCATCTGTGTCAATCTCGATCCAGACCTCAAACGTATGCCCCTTTGCCCGACCGTACTCGGCAATCGCTCGGGCGCCTGCCACACTGTCTGTGACAAGCTTCAGACAGCATCCTCGCTGACAGAGCGCAAAAGCACGATCAAGCTTGGTGGGAGCCATCGCTATCGCATACAGAATGTCGATCACTCCCGCCTCAAAAAACTGCTCGGCCTCTTTCAGAGTCGAAACAGTCACACCTTGTGCACCAGCAACGATCTGTGCTTGAGCGACCGGCCAGCTCTTGCTGGTTTTGACATGCGGTCTGAGCCGTGCGCCCAGTCGGTTGACCTGATTTTGCATCCGGTCAATATTGGACTGCATCCTTTGAACATCAACGACTGCAGCGGGGGTCTGCAAAGCATTCAGACTATTCATGATTCACGCGTAGGGGTAATGATCGTTCCAAGCAAGTGATCCCGGACGGATCGTCGCAAGAGGTCTTATAAAAATTGATCATAGCAATCCGTTTGGCAGAGCACGGTCCGACCACATTTCTTCATTTGATTTTCTCGGACAAAACCAAGCCTTCTAGGGTTTTGCCTGATCGCCTTGCTTGATCGCACGCTGCATCAGGACAGTGTCAACCCAGCGACCATGCTTGAAGCCGACCGACCGGAGCACGCCGACATGCTCGAATCCAAGCCGCGCATGCAGGCTGATAGACCCCTGGTTTGCGCGATTGCCGATCACGGCGAGCATCTGGCGCCACGGTCCTTGCTCACAGCGTGTAATGAGCGCGCCGAGCAAGGCTGACCCAATTCCCCGCGAGGCAAAACCATCACGGACGTAAACCGAGTCTTCGACGGTGTACCGATAGGCGGGACGTGGCCGATAGGCGGTGACATAGGCATACCCTACGATCTCGCCCGCCTCGCACGCGACGAGGTACGGAAACCCTGCCGAGATGATGGCTCCTCGACGCTGCATCATTTCCTCGACAGTCGGTGGTGTTTCTTCGAAAGTCGCGAGACTATTCAACACGAAATGCGCATAGATCGACTGCACGGCATCCATGTCCGATTCCTGCGCATCTCGCACAAGAATTTCAGGCAGGCCTGTTTCCTCATTGACTATCTTACTGACGCAGCTCATGTTTGAACTCACTGATCATTTTGCCGTGGGCATCTGCCCTTCACTCACCTCAGTACTTCATCTGCACATCCAGATTGACCGTGGCGCTCTCGATCCTGAACGCAGCCTCGTCGAACGAGGGCGGCCCCCAGGTGACGGATGGATTGTTGGAAAAGCCCACACCTTGCTGCGGTTTTCCAAACAAGCCATAGTTCACTTGACTCTCATTTGCCTGTGCATGAAACACGGCAACGGCATATTGGCCGGGATCAACCTGTTCGAATCTGCATGTCGCCCGCTTACCCTCAATTCTGGCTGTCGTCATTTTGAGAGCCCTGGATTCGTCTCGCCAACCGTCTTCACGGTCAAAGAGGCCACACTGAACTCGCCCATTATCGTTGACAAAATCCGTCATGCGAACCACGACACTCTCGGCCTCGACTGCCTGAACATGCAAGGGGAGCGCCGCCGCGCCCATCATTGACGCAAGCATCCAGGCACCAGCCCGGCTCCGTTTGAGAACATGTTTGAACATAGCTTCTTCTTTCTGGATCAGTCCTGCCTGTACAACTCAGACTCCGGGATCACGGACTCAACCGTTTTCTCAGCCGCTCTGCCAGCGCGCTGGCGTGAACTGAACATTGCTCCTCGAGCCGGAATCTCAGGTGCGAAGGCGCGCATACCAAACCGCTCGGGCACGTTGACGTAAACAGCCTCCATCCCCCCTCTCATGAAGCAAGCCTCATGCCAGAACCCGGTTCCTTTCGGATTCTTGAGAAATGTCTTCCACCAAGTCTTGTGTGGCTCGGTTCGCGCCCATGCTTCAAGACTCTCAAAGTCACGCCAGTACTGACGGATACCCAGGTGAGGAGGAAACAAGGAGTAAAGCACGGTCTCATGACAAAGCAGGCCGTCTGGCTTGTCCTTGATGGCCTGAGATATCCAGGGGCCAAACCGGAACAAGGTAGGCAATCCACTCAGAGTGTTGACCCGCATGCCAAGCGTCATCATGACCAGGTCAGGATAGGCGGAAAGGTCGACGGTTACGCGATCCATGAAAGACCTTTACAAATCGAGTACAGGCCGCCGATAAGAAATCAAGCGCAGCGAATAAACGCAGATGACAGGCGCCTGGCGGGTCAGAAAACAACGGTCGAGTCACAGGCTTCGAGGGCCACCCAAAGCCTGATAGTGGTTTTAAGTCGCGAGCACCACCATGTCAAGACTCAGGGACGAAAGCCCAGCGAATACTCGCGAGCTTGCCGGAATTTCGCACTCAGCTCTGCAAATTCGACCAGTCGCGCTCGCGTTTCGACCGGATCAATGATGTCCTCGATCACAAACGCCTCGGCACTGCGCAAAGGAGAAGTCAGACTGCGAACACGCACCTCAATCTCGCTGCGTCTGGCTTGCGGATCGGGTGCTGCCTCGATCTCTGCGCGGTAAGCCACATCGAGTCCTCCTTCAATCGGCAAGGATCCCCACTGGGCAGATGGCCACGCATAGCGAAAGTTAAATCGGTTGGAGTTCTGGTGTCCGCCCGCGGCAACACCGAAGGCCTTTCGCATGATCAATGAGAACCAGGGAACAGTTGCCTGACTGACGGCCGTCAGTGCTCGTACCCCCGCCCGCATGACGCCATCTTTCTCTGCGTCAATGCCAATTTGAAACCCGGGCACATCCACCAGATGAACAACGGGCAGCCGAAACAGTTCGGCCAGGTCAACCAGTCGAGTGAACTTCTCGGATGTGTGACGATCCCAGGCACCGCCATAGTGATACGGGTTGCTGGCGACGAACACGACTGGCCAGCCATCGATTCGTGCAAGCCCGGACACGATCGCCTTACCCCAGTTCTTGCCAATTTCCATCACCGACCCGGGATCAAAGAGACTCTCGACGATGGGCCGGATCTTGTAGACTTTGCGAGGATCTTTCGGAATCGCTGTACGCAACCAGGATTGATCAGGCAGGTGTGCCGGACGCTCGCCGCGCGGTGCCACCTCTTGAGCGCAATCAGGCAGGTAGCTGAGGAACCGTCGAGCAGCAGTAAAGGCTTGTTCTTCTGTTTCCACCTCATCATCCACAACCCCGTTACGGGTATGGATTTTGCTGCCACCTAATTCATTCTTGGTGAAATTCTGACCGATCCGTTCGACCACCGGTGGTCCTGCTATGAACAACTGCGATGTGTCTTTAACCATGACACTGTAGTGGCTGCCCGACACGCGGGCCGCCCCCTGACCCGCAACTGAACCAAGTGCAAGAGACACTACTGGAACATGTGACAGATTGCGCGCAATCCAAGACCAGATCTTCATTTTGGGAAGGAGTGTGTGACCCAGTTTCTCGATATTCTTGACCGAACCACCTCCGCCTGTACCATCAACGAGCCGCACCATCGGTACACGCAGATCAAAAGCCATCTGCTCGGCGAATATCATTTTGTCGCCCACCGCACCATCGTTGGCCCCACCACGAACCGTGAAATCATCCCCGATCACGACAACAGGACGATTATCGAGTCTTGCGCGTCCGATGACCACATTGGACGGCACGACGTTCTTGAGTTGTCCTTGTTCGTCATACTCCGCTGTTCCTGCCAGTGCGCCAACCTCCACGAATGACCCAGAATCGACAAGACCTGCCACCCGCTCGCGAACGGTCAGTTTACCGTTATCGTGCTGACGTTTGATTTTGTCAGGTCCGCCCATCTGCACAGA
The DNA here is from genome assembly GCF_003058465.1 of Orrella marina. Lineage (NCBI taxonomy): Bacteria > Pseudomonadati > Pseudomonadota > Betaproteobacteria > Burkholderiales > Alcaligenaceae > Orrella > Orrella marina. The sequence continues at coordinate 3,798,285 of NZ_CP028901.1, read as the reverse complement.
AAATTCCTGCCGACGTTCCAGTTCCCGCATCTCCTGCGACCAGTCCAGTTCCTGCGACCCACTCATTCAATCCTCCTGTTGGTACTGCTGTTTGATTACGACCGCATTCTTATCTGCTGCCGTTCCTTAGCCTTTAATGATCTGTTAATCGTCTACCGTGATGCAACCGCCAGCGATATCGCAGGCATCCCTGTCGACACTCAATCCGCCGTCCATCCACCATCGATCAAAAGGGCACTGCCAGTCACCAGCGCAGATGCCCGGGATGCGAGATAAATCGCACCACCGACAATGTCCTCGGGCTGACCGACCCGACCCAGTTTGATACGACTCAAAACGTTATCCATTACCGCCTTGTCTGCAAGCAGGTGTTGCGTCATGGGGGTCTCGATGAACGTTGGACAAATGGTGTTCACGCGAATCTTGTGAGGGGCCATCTCGATGGCAAAAGCTTTGGTGAAACCCTCGATCGCCCATTTCGAAGCACAATACAGTGTTCGGTTCAGTCCACCAACATGACCCATCTGTGACGAGGTATTGATGATCGACCCTTGAACACCTTCGTCCATCATCTTTCTTGCAACGGCCTGAGCCACAAAAATTGCTGCACGCACATTCAAACTCATGACAACGTCATAGTCCTGCAGAGTGGCCTCCATCAAAGGGCCAGGACGATTGGTTCCGGCGTTGTTGACGAGGATATCGAATGCAGGCAATTCAGCGACCAACGTCTGGAACGCGGCGATGTCGGTCACGTCTGCGACGAGTGCCTGTGCCTGTCCACCTTGAGCCTGGATATCGCGAACAGCCGCGTCGATCTCGGCCTGGCTACGCGCGCACAGTGTCACCTCGGCACCCGCCTGTGCAAACCCTTTGCTGATCGCCAGACCGATACCACGTCCTGCACCGGTCACCAGCGCACGCTTACCCTTCAAAGAAAATAGATCCATGCTCATAGGTGCTGTTCCCACTCGTTGAACTGACAAAACAAGAGGTCAACCCACGGCAGACTGGCTATGAAAGCCCACCTGCAGGTCCGACACTCACGGTGACAACTGAGTGTAGCGGTTGGTATGACTACGTGGCAGGTTTGCGCCCAGCATGAAAAAAGCGCTCGCATCATCCACTCAAAGCGTCTTGATGTGCATTGAAAAGGCCACCCGACTCAATAGCTATCAGTTAACAAAAATAAAATATCGATAGCTTTTTAATAAAATAATCATACTTATTTTTGATTGGACCATCTTAACTGATAGAACGAAACTATGACAATGCATTCACTCAGGAGAAACGCAATGTCAAATTCAGCAAAATGTCCAGTCATGCACGGTGGCAACACAGCCAGCGGCAACAACAACATGCAATGGTGGCCCAACTCGCTTAATCTCGAAATTCTGCACCAGCATGACACCAAGACCAACCCACTCAAAGGATTCAACTATCGCGAGGAAGTCAAAAAGCTTGACGTTCAGGCTCTCAAGAAGGATCTGACCGCGTTGATGACGACCAGTCAGGACTGGTGGCCCGCAGACTGGGGGCACTATGGCGGGCTCATGATCCGCATGGCATGGCACTCGGCAGGGTCTTACCGGGTCGCTGATGGTCGTGGCGGTGCCGGCACGGGTAACCAGCGGTTTGCACCACTGAACTCATGGCCAGATAATGCCAACCTGGACAAGGCACGCCGCCTGCTCTGGCCCATCAAGAAAAAGTACGGCAACCGCCTGAGCTGGGCGGATCTGATGATTCTGGCAGGTAACGTTGCCTACGAATCAATGGGTCTCAAAACTTACGGATTTGCATTCGGCCGCGAAGACATCTGGGCGCCGGAAACCGACACCTATTGGGGCTCCGAGAAAGAGTGGCTGCAAAAGAGTGACGGACAAGGGAGTCGCTACTCTGGACAACGCGACCTGGAGAACCCGCTTGCAGCGGTCATGATGGGTCTGATTTACGTGAACCCGGAAGGCGTGGACGGCAACCCGGACCCGATCAAGACCGCCCAGGACATCAGAGTGACCTTCGCCCGTATGGCAATGAATGACGAGGAGACGGTTGCACTCACTGCGGGCGGTCATACTGTGGGCAAAGCTCACGGCAACGGTAACGCCGGGAACCTCGGACCCGAGCCCGAGGCAGCTGATGTACATGAACAGGGACTGGGCTGGAACAACCATGTAAGCCGTGGTGTCGGACGAGACACCGTGACCAGCGGCATTGAAGGAGCCTGGACCACGCATCCCACCAAATGGGACAACGGCTACTTTTATCTGCTTCTGAACTATGAGTGGGAACTCAGGAAGAGCCCGGCGGGTGCGTGGCAGTGGGAGCCCGTCGATATCAAAGAAGAAGATAAACCCGTTGACGTGGAAGATCCGTCCATTCGTCTGAGCCCCATCATGACCGATGCGGACATGGCCATGAAAATGGACCCGGAATACCGCAAGATTTCTGAGCGATTCTACAAGGACCCAGAGTACTTCTCGGAAACGTTTGCGCGTGCCTGGTTCAAACTCACACACCGCGACATGGGTCCCAGAACACGCTATATCGGACCCGAAGCACCCGCTGAAGATCTGATCTGGCAAGATCCGATCCCCGCCGGAAATAGTGACTACGATGTGGCAACCGTCAAAGCACGCATTGCAGCAAGCGACCTGTCAATCGGGGAGATGGTGGCCACCGCCTGGGACAGTGCCCGCACATTGCGCCGGTCAGACTACCGTGGCGGTGCCAATGGGGCCAGGATTCGTCTTGCTCCCCAGAAAGACTGGGAGGGCAACGAACCAGAACGTCTGACGCGTGTGCTGTCAGTGCTCGAACCGATCGCACGTGAGTCAGGCGCAAGCATTGCGGATGTGATTGTCCTGGCTGGAAACATCGGGCTCGAAAAAGCCATCGCGGCCGCAGGCTACGAAGTACCCGTACCGTTTGCACCCGGGCGCGGCGACGCGACCCAGTCGCAGACCGACGTCGAGTCCTTTGAAGTGCTCGAACCTCTGGCAGACGGATTCCGCAACTGGCAGAAGCAACACTACGTTGTCCAGCCGGAGGAGATGCTTCTGGATCGCGCCCAGCTCATGGGACTGACCGCGAGCGAGATGACCGTCCTCATCGGGGGCATGCGCGTACTCGGTACGAATTACGGAGGCAGCAAGCACGGTGTTTTCACTGAGCGGGTTGGAGCGCTCACCAATGACTTCTTTGTGACGCTCACCGACATGTCCTACACCTGGAAGCCGACAGGACGCAACAGCTACGACATCGTTGACCGCAAGACAGGCCAGACCCGCTACAGCGCCACACGTGTTGATCTGGTTTTTGGATCCAACTCGATCTTGCGGGCTTACGCCGAGATCTACGCGCAAGATGACAATCAGGAAAAATTCGTCCGGGACTTCGTTGCCATCTGGACCAAGGTGATGAACGCCGATCGCTACGACTTGCAACCATGATGTTCGCACAGGCTCAGACTGCCCGATGCGTTGTACCTGTCGTCAGGTAGAGTCTGAGACCACCGCCCGGAAACTTCCGGGCGGTCGAACACAAGTCTCTCAAAGGCATTGCGTAACAAAGACTGCTCAGAATTTCCACTGCATTTGCGCCTGCAATGACTGACTGGATGTGCCGGCACCAAACGAGCCGGAATAAACCAGCATGACCTTCGTGGACTGGTTGACCGTTGCGCCGATACCGAACTCAAGCGCGAGCGCATCACGCGCCATGGGTGCCGAGCGAATGGTAAACGCATCACCACCCTCTTGAAACCCAAGCGTTGAAGTGGTCGTCAAATCGCCCCACCCCCGTTGCCAGCCAATCATGGCACTGGTGCTCCAGGTCGCACCGCTTGCCTGAAAGTCAGACTGCAGACGCACACCCAGCGTACTGAATCCGCTCGCATTCTGACTGGCGTCACCCTTGAGTCCGGCAAAACTCGCAGTCTCGTTAAACGAGCTCATTCGCAACCAGGTCTGGCTCACATTCCAGAAAGGCTGAACGGTGTGATTCGCGGAAAAGCTGAACGGCAGACCGATGTCGGCAAACACCTGCGTGGCATCACCCGACAGGGACGAAGACGCACCACTGCCTGCGGGTGTGCCGTAACCAGCAGAAATAGTGCGGTTGACATCAACCTCGTACCAGGACTGTGTCACTCCTGCGCTGAGTCTGGCTCGGCCCAGATCTGCTGCGCCATAGACACCGAGCTGATACGCATTGGTGCGGGCTTTGCTTGCAGACGCTTCAGCAGAGGTCTGATTCCAGCCAAGCACGCCACCGAGCCGCAAAGCCGGCGAGAGCGCATGTTCAAGGCCAACCAGCATCCCTGCTCCGTTGGCACTGACGGATGTGGCATTCTGGTTGCCAGCAAGGCGCTCACTATTGCCGTAAACGTCAAGCCAGGCAATCGTGTCGGAATTGACACGCCCGATTCCACTTTGACGGCTCATCTGCGGATTTGCCAGAAAGCTGTCCTGAATGCGATTATTCAATGCGCGTGACAAGGCCAGATTGTTTGCCAGCAAAATCGCCTGGTTACTGGCATATATCTCCCCGGAGAACGCCTGAAACGCTGCAGGCAAGCCGGCCGCACTGGTGACACTGACCAACGAGTCAAAGGGTTGCGCGCCAGGCCCCTGGCTGTCAATCGCTTGGGCAACCGATGCCTGGTTACCCGTCTGGGCGTACGACGCCATCTGCACCCCGTTGCGCGCGACTTGATAACTCAGCACCCGATTGTTGCTTGCCGACAGCCCCACCCGCTGTCCTAGAAACAGGTAGTCCGGCCCGTTGACAGTGTAGTTGCCCGTTAGCGTATCGCTGACTGACAACACGTCATACTCACGCAGGAGTTCGAGATCGGCCAGAGGCTGGACCTTTAAAATAGCGCCCGGTTCGATCACGGCCGCACCGGTCACCCGGATTGCATCCGATTCACCAGTTCCGTTGACCTCATAACGATACGTCGATCCGGCGGTCTGCAAAAAGTCCCCGTCCACCGTCAAGATGCCGATAGAGTTACCAGGGGAGACAGTGCCTCGCACCAGGGTGTCGCCAACCGTACCGGATCCGGCCAGAGTTCCCTGTGCAAGCACTTCGAGATCAGACAGCACAATCGAGCCATTAACAGCCAGTGTGCCTGACACAACCGTGGTATCACCCGTGTAATTGTTGTTGCCTGCCAGCGACAACACGCCGGCACCGCGCTTTCTCAGCCCGCCTGGGCCTGAAATGTCGTTGGACCAGACAGAGTGATAGCCCCTGGTATCCACGTCAAACGTTGCCGCAAAGATGGGATTCGAACCAAACTCGACAGGACCACGGACTGCGCGTCCCAGATTCAACAGACCGTGACCATAGACATCGGAGTCACCGAGATCCGTGGCGGAAGTCAGAAGCACTTCGATAATCTGGCGCGCAGTCATATACGGAAACGCCTGCCGGAGCACCGCAGCAGAACCCGCAACGAGCGGCGACGCCATGGACGTTCCGGATTTGAAACCATATGTACTCATCGGAACCGACGACAGCAAGTTAACGCCCGGTGCCCCCATGCACCATGCTGCGGCCGCACCGCAGCGATTGCTGAAACTGGCAATCTGGTTGTTCTGGTCAAGTGCCACAACTGTGATCAGAGCGCCCTGAAACTCGCTCGCATCCGCATTGGCCAGGTCTGGATCCGTGAGCGGTATAAACTCCCAGGAGGACGGGTCGGCCCGGTCGCTCTCGTCCGTGATCACCCGGTACAAGGCACCCGCTCGCGTATTGTCCGGGGTGATCAGTGGAAACATGCCATATCCCGCCGGAATCTGCGAGGCGATGGGCTGGACTTCACTTTCGTTGCCCGCAGCAAACACCATCACGATATCGGCTTTGGCCAACTTGTTGATGCTTTCATAGTAGGCATCAAGCTGATCCGGACTCAACGCCAGAAAATCGATCACCTGGTAATTCGGGTTGTAGCTCCCGTCCTGAAAGAACATCGGCGGGGCCGGTGGTGGACCGAAACTGCCATTCATGACCGACACGCCAGCGTCTACAAGCTCTTGCGCCCAGTCCTGCGGAAAGGGGTAGCCCGCCGCGGGCACCGCAATCACACCAGACAGACGGGTATCAAACGCCACCCCCATCATGCCGACATCATTGCGCGCAGCAGCGGCCAGACCCATCACGTGAGTCCCGTGCGAAGGCACCTCGTAACCAGGCACCGGAAACGCAGGGATGGGACTGGGCCATTGAACCCGGTTCGCGAACTCGGGATGCATGAACTGAAACGGTTCATCTGCAATGCCGAGCGTGACACCCTTGCCGGTGTAGCCCATGGCATATGCATCCTGGGCGCGTATGACACCCAGACCCCAGTTGGCCCGAAATTCCGGGGTCACAAATGAAGACGGTGAGGATATGTTAGCTGTAGCCAGCGAGGAGGGCTGTGCCTGCACTGCGGTACTGCACAGCACGCCAAAGGCAGACCACAAGACCGCAATGGCAGGCAGGAGAACCCTACTGGCACGCGGTGTCCGACAAGAATGCGCCAAAGATCTCACCGGCTGCAGGGATTGTGAGGTGATTCGCCGGGCGGGGATCGAAGTTATCGTCATCGCAATCTCTTTCGTCGACGGATTCGCGCGCGCGCTTTCTGCCTTGAATACATGTGCCATACGATTGATCACCCTTGCTGCGCCTTGACTTTTCAAGCGCCGAATGTACCGCAGTAACGAAATGAAAGTAACCACAAATGAGTGACTCGTATGCCGTCAAGCCCGAACATGTCGATCAACTTGTCGTTGCGACGCCCACTAATCAACCTGTCGATCCGAACAGTGATCGAATGAACCGGCAGCCTTCAGCCAGCCCATTCAAGATGGGTGCGCCTGCTCTATGTACACTGATCGCGTATGCCTGGCTTCAAACAGAGGTGATACATGCCATCGGCATGAAAGCATGAGAAGACATTTCAATTAGTTGTATCCTAAACAATCCGCATGTTAGCCCAGCCCGCCCAGGCAGGACTAACGCCTGCAGATGAGCATCCATGAGTAGAAGCGAGCAAAACAACATTCCAACCATACTGGCTGGCCCTGTCCTGAGGCGGTGCACAAACAGCCAGCTCGCGATCTGGCTGGCAACCAGCAAGCCGCTGGCGCTACGGATTCAGTTGTCACCCGGTCAGACCGACAATCGCACGTATACGCTCAGCCCGGATGACCCGGGCTATCGCATTCTGTGCGCCGGCAAGCACCTGTACTATGCGATGATCAACCTCTCGATTGAAGAGCCATTGCCATCAGATACCTGGATTGAATACTCGGTGTCAGTTCGACCTGTACAACCCACTGAAGCACTCGAGCCTGGATCTGATGGGTCGGCCAATGTACGGCATCACACATGGCAGGAGCTTACCGAACTACTTCCCCATCTGTGCTACACGGGAAGATCAAATCCGGGATTGCTGCTGCCTTCCCGGATACGCAGTCTGCTACACGGCTCGTGTCGCAAGCCTCATCATCCAACAGGCGACGGGCTTTGTGAGGCTGATCGATTGCTCGGGTCGCTGGTGACAGAAGGCGTTTTGACATCCCCACTCGACACAGAAGAAGCACCAGCAGCCGCCGAATCCGGATCGAACCCCTCCTGGCCATCGGTACTCATGATGACCGGCGACCAGATTTACGCCGACGATGTCGCAGGTCCCATGCTGCATGCCATTCATCAAGTCATTAGTTTGCTCGAACTGCCCGATGAGCCTATTCCTGGCGGCGAGGACATCCGGGTAGACAGTGCACAATCGCTTTACCACCACCCCGCGTGCTTTTATCACCGGGAGCGACTCCTGCCCAGCCAGAAACGCCATTACGCGCTGATCGAGGTCCTGTTCGGGGGGGTGGAAAAGCCCGTTTTCACGACTGACAGCGCTCACAACCATCTGATCACGCTCGGTGAGGTACTGGCAATGTATCTGCTGGTCTGGTCGCCGACTTTGTGGCAGTACGTAGACCTCACACCGCCAGAAGGTCTTGATGATGAGTCGCTTGCGCTCTACGAGACAGAACGCAAAGCCATTGAGAACTTCATTGATGGCCTGAGCTCTGTGCAGCGGGTCTTAGCCCACCTTCCAACGGCCATGATCTTCGACGATCACGATATCACCGATGACTGGAACCTGAGCCGGGAATGGGAAGAGGTCGCCTATGGGCATCCTTTCTCCAGACGAGTCATCGGCAACGCAGTCGTGGGCTATCTGCTCAATCAGGCATGGGGGAACCACCCTGAAGCATTTGATGACAGTCTGCTCAATCGACTCAAACTTGCTCTTCACAAACCTGGTCATGACGAACACGACGGTCTGATTGAGCAACTTTTCCGGTTTGACCATTGGCACTACACGTGGAAGACACAGCCACCGCTCGTCGTGATTGACACACGTACACATCGCTGGCGTTCAGAATCTGCTGCCCGCCAACCCTCCGGACTGATGGACTGGGAGGCACTCACGGACCTGCAACAGACGATCAAAGGTCATCCTGCCGTGCTACTTGTTTCACCCGCTCCCATCTTTGGCGTCAAGCTGATTGAAACCATCCAGCGCGTATTCTCCTGGTGCGGCAAACCACTTATGGTCGACGCAGAAAACTGGATGGCTCACCCGGGTGCCGCACACGCCATTCTGAACATCTTTCGGCACCCCAAGACACCACAACACTTTGTGGTGCTATCGGGCGATGTTCACTACTCGTTTGTCTATGACGTCGAGTTGCGAGGCCGAATCCGGGGCCCCGATATCTGGCAGATCTGCAGTAGCGGCCTGCGCAACGAGTTTCCGGCCGCGCTACTGGACAAGCTCGACCGGGCCAACCGCTGGTTGTACTCACCGCGTTCGCCGCTGAACTGGTTTACACGCAGACGTCACATGCGCGTCATTCCCCGCAAACCTGAAGGGACGCCACATGGGCGCCGGCTACTGAACGCTACCGGCATTGGTCTGGTAGAGATCGACGAACAAGGTGTGCCGTGGCGCATCAGGCAATTGAGTGGATCAGGGCAGATCGTGGAATTCACACGCAGGGAAGATGAGTCTCGCTGGCATTGACGGGTTGCACACAGGACGGCGGGTTCGTTGTGAGCTCTTCATCTATCAAAGACCACTTGTTAACCCAGTCTTGCACCTGTTGATTATTCCCTGTTACCTTCCGCCTGAAGTTCAGGCACTGCCTTGTTCAACGTTGCAATCAGCTCTTCTGGCAAAACATGTGCGCGCTTGCGCCACGGCCAGTGACTTCGAACCAGCGCACTGCCAAAGAGAATCAGCAAAGAGAATGGCACCGCCGCGGCAGCCAGCTTGCTCGCAGGCACTCCGGTCACAACTGCTGCGGTGAGCAAGCCTGCACCGAGGGCCACTGCAACCACGCCCAGACCAAACAGGATACGTTGAGCTTTGCCAGTCTGCCCAAGTACCACCCGCATTTCTGGCCTGACTGACACGACCGCTCGCAACGTCGCGATGAGTGCGGCGTAAAACTGCAGCTCGTCCGTACTGGAACGCGAACCTGTGCGACCTGTGTTGATGGAAATCGAGCGTTTTGTGTTTGATCCTTGCAGATCGAGCCGAACCATCTGGCTGTCGCCTACGCGTCCCTGAAAGAACGCCATGGAACGGATATCGGTCAGGTCAAGCGACCATGATCCCTCTACCGCCACGCTATCTGGACCCACCACCACGGTGAGTCGGGAGCCGACTGGAGCAGCTCGGTAGACAAACCTCCGTTCAGGCATCGCATGTGCAGACTCAGGCATCACTGTGTATCTCCTGCGAAGGATCTGGCTTGACTCACCCAGAATTTCATGATGTTCACCTGATGTCCAGAAATCACGTCACAGTGATTCCCCTAATGTCGCTACCCTCGCGCGGGACTATTGTTGTGATCTGCCGGTGTAACCAGCGCCGACGCATCAAAAAACAATATCCGGAGACAAATACAATGAAACCATTGCACCGTGTTGCGACACTGCTGCTTGCGTCGCTGGCGTTTGGCGCCTCATCGTCCCATGCCGAATCATTTCCGAGCCGCCCGGTAACGCTAATCGTGCCATTTGCGACCGGCGGATCCAATGACATTGTGGCTCGCCTGCTCGCCAAAGAACTCGGCACCATCTGGAAGCAACCCGTCATCGTGGACAACCGGCCGGGTGCTGGAGCGGCCATTGGTTCAGCTTACGCGGCCAAACAGGAACCGGATGGATACACCCTGCTGATCGCGTCGGTCACCTTCACCATGGCGCCGGCTGTTCGGGACATGCCGTTCGACCCGGTCAATGACTTCTCGCGCATCGGTCTGATTGGTGAAATTCCTCTCGCCCTCGGCGCCAAGCCAACCGTAACTGCCAGTACGCCCCAGGAGTACTTCGAATATCTCAAGGCCCTCCCTAACGGCACATACGGCGCAACCGGTGTGGGCAGTATCCAGCACTTCGCCGGCGAGCTCCTGAATATGAAAATAGGCTCGAGTATCCTGGCTGCCCAGTACAAGGGAGGCGGACCGGCCATGAATGATGTCATGGGAGGTCACATCGAATTCTCCATCGGCAGTCTCAACCAGATGCTGCCTCAGTTCAAGGCCGGCAACATCAAAGGCATCGCCGTCACCAGCACAGAACGTTCTCCCGCAGCACCCGAACTGCCCACGTTGAAAGAGTCCGGGCTCGATGACTACGATCTGACACAGTGGTGGGGAGTACTCGGCCCGAAAGGCATGAGCAAGGAGCGCATTGCCCAGATCAATGACGCCATTCGTCAGGCAGTCACGACCATTGACATGTCCCAGGCGCTCGAGCGCGACGGTGGGCGCGTACGCCCCATGACACCTGAAGAGTTCGACAAGTTCATGGATACAAACTTTGAGCAATGGAAGGCGCTTGCCGTACAGACTGGAATGAAGAAAAAGTGACTGCGGATCAGCCTTCAGAAATCTGGACAGCACACAGGAGAAATGGATGACACAGCATCACGTTGCAGTGATTGACGATTTCAAGCAAAGGTCCATCCAGACCATCATCGATACCATCCCGAAAGACTGGACATTGAGTGTGACACCATCCGGATCGGAAAGTGACGTGAGCGCCACCATCAAGCAGGCTGATGTCATCTTTCTGATGGGCAAGGGAGTCACTGCCGAGATGGTCAATGCCGCCCCCAGGTTGCGCTTCATTCAGAAGCTCGGCGCCGGGGTCGACAACATCGACGTGCGCGCCTGCAGTGAGAGATGCGTTACCGTTGCCAGACTTGCAGGCGGTAATGCCGTGCCGGTCGCAGAGCACACATTATTGATGACTCTGGCCACTTTGCGACGCCTCGCCCAGCTCGATCGAAATACCCGTAACGGACTCTGGGTCCGCGAGCAGGCACGCACGGTCAGTCGTCAGCTGTCGGGCAAAACGGTGGGCATTATTGGGTTTGGTGCAATCGGGCGCGCCTACGCGAGGCTGCTCAGGGGATTTGAAGTCAAGGTGAAGTACTTTGACATTGTCAGGGCACCAGCTGACCTCTGCGAGGCAGTCAATGCCAGTTATGCCGAAGTCGATGAAGTACTCGCCACATCAGATGTCATCTCCGTGCACACTCCGCTCACGGAACTGACACGCCATATGTTTGGCCAGCGTGAATTCGCGCTGATGAAACCCGAAGCTGTCTTCATCAACTGCGCTCGAGGCGGAATCGTCGATGAGGATGCCTTGATCGAGGCACTTTCCTCGGGCGCCATCCATGGCGCAGGCATCGATGTGTTTGGTCAGGAGCCACCCGACTTGTCGATCCGGTTTTTTGAGCTCGATAACTGCGTCGTCACCCCGCACACCGCCGGTGGAACCGTCGACAATTTTGAGCATGTCGTCAGACGGGCCGTGGACAACGTGCATCGCCTGGACCGAGGCGAACCGCTGCCGGAAGCGGACCTGGTCAAACCCAAACAACCCGTACTCGCGGACAACAAGGCTTAAGAAGCAGCATTGGAGAAACAGGTGACAACTACTGTAGAGTTTATGGCCGAGTCCTTCAAGGCACTCGGTACCCCTTTTATTGTTGGGCACCCCGGTGGTGAGTCCGTCGAGTTGATGGACGCAGCCAGAGTCCGGGACATGCGATTCATTCTTGTCAAACAGGAGGTCGCAGGCGCGATGCTGGCCAGTACCTGGGGAGAAATTACGGGATCTCCGGGAGTATGTCTTTCTACTCGAGGCCCTGGTGCGGCCAACATGGTCAACGGCATTGCCCATGCGTTTCTCGATCGCGCACCTTTGATTGCCCTGACAGATCGATATTCGGCGGGGGCCCAGGAGGTTGGACTGCGACAACGCATCGACCAGAAAGCGATGATCACGCCCCTGGTCAAGTGGAGCACCACGCTGGAATCCAGCGTGGTCGGACAACAGGTCAAGCGCGCCGCACGTACAGCCATGGCGCACGCACCAGGGCCGGTGCACATCGACATTCCACAAAGTGAAACCACGAAGCCTGCGGGTCCGGGCAGTGACCCCGCCGACCTCGTCATAGAACGGCCTACGCTGACTCCGGACAAGAAGAGCCTGTCGCCATTGCTCACGCGTATTGACAAAGCCAGTCGCCCGGTGCTGCTGGTGGGGCTCGGCGTATTCTGGGACAAGGCGAGCGTCGAACTGATCAGGCTCGCCGAGCATCTGGGTTCGCCTGTTCTCACGACGTCCAAGACCAAAGGCGCGATTCCCGAAGACCACGCGCTACGCGCTGGCTGCATCATTGGCGGTCTGATCGAACGCAAGCTGGTGATGCAGTCCGATCTCATCATCACCATCGGTGTCGACCCGGTTGAACTGCAACCCAAGCCCTGGCCTTACAACATTCCAACCGTGTCGATCACCAGCGTGGCATCCAATGAGGCCTTTATTCCAGCCGAAGTCGAGATGATCGGCAATCTGCAGGTTCTCATGCAGGCGATAATGGACTACTGCCCTGCCAAATCGGCATGGGGCGAGTCCGCAGCCCGGGACTTCCGTTCTGAGGTCCGGGTAGCACTCGATACGCCCTGCACTGGTCTTTCCCCTCAGAGACTGATGGAGGTTGCGCGAGCAAGCTTGCCCCGTGACACGATCGCAACCTGTGATGCCGGTGCCAGCCGTCTGCTGGTGGTTCAGAAATGGGAGTCCTATGGAGCGCGTGAGTTTCTGACGTCCAATGGTCTGGGCTCAATGGGGTTTGCCATTCCGGGCGCCCTAGCAGCCAGGCTCGCGCATCCGCAACGCCCGGTCGTGGCCTTTACCGGCGACGGTGGCGCCATGATGGCCATTGCGGAAATTCAGACAGCGGTCAAGGAGAACCTGCCCATTATCGTGATCGTGATTGATGACGAAGAGATCGGACTCATCCGGGTCAAGCAGGAGCTCAAGAAGATCCCCAGACATGGCGTGGCCATTGGCGGGATTGACTGGGAGAAACTGGCCAACGGCATGGGTGCTGATGGCACGACAGTTACCACCGAAAACGGCTTTCAGGACGCGATTGGCCATGCTCTGAAGTCTGGACGTACAACGGTGATTGGTGCAAAGATTGATCCGTCCGGCTACGTGGCACAATTCAACGCGCTGCGTGAACTGTAAGGAGCGCCAGTAATGAATCCTCCGTTTGTATGCGTTGTAACAGACGTCGACTTTCAGGTTGATCAGGGCGACGCGCTCGCACAACGCCTGAATCGTCTGCTTTCCGATCACGGCGTGGTGGTGTTCAGGAACCAGCGACTCGAACCACCTGAGTTCATCCGGGCGATTGCCCACTTTGGGGAGCTCATGCCGCAGCAAATCAAGAAGTTCACCCTGCCGGACTACCCGCTTGTGGGATACAACTCCAGCAACGATTTGCCGAGAAAGGATGGTCGACTGCAGGTCAGAGGTGAGAACTATCACACTGACCATTCGAACGAGATCGCCCCGCCCAAGGCAACTTCACTCTACGCCATACAGATTCCTTCGGTTGGTGGAGACACCCAGTTCGTGGATGTTCGGGCGGCCTACGAGGACCTGTCCGAATCAGTCAAACAGCAGATCGACGGCCTGTACTCACTCCATGTGCACCAGAGCTCGCGCAGTCCCAGAGAGCTGGCCAAGCTGACGCCTGAGCAAATGGCCCTGATTCCCCGAACCCCCCAACCGCTAGTGATTGCGCATGCCGGTTCAGGGCGTGGTGCCTTGTATCTGAACACGGCACGTATGGAAGGGATACAAGGGATTCCGGACGAGCAGGCTTACGAGCTGATCGAATATCTGTACAACCACGCCACCCATCCCCGGTATGAATACCGCCATCGATGGCAAGTCGGTGACGTGGTGATCTGGGACAACCAAGCGGTCATGCACCAGGCCAATGCCGATTACGATCCGCAAGAGTACCGGTATCTCTTGCGTCTCATGATCAAAGGTGCGCCACTCAAGGCGTACAGACTCCCGGTCACACAATAGCTGCCCGTTACAGCGTGCAAGATTGATGACAGGAAATCTGTCTGGCCGAGTTGCTGGCAATACCCTGTCCCTGCAGTAAAGGGTCGAGCGTAACCGGTCACCCGAGCAGGTATGGGACCTGCGCCTGCTCGCAAAGCTTTTTGACGTGATCAGCCAGCGCGGGTGGAAGGGGTATCCCGTTGACTCGACGGGTCGCACGACACTGCTCTTCGGGCTCCCCATGCACCAGCACCTTTTGAGCTGGATCTGCCGTCGGGGTTGCACACAGGATATCGATCACCTGGTCGAGATCTTCACGAAAATCTTCTGGATCCCTGAATACCGCCGGATCAATCACCAGAAAGAAATGCCCCAGATTATCAGGATCCTCGGGACGCTGGGTTCTGGTCCTTATCGGAGAAAACGACGATCCGGATAGTGTGCCCGCGAGAATATGGACCATCATCGCCAGGCCATAGCCTTTGTGGCTGCTCATCTCTGGCGTGCCACCAAGAGGTGCCAGACCACCCCCAAGCTCTTTGGGGCGGCGAACCAGGATATCCATGGCCTGAGTCGAGTCAGTCACCGCCTGGGCATTCTCGTCGGTCACCCAGCCAGCGGGTATGGGATCGCCTCTTAGTTCGTAAACCTTGACCTTGTTAGCTGCCACACTGCTGGTTGCCATGTCCAGTACAAACGGCGGGTTACGAGATGCCGGTGCCGCAAATGCAATCGGGTTGGTGCCCAGCACGGGAACCGTCCCCCGGGTTGGAACCGTATTGATCGAGCGGGTTGAGCTGGTACACAGCCCGATCAGTCCTTGTGATGCGGCCATGCGCACGTAATAACCGGCCGCCCCGAAATGGTGGGAGTTACGCACGCAAACCAGACCAATACCATGAACACGTGCCCGCTCGATCGCCATTTCCATGCCCATCACCGCAGCAGCATGACCCAGTCCGGCATCAGCGTCCAGCAATGCGGTCACACCGTGATCACGCACAACCCTTGGTTCGGCATGCAAGTTCAGGCGCCCGCTCAATCGCGACTTGTTGTAGTCCATGAGCATCGAAACCCCGTGCGAATCGACACCTGAAAGATCGGTGTCAACCATGACATCAGCGCTCTTGGTCGCCTGCATCTCGCTCATCCCCCACGCTCGCAGCAGGCGGTAAATCTGTTCGCGTACCGTTGCAGCACTGGGGCTGATCCATGTTGATTGCGGTGAAGTTGCTGCCTGTGACTGGCTTGCTGTCATGATTCGTATCGTCCTCGTTGTTGTCAGGGTTGCCTGATCTTAGGGGACACAGCGCGGTGTACGAAAGCTCGCCGACTGCTTTTTTATGTAAAGAATTTCGCACAGCAAGGGTCTCGCAGGCAAGCTGCTGCCTCTGCGGCAGCCAGCAGGGCATGAGAGCCATGACCACCGACCAGGTCAAATCGCTGCATGACAAAGAGGCTAGAACCGATAGACCAGATTGGCACTCAGGCTCTGGCTCCAGTACCCGTCTCCCACCTGCAGCCCATATTGCGCACGCACCTCCAGATTGTCTGACTCATACGCCTGCAAGCCGAGATTCAAATGCCCAAGCACTGTGGGTCCATCGGTACTCACCCCGTAAGTACCGACATTGGTTGCGAGGTTCCCGAGTGACATATGCGTGGTGACCTGATTGTTGGGCAAGAAGCTTGCACCGACACTGACAAACCCTTTGATTCGTCGCTTGCCGTCTACCGCCAGGTCCGTACCCAGTTCAAGCATCGGTGTGACCGCGACATTGAACTGGCTACCCGACTCAGCCTTCAACGCCAGAATCCCACCCGACTCGCTATAGCCCGACTGTGACGCATAGACAAGGTCAAGATCCACGTACGGCTTGAGATAATAGTGACCTTGATCATGGGTGTAAGCAGCGCGCAGCTTCAAGCCCGCCATGGTGATGCGCGAACGGCTCGTATAAAGACCCGAGATTGACTGCGCTGGTCCATTGCTCGGCAGACTTAGCGAGCGGTTGTTCTGCAACCAGCCTTGTGCGAACCCGAACGATGCACCAAACGTCCAGTCGTCAACCTGCTTCTGTAGCGATGCAGACATATCGAAAAACTGGCCATTGCTGCTGAAGCCATCAGAGGTCATGTAATTGTTGCCGTAACCTATTGTGACCCCAGCGGTCCACTGGTTGCCAAATGGCTTTTGAGCCCCCAGACGAATGCCGCCAGCTGTCACGTGATAGCCCGTATTGGAAGTATTTGACGACTGTTCGACAATGTTCCCCGTCAGCCTGCCCCACGAGCAACCGGTCTGCCTGAGTCGCCAGCCTTGACCGGTCATGAGCGGACAGGACAGGCTGTCAGTTAAACATGTGGCAAACGTTGTCTTGAGTTCGATGGTCTGACTGTTCAGCACCCCGCCCGCGATTCGCTGAAGCACCGATTGATAATCCGAGTAGTCACCTGCCTGGAACTGGTGCAAGTATCCAAACACAGAGGCCAGATTGGCCCCGCCCGCATCCCAGACACTCTGCAAGTAGCCGGCCTTGGCGCCTTGCTGAGAAGTGAGGTACCGGCCACCAAGCGCAAAGTCCGCGTCAACCGTCGCAGACAATGTCGCTCCTCGCACAGCATTGTTCCAGTCAAATACCAGTGTGTTGCCAATGGTTGTCGTACTCGCGAGCGATGCTGCGGAGATCAAGTCATACTTCAGCGGCAACAGCGGTGCAACATTGAGGGCAAGCGTTCCATCGACTGTGACTGAATCACGAACACGGATGATGTCATTGGGTTGCATCTGATTCTGCGCATCAATATCAAACACTATCTGAGCGTCGGATGCATTGCGTAATGCGGCCGGCAAGTCCATAACATCTGGCACGCCGACCTAGCCCACCAGCAATGTACCAAAATTGTTCAACGCACTGCCCGCGCCCATGGTGGCACCGGGCGAGTTCAAAAAGCTCAGTGTGCTGCGATTGACAATCTGTCTGGTTAACAGCCCATCGTTCACAATCAAGGTCCGGCCAGCCTGATAGATATCAACCGCCCTGTCGTTGGCCGCATCGGCAACCAGCGCGTACCATCGTTGATCAACTGGTTGACCATGCCATCAAGCACGATGGCTGTGCCCCCGTGCGCGGACACCACCGCAGGCCTGGCGACGTAGATGTAGGGGTCCTTACCACTAGTGTCCGTACATGGACGCCTGCTGCGTAGCTTGCACCAAGCCACCCTTCAGCCAGCATCGCGATGACATACGCGTCAATCTCAAGCTCATCAATTTCCTTCAGCATGTTTGGAACATCGGATGGCATACCCACAGCGTCAACAATTTCAAGGATTCTCAGAATGGTTCTCTCTTGCTTTCGAAGCATCGCGAAGTAGTCGACAAGCTCTGACTCATCCACGTCAACAATAATGTGCTTCGTTGTCTTAAGAGTCGCCCTGGGCGCTGTTCCGTCATCGTCTTTCATGCTGTCCTCACATCGTCCGATTGAATAAGGACCAATGTCAGACCGGTGGGCTATCCGACTCCCCCGTCGGAGTAGACATTGGCTTAGGCTGTCATGCTCTGACCATTGGAATAACATTCTCCACGCGCAAAACATCCAAGTATTGCGCCCATGCTTGCATCATCTTTGCCCGCTGTGCCAGATAAAGTGCATGGTTGTACGCGGCGCTCGTCTCGTCGCGCTCTTGGTGAGCTAGCTGTAACTCAATGTGCTCATGCGGCCAACCTTGCTCATGCAATATGGTTGACGCCACCCCCCTGAAACCATGGCCTGTCATGCGCCCCCTGTATCCCATGCGATACAAGGCATAAAGAATCGTGTTGTTGCTCATGTGGGTTGGCTTGCCGGTGTCAGCAGGGAACACAAAGGGCCTGCCATATGACAGGGCTTGCAGCTTCTGTAGGACTGCCAGCGCCTGAGTGCTGAGCGGGACAATGTGAGGGGTGCGCATTTTCATACGCTCTGCCGGAACCGTCCATCTTGCCGCGTCAAAATCAAATTCTTCCCACCTGGCCCCGATCAGTTCACCCGTGCGTACAAAGGTCAGCGCCATCAACTGCAAAGCCAGGCGGGTATGTTCGCCCCCGGTGTAGGCGTCAATGTCTCTCAGCAACTGCGGCAAGTCCTTGGCGTCAATTCGTGCGTAGTTGCGCTTCTTACGTGCGGGCAGAATGTCAGATGGTTGAATGTCGGATACGGGGTTTCGCGTTGCCATGTCATGCGCGACAGCATGCCGCATGATCTGACTACACTTTTGCAACTGCCTCTTTGCAATATCCAGCGCGCCCCGTGCCTCAATCGCTTTGATGCAATCCCTGACTTGCGCTGCAGTCAGCTCATCAGCAGGGATGCTGCCCAGTGCCGGGAATATGTCCAGTTCCAGCCGCCGCCAGACTTCAGAAGCGTGCTTTTCGGTCTTGTTGGGTTTCCAATGCTGAAACCACTTTTGAGCCACAGCGCCAAAGGTCAGCGCATCGGCCATCTTCTCAGCCTTGCGCTGAGCCATGGGGTCAATGCCACTTGCAATCTGCCGCTTCACGTCAATGTGAAGTTCACGCGCTGCAGCAAGGGTGATGACAGGATATGTGCCGTATGAAACCGTTTTGCGCTTGTCATCAAACCTGTAGTCGTACCGCCAGTACTTGCCCTTTGTGTTGACTAGCAGATACAGGCCCGTACCATCGGCCAGTTTGTACGGCTTGTCCTTCGCTTTGGCCTGCCTGACAGCCACATCAGATAGCTTCATGACGGTATTTCAGATACCGTCCAAAGTACCGTCAGGTGACGGTATAAGTCAATCCACTACCGTACATTGCTGTAGACACAAAAAAACCCGCAATGCCAGTAAACATGCGGGTTTAGTCTAATGTTGTACACGGTTGTATACAGGTAATTGGCGGACAGAGGGGGATTCGAACCCCCGATACGCTTTGAACGTATACACGCTTTCCAGGCGTGCGCCTTCAACCACTCGGCCACCTGTCCTGCTTCACTGCTACTTTCTGCCACACACCAGCCTTTGGCTGCGTCTGACGTAAGGGCACGAGTGTAACAGACTCAGAAAAAAAGTTCAGCGCCCGGTAATCCGGGTCGCTTTGATCATCCGATGAACATATCGGGCAATTGTATCCACCTCGATATTGACCGGATCTCCCGGTTTCAGATGCTGCAACGTGGTCATGGCAACGGTGTGCGGGATGAGATTGATATGAAACCTGGTTGACCCATCGAGATCGACCACATCATTGACGGTCAGGCTCACGCCGTTAACAGCAACAGAACCCTTATAGGCCAGATACGTACCAAGATTTGAAGGCACATCGATCACCAGCTTCCAGGACTCGCCAACCTGATGAAACTCGATCACCTTGCCCAATCCGTCGACGTGCCCGGAAACCAGGTGCCCGCCCAGCGGATCACCGAGGCAGAGCGACTTCTCCAGATTCACCTGCCCGACTGCACTCAACCCGACAGTGCGATTCAGACTTTCACGCGAAACATCCACCGTGAATCCGCCTTGCGTCATGGTCGTGACCGTCATGCACGCACCTTGTACGGCGATCGAATCCCCTGTCTTCACATCAGACATATCGAGACTGCCTGCTTCAATCGACAGACGCAAACCCGACTCTTCGCCCATCTCGATTGGACTGACTTTGGTAATGACACCCACAGCCTGCACAATTCCAGTAAACACAATCACTCTCCAAAGTTCATTCGAATCGATTCGATTTAACCTGTCGTCCAGCGGTCATTTGCCTGCAGGACCTTCAGTCGAATCTGCTCCCAGCGATCAACAGACCTTGCTCTGAGCCGGATATCTTCACCAATCTGACAGCTATCCATGAAGGTCAGTCTGGATGCCTGCTCCAGACCGTCAATGGTTGGAATCGCCAGCATGGGTGCTCCACCGCCAAGAAACACTGGCGCCATATAGATCAGCAACTCGTCGACCCTGCCCGCGCGCCATAAAGCTCCATTGAGTCGCGCCCCGGCCTCAATATGCACTTCATTGAAGCCATGTTTTGCCAACCAGCGCATCACCGCATCGAGATCCACATATGATGGTTGATAGAAGTCGGGCAATGCTACGACAATTGCGCCCCGGTCTCTGAGCCGCCGGACCTTGTCATCATCGGCAGTCGCCACGAATATCATAAGCCCGGGCTCATCAAGCAATCTGGCCGTTTCCGGAACATCCAGTGAGGCATCAATCAAGGCTCTGGCCGGCTGACGTGGTGTCTGCACGGCACGGACGTTTAGCTGAGGGTCATCGGCCTTAACTGTTCCGATACCAGTCAGCACCACACAGCTTCTTGCTCGCCAGTGATGGCCGTCGGCCCGTGCTTCGGATCCGGTGATCCACTTGGACTTGCCGTTAACCGTGGCCGTATGGCGATCCATCGATGCCGCAACCTTGACCCAGGAGTATGGCAACCCGAAAAGCATACGTGATACGAATCCCGGATTGATCTCAAGCGCCTGCTCCGCCGCCACGCCAACAGTTACTTCGATACCGGCTTGCCGAAGCGAAGCGACACCTCGACCGGCAACCGAAGGGTTTGGGTCGACATGGGCAATCACCACTCGTTCAGGGTTCGCTTGAATCAACGCATGAACGCAAGGCGGGGTTTTACCGAAATGGCTACATGGCTCCAGCGTGACATAAATCGTGGTGCCTGATGCGGCCAGGCCTCTCGCTTTGAGTTCCCTGAGCGCCATTACCTCCGCATGCGCCTGCCCTGCAAGCTGTGTTGCTCCCTCGGCCAGCAGCTGACCGTCTCTGACAATCACACATCCCACCCGGGGATTGGGAGAAGGGACGTAGAGCACGGATCGGGCAAGATCCAGAGCACGACTCATCCAGCGATGATCATCTCGGTCTGGGAGACAACGGGATTGTTCCATCAGTCTGGCTTCAGCCTCTACTTCGATCCGAGCGGCTTGGCATTCTGCATTTCCTTGATGGCCTGCACAAATTCACCAATATCCTCAAAGCTTTTGTAGACTGAAGCAAAGCGCACGTAAGCAACCTTATCGAGCCGGTTGAGCTCGTCCATGACCAGCGCGCCAATCTCCTCAGTGGAAGTCTCTCTCTGCCCGCTGGTGAGGAGTTTCTCTTCGATCCGGGTCACGACCTCATCAATCTGGTCGGTGCTCACAGGCCGCTTGCGCAAGGCCAGTTTCAGGCTGGCCTTGAGTTTGGACGCGTCGTATTCATGACGACTGCCGTTGCGCTTGACCACCGTCGGCATGGCGAGCTCGGCCCGCTCGAACGTGGTAAATCGCTTGTCACAATGTTCGCAACGTCGCCGACGGCGAATGAAATCCCCCTCCTCACCAACACGGGAGTCCACAACCGAAGTTTCGGAGTGACCACAATAGGGGCATCTCATCGTCAGCTGGTGCGCACGTTAGCGGTAAACAGGAAAAGCCGAGGTCAGCGCGTGAACGCGTTCACGCACACGGGCCAGATTCTCGTCGTTTCTAGGATCATCCAGTACGTCAGCGATCAGATTGGCGGTCGCTTCAGCCTCAGCCTCGCCAAATCCGCGCGTGGTCATGGCTGGCGTACCCAGACGCACGCCACTGGTGACAAACGGCTTCTCCGGATCATTCGGGATGGCATTCTTGTTCACAGTGATGTGCGCAGCACCAAGCGCCTGCTCGGCGTCCTTACCGGTGATGCCCTTGGCACGAAGATCAACCAGCATCACGTGGCTTTCTGTCTTGCCAGAAACGATCCGCAGGCCGCGGTTAACCAGTGTCTGGGCCAGTACGTCCGCGTTACGAACCACCTGAGCCGCATACTGCTTGAACTCTGGTTGCAGCGCTTCCTTGAACGCGACTGCCTTGGCTGCAATCACGTGCATCAGCGGACCACCCTGGATGCCAGGGAAGATGGCCGAGTTGATGATTTTCTCGTGCTCGGCCTTCATGAGGATCACGCCTCCGCGAGGGCCGCGCAGTGACTTGTGGGTCGTCGAGGTCACGAAGTCAGCATGCGGGACCGGGTTGGGGTAGGCGCCTCCGGCAATCAGGCCCGCATAGTGAGCTGCGTCCACCAGAAGGTAAGCATTGTTCTCGCGCGCAATCCGCGCGAGGCGCTCGAAGTCGATGCGCAACGAATACGCCGAGGCACCGGCCACGATCAGCTTGGGCTTCTCGGTTCTGGCAAGCTCTTCTACCTTGTCGTAGTCCAGCACTTCATTCGCGTCCAGACCGTACTGCACAAACCGGTAGAGCTTTCCGGAGGCATTGACTGATGCCCCGTGCGTCAGGTGACCGCCTTCTGCCAGGCTCATTCCCAGTACCGTGTCGCCCGGCTTCAGAACGGCCATGTAGACTGCCTGATTGGCCTGTGAACCGGAATTTGGCTGGACGTTTGCGGCCTCGGCACCAAAGAGAGCTTTCAGGCGCTCAATTGCCAGCTGTTCCACAATATCGACGAACTCACACCCGCCGTAGTAACGCTTGCCGGGATACCCTTCGGCGTACTTGTTGGTCATCTGCGAGCCCTGTGCCTGCATAACGGCTGGGCTCGTGTAGTTTTCTGAGGCGATCAACTCGATGTGCTGTTCCTGTCGGCGGTCTTCCTTCTGGATGGCATCCCACACCTCGGGATCAACACGATCAAGAGTCAATTTACGGTCGAACATGGATTTTCCTGGCAAGGTTTTAAGAATCTGGCTTGTCGGCTGCAATGTTGTCCGGGACCACCCGGGGCTGCGCGATCAAAGAGGGAAGATTGTAGCGCCTGGAAACAGTCAGAGAGCAGGTCTCGCACCTGGAACCCTCAAGGCATCTCAGGATACCTTGAGGCACAACAAAAAACAGATCAGCCATTCAGACGATCGAGAAGGATCAGCCTAGAGCCTTTGGAGCCAGGTCCGGGTTCAGCGTGTACAGCCCCATGATGCTGGCTTGATCCAGAATGTGGCCCTGGATGCGCTCAAGCACCTGGGCTGCCGTAAATGAGCCATCGACCGGAACTGTATCGATATCGAGTGCATACACCGTAAAGATGTAGCGGTGGTTGATCTCGTCGTTCCATGGAGGGCACGGACCGTCGTATCCGAAATACTCACCCGACATGTCTCGATCGGCTGCAAACCAGCTGGTGTAATCATTGATGCCCTGCCGGGTATCACCAGCTGCCAGTGGACCGCCTTTGCCGCGTGGAGTGATGCTGTTGCTGAACTCCCCTTCCTCTATCTCACGCCTGTCTGCAGGCACGTCGACCAGAATCCAGTGATAGAAGTTGGTGCGCGGCAGATCAGCCGGCACCGTTCGGCCCTCCTGATTGACGTCGTCCGCGCTGGTCGGTGCATCAGGATCGTGGCAGATGACCACAAAGGACTTCGTGCCGGCAGGCACGTCATCCCAGATCAACTGGGGGTTGATGTTGTCGGCCAGAGCAATGTGAATGTCCGGATCTATCCGGCCGAAAGCATACCGCTCAGGGATGAACGCCTGATCCGCAAATGACAAGCTAGAAACTTTCATGAACATCCTCCTCAAACGATGCAGAACAGAGCTGCACCACAAAATCGGATCGACGATCCACGCAAACCCGTCCAGACAGTCTGGCCAAAGGTGCTGGCGCCTCTCCGACTAGCCTACCGTAACACGTGCAAACTTACGTTTTCCAACCTGAATAATAAAAGTTCCCTTATGAAGCATCAGTGATTTGTCGGACACCCTCTCTCCGTCTACTCTCACGCCCGCTTGCTCCACGTTGCGCTGGGCCTCGGACCCAGAACTGACCAGACCGGACTCACGCAGCACCTTCAGGATCCCCACCGGCCCTTGCGGGACGGTGATCTCAGGCATGTCATCAGGGATAGCGCCATCCCGAAACCGGGATTCGAAGTTCGACAACCCTTGCTGTGCCGCATCATTTCCATGAAACCGCCCTACGATCTCAAGGGCGAGTTCAACCTTGACATCCCGTGGGTTCCTGCCCTGCTCAACAGCAGCCTTGAGTACCGCGATATCGTCCAGCGACCTGAAGGATAGCAACTCATAATAACGCCACATCAGCGTATCCGATATCGACATGAGCTTGCCGAACATTTCATTAGCGGGCTCGGAAATACCGATGTAGTTGCCTTTGCTCTTGGACATCTTCTCGACACCGTCGGTTCCCTCAAGCAGCGGCATAGTAAGAATGCACTGAGGCTCCTGACCGTATTCACGCTGCAACTCGCGGCCAACCAGCAGGTTGAACTTCTGGTCCGTCCCTCCAAGCTCCATGTCGGCCTTGAGTGCGACAGAGTCGTAACCCTGCATGAGCGGGTATAAAAACTCATGAACCGAGATTGCCACGCCCTGACGGAACCGCTGGGTGAAATCCTCTCGTTCCATCATCCTCGCCACGGTGTAACGCGAAGCCAACTGGATCATGCCACGCGCACCTAGCGGGTCACACCATTCCGAGTTGTAGCGGATTTCTGTGCGTTCGGGATCCAGAACCATGCTGGCCTGTGCGTAGTACGTGCTGGCGTTGGCTTCGATCTGCTCGCGGGTCAGAGGTGGACGAGTACTGTTACGCCCCGAGGGATCTCCGATCATCGAAGTGAAGTCACCGATCAGGAAGATCACCGTATGCCCGAGATCCTGCAGCTGGCGTAACTTGTTCAAAACAACGGTATGCCCCAGATGGATATCCGGTGCGGTCGGGTCCAGTCCTAGCTTGATGCGCAGCGGGATACCTGTGGCTTCACTGCGTGCGAGTTTCTGCTCGAACTCTCGCTCAACGAGCAACTCATCGCAGCCGCGCGTGACAACGCGCATGCTTTCCTTCACGCGGTCGGTGACCGGATACGTTTTTTGTGTCATGGCTGATCGGGTATCTTGCAAAGTATGAAAATCCGTTGGGATCACCGGGACCGGTTACAGATTCATTGGTTACAGATTCGTAACAGTTTGAATCATGGCGTCGAATCCGTTGTAGATCACGAAGAAATTAGGCTAACATTATGACAGCTTTGGGCTTTACTTCAGAAATCCAGCGAAGTTGCATGCCCCCTTCCCCAGTCATCAGCAACGAGATCACCTATGCAAGATATACAGGCCGCGCGTCGTCGCCCCAAAAAAATGGCAGCCCGACTTACGGCAGGCTTGTGTTTAGGTGGTTTGCTGGTGGGAGCCGGCGCGGTCGCCATGGTTCAGCCAAAACAAGCGGCGCCAGATATCCGCTTGCTGGTATCGGACGTCATGCGAGTTCCACTGGTCGCAGTTCAAGCGCCTCAGCAGCAAACTCAGGAAGATTCGTTTTTCTCGGAGACTCGCATTCAGTCAGGCGACAACCTCTCGACCATTTTTGAGCGACTCGGCGTCAGTGAAGATGGACTCATGCAGTTCATCACGGTTAACAAGGACGCCCGCTCAGCCTACAAGCTCTACCCGGGCAGAACTGTGCAGGCAGCGGTTGGTGCAGATGGAGCCATGCAGTGGTTACGATACATCCACACCCCCGGCGCTCAGGACGGCCTGGATCACGTCACAGAGTACCTTGAGATCATCAAGACGGGTGATCGCGAATTTCTCGCCCGAGAAGTCGCCGAGAAAACCGAGTCCCAGACGCACGTCGGATTCGGTACCATCAACTCCTCACTTTTTGCGGCAACGGATGCAGCGGGAATCCCGGACGGTGTCACGTTGCAGATGGCCGAAGTTCTAGGCGGAAAAATTGATTTTGTTCGCGATCTTCGTCAGGGCGATTCGTTTCGTGTGATCTACGAAACCCGCTATCACGAAGGCCGGCCCGCCGGCACTGGTCGCGTTCTTGCTGTCGAGTTTGTCAACAAAGGCGAAAAAGCCGAAGCATTCTGGTTCGAACCAGAAGGTGGGTCTGGCGGGTATTACGACAGCAATGGAAAGAGCCTCAAAGGCGCGTTTCTTCGCAACGCCATTCCGTTTACGCGGATCAGCTCGACTTTTGGTATGCGCAAGCACCCCATACACAATCGCTGGCGCCAGCACAGCGGCATCGATTTCGCAGCGCCAACTGGCACACCCATTCAGGCCACATCGGATGGTGTCGTCGAGTCGATAGGACGCAAGGGTGGCTACGGAAACACGATCGTGCTGCGTCACCCCAACAACATCACCACACTTTATGCTCACCAGAGCCGCTTTGCAAAAGGCCTCAAGAAAGGTGATCGCGTTTCCCAGGGACAGGTCATCGGCTACGTCGGCTCGACCGGCTGGTCCACTGGCCCACACCTGCACTACGAGTTCCGTGTGAGCAACAAGCCTGTGGATCCGCTTGGCGTCAAAATGCCCGAAGCCGTAGTGCTTGATGACAAGCAACGCGAACAATTTGTTTCGCTGGTCAACCCGCTTCGCAATCAGCTTGAGCGCATGGCCATGCTGCAAGACGAGAACCCGGACCTGCTCAAACTGGCGGCCAGATAAAGGCCCCGGAGCACTCATCTCGACACAGACGGCTCTTTATGAGCCGTTTTGTCTTATGGGCTGATCCATTACCCGCAGACCCTCTGATACTCATGGGTTGGCCTCTCAAAAGTGCGTGACCGATATGCAACCAGATTCGCTTTACATTGGCATCATGTCCGGCACAAGCCTCGATGGCGTGGATGCCGTTCTTTGCCGGATCAGTGATGACGGCAAACCTTCGTTTGTTGCACGACATCACGAGCCATTCGGCCCCGCGATCAGGCAGCAGATTCTTGACCTGAACACTTCCTTGCATGACGAATTGCACCTGGCAGCATTGACGGCGAACACACTCGCAAAGACCTACGCAACCTGTGTCAGCGGACTTCTTCAGAACTCGAATGTCAACGTCGATAAAGTCCGCGCTATCGGCGTTCATGGCCAGACGGTTCGCCACCAGCCTGCCCTTGGATACACGATCCAGATCAATTCACCTGCCCTTCTGGCTGAATTGACAGGCATTGACGTGATCGGTGACTTCAGAAGTCGTGATATCGCCGCGGGTGGACAGGGCGCTCCACTGGTTCCGGCATTCCACGCAGAGGTGTTCAAGGGACCAGGGACCCGCGTGATCCTGAACCTGGGGGGGATCGCCAATGTGACCATCCTGAGAGAAAGCGGCGAGGTTGTCGGGTTCGACACGGGCCCGGCCAACATGCTCATGGATGCCTGGTGCGAGCGACACACCGGCCTACCCTTCGATGAAGACGGGAAATGGGGCGCGAGCGGTCAGGTCAACTTGCCACTGCTGGAGAAGCTGCTGACTTCCCAGCCCTGGTTTGATCAGCCTGCGCCCAAGTCAACTGGTCGCGACATGTTCAATATGCCGTGGCTTGAGTCCATACTCTCGCAGTTCCCCGACACTCTGCTGCCCGCAGACGTCCAGGCGACCTTGCAGCACCTGACTGCCCTGTCAGTGCTGACCGCACTTGAGCGGGCCGGAGTCTCATCTCCTGACCTGTTTGTGTGTGGAGGTGGCGCCAGGAACTCGGCGGTGATGCAGTTACTTCGAGAGCTTGGTGCAACATCAGCCAAGGCAACTGACGTGCTCGGCATCCCGGCGCAGGATGTCGAAGCGGTCGCTTTTGCCTGGCTAGCCTGGGCATTCGTGCAACGCAGGCCAGCCAATCTGCCACAAGTCACGGGCGCAAGGGCAGAACGGATACTAGGCGCACTCTGGCCAGCGTGAGATCATCTCACGACTACCTGGCAGGACAGGCGGTAGCCGACACCCCGCACAAATGCAATCGGGTTGCCGGAAAGCGCGACAACCAGCTTTTTACGTAGCCGGGAGATTCTGACCTCGATCGCATGTCCGTTGACAATCTGGCTGTCTGATTGCAAGATCTCTGCAATTTGCCATGACTCCAGCGTACTCTGAGGTGCCGCTGCCAAGGCAGCCATGACCTTTGCTTCCGACAAGCTCAGGGAAATGGTAGAACCCGCAACCTCTAGACACAATCGGTCGCGATACAGAAAAGCGATCTGATCTGAATCATCGGCCGATCCAGTCGGTGATCCTCGCCTGCGTTCAGAGACGATTTCCACTGCACGCAACAGCTCCTGCCCTTTCACGGGTTTTGATAAACACAGATCAGCGCCACTGGCGTATCCGTCAAGCTGGCTTTCGACACCAGACCGGGCAGTCACCATGATGAAGGAAGCATTAGGAAATATCGGTCTGAGTCGCTTTAAAAGCGTCACCCCTGACTCCTCGGGCAAATTCCAGTCCACGATAAACGTATCTACTTCGGCCAGACTTGCATATTCCTGCAGGTCCTCAGCCGAACTCAAACCGATCGCTTTGTGCCCTGCCCGCTCCAGGACTCGACAGAACATCGCGTTCAGCGCCTCGTGGTCTTCGATGATCAGGACGTGCTGGCCGGCAGCCATAAAGCAAACTCCACGTGTGTCTGGCCAGGACGATATTCAATCGCCCCGTGTTGAAGGTGTGCAAACGTTTCGACGAGGTACAGGCCCAGCCCCGTTCCAGAAAGATGTCGGGCCGATTCCGCCCGGTAATATTTCCTGAACACATTCGCCGGGTCAGGCTTGCCCGCAATCCCGACAGCATTGGAGACCAGAAGTTCAAAACCGGTCTGCGAACGACTGAACCTCTGATGCGTGCTCTCACGCACAGTGATTGTGACCGGTTGGTCGGGATCACCATATTTGAGTGCGTTCTCCACGAGGTTACTGACAATTCGCTCGATAAGCAGCGGCGCACCGAGCACAGACGCAGCCACAGGCAGATGGCACAGCAGGAACACCGAGTCAGCATCGCGGCTCAGGTGCTCGCGCACGACCTGCACCAGGTCCACAGGCTCAAACGCAACAGCCCCGAGCGTTTCGCTCAGACCCTCAATCGAGCGTTCAACGACGGCCCGGATTTCTTCGATCGAACGGTCTGCGAGCCTGCGCTCAGATGGCTCGCGCACCCACTCCTCAACTGACAGTTGCAACACTGAGAGCGGGGTCTTGATCTCGTGCCCGATCATCTCGATCATCCGTGCCTGCTCCTCTCTGGCGAGTCGCTCGGCGAGCAATTCCCCTTGAACACGGGCAGCTACCTGGGTCGCCCTGATCTGTCGCTGTTCGATATCTCTGGCACGCAAGAGCAGCATGGTCATCAGCAACACCGAACTGATCACGCTATGAAACAGAAATGCGTGCAAAATCAATTCATTACCCTGATAAAAACCAAGCACCTGGGTGGCCCCCAGTCCGAGCAACAGCAAAATGATGCCGTAATAGATCACCAGCGTCTGTTTGGACAGCGGACCAAACTGCTCCACCGACGCGCGTGACCCAGCTTGCGCGGCGTACAGGCGCCCTTGCTGTGAGTCACGCATGGGCGCCGGCAGCAACAACACACAGGCAAACACGATGCAAGGCACGACCAGCGTTGTCAGGGTGGCGGCTCTGAGCCCCGCCTGCATCAAATCGAGCATACCCAGCACGATCGAAACGACCGGTACCAGATAGAAAACCTGGCATACGCGAATCGGCCAGCCCTTGAGGCCATAGTCAGTCAACACCCCGACATGGAACCACAGACCAATCAGCACCAGCACAAATATCGAGTACGAGAACACCTGATCCGGACTCAGACCAGCTGGCAACAAAAACACGAGATATCCGAGATAGCCGACGCAATACAAGGTGACAGCAAGGTGCTTAAGTAAAAAACGGCCTATCAGTGCATCCCGTTTCGCAAACCACTCGAGTGCCGACCAAAGCAAGATCAGACCCACAACCCCAAAAAACAGTCCGTGCCAGAATGTCTGAGCTCCTATCACCTCCATGAACACTTGTGGGGAAAGAACCTGCACGTCCAGCAAGTGCGCACTTGTCGAACGCAGACGCAGGTAGATGTCCCGATCATCAGGAGTATTAGGTATGCTGAACCCAGGGCTGGTCGGACGCAGCAAAAACGCCGGATCCGACACCGCATCACCCGTTGACTGCGGATTCCAGTCAAGCGCAGGATCGAACAAGGTGAGCTCGTTGACATAGGCCGGTCGGATTCTGACCATCAGATCCTTCTGGTCTGCGTTAGCTCCAACACCCGCTACGGTCAGGCGAACCCAGGTTGTACCGGGCCGATACCCAAGGCTCAATACCCCGGTGTAAGCGTGATACGTGGATTGTCTCGCCTGCGCAAGACCGGCCTCTGACGATGCGTCGTACCAGTACGCGCTTGCGCGCAGAAAGTCAGAATACGATGCAGGTGACTGAGCCACAGCCATCGCGGCACTCATTGACAGAAGCCACCCAAGTGCGACAGCCAGACAAAAGCCCGGAACCTGCCTCATGCTTTGTGCTCCGCGCAAACACCGCTGCACCCCTGACACTCGACTAAGGACCATGGCGAAACGGATCGGATTGTTCAAGGGGCGAGGGCGAAAACTCGAAGCATCCGAACGACCCGAACAACCCGCTCACTGTACGATGACCGCTTTCTCGCGGAGCGACCGGACGTAATCAGCCTGCGACTGCTGCGCAGCAGCACGTCTTAATTGCGGTTCGATCTGTGACATCGTGGGAGGTACATAGGCGCGCCGATCGTCGAGCCGCACAACATTCCAGCCAGAACGGGTCTGTATCGGAACTGCAGACAGTCTGCCTGCCACGAGGTTAGCGACCACATTACCGACGACCGGGACCATCTGCTGAGGCAACAACCAGTCGAGCTCGCCCCCGGCTTCACGGCTCGGATCAACTGACTCAGCTTTTGCGATGGCAGCAAACAACCCTTTATCCTCGCTGCCTTGCAACTGGGCAATGATTTCCCTGGCGCGGCTCTGATCGGGCACCGTGATGATACTGATCTTGTATTGATCCAGACCTGTCATTTCTTTCAGAAACAGATCATACTGCTGCCTGATCTGCTGCTCGGTGACAGGGTTGTTTCGCACAAAATGCTCAAGCAGCAAGTTCGCAAGAAAGCTCTGCTGAATCTGTTCGAGTCGCGCAAGCGCCTGGGGGTCCTGGTCCAGCCTGAGCGCCTTTGCCTGCTGCGCCAGCACAGCCTGCCCGATCAACTCCTGCGCCAGTAGTGCCCGCACCTCCAGCGTATCGGGCTGACCACGCTCGGCATTGGCCTGCACATTGACCTCCAGCAAGTCGTTACTGACTGGCTCACCATTGACTACAGCAAACGAACCCTCAGGTACCCCCTGCGCCAACGCAACGCTTGTCGCCAGACCACCTAAAACCGTCAAAAACCACTTCAAGATTGTCTCCCAATCACACCATCAGAACCGGTACAGCAGATTAGCACTCAGGCTCTGGTTCCAGTAGCCCTCGCCGACCAGCAAGCCATACTGCGCCCTGATTTCCAGATTCCCCTTGTGAAACGCCTGAATTCCGAGATTGAGCCTGCCCAGTACCTGCGGGCCGTCTGTTGTCACATCAAAGGTGCCGAGATTCTGATTCAGTCCCAGAAATGACACCTCGCTCTGAAGCCTGTTTCCCGGCAGAAAGCTGGCACCGACTCCGGCAAACAGGCGGATCCGGGTCTTGCCCTCAGTGATCGTATCGAGCCCATACTCGAGCATGGGGCTGATGGCCACGCCCCAGCGGCTGGTCGATGCAACATTCAATCCGAAAGGGGCAGCACCATCCTCCTGATAGCCAGGCATATGGCTGTACACAAGGTCCAGATCCACATAGGGCTTGAGGTAATGCCGAGTATCAATCTCATACTCGTAGGCTGCTCTCAGACGAAGCCCTGCCATGGACATTCTCGAACTGCTGGTGAATACGCCATCCATTGCCCCCACCAGGCCGGAGCCTGGCAACTGCCGGTTGCGGTTGTTGGTGAACCAGGCCTGGGCCAGACCCAGTGATCCACCAAACGTCCACTGACCGACCTGTTTACTGGCTGACACGGAGAGATCAGCAAACTGGCCATTACTCGAGAAGTTAGTCGAGGTCAGGTCATTCATGCTGTAGCCACCCGCAAACCCGACGGTCCAGCCTTGACCCAGCACACGCTGTGCACCGAGACGAATACCCCCACCTTTAGCGTGGTACCCCGGGTTCGAGCTGTTTGCGGACTGATCAGAAATATCACCTGTGATTCTCGCCCAGGCGCAGGCTTGCGGAATCAGACCAGGCCTGTCGTCTGCCACGGGCGGGCATGCCAGACTTTCCCCCATGTAACTCGAAAATGCCGTCTGGAACTGGATCGGTTGCGCATTCAACGCTTGCCCCATCAGCTGATTCAAGGTGTTCTGATACTCACCATGTGCACCATCATCGTGACCGTGGAGATAGGCGAAGAGCGTCGACTTGGATGACTCACCACTGTCCCAGCCGCGTTGCAGATAGTGTCCCAGCGAACGCTGGTTATCCGTGAGGCTGAAGTCCGGTCGCACAAAGTTTGCACGCGGAACTGTAGACAGGACGCTGCCGTTACTATGCAACTCCCAGTCAAACACGTGCCTGCGGTTAATCGATGCCGAGTGCTCCAGCGTTCCTGCCCGAACGATTTGATAGCTACCCGGCAGCAAGGTTGTCGGGCGGGGTACAAATTTGCCCTCGATACGGGCAAGTCCAGTCACAGTGATCAGGTCGTGCGTGCGGCCCTGTGTCGCAGCGTCCATATCGACATGGATCTCGCCACTGGCATGGTGTTTTAGAGAACCAACGATGTGCAGCCCACCGATCGTCCCCTCGCCTCCCGCATAGATCTTGCCGTAATTGTGTAACGAGTTCTGTGCGACCACCGCGCTCGAACCATGCCAGGTTCCGTTATTGGTGAAATCTCCCCGCGTACGAATACCGAGCAAGATGTTGCCCGTGATCGTTCCCGCATTGATGAGGTTGGTGTACCCGGTTGGTGCGTACACGGCCCATTTGTTGTACGGCGCATCAGTATCATCCAGAGCATAGCCCGGACTAACCTGGTATGCCCCGCTGGTAATCGTGCTCGTGCCATCAACTGCAATACTGTTCTGCCAGGATGTTTGCGTGCTGTAACTCCCGCCCACAAGCATCAGAGCAGTGTGCTGTGCAGAATAGATTTCCGACCGATTTCTGAGTGTCACCTGTATCTGGCCCTGATTGCCTGCACCGCCTGGCCCTGCGCCATCAGTCTGAATCAGGGCACCTCGCGAGGCAGGCCCATAAACCTTGACAGAAGACCCATCCAGGGTCAGATTGACCTGACCACCCGGCGTGTTGCCCTGTGCATTCTGTCCCACCAACGACACACCCATCGTCAACTTGTCACCACGAGACGACCATGCACCACCGGTTGAGCCCAGATTCTGAATCACGATGCCGTGGGCATTCTTTCCATACGTCCTGACCTGACTATCGGTCAGGTTGATGTTAGCCGTTGCGGTACGCCAGATGTCACCTGTCGAGCCGCTGGCCAGATTCGCCTGATTGACGATTGAGCTCACTGCGTGATTGACTACCAGGCTGGTTTGCCCCGTCGCCTGCGTGGGTCCGTTGAGCGCACTGGCATAGTACAGCGTCAGAAACTGCCTGACCTGTTCCGGTGTGGGCTTGATGACGCCTTGCAGACTCAACGAAGTTGCTTCAATATCCTCGGCGCCAAACACGATGCCAGTTCCGTCAATATCACCTGTGTCGCTGCCTGCCACAAAAAAGTAGTCTTCGCCCAGGTTCAGAATGTTGCCCGTGCCCACCGTTGCCTTGAACTGACCGTCTGGAGAGTACTGCTCGATCAGGTATGGGTTTCCAGGATCCGTACTGACAGAGACCTGAAGATAGTCTCCCGCTCCCCATTGAACCTTTCCACGTTGATATGGAATGTTGTAAGGCTCGCCCGCGGTCACGCGACCGACATCACATTGCCCGGTATCTCGGCAGTCAACCGGATACCAGGAAGCTGCGTCAGCGACCTGCATTCTTGCAAACTGTCCCAGAACCCTGATCGCATCGTGGCCTTGACCGTCGAGCGGCACCTTGAAAAAATGACGTGAGGCCATCGCATCGATCTGATCCTGATCCGGTTGACTCAGACCGGTTACGGTGTAAGTCGTGGCCCCGTGAATACCGTCACCCCGGTAGAGCTGGGCAGTCATGTTGTCGTCGCCCACGAAGAGAAACGCACCTTCTTCCATTGTGACAATACGACCTTTGCCGATACTGCCTTTAAGCGAACCATCGGACCGGAACTGATTGACACGAAAAGAATTGTTGCTGTCTCCACTGTCGACAAGCATCAGATAATCACCGTCGTCCCATTGCACCTGACCACTTTGATAAGGCACTTTATAGGGCGCACCAGGAACCATCTCTTCGATCCGGCAGGTTCCGGTCTGCAGACAATTCTGATAATCCCAACGATGCACATCCGCGACCTGCATTCGCCCAAACCGCACGTCTCTGATCGACCCGGGACGCTGACCTGCTGCAAAGACATCGTGGGCTGCGGCCGAATTCTGGTCATATTTGACGTTAAATGCGAGGTCCCTGGACGAATCCCCAAAGAATCCACCGCCGCCCACCACCGCTTGAGAGAAAAGTCCCCATGCACCATCACCATGGGTTGTGATGGATGCACCTGCGAGGTTGATCGTGGTCTGCGTCTGCAAATCACCCGTGTAGTTGGTCACGCGCTGTTGCGTGGGCATGTTGACCGAATGAATACGACTATTGGCACCACTGAAAAATCCGCCACCACCGGTAATGTTCTGAGTGACCATGCCCATGCTTCTGGCGCCGTACGTCGTGATGTCCTGTTGCGAGTAAACATTGATGATGCCAGTCTGACCCCCACTAACCCATTGAGCCGAGTCAAACTCACTGTTCAGATTGATCTCGACTCCGCTGGTGCCGGCTGCACCCACAAACGGGGCGGGTTGGCCAGCGGATCCGTTTGTATTGGGATTGCCGTGACAGGCACTTGCATAATGTGATGCATTGACCGCGCCGGAGTTGCTACATCCCATGCTGACCAGACCACCGCCACCACTGATTGTCTGCAGCAGAACCGCCATCGAATCATCACCGTGTGTCGTGACACGACCCATTGCGTAAGAAGACGAAGTACCAAAATTGACATCTCCCGAGCGCCCGCTGTTGCCGTATCTGATGATGTCACCACCTCCCTTGTCCAAGCTCCCGGACCCAAAGCTGACCGATCCAGCAGCTTTTGCATCATGCGCCTGGGCGCTGTATGAGGCGCTCGAGCCGATGCCGCCAAAGTCGACGCCACCTGAGACACTCACATCCTCATCCAGACCTACTGTGCCAGACAGGCCAAAGGTACTGCCTTCATGTGCAACGCCGCCACCTCCGCCGATTGATTGCAGTACGATGCCATGTGAGCCATAGCCATGGGTGATCGTGATCGAATCCGCGCGGGTAGACAAATAGGTCACTGTGCTTGCATCACCAGCCACCCCGCCTGCGCCGCCAACGTTGATGGATGGGCTGAAATCGATGCCATCATCAAGTGTCGCGCTCAGGCCCAGGTCAATCAGTGCACCATGTACGGCGCCCGCCTGCCCTCCTCCTCCACCAATCGACTGAGCCAGCACACCGAATGAGCGGTGACCAAAGGTTCGGATCAGTCCGTTATGAGTGACCGCGACGCTCGCACCCGAACCGCCTGACCCACCCGTGCCACCTACGTTGATCTTGGGGCTGAAACTGAAGCTGTCTGGAGCCTGACCCAGCAACCCGAGCTTGAGCAAAGCTACGCCAGCATTGATATCGGCAATATCATCGCTCGAAAGCCCGAGGGCCAGCAGCTCAGCCGTCTCGTATTTGCCATTGAGCAGATCCATGATCACGCTTGTGGTCGCCGAGCTTTGGGGATCGGCGTTGCCCCCGATGCCACCGCCTCCACCCACCGAATGCGCATGGATGCCGTGAGAATCTCCACCAATGACAGCCGGTGCCACAAACTTTGTCAGGTCTTGCTGGCCGGGATTGGCCAGATCAAACATCTGGCCCGTCACGATCAGCCCTTCATTCACGACGGTCACCGCACCTGCATCACCGCCTGCGCCGCCGCTCCCGCCAACATTGATCGTCGCATTCAACTCTCCACCACTCGCATCCGCCCCGGCCAGTGCCCCGATTCCACCGCCCCCTCCGATTGACTGTGCGAAGAGGCCAGTTGAATTCGAGCCTGCGGTAAATAGCCTTCCATACGAGGTCACCTCTACTGCTCCGCCGTCACCCCCACCAGCGCCTGATTTGCCGACATTCACATCAACCGTGACTGTCTTTGACTCAGGTGCCTCGGGATCGTCTGTATCACAGTTTTGAAGCCCTGCCGTGATGCTATTGGTCCTGAGCATTTTTTTCAGACAGATCATGGCACTGGCAAACAGCGTCTTCTCCTGACTGGTGACTGCAACCCCGGACGTATCAAGATCATCCAGATCGTTCAGATTCGCGACATCACCATCAACCTCTCCGGCCGTTGATGAAGCACCATTGACCACCGCGGACGGATTGCTGGTGTCCGGCAGATCCTTGAAATCATCCATGTCTGCAACATCATCGCCAGCCTGACCCAGCGTGTCATCATTCTCTGAGGGCTCTGCACCGTCTTTCGGGGTGAACTGGACAGACAGATCAAAACCACTGCCAATACCCGCATTCCCACCACCACCGCCAATTGACTGCGCAATGACGGCCTTTGAGTTGTGACCAGTCGTTCGAATGACCGCAGGGTTACTGTTGTCCAAGCTCCCTAATTGCAGCCAGACCTGGCCGCCATCAGCGCCTTGTGCAGCCGAACCGCCAAGACCCATGCTCAGATTGACCTGAGTCTCGGCGACACCCACAGTACTTGAGGCGGCCGTGGAGTCACCGCCTGAACCGCCACCACCACCAATTGACTGGGCCAGAATGCCTGGCGAGCCACCGCCGTAGGTCGAGAGAAAACCATCGTGCCAGTAACTGATGCTGCCACCAGAGCCTCCACCTCCTCCCGTCCCGCCTAACGAGAACGACACAGCGATAGCGGGCACTTCGGCGAGCTCCGGTGCCAGGGTACCCAGCCCGAGCGCAATGCTTTTTGCGACCGAACTGCCGCCAATGCCACCGCCGCCTCCGATCGACTGAAGTTTGATGGCCGTGGAGTCATGCGCATTGGTTATGACATCGCTGAACACGGGGGAGACTCGACCACCGGATCCACCACCCGTCACTGATCCACCATCGCCTCCATCACCGCCAGAGCCTCCCAGTGCCACCGCCGTGGAAAAGACAAGGCCATAAGAATGGGCATTGGCAGAACCACCCATACCTCCCCCACCGCCGATTGACTGAAGCACCAGACCATGTGCGTGCTGACCTGACGTCCGGAATGTTTTGCCCGAATTGCGCACATCAACAGATCCGCCATTGCCTCCGCCGCCTCCCGCGCCTCCAATCGCGTTGTCGACAAAGATGCCGGTGGACTTTGCATCGCCACCATAACCACCTCCTCCGCCAATAGAGTGCGCGAGCACTCCTACTGCGTGATCGCCACGCGTCACAACTGCAGCGCCACCATGAAACAACAACTCGATCCGACCACCATGACCGCCTGATCCACCGCGCCCTCCCGTTGCCACAAACCAGGAGTCAGAATTGGCGCCGGCACCTCCACCGCCTCCGATTGACTGGGTAAGAATACCGACCGCCGAGTTGCCAAGCGTTCGGATCACGCCAAAGTTATTCACCGTGACAGTGCCGCCGTCTCCGCCTGATGATCCAGATGTTCCATCTCCTAGTGCCCCCGGCGCACCCCCCATGGTCATCCCGCCACCGCCACCAATGGATTGCGCAACAATACCGTAGGCAACTCGGGTGCTACTGTCTGCATTTCCTGTAAATACATAACTGCCTGACCCGTTTGTGACCGCCACATCTCCGCCGCTCATCGGGGTCTGCGTAAGTATGGCGTAGTCCTGGCCAACGTAGCCCCCGCTATACCAGTTGTAGTAGTACTCAAAATAGCCATTGCCACCAACCTGAAATGAAGGGGCGGAGTTCGCCTGTGCAGATCCCAGGCTGTGGACAAGTCCACCCGATCCGTTGGAGGCGGCGTAAATACCCGTCACGTGGTTGCCTGTCACACGAATCCGACCGTTGTTTGTCACGCTCACCGATTCGGCAGTCCGGCCGGAATAGGCCGCACCCATCGAGCTTTGCTGACCAGCACTAGAAACGCCACCCGAATTTCCCGCCGACACAGTTGCAATACCGACCGCCTGACGCCCGGCCACTGCGATCTGCCCGTCGTTTTGAACAGTGACCTGACCGCCCTGGCCTAACGCCGGTTGTGGGCCCAACGGCACATCCTGGATGTAGTCATTCGACTCGAAAGGTGCGAGCGAGCCGCTCCCCGTGGACGTGGCAATCACCCCGGCGCTAAAGCCATTGTTTGCGTTCGAACCGGCCAAATCTGACAGGTCGATCGAGGAGGACGAATCAATCATGACGGTGACGTGTCCACTTGTCGGTGTGTCGCCGCTCCAGCCATTGAAATTAAATGGCACGGCAATCGGCCTGGACCCACTGCCGGCCATAATCCCGACAAGATTGCTTCCGGACAGACTGATCGACGAATGATTGAGCTTAACGCTGACGTCGCCACCCGAGCCAGGCAATGGAATCGCTGGCGTGGCGCCGTTACGGGTCAGAAGGTAGCCCGAATCCCAGCCGACAAAATCATTGGAATAGACCCATTCTCCGCCGAGTGGCAATCCTGGATACAGCTCAAGCGCGCCACCCACGCTGCTCGCAGTCAGGCCAAGCAAATACTGCCCGCTTCCAGATATTGCGGTATTGTTGAGTGCCACGGATACGTAACCAGCGGAGCCATTCTGACCGACATTGCCACCAAGCCAGTTATATTGCTGTGACGCAACATCACGGTACGGATGATCCGTGTAAAAGTGGGGACTCGCTTTGATCACCGAGAACAAAGGTGCAATCGGCACGTTGTTATTGACGTAACCGGGATCATCTGCCTTGTACCAAGGTACGGATCCTATTCCGCCCTGGCCACCGATGGAGGATACCACTACACCCGAAAACGGGGCGCGTGCTGTTCCACTGACATTGCTGAGTTGCAGATAGGTCTGCGGAATGAAAGTCACAGCTGACTCGTCACCTACAACCAGCGACACGTTGCCACCCTTTCCACCGTTTTGACGGGTGATGTTATTGCCGTAACCCACGCCATCACCCCCCCGGGAGGTGACATGGATCAGCGCTCCTGCAGGCTGCCAGGCAAGTCCACTGCCCGTCCCGGACATCGCGACAGAGTTAATAAACGCGAGTGGATTGGCCGCATTGTGCGTCGCGAAGGTGATCTCGAGCGAACCACCGTCACCGCCTTGATAGTTGTATCCCTCTCCTTCCTTGCCTTGTAGAAAGTAACCCGATGTTCCTGCAGACACCACATTGAACTGCACAGCCTGAGGCCCAGGAATCCATCCATCACCCCAGGGTGCTGAAGTAAATCCACCCGTATCGACTTCACGCTGTGTCTGCTGGTTCGACATATACGGTCGCCAGTCAAAATATGCACCGTTGGCAGAAAGCGGGCCCGCAAAAGGCATGTCATAGAAGATGGTCGCTGAAGGTGCCTTGCGCTGGTCATTTGAGTACGACCCCATTGAATTCGGTTGCCCGATCAGGATGAATTCACTGAAGCCCGACACCTGGTAGCCACCCGAGAGAGACAAACTGTTCTGGCTGGCACCACCGACTATTGAGTTCTGTAACGAATAGATCTGCCTGTTGACCTCCAAGGGTCGCCACGAAGGTGGAGAAGAAGGAAGGAAGGAGTAAGATCCATAGCTTTCTGCAGAGTTAGCAGACGTGGCATCAGGCAGGATCAAGACTATCCCTGCCGCGCACGTAAGCGACCATTTGAAGCCATTCACCCGATTACGAGCAGCCATTCAACATCCTGTCAGTTTCAAGATAGACGTGCCTGCTTAATTCTGTGCTTGCACTAAACAACGCGCGGCACTGGCTGACTGACCATCAGCATTCAAAGCGGGCCTGTTTCACTTCGGTTACCCGCAGATACCCGGCGGATGAACTCCCAGACTGAATGTAAGATAGGGACCAGACCGTACTCTCTCACTTGCTCTCATTTTGCTAAGCAATATTTTCATCAGGCGAGTTCCTGTAGGTGGGGCGCAACAGTGATGCCCGCATTCTTTTTCAATAAAAGCTTTTTGAACGGATTGGGGCTCTTAGCTGGATGAAGGGACGAAGCGAGATCGGCGTGGTTGCAGGCAACGGTACTGTGAGGGCGCTTGAGGAATCGTCAATACGGGAACCGTACCGGTTCGGCAAAGGAGCTGGCTGGCTCATGAAAAAGCCGCCCTGCAAGAGACGGGGCGGCTTTTTATAGTGCACTGCAAGAATAATGACCGTGCAGGCACCGTCAATCAACTGAGCGACGGCTGTTCATCGACCGGTGAGGCAAACAATACAGAAACGGGAATACGTTCAGACTGAGAACGAAGAACCACAGCCACAAGTTGTCGAAGCATTCGGGTTGCGAATGACGAACTGTGCGCCTTCCAGATCTTCCTTGTAGTCGATCTCTGCACCAACCAAGTACTGAAAACTCATCGGATCCACCAGCAATTGAACGCCGTGCTTTTCGAGTGCCGTGTC
The DNA here is from genome assembly GCF_003058465.1 of Orrella marina. NCBI lineage: Bacteria > Pseudomonadati > Pseudomonadota > Betaproteobacteria > Burkholderiales > Alcaligenaceae > Orrella > Orrella marina. Next base: position 3,757,231 of record NZ_CP028901.1, on the reverse strand, counting down.
ATCTTCGTTGACATCTTCGTCGAACGTAAAACCGTACTGAAATCCTGAACATCCGCCGCCCTGCACAAAAACGCGCAGTTTGAGGTTCGGATTGCCTTCATCAATCAGCAGATCACGCACCTTCTCCGCGGCAGAGTCCGTAAAAAGAATGGCTGGGGGCGGGGACTGAAGGTCCACTGTTTCGCTGACACTGCTCATGACTTGACTCCTGACATCACTTCGGTTGACGGCCGTTTAAGGCACGTACTGCTTCTGGCACGTACTTCTGAGCAATGAAAGTCTAGCGCATTCACAGTGACGAATCGGTATTACCCCTAATTCAACTACGGGAAATGTGCAACCCTTGAAATCAAAGGCCGACCACATCAGTACTAAGTTTGTTTTACTATTGTTTCTTTTTTTGAGATCATCATGGGTCAATTCTTTCAACGCAAGGCCCTGCCTGACCCGCAGGCATCTACATCTGGCGGTCTTCATCGCACCATCGGACTGACCTCCCTCATGCTCATGGGGGTTGGAAGCACTTTAGGAACCGGGATTTTCTTTGTGCTCACCGAGACGGCCCCTCTTGCCGGCCCGGCAGTCATCATATCGTTTCTGGTCGCAGCCTTCGCCGCCGGGCTGACCGCACTGTGTTACGCCGAGGTAGCCAGTGCCATTCCCGTGACTGGTTCGTCCTATACGTTCACCTACATGACGATGGGCCGGGGCCTGGCGCTCTTTGTCGGAGCCTGCCTGGTACTGGAATGGGGCGTTGCAGCCGCTGCAGTAGCGGTTGGCTGGAGCAGCTATCTCAACGAGGCACTGGTACTGCTCACCGGGCACGCAATCCCGCCGACCTTTCGTATGTCCTCACTTCAGGCAGGCCCCGTTGCTACAGACTCGATCCATGTCGGCAACATACCTGCAATGCTGGTCGTATGGATGTGCGCAGCTGTCTTGCTCAAAGGTTCCGGCCAGTCCAGCAAGCTCAATGCTGTGCTCACAACCTGCAAGATTGCACTGCTCCTGCTTTTTGTGGTGATGGTCATTCCGGTGTTTGACACCGGAAACTTCACTCCTTTCATGCCCAGCGGCGTATCCGGAGTGAGTCAGGCAGCCGCCATCGTATTCTTCAGTTTTGTAGGACTCGATTCCGTGGTCAATGCCAGTGAAGAAACGGTCAATCCCGACAGGAACCTCCCCAAGGCGATCATTGGCGCATTGGCAATTGTCACAGGTGTCTACCTGCTTGTGACGGTTGCGTCTCTCGGCGCACAAAAGGTAGAGTTTTTCAGGGGGCAGTCTGCCGGCCTGGCCGAGATACTGCGTCAGGCAACGAACACATCAGGTGGCGCAACCGTACTTGCATGCGGGGCGGTCATCTCGATCTTCAGCGTCACATTGATTGCACTGTATGGACAGGCTCGTGTCTACTTTGCCATGGCCAGAGATGGGCTACTACCAGACAGACTTCAAAAAGTTGACCCGACCACCGGCACTCCTCGCGTCGCAACGGTGGTTTCTGCACTGGTTGTCACCCCAATGGCGGGGTTCGTACCCAGTCACATGCTTTGGGGACTGGTTAGCATCGGAACACTCATGGCATTCATTGCTGTGTCGGTATCGCTGATTTTGCTCAGAAAAAACCATCCCCAGCTTCGCCGGGGATTTTCTGTGCCGCTTTATCCTGTGACGCCTATTCTCAGTATTGTTTGTTGCGCTTACCTGATCCTTAGCCTGGGAGTCTCAGTGCACCTGGCATTCATCGCCTGGATTGCACTGACATCAACCGTCTATCTGGTCGTACGCAAGGTGGCCGCAAGAGCTTGCCAGGAACCATCGACGATGGAACCCGAGTCCGCTCCTGGCACGCCTTGCGCTCAAGGCAGAATCGCGATCTGACTCAAACCCGCCTCTTCAGGTAGTCCGAACATCAGATTCATGTTCTGGACCGCCTGGCCGGAGGCGCCTTTGACCAGGTTATCCTGCACAGCCAGAATAACAAGTCGATCGACCGTACCCGGTGGGCGATGCAACGCAATTCTGAGCATATTGGACGCTCGCACCGAGCGGGTGTCAGGTTGCGCGCCAGCAGGCATGACATCAACAAATGGCGAGTCCCTGTAGTGAGCTTCAAACAAGGCTTGCACATCGGTCTCAAGGCCCTTCTCGGTCAGACGCACATAGATCGTGCTCATCATGCCCCGCACCATCGGCACCAGATGCGGCACAAAGGTCAGACCGACTGATGCACCTGTCAAGCCTTCAAGCTGGGACACGATCTCAGGATGATGGCGATGACCCGACACACCATACGCCTTGAAACTGTCACTGACCTCAGAGAACAGCAAGCCAACTTCGGCTTTGCGACCAGCTCCGGTCGCACCTGACTTGGAGTCAGAGATGATGTCCGTGACATCAATCATCGGATCGGGGCCAAGCAAAGGCGAAAGGCCCAGAATCACTGTCGTTGGATAGCACCCTGGATTGCCGACCACCCGAGCTTTGCGAATGGCTTCACGATTGATTTCAGGTAGTCCATAAACCGATTCGGCCAGTACATCCGGGCATGCATGCGACATCTTGTACCAGCGTTCGAACATCGCAGTATCCTGCAGACGGAAGTCTGCAGCCAGATCGATGATCTTCACATCTGCTGCGAGCAACTCGTTGGCCTGACTCATGGCGACGCCATGCGGTGTCGCAAAGAACACAACGTCGCACTCCTTGAGGGGCGCATCGGCAGGCGTGGTAAAGACCAGATCGAGATGGCCACGCAGGTTGGGGAACATATCCGCAACCCGCGTTCCTGCATCACCTCGCGAGGTGATGGCTGTCAACTCGACGTTGGGATGCTGTGACAACAAACGCAACAGTTCAACACCTGTATAGCCGGTCCCACCGACAATACCCACTTTTACGACTGGACTTGCAGATGTGCTCATCATTTTCCGCGATCCGATTCTGTTCTCTGGTTAAGGGTGATTCTAGCGTGCATGACCACAGAGACAAACCCTGACAGGCCAGACAAAGTGAATCAAGTGGAATTCATTTCATCCTTTCGCAACACTGTGACAACATTGTCACAGGCAGGCCGCTCCTGAAAAAAAAGCCACCCGTAGGTGGCTTTCGTGCGGCACAACAGCAAGGAGAAATTAACGCTTGCTGAACTGCTTGCGGCGACGTGCCTTGTGGAAACCTACTTTCTTACGTTCCACTTCACGTGCATCGCGCGTTACGAACCCGGCCTGCGACAACGCTGGCTTGAGGGTTGCGTCATAATCAATCAACGCACGGGTGATGCCATGGCGCACAGCACCTGCCTGCCCGTTCTCACCACCGCCATGCACGTTAACCTTGAAATCGAACGACTCGAGATGCCCAGTCAGTTCCAGCGGTTGACGAACGACCATGCGGCCTGTTTCGCGTGCAAAGAATTCATCAACGGGCTTGCCATTGACAACGATCTTACCCGTGCCTTTCTTCAGAAAAACACGTGCCACCGACGTCTTGCGGCGGCCGGTTCCATAGTTCCAGTTACCAATCATGTTCGACGTCCTTAAAAGTCAAGCGGCTGAGGCTGTTGGGCGCTATGCGGGTGCTCGGCACCAGCGTAGACCTTGAGTTTCTTGATCATTGCATATCCGAGAGGTCCGCGGGGAAGCATGCCCTTCACGGCTTTCTGGATCGCACGACCAGGATGGCGCTCTTGCATCTTCGCAAAGTTGGTCTCGGTAATACCGCCCGGGTAAGTACTGTGGCGATAGTACTTTTTGTCCTGAGCCTTGTTACCGGTCACAACGATATCAGAAGCGTTGATGATGACGATATAGTCGCCCGTGTCAACGTGCGGCGTAAATTCTGGCTTGTGTTTACCGCGCAGGCGTCGTGCGACTTCGCTGGCCACACGTCCAAGAACCTTGCCTTTCGCGTCAATCACGAACCAGTCACGCTTGACTTCATGCGGCTTTGCCACGAAGGTTTTCATGATTGGATCCTAAATTTTGATTCGAACGACAGCAGGGGAATCCTGCTGCTTGAAATTACCCATCATTCAGGAACTCAAGGCGTTGTTACCCCGCCCGTAGTTCTTCGAGTCTGGCAATTTTTGCCACCTGTGCGAAACACAGGCACAAACCAATTAACCAGAAAATTTTGAGTAATCAAGCATTCTACTATAAAAACAGCAACCTACAAAAACCAGACAGACTTTTCTGAGCCAACAAGGCGGCTGGAACGCGTCAACCGCTCCCGTCCCTGTCACTCAGGTCCCTGCAATCGACATGGATTCGATCAGAATCGAGCCTGTTGTCTTGCTCCCGCGAGTGAGTTCGTCCGCACCCACCGCAGCAATACCCATCAACATCTCCCGCAAGTTGCCAGCAATAGTGATTTCCTGAACCGGATACTGGATCTGGCCGTTCTCAACCCAGTAGCCAAATGCACCACGGGAATAGTCACCAGTCACGTAATTAACGCCCTGCCCGATCAGCTCGGTCACCAGCAAGCCTGTTCCCATCTCCTTTAGCAGCCAGTCCAGATCATGATTGAAAGCCGTGCGAGTTGAGCGCAACTGCAGATTATGAGATCCGCCCGCGTGTCCGGTTGTCTTCATGCCCAGTTTGCGCGCTGTGTACGAAGACAGAAAATAATTGTTCAGCACCCCCGCCGTGACCACCTGTCGCACCCGGGTGCACACACCCTCATCATCAAATGCACCACTGCCCATCGCTGCTGGAATGAACGGATTCTCATCGACCATGATGTGCTCAGGCAGAATCTGTGTGCCCAGCGAGTCCAGCATAAACGTCGCCTTCCTGTACAGCGCACCACCACTAACTGCCTGCGTGAGTGCCCCAAGCAGCCCAAGCGCCAACGGCGCCTCGAACACCACGGGAACCTTTCGCGTTGAAAGCCGGCGCGCACCAAGACGCGACAACGCCCTCTGGGCGGCGTACTTTCCCAATACCGCCGGATCAGCAAGCCGGTCAGCGCGCCGATCGCTTGCGTACCAGAAGTCTCGCTGCATCTGGTCTCCCTTGCCAGCGATGGGTGCAACAGACAACCCGTGCCTTGTGAAGCTGTACCCATTCAGAAATCCGCGGGTATTGCCCAGGACAAACTGACCTTCGCTGGTGTCCACACCGGCGCCCTCTGAATTGGAGATGCGCCGATCCAGCCCCATCGCTGCCGCCTCCGCCGCCAGTGCCATCTCGGTGGCTTGCTCGACATCGATTGACCAGGGATGATACAGAGACAAGTCTACGCCGGGTTCGCGCATCAGTTCATCAGGATCTGGCAGTCCCGAAGCGGGGTCATCGGCCGTATAACGGGCAATATGCCAGGCCGCTTCGACGGTCTGCCTCAATGCAACGAGTGACAGATCAGAGGTAGAGGCCGAGCCGCGCTTCTGGCCGGCAAACACAGTCACCGCCAGCGAAGCTCCCCGGGTCTGTTCAACTGTTTCGAGCGACCCTAGACGCACTGACACCGAGAGTCCCTGCCCCTCGGAGACCTCAGCGGCCGCGTCGGTCGCGCCGAGTGACCTGGCGTAATCGAGTGCCTGGGTGACCAGATCCTCGAATCTGGCTCTGCTCTCTGCGATTGGCAATGGCTGCATGAATGAGACGTCCTGAAGTAGTTGGTTCAAAGGTTTGTATGATAGCGAAGTCAGCACACAAGACCGGGTGAAACCCAATAATGGAACACGAACAAGACTCCGAGCACCAGGAATTACAGGACAGGCCCAGCAAATCGCAGGTCAAGCGCGACATGCTTGCGCTGCAGGCGCTAGGCAAGCGACTGGTCGACACGTCAGTCGAAAGACTCAAGCGACTGAACCTGGAAGAGAAACTTCTGGCGGCCATTTTGCTTGCCCAGCGTACCACCAGCCGCGAAGGACGCAGACGGCAGGTGCATTACGTCGGCAAACTCATGCGAGAGGCCCCTGCCCAGGAAATTCAGGCCCAGCTTGACGCCTGGGACAAGGGTTCTGCCACTGAAACCGCTCACATGCACCGCCTGGAACGCGACCGTGACAGGCTACTGGCCAGCGATGACCACCTCACCCCATGGCTGGAGCAACATCCGTCTGTCGATATTCAGGCGTTTCGCGCACTGATTCGTGCCGCACGCCAGGAGGCAAAAAAGAACGCATCCCAGCCCGCCGACCACATGCCTCAGCGCAAGCACTACAGGGCGCTGTTCCAGGCCATCAAGGCGGCTTATGACGAGAAAAACGAACAGCAACCCAGCGACCCACCCACAACCTGAAAGAGATTCTGAACATGCTTGACTGCATCGAAATCGAAACCGGCAAACAGCCCACCCACAGCATTATCTGGATGCATGGCCTGGGTGCTGACGGCAATGACTTCGCACCACTGGTTCCTGCACTGAACGTGGCATCCAGACACGCCATCCGGTTCGTATTCCCCAACGCTCCTCAGCAACCCGTCACCATCAATGGCGGGATGGTGATGCCGGCCTGGTATGACATTCTTGTTCCATCAATGGTCATACAAGAGGATGAAGCCGGCATTCTGAAATCCGAGCAAAGCATCAATGAACTGATCGAACGTGAGATCGATCGCGGCATTGCGCCTGAGCGGATCGTGCTGGCCGGATTCTCGCAAGGCTGCGCAATGACCCTGCACACTGGCTTACGTCAAAAACACAGTCTGGCAGGGCTGATGGGTTTGTCGGGCTACCTGCCGCTGGCCCAGACTGCGCCAGATGGATTGAGCGACGCCAATCGCAAGACTCCCATCTTCCTGGCGCACGGCACGATTGACCCCGTGGTCACGATTGACCGCGGCACGAAAACCAGAGACTTTCTGGAAAGCCACGGATATGACGTGCGCTGGCATACCTACATGATGCCGCACAGCGTCTGCCCGGAAGAAGTAGCCGACATCAACGCGTTTCTGGAACAGGTTCTGGGTTAAAGGTCATCCAGACCCGGCGCATACCGGTCGGGTCATCCGGATCCGGATCGTTACGCATTCCCATGCTCCTGGTCATCAGGGTGAGCATGGGCCTGTTATTGGAAAGGACTAGTCCTTCGATGTAGCTCAGGCCCTGCTCGCGGGCGGCTTCTGTCAGGCGCGACATCAGCCGCTTGCCCAGACCCTGCCCCTGCCAGTCATCCGCGACAACGAGCGCATACTCGGCACCCTGACCATCCGGATTGAGCAGGTAGTGGGACAGACCGATTATTTTCTGGGCCTCGACACCACTGGTGTCGGACTCGACAATCGTGGCAACCAGCGCAAACTCCCGGTGATAGTCCAGTTGTGTGTAGCGGGCCAGCATCTTCGGCGTGAGCTCTCGCATCATCGAGACAAACCGCATGTAGCGGGCCTGGTCAGAGAGATCCCGCACAAACTGCTGTAGTGCGAGGGCATCGTCCGGGCGGATGGGCCTGATCACTGCCTCGACGTCATTCTTGAGGGAGAGCTTCTCCACCCACCGGCGCGGGTACGGGTGAATCGCCATATGTTCGTAGCCACTTGCAGCAGGCACCGCCTGACAAAGACCATCCCTCAGGACAACATCCAGGTCTGCCACAAAAATCATGGCACCCCTGATCACGACGGGATCGATCGTGATGCTTTCAATCTCGGGACATTCCGACACGAGATCCGAGATAAGCTCCAGTGCCAGCAGCAACCTGGTCAAGGCAGCCCCCGACACCATGGTGCAAAGCATCTGCTGCCAGATTTGACTTCTTTGTACAAGCCGCTTGGCCAGAAAATGGTTCAAGGGCGCGAGATCCACACCATCCTGATCGATTGCGATACGCCCCATCATGCCACCTGCACCGAACCGCACGACGGGTCCGAACAGCGGGTCTGTTCCGACACGGATCGCACAAGGATACTCGGTCACCGAGACCGGTGCCTGGTCCGGGGCAATCGGGGCCAATGGCACATGAAAGTCAGCCAGAAGCGCCCAGGCCTGAGCCCTGTCAAGTCGACCGCCCTGCGTTTGAAGTGCAAGACGCAACCGCTCCCTTGCGACACGAACATCCGGCAGTGCGTGGTCCGGTTCGGCAGGCTGAATCTGCAGTAGAAGCTGCTGGTTGTAATGGTGACTGGCCAGAATGCCAAACGCGTTAGCAGTCGATTCCGGGGTACGGAATGCAGAAGTCCCTGCATTATCCAGAGTTCGTCGCAAGGGTCGCATCCCGGCATCACCCATCATGCAAGTCAGTACAGGCTTGTTGGCAACTGGCGCGAATCTCGCCAGTTCCGCGACCACTCCAGGAAAGTCTGATCGGGAATCCGGCGCAAAACTGGCCACCACACCATCCACCCCGTCATCCTGCAACAGAACACTCAGGACGTCATTGACGAGCATGGCATTCAGAGGCTGGTGAGTGACCACTGGATTACATATCAAAGACCCTGGCGCAAGAAACTTGTTCAGCCTGTTACGGGAAGCGTCCGACAGGCTTGCTCGCACAATCGGTCCGCCCGAAAAGGCCATGTCCAGCGCAAGCTGAGCCGGTCCTTCACCGTTGGAGAACACTGCCACACGCCGCCCTTTGGGACGACTTCGATACATAAAGACCTTGAGCGCAGAAAAGAGCTGAACAAAGTACTTGACCCGGACGGCGCCTGCGCGACGCAGGGCGGCATCAAACGCTTCCTCTTCTCGTGGATCCGTATCAAGCGATCCTGACCTCAGCACCACAACCGGCTTGACACTCGCAGCCGAGCGCAGTGCACTCATGAACTCACGCCCGTTACTCACTTTCTCGAGATAAATTGCAACGCTGTCAGTACTTGAATCCGTCGCCAGATAATCCAGCACTTCCGATATTCGGGTGTCGAGTTCGTCCCCCAGCGCGACTGCCGTGGAGAATCCGATGTGCACGTCATCGGCCCAATCCAGCACGCCGGCCATGATTGAACGCGACTGGGCAATCAGTGCCACCCTGCCTGGCTTGGCCAGCAAACGATGCTGACTGAGGTTGAGCCCCCGGTTGGGGCGTTGCAATCCAAACGCAAACGGCCCCAACAGGGCGCAGCCATGTGCCCTGGCCCACTTCGCACAGAACGTCCGGGTCGACTCAGGGTCAGGATCAATGGCCTCATGCGCCAGAATGACCAGTGCGCGGGGCGGAGCTCCTTCAAGCTGATCCAGCGTGTGCGCCAGATTGAGCGGTGGCATGCAGATCAGCGCCAGGTCGAGTCTCTCCCCGGCAGTCAGACCTTCCAGCCTGGCGGGAATACTTGCAAGGCTGCCGGGAGCGGGCTCGATCAGGGTGGTCTTGTTGCGTAGCGAAGCCGGCAATGACTGCATGACGGGAAGTGCCTGATCAGTCACAACCATCAGGCTGCGCGGCTGAAACAACGGATCAAGGGCGTGACGTAGCATAGGCGTATCTGCTGCTTTAACCAAAAGGATGTACTCTGACGCTCTAAAATAGAGTGACGTCCAGTCGAACTGGCGATCATTTGCTTCAGACAGACTGACTGCAAACATGCGGGCGAACCGGCACATGCTGAACAGCCCTGATCAGGGTTTACCTGACTGTCCATTGAAGCACAAACTTTCCGCACAAACCATTCGAAAATCAGATGAGCCAGAATCCAAACCGTCGCGTCCGTACCCGCTTTGCCCCCTCTCCAACTGGATATCTTCACCTTGGAGGTGCCCGCACAGCGCTGTTCTCGTGGGCATTTGCAAAACACCACGACGGAGACTTCATCCTGCGAATCGAGGACACTGATCTCGAACGATCCACCCCGGAAGCTGTCCAGGCCATCCTGGATGGCGTGGCATGGCTGGATCTGACACATGATGAAGGACCTTTCTATCAGATGCAGCGGATGGACCGCTACCGGGAAGTGATTGCCAGTTTGCTTGAGTCGGGACAGGCCTATTACTGCTACAGCAGTCCGGAGGAAGTCCAGACCATGCGTGAAGTGGCGCGCGCCAGAGGGCTCAAGCCACGCTACGACGGAACCTGGCGCCCAGAGCCTGGCAAGACCTTGCCTGCCGTCCCGGCAGACCGTACGCCCGTGGTGCGATTTAAAACCCCGGTTGATGGCGTCACGACCTGGAACGACATGGTCAAAGGCATCATCAGCATCGCCAACACCGAGCTCGACGATCTGGTCATTGCTCGCCAGGATGGCACTCCCACATACAACTTCTGCGTGGTCGTCGACGACTGGGACATGGGTATCACGCACGTGATCCGCGGAGATGACCACGTCAACAACACGCCGCGTCAGATCAACATCATGCAAGCACTGGGCGCAGAACTGCCCGTATACGGGCATGTACCCATGATTCTGGGGCCTGATGGAGAAAAACTCTCAAAACGCCACGGTGCAGTGAGTGTCATGGACTACGAGCGCCAGGGCTATCTCGCAGAAGGGATGATCAACTATCTGGCGCGTCTGGGCTGGAGTCACGGCGACGACGAAATATTCGATCGCGAGCAATTGATCCAGTGGTTTGACGGCAGCAGCCTGTCGCGATCGGCGTCGCAATGGGACCCCAAGAAACTGAACTGGGTTAATGCACATTACATCCAGAACGCGGACAAAGCCTGGCTCGCACAGATAATTGCACCACGCATCAGTGAACTGGGCGGTGATCCGGGAGCCTTCCCACTTGAAGAAGTGGTCAGCCTTCTGAAAGAACGTAGCGAGACGCTTGCTGACCTGGCCCAGGCGAGCATGCTGTTTTATGGAGAGCCACAGACTCCGGATGCGCAGACGCTCGCCAAGCATGTGACCGATGCCTCACGCGCCGCACTGATTGCGTTCCTGGATCAAGCAAGCGAGTGCTCATGGGAGCGCGCCAGTATCAGTGCCCTGATCAAGCAGATTCTGGGCACCCAGGGACTGAAGATGCCCCAGCTTGCCATCCCTTTGCGCCTGGCTGTAGTGGGAACCACACAGACTCCTGCGATCGATGCTGTCCTTGAAATTCTGGGCAAGAAACGCGTCATGCAGCGTTTGCAGACATTCCTGAGCGAGTGATTCGCCCAGGTGGCTGGTATCAGTAGCGGGATGGGTGCCAGGCCCTAACAAAACGCATCAATTCCCTCTCCCACAGGCTGCGTCCCTTTCAGTCTGTCGTCTTCCGGTTTGCTGCCCAGAATCAGCAGAAGGCGACCACTGACGGGCCGCAGAACGAGATACTCTGCGCCTGTGCAGCCCGTCAGACCGAGGCGTGAGCAAGTAGATTCAAATCGCTCGAAACAACGCTTTTAACACAGACTTAGGCACTTGCGGGATATCATCTGAGACACTAGAATTAGTGGATCGAATATTAACGAACACAACATGTAGTGTTCGTCACCACAACGTCTCTCGATCAGTCTGCCACCCTCGAGAGCGCATAAAAACACTCGCAGGAGCCCCCCAAATGCAAGTTGCAACGCCCTCCCCCACTGTCTCTGGTGTTCAGACACCCGTTGCCGCTGGTGCCCCCGTCACCAGCACGTCCCTTTGGTCCAGCTATCACATCATTCGTCGCAATGGATCTGTCGTCGGGTTTGAGCCAGGCAAGATCGCGATTGCCATGACGAAGGCATTTCTGGCCGTCAATGGTGGTCAGGGTGCTGCATCGGCCCGTATCCGGGAGCTCGTCGAGCAACTGACGCAACAGGTCGTGGGCGCACTGGTTCGCGGCCGACCGACCGGCGGCACGTTCCACATTGAAGACATTCAGGATGCAGTTGAACTGGCGCTGATGCGATCCGGTGAGCACGATGTCGCACGTGCCTACGTGCTGTACCGTGAGCGACGTGCTCAGGAACGCGCTGCGGCCGGCGAAACGCCGATGACACAGGCGGATCACACATTCAATGTGATCGAGAATGGTGTGAGTATGCCTCTGGACGTTGCACGTCTGCAGACTGCGATCGAAAGCGCTGGACGCGATCTGGGCGACTTCGTCGACACACAATTGATTCTGAAAGAAACCCTCAAGAACCTTTACGACGGCATATCCATCGAAGAAGTTCACAAGTCCGCCATCCTGTCAGCTCGTGCGCTGGTGGAAAAGGATCCGGCGTACAGCAAGGTGACTGCTCGCCTGCTGCTGCACAGCATCCGCAAGGAAGTCATTGGTGAGGAAACCTCTCAGGATGCCATGCATCAGGAGTATGCAAACTATTTCCCCAGATTCATCAAACGTGGCATCGAGGGTGGTTTGCTGAACAGTGAACTAGGTAACTATGACCTGAAGCGACTCGCCCAGGCACTGAATGCTGATCGTGACATGCAGTTTGACTACCTGGGTCTGCAGACCTTGTACGACCGCTACTTCCTGCATATCAAGGGACAGCGGATCGAACTGCCCCAGGTGTTTTTCATGCGCGTTGCAATGGGCCTGGCACTCAACGAGATCGATCGCGAGGCCCGTGCCATCGAGTTCTACGAGCTGCTCTCATCGTTCGACTTCATGAGCTCAACGCCCACACTGTTCAACTCCGGCACGACCCATTCACAACTGTCTTCATGCTATCTGGCTACGGTTTCCGATGATCTTGATGGCATCTATGAAGCAATCAAGGAAAACGCACTGCTTGCAAAGTATGCCGGAGGTCTGGGCAATGACTGGACTCCTGTGCGGGCCATGCGCAGCCACATCAAGGGTACCAACGGTGAAAGCCAGGGCGTTGTACCCTTTCTGAAAGTCGTCAACGACACCGCCGTTGCGGTGAACCAGGGTGGCAAGCGCAAGGGTGCGGTCTGCTGCTACCTCGAGACATGGCATCTGGATATTGAAGAGTTTCTCGAGCTTCGCAAGAACACTGGTGACGAACGCCGTCGCACCCACGACATGAACACAGCCAACTGGATTCCAGACCTGTTCATGAAACGTGTAATGGAAGGCGGTGACTGGACCCTGTTCTCTCCGTCAGACTGCCCCGACTTGCATGACAAAGTGGGACAAGAGTTCGAGCGAGCCTATGTTGGCTATGAGGAGAAGGCTGCTCGCGGCGAGCTGACCCTGTTCAAGAAAATCCCCGCGATCTCACTCTGGCGTCGGATGCTGTCCATGCTGTTTGAAACTGGCCATCCCTGGATCACGTTCAAGGACCCCTGCAATATTCGCTCGCCCCAGCAGCACGTTGGTGTCGTACACAGCTCAAACCTGTGCACCGAGATCACGCTCAATACCAACGAATCAGAGATTGCGGTCTGCAATCTGGGCTCCGTGAACCTGGTCGCACACCTCAAGCAACGCGAGGATGGCGGGCATGAGCTTGACCACCAAAAGCTGCAGCGTACGATCAACACCGCCATGCGCATGCTGGACAACGTCATCGACATCAACTACTACGCTGTCGGCAAGGCTCGCAACTCGAATTTGCGACACCGTCCGGTAGGCATGGGCATCATGGGTTTCCAGGACTGCCTGCAGATCATGCGCGTTCCCTACGCAAGCGATGCCGCAATCGCCTTCGCGGACACTTCCATGGAAGCAGTGTGCTACTACGCATATGGCGCTTCCAGTAACCTGGCTGTCGAGCGTGGAACTTACGCAACTTATCAGGGATCTCTCTGGTCCAAAGGCATCTTGCCGCAGGATTCGATCGAGATGTTGCGCCAGGAACGGGGCGGGTTCGTTGAAGTGGATGACTCAAGCACCATGGACTGGGATAGCTTGCGCGAGCGCATCAGGCGTCAGGGTATGCGCAACTCCAACTGCATCGCTATTGCGCCGACAGCGACCATTTCCAACATCATCGGCGTCTCGGCATGCATTGAACCGACCTACCAGAACCTGTACGTCAAATCGAACCTCTCTGGTGAGTTCACAATCGTCAACCAGAATCTGGTGCAAGATCTCAAGAAGCTCGGCCTGTGGGACGAGGTGATGGTTGCCGATCTGAAGTATTTCGACGGAAGCCTTTCAAAGATTGATCGCATTCCGGCTCAGCTTCGCTCACTGTATGCGACTGCTTTCGAGATTGAGCCACAATGGATCGTTGAGTGTGCAGCCCGTCGCCAGAAATGGATCGATCAGGCGCAGTCGCTCAACATTTACATGGCAGGGGCATCTGGCAAGAAACTGGATGAAACCTACAAGCTGGCGTGGTTGCGTGGCCTGAAAACAACTTACTACCTGCGTACGCTGGGAGCAACCAGTGCCGAGAAGTCAACCGGCCAGGGCGGTGAGCTGAACGCCGTCAGCATGTCGGGTTCGACGGGTTCCGGCGCAATGGCCTCAAGTTCGGCACCGGCCATCATGCCGGAAGCAGAAATTGTCGGCGCTGCTTGCACCATGCGACCTGGAGACCCCGGTTTTGAGGAATGCGAAGCTTGCCAGTAAGAAAGCAAAGAGATCAATACAAGGAATACCATGCTGAATTGGGATGATGAAGTCAAACCGGCACAACAGCCAACACAACATCCGGCCGCACCAAGGGCAGGACGCGATGATGGTTTGCGTTCAGCCACAGGCGTGTTTGGAGATATTGCCATTCCAACACCTGGCCTGAAGGAAATGCCGGTCTCTGCGCAGGCACAGGCCCAGCGCGTCAACGTGGCCGACAAGCGGATCATCAATGGGCAGACCGACGTCAACCAGCTCGTACCATTCAAGTACAAGTGGGCCTGGGAGAAGTATCTCGCGACCTGCGCGAACCACTGGATGCCGCAGGAAGTCAATATGGCTCGCGACATCGCTCTGTGGAAAAATCCGAATGGGCTGAGTGAGGACGAGCGTCGCATCGTCAAGCGCAATCTCGGCTTTTTTGTGACGGCCGATTCACTGGCCGCCAACAACATCGTTCTTGGAACATACCGCCACATCACGGCCCCGGAGTGCCGGCAGTTTCTGTTGCGCCAGGCATTTGAAGAGGCCATCCACACCCACGCTTATCAGTACATCGTGGAAAGTCTGGATCTGGATGAGTCAGAAATCTTCAACGCTTACAACGAGATTCCCTCGATTCGTGCGAAAGACGAGTTTCTGATCCCGTTCATTGACGCCATTGCCGACCCTCACTTCGCAACCGGTACACCTGAAAACGACCAGACACTGCTCAAGTCGCTCATCGTGTTTGCCTGCCTGATGGAAGGGCTTTTCTTCTATGTCGGGTTTACGCAGATTCTGGCGCTCGGCCGACAGAACAAGATGACAGGGGCGGCAGAGCAATATATGTACATCCTGCGCGATGAATCGATGCACTGCAATTTCGGGATTGACCTGATCAACACGATCAAACTGGAGAACCCCCACCTCTGGACCCCCGAGTTTCGTGAAGAAATTCGTGAGCTTTTCCGTAAAGCGGTCGAACTCGAGTACGCCTATGCAGAGGACACAATGCCGCGCGGTGTACTGGGCATGAACGCTCCCATGTTCAAGTCGTACCTGCGCTTCATTGCAAACCGTCGTTGTCAGCAGATTGGTATTGAGCCACTGTTCGGACAGGAAGAGAATCCTTTCCCATGGATGGCCGAGATGATTGACTTGAAGAAAGAAAGAAACTTCTTCGAGACTCGAGTGATCGAGTATCAGACAGGTGGAGCTCTCAACTGGGAGTAAAGGGACATTCATCCGACCTTCGTTGCATGGACCTCAGACATGCGGGAGGGTTGGTGATCGACGTGTCTACTGATGAGAAGTTAATCTTGTCTAGAACCATATGCCAATAAACAGTCGCTTATCACTAGCATATGGTTACCATCCTGGTGGATAATGGACGGTCGGTCACTCTGTCTGATCAATTTGGTCCTGAGTGACTGACTTGCAAGCAGGTGCGAACAAGTGCTGCCCCAACAAGGGTAGTTAGAAACAGGTCGTCCGCTTGGTTCCAGCTTGTTGTTCGCACATGTCATTGCGTGACATGAGTGGCCTGAACAGGTCTATCATGTCCGGGGTTGAAGATAGACTTCTCTCGGCCGCTGTATTGGTGGCAGTCGCATCAGCTGTTCTCTCGTCGAATTTTTGAGTCCTTGATAACAAGAAAGGAGTTACATCATGGCTACAGCCAAGAAAGCTGCGAAGAAGGTTGCGGCAAAGAAAGTCGCCAGTAAAGTCGCAGCAAAATCTGCTGAATCCGGGGTCCAGGCAACTGCCAGACCGGCTACCAAGCAAGCAGCCAAAACCGTTGCCAAGAAGGCCGTCAAGAAGACGGCGGCTCCTGCAAAGAAAGTGGCTCCCTCCACCTCGCAAAGAGCCGAAGCATCCTCTGCTGCCAAGCCTGCAGCACCAAAAAAAGTCGTTGCCAAGAAAGTCGCTCCGGCAAAGCCGGCTGCTGCGGAAGCCGCCAAGCCCACCTCTGTCAAGAAGACCGCCAAGAAGGCCGTGGTACGTAAACCCGCTGCCAAGAAAGTTACTAAAACTGTTGCAAAGAGTGCCAAGACCGCCAAGAATCCGGTCGCTGCATGGCCATTCCCGACCGGCAGTCGTCCCTGACAGTTCATCCGCCCCCAAAAATTGTCCCTGACTGGTCTCACATCTTCGTGCTGCAACAACCGGTCAGGACAACTCAAACGGGCATGCTCATGCGACAATTCGCTTTGTTGACCAGTTTCTTGGGCGCGTAGAATCCATGCCAGGCGAAATTCTGCAGTTTCTGATTGAAATCAGCTTTACCATTCTGGGTGCGGCGTTCCTTGCCCGCATGTGGTTACATGCGATCCGGTTTCATCCTTTCAATCCGTTCTCACAACTGATTTTCAGAGCGACGGAATGGCTTTGCAAGCCTTTGCGCAGTGTTTTGCCGTCTACCCGTTCTATAGACCTTGCCAGTCTTCTGGGTGCCTATCTGGTCGCATTTATTTATCTGATCCTGATGTGGACCGTAGCAACCCTGTCGCTGCCTCCTGCTCAGATGATCGGCCCCGCTATGGGGGCTGCAATCTTTACGACGGCACGATGGATGCTGAACCTGGTCATCTGGCTCACACTGATTCAGGCAATCCTGTCCTGGGTTAATCCAATGGCTCCTGTCATGCCAGTTCTCAGAACACTCACCGCGCCACTGCTTGAGCCCATCCGGCGCATACTGCCGAACTTTGGCGGGATTGACCTCTCGCCGCTGGTTTTACTGATCCTGGCGCAAATCGCGATGATGGTTCTAAACCGCATCAGCTTTACGCTGTTTGGTGTTTGATGCGAGCACGAGCAAACAGTCAGGCATGCGAGGGCTCAGGACTTCTGTCAAGATCATATCAGGGCCTGACCAGATGACCGTTCAACATAGAAATGGCAGAAAAGGCGCACCAAAAAAAGCATCACCTGTAGTGATGCTTTTTTTTCCCCGCTGAAATCCGTGTTGCCACGGATCTGCCGGATACTTCGGGTACTTTAACGCTGGGGCACGACTCTGGCCGGTCCAGCTCCGCTAATCACCGAAACACGCTGGCCTACAGAAATAGGTACATCTGCTTCCTGAGCAATCACGCGGTCTTCACCATTATCAAGTCTAACGGTGATTTCAAGACCATTGGTCCTGCCCATGCGCTCCTCAACCTGCTCACCGGCAAGTGCGCCCAGAATGGCACCACCGACAATCGCCAGATCCCGTCCGGTACCACCACCGATTGCACTACCAGCCACTCCACCGAGCGCACCTCCAGCAACCATGCCCGCACCGCTGCTGCGATCACGCTGGATCACGATCGGACGAACGGAGACGACCGTACCGTGACGAACAATCTGCTCAGACTGCGCCTGATCAAAGGTGTAAACGTTCGCCGAGGCGCTCGGCGTCTGACAACCAGATACCGTTACGCCAAGCAAGCCTACCACGACTGCAGCGCCGGCAAGCCTGACAGTCCGTGCACTGGTTTTAAAACTGCTAATGCTCATGATTTCTCCTATCTACGACCTCTGAGTGTGAGAATACTCTATTTAAGACCAATCCCATAGACCGCGCGCATGCGCTGATCCACAACCTCTGGCTCAACCTCATGATTTTGTGGCCCTCTGGAGGCAATCTTGATCGACCCCATCACATTCCCGAGCATGCAGGCACGCTCCCAGTTCCACCCCTGGGTCAGACCATACAACAGTCCGGCGCGATGTGCATCACCACACCCGGTCGGATCGACAACCTGCTCGGCCAGAACCGGTGCGATTTCTGTCACTTTTCCATCTGAATAGAGTGTCGCACCTTGTGCTCCACGGGTAACAACTACAGCCTCGAGATCAACCGCAATCTGTTCAATCGACTTGCCCGTCCGTTGCTCAACAACACTGGCCTCATAGTCATTCAGTGCCAGCGCCTGCACCTTGCCAATGACGTCCAGCAACTCGTCCCCATCAAAGAGTGGCATAGCCTGACCAAGATCAAATATCGTCGGCACACCCGCTTTACTCAAACGGTCTACATGCGTGAGCATGCCCACTTTGGAGTCTGGCGCCACAATCGCCCAGGCTGCATCCTCATCCGACACGTCATTCTTTGCAGAGTGCTCCATCGCGCCCGGGTGGAATGCACTGATCTGATTGTCGTCCAGATCTGTCGTAATGAAACATTGGGCGGTCAACATATCAGGGACAACCAGCATTCGTCTTGTTTCCACTCCCAGCGCATACAACCGGGCGAGATAGTCCCCTGCATCCTCACCAATGGTCGCGACAGGTAGAGGATTTCCTCCGAGACGCTTGAGGTTGTATGCAATGTTGCCAGCGCAACCCCCGTACTCCTTTCGCATGGAAGGAACGAGAAACGAGACGCTAAGCGCATGGATACGGTCAGCAAGAATATGTTCTTTAAAACGTCCATCGAACACCGCAATCGTATCGAATGCGACTGAACCACAAATCAAAACTGCCTTTGATATCACGCGTGCACCTGAGGTTGTAAAAGGTCGATCGGCTCACTCAGGGAAAGAATCGCTGTAATTCAAACCCACTGACTGAGAGCCCCTGAGTGAAAAGAGGAACTTCTAACGCTACTTCCTGGCGAGCACCAAACGGCGCATTTTCAAGGGATACGGGCAAGTATTGCTGGGGAGTCATCACCCGCCTGGAAATAATCGTTCCAGATGCATCACTGAGCGACAGTAACAAGGAAGGCCAAGGCTGGGGATAGTCGTTGCGATTCTGCAGCGTCAGCTTGAGCAGATAGGGACTACCTTCCTGCCCGTCTTTGCTCTCTACCTGCTGCAGCGATGAACCAATGATGACGATCCGATCAATATGTCTCACGTAACCGACCTCACATCCCAGCGGCTTGCAGATTTGCTCCAGCACCCCTCTTGTTGCAGGCATTGTCGTCGCGAGGTCATTCCTGAAATACAAGGCAAACTGCCCCAGCAACAAGACGCCGAGAACCAGAGCGACAAGCCACCACAGAGTGGTCGCGCCCGTTGAAGACACGTCATCCTCAAGAAACTCGGGCTCACGCCGACCAGCACTTGCAGGATCCTCACCTCTGAGCCGGGCTTCCCCCATCACACGCAAGGGCCTGGACTCGACTGCGGTTGTGTCATCAGCCGCCAACTCTGCAGAATTCAATCTGGACAGTACAGGTTCTCGACTGTCTCTCAAAGGCACTGCTGGCCTGACCCGCACATGGGGCTCACGAACCGAACTGTGTGCGGACATGGGCTTGTCTTGTCCAGGCTTTGAGCTATTGACGGAGGGATAGAGGGACCGGTCAGTCGGCGGATCCGTCCAGGCACTGATTCTCCGCACGAGCGGTGAGTCTTCTTCATCGTGCTGCTGCTTTTCATGACCGTCCAGCGACAGAGAAGGCTCTGACGCTCGTGCTGACCGAGAGGAAGAAAAAGACGATGCAATTGATGAAGATGTAGAGGAAGACGCAGACGAGGAGACGCTTGTAGGGGAAGACGGTTCGGTCGCAGAGGCATCGGGCTGTCCGCCTGGTGCTCTACCCGTGTCATGCCCCGGGAAGGCCGGTTTGATACTCGCTTGCGAATTCGAAACAGTAGCGGGAGGTGAGCCAGGCCTGGATGCCTCGCCTGACTGGTGGGCGCCCGAGGACGCTTGCGTGAAAGCGGGTGGGGTCGCTGCTTGCCGGCCCGTCGTGTCAGCAGCAACCGGGCTGCGTGAGAGATCACCCTGTGTGGATGAAATCCCTTCTTGATCGATTTTGCGAGTCAGCGTCGGCAGTTCAGCCTGCAGACACTTGAATCCATCAAATACATGGGAACACTGACCACAACGAACCAATCCATCGTGGAGTCTTAACTGATCCGCGGTTACCTCGAAACCACTCTGACACTTCGGGCAACGAGTGATCAGACTCATTACACAGCCTCCTCGGGTCGCTCACCCACAAGGCAGACCCATCCATCTTGCGCTTGCCAGACTTGCATGGGAATCCATGGCTCGTAAAATCGAGCCACTTCCTCAGCCTGACGCTCAAGAATGCCAGACAAGACCAGATGCCCTCCCGGCCTGACACGTTTTGACAACATGGGAGCGAGCACTTTGAGGGGATTGGAAAGAATATTGGCAACCACCACGTCGAACTCACCCGACGGCAAATCCTTCGGCAAGCCTGCCTGCAACACCACTGCGTTCGCACTGGCATTCAGACGCGTGGCATCAACTGCCTGCTCATCGATATCGATTGCCCACACATCCCTGGCGCCAACCAGTCTGGCCGCAATGGCCAGAATGCCAGACCCGCACCCGTAGTCAAGAACACTCACTCCATCAGGAAGGCAGTCCGACAACCAGCGCAGACACAAGTGAGTCGTCGGGTGACTGCCTGTACCAAAGGCAAGGCCCGGATCGAGCTCAATTTTGACTCGCTCATCCATGGGATCGACGTCGGCACTATGCCAGGTCGGCACGATCAGAATCCGGTCGCTGACTTCGATCGGTCCAAACTGGGATTGAGTCAATCTGACCCAGTCCTGATCTGGTACCTCCCGAACGTCCCAATCACCGATCGAAATGCCAAACTCTGCCTGAACTTGCTCCACAAGCTGATGCGGATCAAGGCCGTCTGGCAACAAGACCAGCAGGCGACTGCGATCCCACCCTTGCGGTGTCGCGTCACTGCCAGGCTCACCAAACTGGGGCTTCTCGTCTGGCGTATCCAGATCAGCGTCTTCCACACTGGCGCTCAAGGCCCCGGCCTCAATCAGTGCATCTGTCAGATCATCTGCCAGCTGGCCGCTGCAGTAGAGAATCAGCTCACGCATGGAAACCCTCCGACAAGTTCGACCGAGGGGGGGTGTTCCGAACGTGCCTGGCTGAAGTGGTCGCCATGATCAGGGACGCTCATCCAGTTTGTGCTCGAGGTAGTGAATGCTTGTTCCTCCCTCGATGAAGCGAGCGTCAACCAGCAACTCGCGATGCAAGGCGATATTGGTATTGATCCCTTCAACCACCATCTCGGAAAGCGCCGTACGCATACGAGCCAGTGCCTGCTCACGGGTATCACCGTAGGTGATAACCTTGGCAATCATTGAGTCGTAGTAAGGAGGCACAAAGTAGCCATTAAATGCGTGCGAGTCGATTCGCACACCTGGCCCCCCAGGAGTGTGCCAGTTCGTGATTCGACCCGGACTGGGAACGAATTTGAACGGATCTTCCGCGTTGATACGACACTCCAGAGCATGACCGCGGAACTGGATATCGCGCTGGCGCAACTCGAAAGGCTCCCCCGCGGCAATCCGGATCTGCTGTTGAACCAGATCAATTCCGGTAATCAGCTCGGTTACCGGGTGCTCGACCTGAATCCGGGTGTTCATCTCGATGAAATAGAACTCGTCATTCTCGAACAGGAACTCGAATGTGCCAGCCCCGCGGTAGCCAATCTTGCGGCACGCTTCGGCACACCGCTCACCAATTCGCTCGATCAGTCGTCGGGGGATACCGGGTGCTGGCGCCTCTTCGATCACTTTCTGGTGACGTCTCTGCATCGAGCAGTCACGCTCACCAAGCCATACGGCACGACGGCCGCCATCTGCCAGGACCTGAATCTCGACGTGGCGAGGATTCTCCAGGAATTTCTCCAGATAGACTTCCGGATTGTTGAATGCTGCGCCAGCTTCGGTTCGGGTCATGGTGACCGCGCTTAGAAGCGCCGCCTCGGTGTGCACAACACGCATGCCACGCCCACCGCCACCGCCTGCCGCTTTGATGATGACCGGATAGCCCACTTTGCGAGCAATCGCAAGGACTTCCTGAGGGTCTTCCGGCAAAGCGCCTTCCGATCCCGGCACAACCGGCACACCAGCCTCGATCATCGACCGCTTGGCACTGACCTTGTCTCCCATCAGCCGGATCGACTCTGGCTTGGGACCAACAAAAACAAATCCGCTTTTTTCAACTCGCTCGGCAAAGTCCGCATTCTCGGACAAAAAGCCATAACCAGGGTGAATCGCTTCGGCATCGGTGACTTCCGCGGCCGAAATGATCGCCGGCATATTCAGATAGCTTTCCTTGGAGGGAGCTGGCCCAATGCAGACTGATTCGTCGGCCAGTCGCACGTACTTTGCGTCGCGATCAGCCTCTGAGTGAACAACAACCGTCTTGATCCCCAGTTCCCTGCAGGCACGCTGAATGCGCAGGGCGATCTCGCCGCGGTTGGCAATGAGAAGTTTTTCAAACATGATCAGGCAATGATGAACAGGGGTTGACCGTACTCGACTGGCTCACCGTTCTCAACCAGAATTTCCTTGATGACACCCGCCTTGTCGGCTTCGATTTCATTGAGCAGCTTCATCGCTTCAATGATGCACAGAGGCTGGCCCTCTTTGACACTCTGGCCCACTTCGACAAAGGGCTGGGCACCAGGACTTGGTGCACGATAGAAGGTTCCCACCATGGGCGCCTTGACCACATCACCTTCCTTGTGCGTGGGTGCGGGTGGCACTTCAGCCACAGGTGCACCTGACGGCACCGCGACTGTCACGGGTGCTTGCGGTGCGCTCACAGCCTGCGCTGGCTGAGAAAACTTGACAATGCGTACCTTGTCCTCGCCTTCCGTGATTTCGAGCTCGGCAATTCCAGACTCGGCGACCAGATCAATAAGCGTTTTAAGTTTGCGCAGATCCATGTTGTTTGTTTTCCGTAAGGGGATCAGAAAAAATCAATCTGTAGCAGATGCCAACAGTTTGAATTCAATTAACCCAGTCAAGAGACTGGTTGCTGCAGTATGTAGCGAAGAGCTGCTTCGTAGCCCCATGCTCCCAGCCCGACGATGACGCCTTTGGCCACATCGCTGAGATAAGAATGATGACGAAAGTCCTCTCGCTGATGAACGTTCGAAAGATGAACCTCGACAAATGGCTTTGCAACAGCTGCCAGCGCGTCTCTTATTGCCACGCTGGTGTGGGTGTAGGCGGCCGCGTTGACGATCAGCCAAGTGGTTCCGTCAGTTCGAGCCTGCTGAATGCGCGTAACCAGCTCACCCTCACTGTTGCTCTGAAAGGTGGACAGAATCGCTTGCTCCTGACGTGCACAATCCACCAGAGACTGGTTGATCTGATCCAGTGTCAAACTTCCGTAAATCTCCGGCTCCCGGGTCCCGAGCATATTGAGATTGGGTCCGTGGATAACCAGAATCTGATGGGGCATGGTGGCATTCAACCGTAAAAATTCGCAACTCCTTGCTAATTGCCGTCAATTTTACATATTTCCGACTCACCCGGCTAACATTCGAGAGATATCTGTACGCAAAGACGCTGGATCCACCTCCCCCAGGACCTTCGAAACAAGCTCTCCACGGTCGTTGATGAGGATGGTAAAGGGCAAGGCCATCACGTTGTTCCCAAGGCCTCGGGTCACCTCAATGCCTGCATGGCCGGCTATATAAATCGGGAATTTCACAGGCACCTTGTCCAGAAACTTGACCACGTTGTCCCGGCTGTCGATGGCCACTCCGATAACCCTGGCATTTGGCATCTCCTCCGAAATCCGGTCAAGCTCCGGCATTTCCTTGACACAGGGCGGACACCATGTCGCCCAGAAATTGATCACAAGAGGTTGACCGCGAAGGGACTCCATCTGGACGACATCACCGTTCAGTTCATCGAAGGCTGCCTTGAAAAATACAGCTGGATCAGGCTCGACCGGTGTCCGCCTTGCCTCCCGGTTCGCCTGCGGCGCCTTGCGTGCACTTTCCTTGAATGCAAACCAGCCAGTTGCACCTAACGCAGCCAGTCCGGCCGCTCCGACAATAAGCGTTCTTCGTTTCATGATTCAATCATAGCGCCGCTTTACCTCATGCGAATGTTTGCAGGCATCTAAAATGCCCACAAGGAGATTTCAGATGCACCTTCATATCTTGGGTATTTGCGGAACATTCATGGGTGGGCTGGCACTGGTTGCACGCTCGGCTGGCCATCGTGTAACAGGTTGCGATCAAGGCGTCTACCCGCCGATGAGCACACAGCTGGCCGAACAGGGGATTGAGCTAGTTGAAGGCTTCAGCCCCGACCAGATTAGCCTGAAGCCAGATCTTTTCGTGATCGGTAACGTGGTCACCCGTGGCAATCCTTTGATGGAAACAATTCTCGACCAGAATCTGCCATATGTGTCGGGACCGCAATGGCTGGGCGAACACATTCTGAGCCGGCAACACGTACTCGCAGTCGCTGGGACGCACGGCAAGACCACGACCAGTTCCATGCTCGCCTGGATTGCCCAGTCATGCGGCCTGTCACCCAACTTTCTGATTGGCGGAGTCGCCCCGGATCTCGGCGTGTCAGCGAAATACAACGCATCCTCGCATCATTTCGTGATCGAAGCTGACGAGTACGACACTGCCTTCTTCGACAAACGTTCAAAGTTTGTTCACTACCGTAGTCGCACCGCAATCCTGAACAATCTGGAATACGATCATGCCGACATTTTTCCGGATCTGAACGCGATTGAAACCCAGTTTCATCACTTGGTCAGAACCATTTCCCGACAGGGACAGATCGTCATTCCGAATCAGGACGAGGCGCTCGAACGGGTACTGGATCGGGGCTGCTGGACGCCTGTCATCCGGACAGGTATCGCGCACGGCTGGCACGCGCAGCATGGCAGTGATGGTGTACCGGTCATCTGGCTAGGAGATCAGGAGGTTGGCATTTTGCGATGGTCGCTATCCGGGCAACACAACATACAGAACGCCCTGGCTGCCATGGCAGCTGCCTCGCATATTGGAATCGACGCCGACGCCGCACTGGACGCGCTGAATGCCTTCGGAGGAGTCAAACGGCGCATGGAGGTCAGAGGAACGGTTCGGGATATCACGGTCTACGACGATTTTGCGCACCACCCTAGTGCAATCAAGACAACGCTTGCGGGTTTGCGTCAGAAAGTTGGTGCGCAGCGCATCATCGCAGTCCTGGAGCCCCGTTCGAACACGATGAAGCTCGGATCCATGGCTGCGCAGCTGGCGCAGTCTCTGAAAGAAGCTAACCTGGTCTTCTGTTACGCTGAAACTTCAGGCAAACACAAGCTTGAGTGGGATGCCCAGGCAGTTCTGGCGCCGCTAGGTAACCACTATCGGGTCGAAAATGAGCTGAACGAACTCGCCGACGCAGTCGTGCGATCGGCGCAACCCGGTGATCACATTGTCGTCATGAGCAATGGCAGTTTTGGACAGATTCATGAGAAACTGCTCACCCTGCTTCAATCCATCCATTCAAAGGCTCAAGAATGATTCTGTACCTTCACGGATTCCGGTCTTCTCCCGAGTCGTTCAAGGCACAACACATGCAGGCGGTCATGACGGCGCGTGGCATGCGGTCACTCTGGCGCTGCCCGGCCCTGCCCGTCAGTCCGGCGCAGTCCTTTGACTTGGCGCATCAGCAGGCACTGGATCTGTGTCTGGAGCATCACGCCGGCATGGAGAAGCTCACCATTGTTGGCTCATCGCTAGGCGGCTTTTACGCAACATGCCTGGCGGAAACACTCGGATGCCGGGCTGTGCTGCTCAACCCGGCTGTACATGCCCCGCGCGACCTCGCCACCCAGGTGGGCAAGCACGAGAATTATCACAATGGCGAGCCCATGGACTTTCTCGCGAGTTACGTCGACGAGCTAGAGGCGATGGCCATCACCCGGATCACACGTCCCGATCGCTACTTTCTCATTGCAGCAACTGGAGATGAAGTGCTTGACTGGAACGAGATGCGGGAATTTTTCCAGGGCAGTCGCCAGACCATTATTCAAGGTGGTGACCACGGCCTGACCAATGTGTTCGCCGATCTTATCCCCGATATTCTGAGTTTCGCATACCCTGATATCGTGAACCAACCGAGTTAAATCCATGTTTGTATTGTTCGAGGAAGGCAGTCAGTTCAAGGCAGCCCTCATTCGCGAAGAGGCCCCCACCACACTGCAGATCGAGTCTGACTCTGGAAAGCGCAGCAAGATCAAGCGGTCTAACTGCATTCTCACTTTTGCCAGTCCGCAACCTCAGGAGCTGCTTGACCAGGCACAAAGCATGGCCAGCGAGGTCGACCCGGAATTTCTCTGGGAGGTCGCACCGGAAGACGAGTTCGAAATTCAGACGCTTGCCGCGGAATACTACGGTCACGAACCGGTGGCTACCGAGGTCACTGCTCTGCTGTTCGGTGTGCACAATGCGCCGGTCTACTTTCATCGTCGAGGCAAGGGACGCTACCGGCGGGCACCCGAGGAAATTCTCAAAGCCGCACTTGCTGCGCAAGAAAAAAAGCGGCTGCAACTCGAGCAGCAACAAGCGTGGGCGCAACAACTCCTGCAGGGAGAGCTACCTGCTGAGGTAGCCGAACAGGCTTTGTTGCTGGTCACCCGTCCAGACAAGAACGGACAGGTCTGGAAAGCAGTTAGTCTGGCATGTGAGGAATCGGGCAAGACTCCCGACCGGCTCCTGCTGGATTGCGGTGCCTGGCCGCATGAACTGGCGTTGCACAGGGCTCGGTTTATGGCGGCGAACTTTCCGAAAGGAACCGGGTTTGGCAGTGTGCAGTCCGAGTTCGTGCACGACGACCTGCCACTGGCAGACGTGACGGCCTATTCCGTTGATGACATATCCACCACAGAAATCGACGATGCCCTGTCCGTTCGAGAGATCGATGACGGCTGGCTCGAAGTCGGCATTCACGTGGCCGTCCCTGCACTGGGAGTCACTCGCGACAGCGAACTTGACCGGATCGCGCGGGACCGTATGTCAACTGTCTACATGCCCGGCGAAAAAATCCCGATGCAACCCGATGGCGTGATCGACAGCTATTCCCTGTTTGCAGGCAAACCGGTACCTGCTCTATCGCTCTACGTTCAGGCTCACCCTGAATCCGGGGAAGTCCGCCAGTACCAGACCCGGCTCGAGCGCGTCATATTGACAAACAACTTACGCCACAACGAGCTCGATGCCGTCATCACGACCGAGACAATCGAGAACAATGACTCCGATCTTCCTTATGAATCATGGTTACGTCCGCTATGGAAGCTTTCCAAAGCGTTGAGCGCGGTCAGAGACCAGAGGCGGGGCAAGCCACAGCGTAATGACCGGGTGGACTACAGTTTTTACGTCGATGGTCCGGCTGACGACCCTGACTCACCTGTCAGGATTGAGCCCCGCAAGCGCAACGCCCCGCTTGATCTGCTCGTTGCCGAGTACATGATTCTTGCCAACGAGATCTGGGGAAAGTCGCTTGCAGACCACAACCTCCCAGGGGTCTACCGGTCTCAACAGACAGGCCGGGTCAGGATGAGCACCCACGCCCTGGCACACGAAGCAATCGGGGTGGCACAGTACGCATGGTGCACGTCACCCTTGCGCCGCTACGTGGACCTGGTCAACCAGCGCCAACTTGTCGCCATGGCCCAGCATGGCGTTTCCGCCCCACTGGTCGCGCCGTACAAACCCAAGGATGCGGACCTGTTTGCCTTGATCAGTGCGTTTGAGGCTCAGTACGCTGTCTGGAGCGAGTTTCAGCAGCAGATGGAGCGCTACTGGTGCATTCGCTGGATGAGACAGAACAAGCACTTTGCATTCAAAGGA
Source organism: Orrella marina (assembly GCF_003058465.1). Classification (NCBI taxonomy): domain Bacteria; kingdom Pseudomonadati; phylum Pseudomonadota; class Betaproteobacteria; order Burkholderiales; family Alcaligenaceae; genus Orrella; species Orrella marina. The sequence continues at coordinate 3,729,348 of NZ_CP028901.1, read as the reverse complement.
CAGGTTATCCGGGACGATCTGGTCCGACTGGAAGGCCTGCCACTGGTACTCAACGTTTCGGCGATGCCCGAGCTGGCCAGAGCGACACCCGTTGAAATCGAGGTTACGGGATGTGATGAGCTCACTCTTCTGATTCAGGCCCAGTTCGTCCGGGCCGAGACAACTGAAGCAGTCAGCTAGCTGACACCGGACACGACCAATGCGTCAAACGTCTTTCTGGTACGACTGGATACGAGCCCCGGAGCAAAACTTTCTGCGCTGGGGGATCGCCCTGTCGATGCTGGTGCACGCTCTGTTACTGGCTTGGCCAGAATCCCCGAAGCCTGCGCCCAGCGATGCACGCGCGCCCAAGCTTGACGTGATGATCGTCAACACCTATGACGATCAGGAACCGCTCATGCCCAACGTAATTGCGCAGGCGAACCTTGAGGGTGGCGGGGATCAGAGCGAGCGGATCGCTTCAACCCCCTCACCCCGAGTCGGTGATGTAGACGAAGACATGTCACTCGAGGCCATGACCAGGCAGCGTCAGACCCTGGAGGCACAGCAGGAAGAGTTGCTCACCCGGTTGATGAGCCTGTGGTCGGTTCCAGATCGGCCCGCTGACGCAGAACGCACAGATGATGCAAGGACCGAAGGTGCAGACCCCACAGATCAGGAGGCGCTCGAACTCAATGACCGGATCGCTGCTATCCTGCAGGAGATCGAACGCTACAACGCCAGGCCTCGCAGGCACTATGATGCCCCCTCCGCGATCAAAAACCGCTTTGCAGCCTACATCGAAAGCTGGAGACTGACCGTAGAACAGGCAGGCAGTGAACACTACCCAAGCGACGGTGACAGGCGCCCCACAGGCTCACTGCAAGCCACTGTCACGATTGACGCCAGCGGACGTGTTCTGGATGTGAAACTGGATCGCCCTGCATCTGACCCGTTATTGAATCAGGCGGTTCGCAGGATACTCCAGCTTGCCAGCCCGTTCGCTTCGTTTCCGCCAGAGTTTGCAGACGACATTGACCAACTGGTGATCACCCGCACCTGGGAGTTCACGCCCGGACAACTGACCACAAAAACACCATGACGCAGCCAGAATATGATTTTGCAGTGATCGGTCACCCGATCTCGCACAGCCGCTCTCCCGACATCCACGCGGAGTTTGCAAGACAAACTGGCATTTCCATGCAATACGGTCGCATTGATGCGGAGCCTGACCAGTTTGAAGAGACCGTCAGACAATTCTTTGCCAATGGTGGGCGCGGTCTGAATATCACCGTCCCGTACAAGGAGCGCGCATTTGACATGGCGCAACCTCACCTGTCGCAACGCGCTCGCGAAGCCGGCGCGGTCAACACGCTCTGGGTCAAAGACGCCATGATCCACGGTTGCAACACCGATGGCGTGGGACTGGTGAGGGATTTGAATCGGCTTGGAACGCTCAGACCTGGTATCAAGATTCTGATTCTGGGAGCGGGTGGTGCCGCTCGCGGTGTGGTGGGCCCACTTCGGGAGCAAGGTTGTGGACTGCTCATGATCGCAAACCGCACGTTTAGCAAGGCTGATACTCTGGTGAAGGAGCACATTGCCCTGCATCCCCAGGATACCGGCGTCATCACGGCCTGTTCACTGAACGACCCGAGGCTCGAGCAGGACTGGGACCTGATCATCAATGCGACCAGCAGCAGCCTTGGAGGCGCGACGATTGAACTGCCTGACATGGCGTTTGGAAACGATACTTTCATCTACGACATGATGTACGGCGCGAAGCCGACACCGTTTCTGGACTATGCCGCCCGTCACAGGAAGCTTGCGATGGCAGATGGACTTGGCATGCTGGTCTGCCAGGCAGCAGAAAGCTTCCGGATCTGGCATGGGATTGAACCGGCCGTGGACGCTGTGATTGAGCAGATCCGCATGCAGCTCGTGGCCCACGTCCGTTAAACTGACGCCATGTCAACCGCCCGCAACTATCTCGCCCGAGAGATTTACCGCTCCACGTTTGTGGTGATGATCGCACTTCTGGGGCTGTTTTCTTTTTTCACACTGGTCGACCAGCTTGACGCCGTCAACGAGCTGTTTCCCGTCACATCTCTTCTATATCTGGAGATGCTGGCATTACCGACACGACTATATGAGTTGCTCCCGATCGGCCTGCTGGTTGGCGCAATTCTGGCACTGGCGGGTCTGGCCCAGCGAAACGAACTGGTCATTTTTCGGGTTTCAGGCGTAAGCTCCGCACACTTGCTGCGTATGCTCTGGGTCATCTCGATTCCCGTGATCATTCTGGCAGTCCTGCTCTCTGAGGTCATCACCCCGGCTTCAGAGGTTCGATACAGCGAAGCCAACCTGCTGATGCGGGGCAAGGTTGAAGGCGGGCGCCTCGCAAGTGGATACTGGTTCAAGGAACCCCGTGAGAACGGTGGTTACCGGATCATCAATGTGGGTGAACTGCTAGCGTCTGGCGAGGTGGCCAACCTCACTGTTTACGAGTTCGAAACGGGCGCCGTTCTCACATCATTGATTCAGGCTCCGAAAGGAAAGTTTGACGACGGTGGTCTGATCATTTCGGATGCCGTTCAGAATCAGCTTCCACCCGATGCAGTCGATGCCCTGTCACAGGCATCACCACCCGACGCCCCCCTCATGCAGGTAAGTAAGCTGCCCGAGTTCAGGATTGCCACCTCGCTGACTCCAAACCGACTGGTTGCAAGGATCCTCGTACCGGAACGCATGTCGCTGCGGTCCCTGATCGACTACACCCAATACATGGAAGAGAACGGCCTGAACGTTGATCGACAGAGAGTTGCTATCTGGCGCAAACTTGCTTACCCGTTCACTCTCATCGTCATGCTCTCCATCGCTGCACCAATTGCCTACATGCAGACGCGCCGCGGCGGTGTCGCTGCCAAGATCTTTGTTGGCATACTGATTGGAACTGTATTTTTCATGGTGAATCAACTGGCGCTGAACGTCGGTATGCTCTACCAGCTGGATCCGGTTTTCACCGCACTGTTTCCGAACGCTGTTGCATTCTTTCTGGCAATCATTACGGTCATGAACATGGAGCGCAGACTCGGACCGAAGGAAAAGAGGAAAAAGCCCTCAAAGGAGAAACGAAGCCGATGAAAATTCAGGCTGGAGCCGAAGTATGAGCGCCACTGAAGTGTGGATGATCGGAGATATTCAAGGCTGTTGTCACTCACTGAACAAGCTACTCGCACATCCGACGATCGCGCAGGATGTGGATGCCCAGTTCTGGTTTGCGGGCGACCTGATCAATCGCGGCCCACAATCCCTTGCCACGATACGTTACCTCATGCAGATGCAGGACCGTTGTGTCGTACTTCTCGGAAATCACGATCTGCACTTGCTTGCTGTGGCAGCGGGTGTCCGTTCTCCTGGCAAGCATGACACCTTACGTGAAATCCTGATGGCACCGGATGCAGGCGAAATCATCGACTGGGTACGACACCAGAAACTGGCCCACTTCGAGAACAATCATTTGATGGTTCATGCTGGCGTGCTCCCTAAATGGGACGCGCAGAAGACGCTCATGCTCGCGAGAGAGGTTGAAGCAGCATTACGTGGCAAGAACTGGCAGCGCGCCATCGACAAGATGTACGGCAATGAGCCCAACCATTGGAAAGACGAATTCAAAGGCGGCAAGCGACTTCGCGTGATCGTCAACGCACTGACTCGTCTGCGGATGTGTACACCCAAGGGCCATATGGCGCTGTCAATCAAATCATCACCCGGTGCACACCACCAGGGTCTTGTGCCATGGTTTGACATGCCGAATCGTGCCACCAAGGACGTCACTGTCGTGTTTGGACACTGGTCCACCCTTGGCCTGCTCATACGACCGGATGCGATCTGTCTCGATACAGGGTGCGTCTGGGGAGGTCACCTGACCGCCATTCGCCAAAGCGACCGGGAACTGGTCCAGATTCCATGCCACCAAAGCCTGGACCCACTGACGCAGCCGTAACAGAGCGCATTCACCTGGATCATGCCCCGGGAGACCTCAGCAGGACAGAGCGAATATCCTGGCGAGTCAGGCTTGCCAGTTCGTTGCGCTTGTGCTGACCCAGTGTGTTACCAGCCATGACTGGCAGAAACACCATTTCGATTGACACACCCGTGGTGCCAAGTACACGCCAGAGATTCTGCATCAGACTCTCCTCCCCGACAAAAGATGCGAAATCGCTTCTTTGACCGCGATGGGAGTACAGCAGCGCAATCGGCTGGATCGGCACCGCCATACGACGCGCCGGCTCATAAAGGTTTGCGTAGAAGGGCAGCACATCAAAGCCCGTCGAAGTGGTCCCCTCCGGGAACAAACCCACGGCCTGGCCTTCTTCGAACCGGTTTTCCATGGCCAGACCAACCCGGTGCACGGCGTGACGCACCCCGCGTTCGATAAAAATCGTGTCGGCCCCCGCAACGAGCCAGCCAAGCACGGGCCAATGCCTGATCTCATGTTTGGCAATGAAAGTTGTCGATCTGACATGATTCAAGACAAAAATATCTAGCCATGAAACATGATTGGCAACCCAGAGCACCGGTCCCGGCTCAGGGGGATGCCCTGACACACTCAATTTGATACCGCAAAGCCGGATCAACACTCTGGCCCAGAACCGCTTGACAGCCAGTCGGGCTTGCTGCGATAACCACGGAAAGACCAGTGACAGCGTCAGCAAGCCCCCAAGCACCCAGAGACTCATCCACCAGGCGCGCCATACAAACCTCAGAAGGCTCAAGCCTTACGCTCCCAGACCACCCTGCCCCTGGCAATGGTTGCAAGGACTCTGCCAGGCACCTCAAGACCCAGAAATGGCGTGTGGCAGCTCTGACTGATCAGCGTTTCCCGACTGACAACCCAGTGATCCTCCAGGTCCACAATCACCATGTCTGCAGGAGCTCCGATACCAAGTGTGCCCTGCCCATCAGCCTGTAGCCCGGATTGCTGCAAAACGCCAGCCGGATTCGCAGTTACACGGGCAAGCGCCGTCAACAAGTCCAGGTTGTCCTGTTGCGCCCACTTAAGTGTCATGGAGAGCAACAGCTCCAGACCTGTCGCCCCCGCTTCGGCGTCTGCAAACGGCAACTGCTTGCCATCATCATCGACCGGCGTGTGATCAGAACAGATAGCATCGATTGTTCCATCGGCCAGACCCTGGCGCAAAGCGTGGCGATCTCGCTGTCCGCGCAAAGGCGGGTCAAGCCTGTAGCTCGTATCAAAAAATCCGATATCGAGATCGATCAGATGCAGACTGTTGATCGAAACGTCGCAGGTCACAGGCAATCCTCGGGCCTTTGCTGCCCGGACCAGTTCTACCCCTGCTGCGCTCGACAGGCGGCAGATATGGAGGTGCCCACCAACAGCACGTTGCAGCTCGAACAATGTGTGCAAGGCGACCGTTTCTGCCTGCTCAGGCACTCCGGACAATCCCAGCCTGGCTGCGTAGGGGCCACTTGCTGCCACTCCTGTACCGGACAACCATGGGTCCTGCGCTCTTAGCCAGAGCGAGTATCCGAATGAATGGGCATACTGCATGGCACGCAGTAACACATTCGAGTCCACGACAGGCCTGTCTGCTTGAGAAAACCCGATGCATCCCGCTTCCGTGAGCTCAGCCATCTCCGTGATGACCTCGCCTTGTAGCCCAACTGTCATGGCGCCAAGCGGAAACAGGTTGACATGATCGAACTGGCGTGCCCGATGCTTGAGCATCTCGACCAGCCCCGGTTCGTCGAGAGGCGGATCAGTATCTGGAGGCAGGACCAGGTTGGTGATGCCGCCAGCCATCGCTGCTTCGAGTTCGGATTCCAGGGTAGCCCGATACTCAAACCCTGGCTCCCTGAGTCGCGCAGCCAGATCAGTCAGCCCTGGAAGGACCGCCTTCCCGGCAAGATCCACCTCCAATGCAGCGTTAACCCGACCCTGCAATGCACCAATGGTGGCAACCTTGCCATCCCGGACAAAGACATCTGCAACCTGGTCCATCCGGTTAGCGGGGTCGATAACCCGCGCATTCTTGAGCAACAGACTCATGCCGACGCTCCTGCAACGATACTCATGACAGCCATTCTCACCGCGATTCCGAAAGTCACCTGATTCAGAATGACTGAGTTCGGCCCGTCAGCTACGGATGACGCGATCTCCACGCCCCTGTTCATCGGTCCCGGGTGCATCACCAGTACATCAGGCTTGGCACGCGCAAGCTTGTCTTCAGTCAATCCGTAATGTTTGAAATATTCGTGCGACGAGGGCAGCAGGGCGCCTCTCATGCGCTCGTTCTGCAAACGCAACATGATGATGACATCCACGTCACGCAACCCTTCCTCCATCCGCGTGAAAGTTTTGACGCCCATCTGGTCAAGCCCTCCGGGCAACAGTGTCAGAGGTCCAATCGCCCTGACCTCAGCCACACCCAGAGTGGTCAAAGCATGGATATTGGACCGCGCCACTCGGGAATGCATCACATCACCCACGACGGCAACCGTCAGATCTGAAAATGACTTCTTGAAATGCCGGATGGTGTACATGTCCAGCAAAGCCTGGGTGGGATGGGCGTGCCGTCCGTCGCCAGCATTGATCACATGCACGTGTGGTGCCACATGTCGTGCGATCAGATAGGGTGCACCGCTTGCCTCATGCCTGACAACAAAGATGTCAGCCTGCATCGCAGACAGGTTCGCGATGGTATCGAGCAGCGTTTCGCCTTTAGAGGCCGACGAAGCATTGATATTGAGATTGAAAACGTCCGCCGAAAGCCGGGTTGCCGCAATTTCGAAAGTAGTTCGCGTACGGGTCGAATTCTCGAAAAACAGATTGAAAACGCTTTTACCCCGAAGTAGAGGGACCTTTTTGACCTCCCGATCCGCCAAGGGCACGAAGGTGCTGGCTGTGTCGAGGATATGAGTCAATATGTCTCGCGGCAATCCCTCGGTGGAAATGAGGTGGGTGAGTTCGCCATGGCGATTCAGTTGGGGGTTGTACATCAGTCGGCCTCGTTTTCAAGGGTCAGGCTGAACCGTCCATCCCCGGCCCTTTCCAGGACCAGATTGCCTGCGGCAGGAGACGCCACCGTCCAGGCAGAAAAGTCAGCCTGGATTGGCAGTTGACGCTCCCCTCGATCCACCAGAACAACCAGACGGATCGATGCCGGTCGACCATAGTCGAACAGTTCATTCATCGCAGCCCGAATTGTACGACCGGTGTACAGCACATCGTCGACAAGAATCAAATGCGCGTCGGCGACCTCGAAACCGATATCTGAAGGTGTAATCTGGGAATGCAGACCAATGCGATCAAAATCATCCCGGTAGAAGCTGATATTGAGGGTACCCATCGCGGAAGCAAGACCAAGGTCCTTCTGCAACTGCTCGGCAAGCCATGCCCCGCCTGAGTGGATGCCTACCAGATGAACCTGTTGCGAAGGCAAAGGCTTGATCATGCCTCGAACGGCTTCGAGAAGCTGTTCATACAGTGCCTGAGCATCAGGCAGGCCAGTCGAATTCAAACTTTTCATGATTTTCCCGAAACGGTTCAGTTCTGCAAACTGTCGAAGTATCTTTGCAGAATGATAGCCGCTGCCACGGCATCGTCGGGAGAATGACGTGTTACTTGCTGCGCCTCCAGGCTTGAGCCGCGTTCGTCGACGAGCATGACATCCAGACCGTACCGATCTCTAAGCTGATTGGCGAACCGTCTGGCCTGCCGGGTCGCCAGCTGCTCGGCTCCTGCCTGAGTCAACGGCAGACCAACCACCAGCCGCTGCGGCTGCCAGGATGACACTAAGGAGCCAATTCGTTCGAAACGACGAACCTTATTCTCGATATCGATGATTTCGAGGGGCTGGGCCTGCCGCAGCAACGTGTTCCCTAGCGCGACACCGAGTTTTCTGACCCCGTAGTCGAACGCAAGCACAGTGGAGAATTCAGGCATGACCGGCAGAGCCTGCCAGCATGGCAGGATCGATTCCAAGCAGCCGCATCGCCGCCGGATATCTGGCTTCTGGTTCGGTATCGAAGATGATCTCATCTTCAGCCAGAACCGACAGCCATGAGTTCTGGGCCATCTCCTGCTCGAGCTGACCCGCGCCCCAGCCTGCATAACCTAGCGCAACCAGCATGTCTTGCGGGCCGTCACCTTTGGCAATCGCCTGAAGCACATCTCGAGACGTCGTCAGCGCCATATCTTGCGACAGATGAATGCTGGAGCTGTAATTCATTGCAGGCTTGTGCAGGACAAACCCCCGGTCTGTCTGCACCGGTCCACCGTAATACACCGGAATTCTGGAGACCTCCGGATTGGTCGACTCCAGCTCGACTTTCTCCAGCAGGTTCGCAACGGTGAGGTCAGTCGGGCGATTGATCACCAGCCCGAGTGCACCTCTTTCCGAATGTTCGCAAACATAAATAACGGTTCCGGCCAGATCGCCACCGACCAGACCATGCATCGCCATTAGAAAGTGTCTGCTAAAGTCCACCGACTGCGTCATCAGATCTCCATCAACTCAAAATCTTCTTTGCGGGCACCACATTCCGGGCAGACCCAGTTCGGGGGCACGTCTTCCCATTTGGTCCCAGGTGCGATGCCATCCTCGGGACAGCCTTGCTCTTCATCGTATATCCAACCACATATCAGGCACATCCAGGTTCGCATAATTCTCTCTGCTGATCTTTTACAATGGATCGTAATGTTACCAATGTCTACAAAAGTGCCACACCTGCCCACTCCCGTCGTACTACTGATTGGCCTGTTTGACCCGACCGGGCAACAGGACGTTCCCGCAGATGCCATTACCTGTGCCAACCACGGTGTTCACAGTGTATCGGCAATATCGGGCGTTTCTATCGCGGACTCTGCCAATATCCTCCATATCGACCCGAGCGCACCCGAACTGTTCGATGAACAGATCCGGTTCCTGCTTGAGGATACGCCTGTCCAGGCGATCAAGGTGGGGTGCCTGCCCGCAGTCGAGCATGTTAGTGTGATTGCACAGATCGCAGCCGATTATCCGGATGTTCCACTAATCCTGCACCTTGGCCCCCGCCCCCCACTCGAGGATCCTGACGAGCTACCGACTGCAGACAGCGATCTGGTAGTACACGCGAGTCTCGAATTGCTCGTTTCGCAAAGTGAGGTCGTCGTGGTAAGCCCGAATGCCACTGATCGCTGGCTCAACGAAGACATGACCGAGATGATGGACGTCGGAACCGGCCCTCAGGCGCTGCTTCACATGGGTGCACAATGGGTGCTGTTGCCGGGGTTCAGGCAGCGCCCTGGATCGACGGTCTACTTTCTCGGGCACACTGAAGGGCTGACGGTCACCTGGCCCTGGGTTGCTGCGCCCGAGCGAACGCAAGACACCACCGGGCTTCTTACCTGCTCAATCGCAGCCCAGCTCGCATCCGGTATTCCGATGCAGGCCGCGTGCGAAGCTGCGAGCCGTTACGAGGCAGACGCTCTGTCAGGTGCATTTCAGGCTGGCATGGGTCAGCGAACCGCTAAAAGGCTGACAGGGGGAGTGTCGTGAACGAACAAAGCCGTGACACACCGTTGAGATTTCCGCGCGGACTGTACGGCGTCACGCCAGACTGGGATGACGCAGAGCGTCTGGACGCAGCGGTTCGCGATGCGGCAGCCGGCGGAATGGTGGCCGTGCAGCTGCGACTTAAAACCGTACAGGTGCAGACACGCCTGAAGATCGCACAGCGCCTTCGTAAAGCCTGCAGCGAACTGGGTATCCTGTACATCATCAATGATGACTGGCGTCTAGCAACCGAAGTCAATGCCGATGGCGTGCATCTTGGACGCGATGACGGTAATCCATTCGAGGTCCGCGAAGCGGTCGGGGATAGTCTCCTGATTGGCGTATCCTGCTACGCAGACCCGCAACGAGCGCAACAGTTGATGCAGGTGCCAGCCGACTACGTCGCTTTTGGTGCCATGTATGCATCGGGAACCAAGCCAGCTGCACTACCGGCACCGCATTCGGTGCTCACACAAGGCCAGGCGCTCGCCAGACAGTACGCCGGCAAGGTAGGCTATCCCCGACCGGCAGTGGTCGCGATCGGAGGCATCACGCCCGATAACACCAGACCGCTGATCGAGGCCGGTGCAGACAGTGTGGCTGTAATTGGTGCACTATTCAACGCACCGGACATCGCACAAGCTGCAAAGCAGTTCACCCGTCATTTTTCTGGATCAAACTGATCCCTTCTGTTTTAAACATGTCCTAGGAGACCTTCCGTATGAGTCGTAACGCTGAACTGTTTGAGCGCGCCTGCCGCAGCATTCCCGGTGGCGTCAACTCCCCGGTGCGCGCCTTTCGCTCGGTCGGCGGCACACCGCGCTTTATCGAGCGTGCGCAAGGCCCTTATTTCTGGGACGCGGATGACAAGCGCTACATTGATTACATCGGCTCCTGGGGACCGGCGATTCTCGGCCATGCCCACCCGGAGGTCGTCAAGGCCGTTCAGGAAGCAGCAGTTCACGGCCTGTCATTCGGGGCGCCAACTGAAGCTGAGATCGTCATTGCGGAAATGCTCATCGAGCGTCTGCCATCCATGGAGCAGGTACGTCTGGTGAGCTCCGGCACCGAAGCCACCATGAGTGCCATTCGACTGGCACGTGGCGCGACGGACCGCAACAAGATCATCAAGTTTGAAGGTTGCTACCACGGACATGCTGACAGCCTGCTGGTCAAGGCAGGCTCTGGTCTGCTGACCTTTGGCAACCCGACATCAGCTGGCGTGCCAGCGGAGTTCGTCGCCCACACGATCGTGCTTGACTACAACGACAGTGAAGGCGTGAGAGCCGCGTTTGATGCACATGGACAAGACATTGCCTGCGTGATTGTTGAGCCAATCGCCGGCAACATGAACATGGTCAAGCCTGCAGCAGGGTTCCTCGAGACACTGCGTGAACAGTGCACTCGCCACGGCTCGGTCCTTGTGTTTGATGAGGTCATGACCGGATTCCGAGTAGGCCCACAAGGTGTACAGGGGTTGTATGGCGTTGAGCCTGACCTGACCACTCTTGCCAAAGTCATCGGCGGAGGCATGCCGATAGGTGCATTTGGTGGCAAGTCAGAGATCATGAATCACATCGCACCAGTCGGCGCGGTCTACCAGGCGGGCACACTGTCCGGAAACCCGGTCGCGGTCGCTGCGGGCATCACCACACTTCGCCTGCTATCTGAACCCGGCTTCTACGAAACCCTGGCCTCACACACCCGCGCGCTGGCGCATGGGTTGACCTCTGTTGCCCGCAAGCACGGTGTTGCCTTGAGTACAGACTTCGAAGGCGGCATGTTCGGGCTGTACTTCTCTGAAACCATCCCGACATCACTGAGTGACGTGTCTGCAGGCAACATCGAGATGTTCAAGCGATTCTTCCACGGCATGCTCGACGAGGGCGTTTACTTTGCGCCCTCGGCTTTCGAGGCAGGTTTTGTGTCCTGCACCCACGACAGCGATGTTATTGATGCCACGCTGCAAGCCGCCGACAAGGTACTTGCAACACTGGCTTGACTCACCCGATTCCGTTGAGAGGTTTTCATGGCTGTCAATCTTCATATCCCTGCACGTAACGACGTTCATCCCGTCAAGGGCGTGCGTATCGGCATCGCTTCGGCTGGCATCAAGAAACCTGGCAATAAAGATGTCACGCTATTTGCTCTGGATGAGGGCAGCACGGTCGCGGGTGTGCTGACGAAGAACCGGTTTCGTGCGGCACCCGTCCAGGTCTGCCAGGCGAATCTGTCCTCAGGACAGGCGACCAGAGCGCTGATTGTCAACACTGGCAATGCCAATGCAGGCACAGGCGAACCTGGCTTGCAAGCCGCTCACCGCATGTGTACTGCCACGGCAAATGCGCTTGGCCTGGATGACACTGCAGTGCTGCCGTTCTCGACTGGCGTGATCCTGGAGCCGCTACCCATTGGCAAGATCGAGTCCGCAATTCCTGAGGCCGTTGCGGCCCTGTCGGAAGACAACTGGTTTGATGCCGCATACAGCATCATGACGACCGACACGCTGCCCAAGATTCACTCAAGCCGGCCTGTGATCGCAGGCCATGTTGTCACGATCACCGGCATCAGCAAAGGTGCGGGCATGATCCGGCCGAACATGGCAACCATGCTGGGATACCTGGCGACTGACGCTTACATTGCCCAACCCGTGCTTGACCGTCTGGTTCAGTCAATCGCCGACCGGTCATTCAATCGGATCACGGTAGACGGTGACACATCGACCAATGACTCTTTCATTCTGATGGCCACTGGCGCAGGATCGCTAAGGATCGAGTCGGAACAGGACCCGGAGCTACCCGCGCTCGAGGCTGCACTGAAACAGGCGGCCCTGGAGCTTGCGACCAAGATCGTGCGTGATGGCGAAGGTGCGACCAAGCTCATGACGATACAGGTCGAACAGGCTGAAACAGTCGACGAGGCATTGAAAGTCGCTTATGCCGTTGCCCACTCACCCCTGGTTAAAACTGCTTTCTTTGCCTCGGATCCGAATCTGGGCCGCATTCTGGCGGCAATCGGCTATGCAGGCATCGAAGACCTGGACGTCAGTGGCGTCACCCTGTGGCTGGGTGATGTCATGGTGGCGCAATCCGGTGGACGATCACCCACATATGTGGAGGAGGACGGACAACGTGTCATGCAGGAATCCGAGATTCTGGTGAGAATCGCCTTGAATCGTGGCAACGTCACCGAAACCGTCTACACCTGCGACTTCTCGCACGAATACGTAAGCATCAACGCAGACTACCGATCCTGAGCCCCCCATCCAGACATGACCAATCTTTTATCTGAAACCGACCTGGCAAGACTGCTTTCAAAGGCAGATCAGGTGCTGTCACAACTGCAGGCCTGGTTGCCGCCCGCCCCTCCTCCCGTCAACTGGGACGCGCATGCTTTTCGCTGGCGAAAGCGAGGCACAGCGCACGGTTGGCTGGATGCGATTCGCCATCCACACTTGATCCGTACAGAAGACCTGCAGCATATCGAGCGCCAGAAAACGATCATTGAGCGCAACACTCTGCATTTCGTAAACGGCAAGCCGGCCAACCATGTCCTGATGACCGGCTCACGCGGCACCGGCAAAAGCTCCCTGGTCAAAGCCATGCTGGCACAGTTCGCGGATCAGGGATTGCGCCTGATCGAAGTCGACAAACAGGACCTGTCGGATCTTCCTGACATTGTGGACGCTGTGGCCGAAAGACCCGAAAAGTTCATCGTATTTTGTGATGACCTTTCGTTTGAAGAGGGCGAAGGCGGATACAAGGCACTAAAGTCCATTCTGGATGGCTCGGCCGCGTCGACCGGCCAGAACGTTCTGATCTACGCCACATCAAACCGCAGGCACCTGATGCCGGAGTACATGCGCGAGAATCTTGAGGCCAGGCACCAGTCCGACGGTGAGGTTCATCCAGGAGAGACCGTCGAAGAGAAAATCTCCCTGTCCGAACGCTTTGGCCTCTGGCTATCCTTCTACCCTTTCCGTCAGGACGACTATCTCGATATCGTCGCCCACTGGTTACGGGAACTGGGATGCTCTGAAGACTCAATCGTTCAGGCCCGCACAGAGGCGCTTCAATGGACGCTGGAACGCGGATCACGATCAGGAAGGGTTGCCTGGCACTTTGCGAGGGACTGGGCTGCACGCCATGCGTGAAACGATCACGGATGTCGCTGTTGGAGTCATCCGCCGGGAAGACGGGCAAATCCTGATTGGCAGTCGGCCCGAGGGCAAACCGTGGGCCGGCTGGTGGGAACTGCCTGGTGGCAAGATCGAGCCAGGCGAGTCAGTCGGCCAGGCCCTGCAGCGTGAGTTGCTCGAAGAGATCGGTATCCATGTGACCCGGATGCGCCCTTGGGTCACCCATGTCCATCGTTATCCTAATACCACCGTGCGGCTTCATTTCTGGCAGGTGACGGGCTGGACCGGCCAGCCTTCATCGCTGGAAAAGCAGCAACTTCAGTGGACAAGCGTTCAGGATGCCCTTAATCGGGAAGACTTGCTGCCTGCGACTTATCCTCCGCTACGCTGGCTGCAAATCCCGACCCGTTATCTGATTTCAAATGTGGGGAGCAGCTCCCGACTACCTGCATTCATCAATCAGTTGCAAACCGCACTCGCTCAAGGCATCACCCTGGTCCAATGGCGAGAACCTGGCTGGCAGGCACTTTCAGGCGAGGAGCCAGTACATGCCGGAATGTTGCAAGCTCTTGCTCTGTGCCAGGCCGCCGGGGCACGACTGCTTGTCAACAGTGTTCACCCAAGTCTATGGTGGGCGCAATCCGATGGTGTCCACCTTCGGGCCGACGATGCAATAGCCTTGGCAACCCGCCCGACGCTCCCGGATGGGAGCTGGGTTGGCGTTTCGACACACAACCTGGTGCAACTCGCTAAGGCTCGGGAGCTGAATGCCGAGTTTGCGGTTCTGGGGCCCGTGCTGGAAACCGCCTCTCACCCTGACGGCACGCCTCTTGGCTGGGAACAGTTTGAAAGGTTGCGAGAAAACGCTGGTTTACCGGTTCTGGCCATCGGTGGACAATCCAGCAAAACACTCGAGACAGCGCGGTTACGGGGTGCGCACGGCATCGCCGGGATTCGGCAAATCATTGACTGACCACGCACCACCCAGAGCCGCCACTAACTGCACACTGGCAGCCAGCTGGTCAGTCTGCAACGATATCGCCGTCCGTTCCGCGTTGAGTGCTGTCGTCTCAAGTACCGCCACGCTCAGGAAATCAGCGATCCCTTTCTCGTACTGGTCACGCTTCATTCTCACGGATTCCCTGGAGGCGTTGACTGCACGTTGCTGAGCCTGGGACTGCTCCTGCAGCAAGGCCAGCTGAACCATGGCATCTTCAACCTCCTGCAGAGCGCGCAGGACGGTCTCGCGATAACTGGCTGCCTGAAGGTCGAACTCCGCCTGAGCCTGTTCAATGCGGGCAGTACGTCTGCCTGCATCGAACAACGTTGCGGCCAAGGCTGGGCCGAGTGCCCAGAACTGAGCAGGTGCGCTAAACCACTTACTAAACTGCGTACTCTGATAACCTCCATTGGCGGAAATCGTCAATGAAGGGAACCATGCAGCAGTCGCCACACCGACTTGCGCATTCGCCGCCGCAACACGCCTTTCTGCCGCAGCAATGTCCGGTCGACGCAATAGCAATTCCGATGGCACGCCCGCAGGCGTCGACACAATATCGGCCTTCCAGACCGCGTTCGGATCGATCTGCAACTGAGCAGGTGCAACTCCGAGAAGAACAGCAATCGCGTTCTGCAGAACTGCCCGCCTGCGCTGCGTGTCGATCATCTGAGATCGCGCGGCTTCGAGCTGCGCCCGGGCAACCGGCACATCACTCGGGTCAGACAAACCTGCTTTGACCAGATTCCGGGTCAGTGTGAGCGACCGTTCATAAGTTCTGACGGTACTGTGAAACAGCATAATATGTTGATCCAGCCCTCTCAGCTGAAAGTAACTGCTTGCCAGTGCTGCCTGTGCACTCAGACGCGCTGCTGCCAGGTCTGCTGAGCTGGCTTGCACTTGAGACTGCGCCCGCTCGGCGTCACTTGCCAGTGCTCCCCAAAGGTCCACCTCCCAGCTGACTCCAACGCCAGTGTTGTACTCCGTATTGGGTCCAAACCCACCGAGGACGGCTCCGGACGGTGCAGCAGTAGGTACGTCGGCGCGAGTCACCTGAGCGCTGGCCGTGAGAGTGGGATACAGACTGGCGTTGGCCGCCTTCATCATAGCGATCGCTTGCCGATATCTGGCCAGTGCCTGCTGGATGGTCGGACTATTTTCCTGAAGGCTGGTCATCAACCGGTCGAGCTCGAAATCCCGGTAAAGTGTCCACCATTGATCGGGCAACTCCACCCTTACCTGGTCAGCAGCCAGCCAGCCAGTCGGTGCCTCGGCAGCGCGAAACGACTGCCCCACATCGACATCTGGTCTACGGTACTCCGGCCCTACCTGACAGCCCGCCAGCAACATGACCGATGCAATGCAGAGCAGCGAGTTCTGCCCAGAAAGCCTCTGGCGTGGCGCATCTCGTCTTACAGGGAACACAGTGCGAAGCGGAATGGAATGTCTTTGTCCACAGGCTGTGGTTTGATCACACCATCCTGCTCAGAGAACCGCACCCAGACCATGTACTTGTTTGCACTCATCTCGGGAAACACACCCTGGTCATCGTCAAGCCAGACCCTGAAAAGCTGATAGGTCTTGCCACCGAGCATTTGCTGGTACGCGCCCTGACGCGCGAGTGCGGTCTCCTGCGAGCCCGAATCTCTCAGAAGCCGCATCACAAGCGCAATGCCTTGCTGCAGAGGCAGTAGCGGCTCGATCCATTTACTGAGGTCTGCGCAACGTGTCTGCACATCCTTGCATTGCCACGCATGAAACGACGGCATGTCAACCTGGGTCCCGCCACCTGGGACCGATAGTCGACCTCGCAGACTCGTCAACCACTCATTCTCGCGAAGTACCTGACCCGTTCGGCCTTGCCTGGAGAGAGAGGTAATGGCCACGTCAATCTGATCGATCACATCGTCAAGAGCAGCCACATCAACCCCGGGATGCCCCTGTAGATTGGTCAGTGTTATTTTCTGGCGCTCCAGATCCTGCATCAGCCCGCCCTTGACATCGGTTCTCTCAGTGGCATCGAGAACATCAAAGAGCGTGCCAAACGCCACCTGGTGCATTCTTGCGTCGCCGGGGGCTGAAAAGAATGTCAGACGGTCGAGTAGATACTCAAGGCGAATCCATGTTCGAACCCGCTCGTTGAAAGGGTATTCGAAGCGCATCACGATTCGCTGGCTGCAGAAAGTTTCATTAACATGCTGCTAGGTTACACCACCGCTGGTGCAAGACCAATACCTGCTCGCGAACTGACTCCCGCGTTGTCTGTCCATCATTAGTAATCACGTCATCAGCATGATCCAGACGTTCCTGTCGGGTCGCCTGAGCAGCAAGGATCTTCTCGATCTGCTGCAGCGCCAGTCCATTGCGTGAAACAACCCGATCAATCTGGGTCTGTCGGTCGCAATCCACCACACACACCCGGTCAACCTGATGACGCCAGCGCCCGGACTCGATCAGGAGAGGAACGACGAAAACGGTGTAGCAGCCAGTCGCCTCGTTCGCCAGTTCTCCCACTCTCTTGCGGATCAAGGGATGGATGATGGCTTCAAGCGTCTTCCTTGCTGGTGGATCCTCAAACACGAGCGCACGCATCCGGTCTCGATCCATTGCTCCGTCAGCACGTATTACGTCCGCACCAAAGGCTTCCCGTATCAAAGCGATTGCTTGTCCGCCCGGAGCCGTTAACTCGTGAGCAACCCTGTCCGTGTCAATCACAGCGGCGCCGAGCTCCTGCAACATGTCCGCGACAAGGCTTTTGCCGGAACCAATACCACCTGTCAAACCCAGTCTAAACATACGTCAGCATCCAGATATTTGCGCTCACAGCAAAAAAAGGCCCCATTGGCAAGGCAACGGGCATTCTTTCTTCGACCATGCTACGACCGACAGTATAAAGAAGGCACCACCTGAGCGACTTGACAAGGATCCAGCCCAGCGCAGAAGGTCCAAACCACATGACCAGACCAGCAAGCAGCTTGGCGTCCCCCAGACCGACGGCATCGATACGCCGACATCTGCGATAAACAGCGTTCACCATGACTGGCACCAGAAACGCCCCGAGCGATGCCAGGCAGGTTTCCATGGAAGGTATATGCTCCGGATTCTGGTGGATCTGCCAAAGGAGTGCCAGCCACAGAAAAGACCCGGTCATGGAATCTGGCAGGATTGCAGTGCGCCCGTCGACGAACGCCATGATCCAGAGCAATGTGGAGGCAGTAATGCACGCCAGGGCTTCAAATCCGGCCCCCAGTCGCGCGAGAAGCACGTACACGGATACACTGACAAGCGCTATCAGGACCTGCCCTGGCAACTCGATCCTGCCGACCTCTGCTGATTCTGCAACGCCATGCGCACGCTCCTGATCAAGCAGCCACTCAACCCGTCTGACTGAGGCTGTTGCGGCAAGAAAAGCCAGGATACCTACGGGTATTGCGATTAGGACAATCCACAGCGGATACATTCACCAAACCTCCTGAAAATGCGTAGAATGGAAATACCTGAGCTGGTACAGCTCGCTGTTTAAATAACGGTTTATCGATGAGAACCATGATCCGCACGCTCCCTGTTTCGCGCTTGTCGCGCTGTCTGTTCGTGATGTCCGGCGTCTTTTTGCTTGCTGGATGCGAACAGATGAAAAGCCCTGGTTATTACGACTTACCGCGTGCGAGCACAACAACCGATGCGATCCGACAGGCGGAGTCCGGTGGTACCCGGCAAGTCATCCAGGCACCGAGCCAGCTTCAGTTCAAGTTTTCTCGCCCCGCTTCACCCGACGGCACAGGTGTGCCGCCCGATGCAGCTGACTCACCGCAGGAACGTGTTGCCGCACAGGACACGACGATTGGGCAACCGGGTGAAGGCGCGCGTCTGACATCGCAAGGCAGACGGGCAGTAACCGAAGCAGATATCGAGACGTTTGATCTCACAAAGTGGATTCCGCAGCCTCAAACCTACTTCGGAACATTGCCGTGTTTCCACCAGGACATGCGCTGTACCAACCAGAAAGTCACACTTACGCTTGCACCAAACGGCCGATGGCGCGCACGTGCCGCCTATCTCGAGAACAATGCAGAAAGTGGCAAACCCCTTGCAGATCAGGGTTGCTGGAGAATTTTGCCAACTACCCCTCCCACCCTGACACTGCTCGATATCAACGGTAATGCTCGCGCTGAAATGGCGTTTCTTAACAGAAACAGTCTGCGGGTTCGCACGATTGATGGTGACACGCCCAACCTGACCTACATGCTCACCAGGCAACCAGACCTTGACCCGATCGCCGAGCTTGACGGCAAACCTTCCCCAAACTGCAACAACTAAGAATCCGGGACAGGGGATTTTGCTGACATATCCCCTTCGAATGGTGAGCTTCGACGAGTTGGGGCATAGACGGCTCGGGCAAGCTCCACCGCATTTTTAACGCCCATCTTGTGAAAGATTCGGGCGCGATGGGCCTCAACTGTGCGAGTTGATATTCCGAGTTCCATTGCAATCAGTTTGTTAGGCTTTCCCTGCGCAACCGGGTAGATAACCTCCCGCTCCCGCGCTGTCAGTGCGGACCAGCCCACACCGGCCTGACCATAGAGCTTTTGCATACCGCCTCCAATGAACAGAAGCGACAGTCTCTCAAACTCGGAATACCACGGATAGCTAACAAATTTGTTAGCAAGGGATTACCCTAGGGTAGTATTGACAAAGCAAAACTTATACTTCCAGATTATCAATAAGTCGGGTTGCCCCCAGCCGTGCCGCTGTAAGAATAACCAGCGGCTCTCGACGCTCCAGTTCATCCGGCGTTGGTGCAAGCAAGTCCCGCTGCCTGCGTACACTGAAATAATCCACATCCCAGCCGTGACTGACCAGTTTTTGTGCGGATGCCGCTTCCAGCGCTGAAACATCATGACAACCTGCGAGCAACTCCTGGCGAGTGGCTTGCAGTGACTGGAAAAGCATCGGGGCTATCGCACGCTGCTCACTCGTGAGATAAACATTACGGGATGAAAGCGCGAGCCCGTCATCAGCCCTGACCGTCTCATGGGCCACAATCTCGACCGGCAACTGAAACTGTCGGCACATGCTGCGCACTATCATGAGTTGCTGGTAATCTTTTTTTCCAAATACAGCGACTTTAGGCTGCACACAGGACAAGAGCTTGAGCACAACGGTACAAACACCTTCAAAGAACCCGGGGCGATGTTCACCTTCCAGAATCCTGCCAAGTTCATCAGGCGTCTGGACGCGATACTTTTGAGGTTCGGGATAAAGCTCCCTTTCGTCAGGCGCAAACAGCACGTAAACATTACGCTCTTTTTCCAGCTTCTCGATATCATCAACCAGCGTGCGCGGATACTTTTCGAAGTCCTCATTCGGACCGAACTGCAAACGATTGACAAAGATACTGGCAACGACAGGATCCCCATACTGGCGTGCCGTGCGCATCAGAGCAAGATGACCCGCGTGCAGATTGCCCATGGTGGGAACAAATGCAGCACGCGTCTGACCTCTTAACTGATCCCTGAGTTCCTCGACGGTATGTACGACTTTCAATATGTTCTCCGCAAAAAGTACCCGGTTCGATGGGTTTACGCGTGTGCGATGGTATACGACAGGCGAACGTAAATGGGCGCGTAGGCTTCCGCCTGTGTGATATCAAGCAGTGATTCCTTGGCGAGTTCAAGGAGCGCCACGAAATGAACGACGATCACGGCAACGTGTGCCCCTGCGTTGATTCGAGACATGAAAAGCTCGCTAAACTCTATAAACCGGACATCCGAAAGCTGACGCAGAATATGGGTCATGTGTTCTCGGACTGAAAGTTGTTCGCGGGTGATGTGATGATGAGCATTCAGGCTGGCGCGCTTCAGGATGTCCGCCCAGGCTGCCTGAAGGTCTTCGGGACTGACTGATGGCAAGACCCTTGCAACCTCAAAATCAGCCGTCGCCTGTCCGAGCATGAAGTCACGACCCAGTCGAGGCAATGCATCAAGCTCTCTTGATGCAAGTTTCATCTGCTCATACTCGAGCAGTCGTCGAACAAGCTCCGCGCGAGGGTCATCTGGCTCCTCGCCGTCGTCACGACGCTTGACCGGAAGCAACATGCGGGCCTTGATTTCGATCAGCATGGCTGCCATCAGCAGATACTCCCCCGCCAGTTCCAGGTTGGTCGCCCGGATCTGCTCGACGTAAGAAAGATATTGCTGAGTTACCTGTGCCATCGGAATGTCGAGCACATTGAAATTCTGCTTGCGTATCAGGTACAGCAAAAGGTCAAGCGGCCCTTCGAAGGTTTCCAGAAAAACCTCAAGCGCATCAGGCGGAATGTAAAGGTCTTGTGGCAACGAAAAGAGGGGCTCACCGTACAGGCGCGCCAACGCAACGCTGTCAACAATATCAGGCGTAGAGTCGACTGCAGGAGTGATCAGCTGATCAAGCTCGAGCCCGGACGCATCCGGACCGGCACCTGCTTCGCCAGAACGGCCCGACTTGCCCGCGTCACGACCCTGCTGCACCACGACCAATCAATCGTTCTGGTACACGTAAGGCTTCTGAAGGACGCGCGCCTGTTTGAACCCTTCCTGCAGCTCCGGATCCAGCGGCTTGTCCCACAGACGGGATCGCCCTTCACGCTGGCGTTGCTCAACGTCAGGATGAGACTTTTTGTAGCTTTTGATGAAGAGGGTGATATCGGATTCGTAATGCTCAGCCATAGTGTTGTCAATCAGTTTAGACTTTTAGTAATTTCAATATTTTACTCGAGCATTACGCATTTCATGCCTTTTTCTGGAAAGACCCGCCTGAACGGGCTGCGAAGATCGGTACGAACCCGTATGACAGGGCTCATGGTGCCCTTTATTGTCGGCTGCGCACTCTTCATGCAGATGCTCGATGCAACGGTCATCGCCATTGCACTGCCAGCGATGGCGACCGAGTTTGCAGTCCCTGCGGTGCGGCTCAATACTGCCATCACTGCGTATCTGATGGCAGCAGCCGTGTTCGTCCCGATCTGTGGATGGGCGGCGGACCGGTTCGGGGCCAGACGGGTGTTTGTCACGTCCATCGTAATCTTTACGGTCAGCTCAGCCGGGTGTGCATCGGCCTCGACCGTTGCAGATCTGGTCGGATGGCGAATTGTTCAGGGTATCGGCGGCGCCATGATGGTTCCAGTCGGACGATTGATCATGCTGCGAACAGTGGCTAAACATGAGTTGTTACGCGCCATGGCGTTTCTCTCGCTGCCCGCGCTCATGGGGCCTGTTCTGGGACCGCCGGTTGGTGGTTTTCTGGTGACCTATGCCTCCTGGCACTGGATCTTTCTGATGAATTTGCCAATCGGAATTCTCGGCATTTTCATGAGCCTTCGCTACATCGCCGCCCAGGCAAACGAAACCACAGACAAACCACTTGATCTGCTCGGATTTTTGCTTAGCGCCACGTGCATGGCAACACTGGTTGCTGCGTTCGAATTGATGGCCAGTCGCGCGCTGCCGCCCGTCTGGATCGGTCTGATGATCCTGACTGGAATCGCCTGCGGCTATCTGTACAAAGGCCATGCTCAACGGCACGCGAACCCCATCATCGATCTGACGCTATTAAACATTCCGACCTTCAAAGAATCCGTACTCGGTGGCAACCTGTGCCGATTCACAATCGGTGCAACGCCCTTTCTGCTGGCACTGCTGCTTCAAACGGGATTTGGCATGTCAGCCATGTCGGCTGGACTGATCACGTTTGCCAGCGCGCTGGGCGCAATGGCCATGAAATTCTGCGCGCCGCCGATTCTCAAACAATGGGGTTACCGTCGAGTTCTGATGGTCAATAGCGTGATCACAGGCGCGACGATGGCTTTGTGCGCGACGTTCACGTCAACAACACCGGTCTGGCTGATGATCGGGATTTTGCTCGTAAGTGGCTTCTTCCGCTCACTGCAATTCACTGCCATCAACACGCTTGGCTTTGCCGACATCCCCCAAAGCAAGCTCAGTGTTGCGAGCGGGTTCAGTGCCATGGCTCAGCAACTTGGCATCAGCGTGGGTGTGGCTGTGGCAGCACTGGTCATCAACACCAGCATGAGTCTCAATGCCCATGAGATCCCTGCCACGTCCGACATCACGCTCGGCTTCATCGTGATCGGCCTGATTTGCGCACTAGGCGCTCTTTTCTTCATGCGACTGCCTGCTTCTGCTGGAGAGATCCTGCAAAACAGAAGGAAATGAGTTCTGCAGTCGCCCCTAACCCATTTCTTATCGAAGCAGTAAAGTGGCGATCGTTGCTGATCGAAGAAGATCCGTAGTGCGACTGCCAAAAACGAGACTACGCCAGGGCGAATGACTGTATGCGCCCATGGCAAGCATGTCGATCTCCAGGTCTTGTATCGCCTTGGCAATCTCGATTTCAGGATCGCCCTGAGCCCGATGAGTGTGGACATCAAATCCCGCCTGCGCCAGTCGCTGCCTGGCCCACTCCATCTGCCTGTCTGCCGCACTGGTCGTGCCTGCCGCTTTCTGGCCCGCCATCAGAACATGTATTGGCAGTCCCCTGAAAATCTGACTTGAGGCAATCATCGCCACGCCTCTGCGAGTCATCTGCGTACCATCGAACGCAATCAGTACCCGCCTTGGTTCGACAAACTCGTTCGACACTGTCAGGATAGGTTGCTTGAGTACTCGCACCAGACTTTCTACATGTCGGCCAATATCACGTTGCGTGCGATCGCCTGACGCTCCCCGGCGACCGAGCACGTAGAGACGGACGCTATCCTTCTGGACCTGAACAGCTTCCAGCAACGTCCCCATCCTCTGACGCACATCCACCTCGGACAGTCCTGTGGCAAGTGCCCGTTCTCGCAGGACGTTCAGGAAGATTCGTCCTTGATCGCGCACGACCTTGCGGCGAATCTGGTCCTTCTGCGTCAATTCTGTCAGGAGCTGTTCCTGGGTATCCAGACCGAGGGCACCGCTATGGTCCTCGCTCTCGGTCACCTCAGAGTCTCGATCGATCACGTGCAGCAACTCAAGTGGCGCATCGAGCTTTCTGGCAGCCCAGGCGGCGTAATCTGTAACCACGTTTGCATAAGGCGATTGATCAACGCAGGCAAGAATCTTGTTGTCTGTTCTCATCGTCATCTCCTCAATGGCCCACGAGCATGTCGCGCCCGTCCGACTTGTCATGCACGGCAAACTTGTCGACCATCGTCGCACTGGCTTCGTTCAGCCCAAGCACCTCGACTTCCGTCCCTTCCCGACGAAACTTGAGCACAACCTTGTCAAGGGCTGTCACTGCCGTGATATCCCAGAAATGCGAACGACTGACGTCAATCCTGACCCTCTCAATCACTTCTTTGTAATCAAAGGCATCGACAAACTGGTCGGCACTCGCGAAAAACACCTGCCCCAACACCACATAATTTCGCGTACGGCCTTCGTCCTCACTGACAGATTCGACCGTCAGAATCGTCCCGACTTTAGCAGCAAAGAATACGCCCGAAAGCAGTACCCCAGTCAGCACGCCCATCGCCAGGTCATGCGTGAGAACCGTGACAAGGACGGTCGCGACCATGACCACACTCGAGCTCTTGGGGTGATCCTTCAGGCTGCGCAGCGACCCCCAGCTAAACGTCCCGATCGAAACCATGATCATGACCGCCACCAGCGCAGCCATCGGAATCTGGCTGACCCAGTCGCCCAGAAACACAACCATAATTAGCAAAAAGATCCCGGCGCTCAGCGTTGACAGTCGACCACGCCCACCGGACTTGATATTGATGACGGACTGACCAATCATGGCGCAACCCGCCATGCCTCCAATGAATCCACTGGCAATATTGGCCACGCCCTGCCCGACACATTCACGATTCTTGTTGCTCTTGGTGTCAGTCAGATCGTCGACGATCGTCGCTGTCATCATGGACTCCAGCAATCCAACCATCATCAGAGTCAGCGAGTAAGGCAGAATGATTTGCAAGGTCTCAAAATTGAATGGCACATCAGGAATCAGAAAAACAGGCAGACTGTCCGGCAACTCTCCCATGTCGCCAACCGTTCTGATATCGAGACCGACCAGCATCGAGAAGATCGTCAGCACAACAATCGCAATGAGTGGTGAGGGAACCGCCTTGGTCAGATAGGGCAAACCATAGATGATCCCCAGCCCGGCCGCTGTCATGGCGTAGACATGCCATGTCACGTTGGTCAGTTCAGGCAACTGGGCCATGAAGATGAGTATTGCCAGCGCATTGACAAAGCCCGTCACCACAGACTTGGAAACAAACCGCATCAGCACCCCGAGCCGCACCCATCCGGCAATGATCTGCAATACCCCGGTAAGCACCGTGGCAGCGAGGAGGTACTGCAGGCCATGCTCTTTGACCAGCGTGACCATGACAACTGCCATCGCGGCTGTGGCGGCCGAAATCATGCCAGGTCGTCCACCCGCAAAGGCAATAACCACAGCGATACAGAAAGACGCATAAAGGCCAATCTTGGGATCCACGCCAGCAATGATCGAAAATGCAATGGCTTCAGGAATGAGCGCGAGCGCCACAACCAGACCAGCCAGCAGGTCGTTGCGCACATTGGAAAACCAGTCTTGTTTGATAGAGTCCATGAACCGTTTTGAATAGTAGCGATGAGCACTGCATCTTCGGTCCGCATTCAAACTGAATGTGTCAGCTCGTCACAATCACACATTGATCGGGCACGAAGCTGGTAAACCACTGCAGAGTGGGACCTCGCCTACAACGCAAATACTGTGAAACAAGGGCTTGAAGAAGCAGCGTGAAAGCCTGCCCTGTCTGGGTAACCAGGCAGCACATGGCAGATGTATGTTGGGTGACGGTAAAACAACCCATCCGGCACCGGATCGGGCAGCATTACGTGTGGGTGAGGAAATTACATGGGTCTGCGAATATCCGGGAGAACCCGAATGTTAACGCGGATGACGAGATGCATCAATGCGACTGGCAAAAGACTTCATACGAACCTGGCACAAACACTAGAAGCGATCAGTCGAGCCACCCAGCTTTAATGCCCTCGCTTGAGGCGCCAGGGATCGAGGCAAACAACTTGCTACTGAGTGAGCAACTGCCTTCGAGCCCCGATCGCCCTTATGTTTCAATCGACGTTACTGCTTCATTTTGAGGGCGGGCAGATCAAAACTGACGCTGACATCGATAGACTTGTCTTTGTTCAGATCCTGGCCAATTTTTTCAGCCAGATACAGCCTGCCCTTGTACTGTCCTTGCACCTGCACCTTCTGCGAGGTCTCATCCTTGAGTGCAATGCTGAATTCGCCCGGCGCATCGGCATCGGACGTATAGCTGGGCAACATCTTGTCTCCCGGGAAATACATGACGTCTGGAGATGCCAGTGGCTGACCATTCATGAGCGCCACGTTGATGGTCAATGTGCCTTTAATCGCGTAACTGGGTTCGGCATGGCCTTGAATCACCACCATCTGGATGCCCGGTCCTTGTTCCGAGATGCTGACCGTTGACTCATTCCCCTTTGTCAAAATATGCCAGGTCTGCGGCTTGCCATCAATGGTTCCTTCAAATGTCTGCGCGACAGCCACACCAGACAGGCCCAGGCTTGCACAGAACAAACCAGCTGTTATTCCAAGTTTTGCGAACACAACATCCCTCCGGGACAAAGAATCAGTCAAATCAAAGCGTAGCCCACAGCCGGACAGCTGGTCAATAATCCCGCGGGACTAAGCAGATCAACGCACGGGAGGCTAAATTGCTGACATTGGCTCACACCCCAATCCTGACACGATCACCGCCCCTTTAGCCGCACCTGCAGAAAATAACCGCCTCTGTGCGACGCTAACCGTCTGACTTCTCTGGCCCGCCTCACGAGAGCGCCCACATCGAGCCCCGCCAGGTCCGCTTGCCTGAAGTCGCGCCAGCGAGGGTATGCGCACACAGTGCAGAGTTAGCCGCACGCCCCCTTCCTCACATGTCATGCTGATACACTCGTCGCTACTGTCCCGGGCAAACACAGCAGGACCTGAATGACAAAAGCTCCGGACAACAAAAACCAACAACCAAAACAAGCCGAGAGGCGGATAACCGCCGTAAAAGTTGAACTCTGCGCATCAACGCAGCTGTTGCAACCTTCAGTCCGGTCTTGCACGGATTTGCGCTGGCTAATGCTACCGTGGCTGGGCAAGCGTCCACTCACAGTCGACAAGGAGTTTGATTGATGGAAACATTCGCCTGGGACAAAAATTTCCTGACTGGCATCGAAAGCGTTGACTCCCAGCATCACCAGCTTGTTGATTTGTTCAACGAACTCAACGAGTCCCTCTTCTCCACGGACACCAACCGGGAGGAGATCATAGAGAAAGCGTTCGAAAGTGTCGTTGACTACACGCACTATCACTTTACAGATGAAGAGGCGTTGATGGAAGGGGCGGGAGTCGATCCGCGCCATATCGACATACACAAAGCCTTGCACGACCAGTTTGTAGAACAGGTCAAGGCCCTCTGGACGCAAAGGGAGATCATTGCCAACAACCCTGAAGTCTTCGTCGGATTCCTGACTTCCTGGCTCGGCATGCATATCCTGGGCGTGGACCAGTCACTGGCCAGGCAGATTCGTCGTGTTCGAGAGGGGATGGATCCTGCGCATGCCTGGGAACTTGAAGGGTCCGCCCAGGATAACAGCACTCAGGCTTTGCTGAAAATGATCAATCAGCTTTACAAGGTGCTCACGGTACAAAACACCAAGCTCGCCGAGGCCAACACGCAACTTGAAGATCGAGTCAGACTGCGTACGGAAGAGCTCGCCCAGGCCAATGCCGACCTGATTCAGGCAAACCGGCAACTTGAAGCCTTTTCCAGAACCGATGGACTGCTTCAAATCGCCAATCGCGCTTATTTTGATGAGCAACTGGAACTGGCCTGCGCACAATCCAGCCGCAGGGGCGAGACCATTGGGCTGCTGATGATTGATGTCGACTATTTCAAGCGTTACAACGATACCTACGGCCACCAGGCAGGTGATGACTGTCTGCGCGCAGTCGCCAACGCGATCAGACAAACGCTGTCACGCAAGACCGATCTGCTTGCTCGTTATGGTGGGGAAGAGTTGGCCGTCATACTGCCCGATACAGACCAGAGAGGCGTCGCGCTAATGGCAGAGCGTGTTGTCCAGGCGGTGGCTGCACTGGACCTGCCACACGAGAAATCAGATGCGGCCAGTCACGTTACGGTGAGCGTCGGCGGTGTGAGCGCCATTGCGGCAGAGTCTGGTGCAACAGAGGATCTCATCGCCAAAGCAGACGCAGCGCTTTATGATGCTAAAAATGGCGGCAGAAACAGGTTTGTCATGGCGCACTAGGCAAGGCATGAAAACAATGAGTGCAGGAAACAGGCGTCAAGTTTTGAGCGCGGGAATCAACTCCTGCTCGATCTTTTGCATCAACGCCTTCAGCATACTGAGCCCATCCACAAATGGCTGTCCCAGCATGTCGGTGACGCTCTGATCCCCCGAACCACCAAACTGGCCCACCCACTTCATGACGATCGCAGTCATCTCGTTTGCCAGGGCAAGAATCTGCTCTGTCGACTGGATCAACGGTTCAAGCATCCTGACCCACTGATCCGGGTCCGTCACCGCGGCCCACTGCATAGACATCAGCATCTCCGGCGAACGTGACTGCGCCATCGCCGAGCCGGCGATCAGTAGCAAGGCGCACAGGGTCAGTAAGACACACACATCATGTCGGCCCGAGCGTCCTGGTTTTTGCCCGATATCATTGCCACTACGCACACCACACCCTCCTCCAGCCACGTCGTCAACTGACAGCGCCTGTCTGCTCCTCGCAAGGCCTGTCAACGTCAGGACAATCCAGACTCTCCCTCCTCACTCCACCAATGCGACAAAACCAGGCAAACCTTATGCCAGATCCGATCCATATTGTGCTCACTATATGACCATCTGATGGTGAGCACAATAATCAAAAACCTTATATCAGCTGCCAACACCTGACACTACAGGCGATACAGCGAACCGGACACTAATATCCTGAAGCGCCGATCGGCCCCTGATGGTGAGATCCGTAATGAACCGGAATTGCTGGGTGCTGTCGACTGGATATGCCCGAATCTTGTAGTGAGTCCCCCACGGATGCTCTTTGGCAACGACCGAGACCGGATCATCAAAATACAAGTAAGGACTGGTGAGCGCTACATCCTCGAGTACTCGGCACACTGCCATCCCGTCATGCTCAGGGTGTAGATAAAAGTCCGCAACACATTGCAGACGCGCATCCCCGTTACTGGCGTTGTGAACAGGCTGAGTCCAGAGTTGTTGATGAGGGACCAGCACCCGGTCATCATCCGGCGTGACGATTTCCAGCGTGCGCATCCCTACGTGGCGCACCTCGCCATAGACATCACCGATGCGCACCCAGTCACCATTGCGGTAGTTCTGCTCGCCAACCGCCACGACACCGGCAATGAGACTGCTGACATAGTCTTTCAGCGCGAATCCGATCGCCAGTCCGACGCTACCCAGCAACACCGCCGTATTCTGCAGGGAAGGCTCTATCAGAATCGGGACTACCAGGATGACAGCCCAGAGAATGAGAACCAACCGGATAACCGGAACAGAAGACAGAAGCAATAAACGCCTCTTGCCAGTAAAGCGCTCAGCCACCCATGGGATCAGTCTTTGCATCAATGTGATCAGCACGATCGCTGACGCGATGATCAGACCGAGTTCGATCAGGTCTGTTGTACCCAGGGGTCGCAGTATCTGGGAAATTTGTCCGCTCTCGTTCATGCAGCCTCCTGAGCCTAGAAATCATCCGAGAGATAATTGTGACTGACCAATACATCGCGTACCGCGGCATAGGCAATTGACCTGATGAACCAGACAGCCTTGCGCTCCTCAAGCAAGCCCATCTGGTGCATGCGCTCAACCAGTGCCTCGACACGATTAGGCGACATGGGTAACGTTTGCATCAATCCGGCAAGATCAAGTCCGCCATGCAGGAGCAGCGCATGCATCAGGAGAAACGCGTCTTCGTCCTTGCCTGAGGGGAGCGTCACATCAGGCAGCAAGCTTGAAACCCAGATTCTATGAGTGCTGTCAGCGAGCTGCCCAGAATCCGGGTCTGAGTCCGGGTCTTCGCGTGACCCAGGTCCGGGCGCTTGTTCAGTGGAACGTAAAGATTCCCGCCAGTAGTTCACCGCGGTGCCAACATTCCCGCGGCAATGGGCAGCGAGATGCTCAAGCTCAACCCGGGACCCCTCGGAGCCATCAGGCACTGTGATGATATTGTGGCCGTTCTGTGCATTCAGGAAACAAAGCCTGCTTCCTGCATCAACCTCGGCCATCCCGCAAAACAAACGCTCAAGACGACCGGCATCGAACGCCTGGAGCGTGAGCGCACCCACAATGGGCGCACGGCATACCCGTCGCAGGTAACTCCAGGACCAGCTGTCACACCCGAGCAGAATCTTTTTCCCATGTTGCGCACAAGCGTGATTGAGAAGGTCGCGCACCATGCCCAGACCGTGCGAGTGTCGCAAAAAGTAACGTTCCAGATCCGGAATCACCCAGAGATGACCGTCAGCCAATGGCCAGACCATAGATCTGGCCTGCAAAACCATTTCAAGATCAGGCGCCTGCAGCACTTGAGCATCGTGCCGTTGCGCCCATTGCCTGAGCATGTTCGCGCGGTCCACATATGGCGGGGTGATGAGACACCGCACGTTGAACGGCGCATCTGAATCCGCTACCCAGTCCCGCAACTGGGCCTCCAGCGCAGCACTGGCGTGGTCCCACTCCAGCGATGGCACCAGGTGAGCCAGTTGCACCTGCGAAAGTCCGTGCAGTTCGCGCTCCTTCTGCAAGGGCTCAGTCAAGGGATCCTGGTCCCTCACAAACACCCGCTTGACCGTTTTCCAGAGATCGCTGGCGACACTCTGGGCAGGCGCTACTGGCAATCTGTACTCAGAAAGCGGCACAAACTCCCATAGCGAATCGACTGCAGACTCTTCCTGACTCATGACAAACGGCGTCCTCCGGACGAAAGGGTTCTGGCATCAGTTCAGGCACCGACTTGAGCAGCAAGTTGCTCAGGTGGATTCTTGTACAGGCCAGTCTGTGCTCCAAAACTTGATCAGACAGTCTGCCTCGCAGACGACACCAGCCAGCGAAACAAGGCCAGATGACTGGGCAGGTAAACCAGATACTCCGGATGCCACTGTACACCGACAAACACCTTTCCCTCACGCCCTTCGATCGCCTGCACAATCCCGTCACGATCGTGTCCGACCAGCTCAACGGACAGGCCTGGCCGGTCAACTGCCTGATGATGCAGACTGTTGACCCGGATGCGCCTTCGTCCACAGACGCTTGCGACCAGCGATCGTTCGGCCAGTTCGACATGCTTGGTTGCCAGCAAACCTGGACGGTTGCGGGTGTGACGGCGCATCTTCCGGATATCCTGATGAAGCGATCCACCGAGCACCACATTGATCAGCTGGGCGCCACGACAGATCCCCATCAGCGGCAGGCTCTGCTCGAACGCCCGACGAATCCATTTGATTTCAAGCGCATCCCTGTCCGTATCGATACGGACTTTATTCTGAACATCGCCCCCGTAATGTTCCGGACCGATGTCGTTGCCACCTCCGATGATCAGTGCGTCCAGCGGCAGATCACCTGAGTCATGCCGCACACTGATCCTGACGGGAATTGCCCCAGCGATCCAGAGCGCAAGCGCGCTCGACCACCAGCTTGGTGCCCAGCGCCTGCCATTGCCTGTGACGCCTACTCGTGGTCTTTTAGCCATTGGTCGACATAATGAACCCAGGCGGCACGATCCACCCCCAGCAGCCAGCGTTCCGAGCCTAGAAAGGCATGGGCCAGTTCCTCAATCAACTCAGGCCTGAATGCCAGCCACTCCACATGAAACCAGACATTCCAGGCACTGGCCAGCGTCCAGTCTGGCCGATCGATCTGACAGTTTGGCAAACGGTAGTGAAATGCTGGGCGCGCCTTGACGCGATCATCATCCACGACCTGCTGCACTGCCTGCCGGTCGATCTCGCTCAGCAACGGCAGGAGATCCATCGCACGGTTCCGGCTAGGATTGTATTGAAGGTAGTCAGCCATGATCTGGCCCATGTCCGGATGTTCACGCTGCAAGACTTGTCGGACATAAGCTTCAGGATACAGATCGATGTAGGGACTCAGCCGTCGCGCAAGATCGACCTCATGAGCATCCACAAGCCACCACTGCAACAAGCAGAACGCGCGCAAATAGTCATGAAGTGTCGAAGCGTCGAGGCCTGGCAGCTCGACATTGATATGAAGGCCATAGGCCGCGATGATCGACTCGTCGGTCCCGACCGCGCCAGCCTGGCGCAAAGCTTGCACCATTGCATCAAGACGCGCGATCTCAGTCATCGGAATGGGAGGACAAACCACCTCGACAGGCACCAGTGCGCTGGCTGCCCGACTGAGAGGCGCCAGTAGTGACTGCGCCAGCTCATCCTCAGGGCCGACCGCTCTGGCTTGCTTTTTAAGGAACGACCAGTCCAGCTCGATCACGAACTCACCCAGTCCGCCGACCACAACTTTCTGCTCCGCCACGCTGCACACCCGACGGTCCCCATTCAGTGCCTGAGCCACGGCTTTCGCGGTCTCGTCCAGCCCCACTCCGGAAAACTCCAGTTCAAAGCCCACCTTGCGCACCGCGCCCGAGGCAGTCTCGATGCGGTCCGGAAATCTGTATCGGGACGGATTCTGCATGAACGACTCCTGACATTGACACCGTTTACTGCCCGCAGGATACCACCTCCGGGTATGCTACCGAACAGGATCGGACGTACGTATCGAGCCAGTCGCCCCGATGCCTGCAAGCCGAGTACACATTGCCGACGGTGCAAGAGATTTGCCATGATGACACCCGACACAACACCACACAGCCTCCTTCGCGAATCCAGCCGCGTTCCTTCGAGCATCTTTGAAGGTGACCCAGTCGCCGCTGCACGCGCCATCATTGGTGCCATTCTTGTTGTCAACGGAGCTGGTGGCATCATTGTTGAAACGGAAGCCTATGATCAGAGCGACCCGGCCTCCCACAGCTTCAAGGGACTAAGGCCGAGCAATCGATCCATGTTCGGACCGCCCGGTCATGCTTACGTGTACAGATCGTATGGGGTTCACTGGTGCCTGAATTTTGTGTGCCAGCCAACTGGCCAAGGGGCGGGTGTGCTGATTCGTGCTCTTGAGCCTCTGTTCGGTATTGAGCAGATGCAGGCAAGACGCGCAACCCGCTCACCCCGTCTTCTGTGCGCCGGTCCTGGCCGACTGACCCAGGCGCTCGGCATTGATGACCGACATGACGGACTTGCCCTGAATGCATCGGAACTACAGGTGTTTGAAGCTCAGTATCCTCCTGATACCAGGCAGATTCTGGTTGGTCCTCGAATTGGCATCACCCGGGCGATCGACCAACCGTGGCGATTTGGTCTTGCCCGATCCGGATTTCTGAGTAAACCGTTTCGGTCCTGAAGGGAGCTGCCTTCGGATTTGAACGAAGGGTTGCCACCGACGTACTATGGCTAGTATCGAACGGGCAGACCATGCCGGTCATTGCCAGCCGCTCAGGAGAATTGACATGGTGCATCAGCGCAATTTGGGATCAACAGGAATCGCCATCGCCCCACTGGTATTTGGCGGCAATGTGTTTGGCTGGACAGCAGACACGGCCAGATCATTCGAGTTGCTGGACAGATTTGTCGAGAAAGGGCTGAACTTCATCGACTCGGCTGACGTCTACAGCGCGTGGGCCCCAGGAAACAAAGGCGGCGAGTCAGAAGAGGTAATTGGTCAGTGGCTCAAGTCCCGGGGCTGCCGGGAACGCGTTGTCATCAGCACCAAGGTGGGAATGTGGGAAGCCCGAAAAGGTCTGTCCGCCAGGAACATCGAGCAGGCCGTTGATGAATCGCTCAGACGACTGAACACAGACTACATTGACGTGTATTTCGCCCATATTGACGATGAGAACACGTCACTTGAGGAGTCCCTGACTGCCTTTGACCGGCTTGTCAGTAGCGGGAAGGTTCGCGCACTCGGTGCGTCCAATTATGGTGCCGTGCGCCTGGCACAAGCGCTGCAGGTCGCCGGGGAGAAACAAGTATCCCCCTATCAAGTCATACAGCCTCTTTACAACCTGTATGACCGCAAGGAGTATGAGCAAACGCTGGAGCCTCTTGCTGAACGCAACAACCTGGGAGTCATTGTTTACTTTGCACTGGCGAGCGGATTTCTGAGCGGAAAGTACAAGGACATTGACCAGATCCGCAATACGCCACGTGAAAGAATGCTCGGCAAGTACTTCAATCCGCGAGGAATGAGCATCCTGGATGCCCTGCAGACAGTCGCAAAGGAGACCGGGGCCAGCCCGGCGCAGATTTCTCTGGCATGGCTATTGCACAAGCAATCTGTCACCGCACCGATCGTCAGCGCCACCAGCACCGTCCAGCTTGACGAACTTATCGGCAGCTTTGATATAAAACTGACAGAGTCCTCAATGAAATTGCTGGACCAGGCATCTGACTCCTGAGATCCACATCAACTGCAGATCGATTCGGCACGGAAACTATTCCGTATCGAATCCAAGCAAACGGCGCTCGACGATGGTCTGCGCGACATTCTCGGGCACATCCGTCTCCCACTCACCCCGGCCACGACGCAGCGCCGCCAGCACACTGGCACTGTCGATATGCAGGTGACTTTCATCCAGAGGCTTGATCGCCAGCAGCTTGTTATTCGCAATCAGAAAAGCGAGCAGGTGGCGCAAGTTTTCAGGGACAACGACATTATCAAGCGTCACCAGATCGTGATCAGTCTTGTCTCTGGGTCTCGCAGGATAGACGTAGACGTGCGTATTGTCCGGGAAGAGTTTTCCAAAAGCTTCGAGAATTCCTCCTTCCAGACTTTCGTAATATTTCTCGTCGAACAGAAACTCGAAATCACGGACGGAGAGCACGATACCGATTGGTTTTGGCGTGTAGCGGCGCAGGTAGGCCCGTAACCTGAAGAACCGCAAGTAGTCAGAGATCATCACGGTATACCCCTGCGAAGCAAGCAGGTCCATCCGGGCAAGAAAATCCTCTCCGTCCACATTATCACCGGTCACCAGCGAGTTCATTGTGATCTCCGCCAGCGCCATCACTTCATTCTCGTCTACCGCCGAGATTTGACTGTACTGTTTGAGGCCAGCGTGCATCATGTCAGTATTGACGAGCGTGACCGGATTAAAGCTACCTCGCATCACCAGTACCGGCTTGCGATACAGCAGCTCACCAGGAACCACCACCTCACCGGCTGGATTGAACACGACCGCACGGGTCAGCCAGCTGCGGATCAGATGCAGGTTCATTAGCCGGTTCTCGACTTCCTCGAAGTACGGTCCACTGAAGTGAATCAGGTCGACCTCGATACGATCCGATCCCAATCCGTCCGACAGTCCCTCGACGATCCACTCGGGCTGATCAAAATGGAAAAACGCACCATAGATCAGATTGACGCCCAGAATGCCCAGCGCCTCGGACTGCTGCGCATTGTCATTGTCGAGCATCCGGACATGCAAAACGATGTCGCTTGGCTCCGCTCCGGGATGCAATTGAAGCCGCACGCCAATCCAGCCGTGACATTCGTTCTTCTGCTTGAAACTTCGAGCCGTCACTGTTGCTGCATAAGCAAAGAAAGTCGTATTGCGCGCACGGACATGAGTCAGCCGTTTGACGACCTGACTGAACTCGCGGTCGAGCATCTGCAACAAACGGGCCCGGCTGACATACCGGTCAACATGCCCGTAGATATCGTCACTGACTGCCATGTCGTAAGCCGACATGGTCTTGGCAATTGTGCCAGCTGCCGCACCAACGTGAAAAAATCGCCGGGCGACTTCCTGACCAGCGCCAATCTCGACGATGGAGCCGTACTTGTACTTGTCCAGATTCAGCTTGAGAGCTTTCTGGTCTGTGGTCAGAGTGGCGTCACGCTTTCGCATACTGGTTACTCATCGGTTCAACGGTCTCAAGGGATAACCCGAATAATAAGCCAAGAACACGAAAGCAAGTAACAGTGACTCCAAACGTCCCTGAACAAGTCACAGTGCTCCGGCAGTCAGCGCCAGAATGCCAAGCAATGCGCTCACGCCAGCACTTGCCTTGATCAGCACCGGTCTGACTGAGGACCCCACATGTCTGATCCCGGTTCCCACCAACCAAAGCATTGCCGACTGAATCAATCCCAGGCCGACCAGGTAGCTCACAATCGCACTGGTTCTCGCGCCAACTACCGCTTCGCCGAAAGCATACCCATGGACGAGCGCAGCCAGCACACAAAACACAACGGCGACACCCGTACCGACCCTGAGTGGGCGCAAGAGCAGTCCTGCAACAACGATCAGGGAGAGTCCAATCCACATTTCAGGCAACGCAAGAGTGACACCTTGAGTGTGGGCGTAGGTTCCCAGCAGAGAGAACACTACGAAGGGAACGATAAGCCTCAACCGCCCGTTGTCCACCAGACTGGTCAGCAATCCGAGCGCAATCAGAAACGCCAGATGATCGAATTCAATGACCGGATGCCCAAGGCCAGATAGCAACCCTTGCATCGCACTGGCAGGTGTTTCCCCTCCCGTCGGATGGTGAGCCCAGGCCGGTAAAGCCACACATGCCATGACCATGGCAACCGCGCCAGCTATCCACTGTTTTTTACTGTCGTTTTCCATCAGAGTCTCCAACAGCCTACAGACAAGAGGTGTCTGACAGGCCTTGCCTGACACCTGTCAGGCAAATTCAATTACGCCATTGTGTGCATCGCTTTCACTAGTCGTCAACATTGGCGAGGTGATGCGCGATCATGACCTGATAAACAACCGGATGCAAGCTGGTCGATTCTGTCCAGACGCGAACCAGCCCGGTCGATGCACACCAGGCAATCACATGGCCCAGGGCCATCATCGAGATTTTGTCTCATTCCTTTGTGGATCAATCGCCTCCTGGGCATGGTCAGGCTGCGTCGTGCTTTCCGACTCACGCGGGGCCCTTGTTTTAAGGTGGCGCGCTGACCACCAGTGCATCAAGGCATTGGCGATATCCTGCCAGTTCTGAAAGATCGGCAACTGGAACGTGGATGCCACACTGGGCTCAAGTGCCAGACCCACAGCGGTTGCGACCCCCTGTTCGTCGGACTCTCGCACAACAAGTTCGATCGATCCCAGCGGGACGCGGT
This sequence comes from Orrella marina, assembly GCF_003058465.1. NCBI lineage: Bacteria > Pseudomonadati > Pseudomonadota > Betaproteobacteria > Burkholderiales > Alcaligenaceae > Orrella > Orrella marina. The sequence goes on along the minus strand of NZ_CP028901.1, from coordinate 3,692,409 downwards.
CACCTCGAACGACTGTTGCTCCGAGACGCCTGGCGATCAACTGCGCGACAGTCAACTCATCTTCACCACTGCGCAATGACACACCATAGTAATTGGCCAACTCCAATACAGGCCGCTCCGGATCAACTGCCAGATCGCCAAAGTATCGTCTGTCCTTTCTGGTCAGCGTCACGGGCTGTGCGAAGAGCCGATCCAGCAGACTGATGTATCTCGGTGTCGTAAAGATGTAGACGTAGTCTCCGACCTTGAAACGTCCATCTTCATGGTTCTGCATGGACTTGCCCTCCCGCACGGTCAACGAGGGACGAGCCCAGCGTGGAATGCGTTCGCCCTCTGCCACCGGGCTACCTCTGGTGACCCGGTACACCAGCAGTTCGTGCTGGGCGTGCCCTGGCAGCTCGAGCTCCACTTTGTCGACTGCCCCCAGATGTGGCGGAACAATGAGGTCCAGCTTTCTGGCCATCGGGCGGATGGTCCAACCCTGAACCACGAGCGAGACCAGCACGATGATGAAGGCGCTGTTGAACAACAACTGGCCATTTTCCAGTTGTGCCATGATCGGCAAAATCGCCAGAAGAATGGACACCGCCCCTCGCAGACCCACCCACGCGATAAACGTCGTCTCCGCGCGCGTGAAACCGAACGGAATCAGACATAGCCAGACCGCAAGTGGTCGAGCAATAAATATCAGGAGCAATCCCACCAGGACCGCACCCAGAGCAATGCCAGGGAACTCGGAGGGTGTTGCCAGCAGACCCAGCATCAGAAACATGGTGATCTGAGCCAGCCAGGTCAGGCCTTCCTGAAACCGGCGTATCGTCAGGCCACCACGAAAGCGAACATTGCCCATGATGATGCCAGCAACGTAGACGGCCAGAAACCCGCTTCCCCCGAGAACAGACGTGACCCCGAACAACAACAGGACCAGCGAAAGCACCAGAACCGGATACAGGCCGGCGTCGAAGACGAACCGGTTCAGCACTGCCACCAGCAAGTAGCCCACGGCCACGCCGATTCCAAGCCCCAGACCGAACTGCTGCAGCAGTGCCAGACCGAACGTACCCAGCCAGCCCTCCTGCAGCGATCCCATGGCAGACATTTCCAGCAAGGTGATCACCAGAAAAATCGCCATCGGATCGTTGGAGCCAGACTCGATTTCAAGCGTTGCCCGTACCCGGTCCTGGATGCCAATATTGCCAACCCGCAGAAGAAAGAACACCGCTGCGGCGTCGGTTGAACCCACAATCGCTCCCAGAAGCAAGGCTTCCGACCAATTCAGCCCAAGCAGGAACTTTGCTGGCACTGCCAGCACTAGCGCAGTGAGCAGCACGCCCACGCTCGCAAGAGTCAAGGCGGGCGTTGCAGCCAGCCTGAATGACCGCCACTGAGTTCCGTATCCGCTGTCAAACAAAATGACCGCGAGCGCAACACTCCCAATGAAATAGGCAGCAGAGGCATCCTGAAAGGGGATTCCTCCAATGCCATCCTCACCAGCCAGCAAGCCAACCACCAGAAACACAAGTAGCAATGGAGCACCGATCCGGAACGAGATCAGGCTGGTCAGAATTGAAATCACGATCAGGCCGGCGCCCATGGCGATCGCCAAAGAGACCATATCGATCATGATTTGCTTTCCTTCATTGCACACTCCGCTTCAGATAAGCCCACCCCTCATAAGAATGACCCTCAATCATCCCTGAGGTTTCACTTGCCTACCGAAACAGTATCTCACTTCTCGGCAGCGCGCATGTTCAGCAGGGCATACAGAAGTATGGCACCAAAAGTCGACGTACCGATTCCGCCAAGTGTGAAGTCACCAAACGTCAGAGTGAAATCACCGGTACCGAGGATCAACGTGATGGCGGCCACTAGCAGGTTCTTGTTGTCAGAGAAGTCGACCTTGTTGTCGACCCAGATCTTGGCTCCCGCAATCGCGATCAGCCCGAACACGACGATGGACACACCGCCCATCACAGCGAGCGGGATTGCCTGGATCAACGCACCAAACTTGGGACTGAACCCCAGCAAAACCGCCATCAGACCAGCGACCACAAAGACCGCCGTTGAATAAATCTTGGTCGCGGCCATGACACCAATGTTCTCGGCATAAGTTGTCACCCCCGTACCCCCAGCCGAGCCCGCAATCATGGTCGCGAGTCCGTCACCCATGAAGGCGCGTCCAAGGTAGATATCCAGATTCTTGCCCGTCATGGCAGTCACCGCCTTGATGTGCCCCAGGTTCTCTGCCACCAGGATGACAGCAACAGGCGCGATCAGCAGCGTCGCGTTCACACTGAACACTGGCGCACTGAAATTCGGCATCCCGATCCACGCTGCACTGGCAATCCCGCTCAGGTCAACCGGCGTTCCCAGTCCCATCCCGTTCGTGAGCAAGGCATAGATCAGACTGGCCGCCAGCAAACCCATCAGGATCAGCAGGCGCTGGATCATGCCACGCGTAAACACAGCAATGAGACCCACGCACAGAAACGTGATGGCCTGCGCCCAGGCATCAAACGGCGTCGGCGCCATGTTCTTGATCGGGATCTGCGCAAGATTAAGGCCAATGACCGCGACCACCGAGCCCGTCACGACCGGGGGCATGAATCGCTCGATCCAACCGACGCCGATCATCTGTACAACCAGTCCGATCAAAAAGTACAGAGCCCCGCAGGCAATGATTCCTCCGAGTGCCAGTCCGATGTTGGCATTTGGCCCGGAACCGGCATAGCCGGTTGCTGCGATCACCACGCCGATAAACGCAAAACTTGATCCGAGGTAGCTAGGCACCTTGCCACCGGTCACGATAAAAAACAGTAATGTACCGATACCGCTCATCAGAATGGCAACGTTGGCATCGAACCCCATGAGAATCGGTGCCAGAACGGTGGCGCCGAACATGGCAATCAGGTGCTGCACACCCATGACGGTCGTCTGCGGCCAGGGCAGGCGCTCGTCGGGACCGATGACACCGCCAGCCTGCAGTGCATCTTCTTTTTTTATTGTCCAGGAGAACATGGGGACCTCTGCTTGTGTGATTGTTGTTATGAGAACACTTCATGTAAAACAGGCGTGATTCTGAACGCTCGCCCTGTCTGACGCAACCGTGATGCAAGAAATGTGCCCAAAACAGGACGGCGCACAAACGCAATGATGCACATCAGGCTCACCTCACAAAAGTGAACAGCCAGATGGGGCCTCATCATTGCACCCTCGCCAGCCCGCTGAGTCCGGACATTCGAATGAGTACTTGAAGTTCCACGCCGCCGGCCTTATCTTGTCATTATCATCATGGACAACCGGACTATGGACACTCCTGAATATTACGCAATACTGGGCGTCAAGAAAGACGCAACCCAGGACGACATCAAGAAAGCCTACCGCCGGCTTGCGCGCAAATACCACCCGGATGTGAGCAAACAGGAGGATGCCGGACGCAAGATGTCGCAACTCAACGAAGCCAATGATGTGCTGTCTGACCCACAAAAGCGATCAGTCTACGATCAGATAGGTCATCGCGCCTGGATGCAGGGGGCTCGCAGCACGGATGATGTCAGGCCGCCCCCGGGATGGCGTGGACAAGGCTCGACCAGTCAGGGCAACGCAGAGGACTTCAGCGAATTCTTTCGGGACATCTTCGCACGCGGTGACCGTGGGCAGTCAGGCGCGGGTGAACAGACTCGCTCGGGCTGGCCGGGACAGGATATTCATGCCGACGTCTCTATCAGCCTGGCTGATGCATACAAAGGCACGACGCGAGCATTGCAACTGCAAAGCGCAAAAATTGACGCACAAGGGCATCTGGTGCCCGACCTGAGAACACTGGAAGTCAAGATTCCGGTCGGCGTCAGCCAAGGACAGATGATTCGTTTGAAGGGGCAAGGGGAGCCTGGGATCGGCCAAGGCCTACCCGGAGATCTCTACCTGAGAATCAAGGTCGAGCCGCAGGGTCGCACCCAGGTGGTGGGTCGAGACTTGCACATGCCGCTCATCGTCACCCCGTGGGAGGCCGCCCTGGGCGCCGACATCCCGGTCACCACCCCGACTGGCACCGTGCACGTCACCGTGCCGGCCGGATCGGTTGCGCGACGCAAGCTGCGACTACGCGGACAAGGCATACCCGGCCCCAAACCCGGTGACATCATGCTGGAAATCGAGATCGCCATGCCCAGCGCGGTCACACCTGCTCAAAAATCGGCCTGGGAGGGACTTGCCAAAGCTTATCCTGGATTCGATCCGAGACCACAATAGGAGGCCCTCAGCATGACGCGACCTGAATCCCGCACGCAAAAAAGACATCTGATCGAGCACGTGGAGGTCATCGAAGGCGAAACACTGCGCGCAGAAGATATCGCCCGTCTTTGTCACCGAACACCCGACTGGGTCATGTACCGGGTCGAACAGGATATCCTGCAAGCCCAATGGAAAGATGGTGCCTGCTTTTTCTCGAGCTCCACAGTCTGGCGTGCACGCAAGATTGCCGACCTGGAACTGCGCTTTGATGCCGATCCACAACTGGCGGCTCTGGTCGCAGACCTGGTCGAAGAAGTACAAGACCTGCGAACACGCCTGACACTGCTGGAGCGCTAGCCAGGAAGCATCAGAGGCCTGACTGGAAATCGCCCATACTTGCCCTGACACTTGAGCCGCCCCTCCTCGGCGGGGATGATTCGAAAGCCGCCGCGCGGTAGGATGTTCTCTGACAGGCAAACGAGGCCCTCGCAAGGCTATGCGATAGCGGCCACCCGGTGCCTTGTGTCTGATTACCAACAGAACAGGGAACATCTCCATGAACAGCACACATCCGGACAAAGACCGCACAGACGCCGATATTCTGGCCATCGCGCGAGCGCTGGGCCTGAAACGTCTGACAGAAGAGTTCGGCGATGATGTTGTAGTCGCCGCACGCGTAGCGGATAAACTACGATCCAGTTTTACTCCAACTGATGATCTGACTCGCGAGATCTGGCCAGTCATGACGGTCAGGGGGTGATCAGCATGCAGACTCACTGGATGACGGCGACCGAGATCGCCCAGGCTTATCGCAACCGGTCTCTCTCACCGCGAGAGCTTGTCAAAGACCTGCTCGACCGGATTGAGACAGTCGATTCTCGTACAAACGCTTTTCTTCAGGTGCAATCCGAAGATGCACTTGCACAGGCAAAAACAGCCGAAAACGATTTCATGAAAGGACGCTTAGGCGGTCCTTTGCACGGCATTCCTTTCGCACTGAAAGACATCATTGACGTCGCAGGGCAGCGAACGAGCTGCCACTCCAGTGTCATGCTGGATCATGTTGCGACTCAGGATGCCGTGGTGGTCAACAAACTGCGGGCAGCCCAGGCCATCAATCTGGGCAAACTCGCCCTTCACGAGTTTGCCATTGGCGGACCTTCGTTTGATCTGCCCTTTCCTCCCGCGCGCAACCCATGGAACCTGGATCACCATCCGGGTGGCTCATCGTCAGGTTCAGGCTCAGCGGTCGCAGCGGGTCTGGTTCCGCTTGCACTCGGAACCGATACCGGCGGATCGGTTCGGCATCCAGCCGCGGCATGTGGCATTGTCGGGCTCAAACCCACCTACGACCTGGTCAGCCGGCAAGGCGTATTTCCGCTTGCTTTCAGCCTGGATCACGTCGGGCCCATGACGCGCAGCGTTGCCGACGCGGCACTACTACTGCAAGCGATCGCCAGCCCACCGGGGGCAACAGTACCGTTCGACGCAGATCTCGACAAGGGCGTGCGAGGCATGCGGGTTGGATTTGTCCGGCATTTTCACGAGCAGGACATGGTCGCTGACGCCGAGATGGCCGCGTCACTTGAGGCTGCCGCCACTGTCTTTAAAGAACTCGGTGCCAGCGTTGTCGATATCCAGCTGCCAAGCCTTGATACCTTCGCATCCGTGCAAAAGGTCATCCAGATGTCCGAATGCTGGACTGTCCATCACCGCTGGCTGGAAGAACGACCGCAGGATTATGCACGCATGTCAAGACGCAAACTCCTGCCCGGTGCGTTTCTGGGCGCATCCGACTATGTCATGGCCATGCAGCAACGGGGCCAGCTGATCCAGTCCGTCAACGAACACCTTCGGGATGTGGATGTCCTGCTGGTCGTCAACTCAATGGAGCCTGCCTGCCGGATCGATGATGAGGCGGCAGCCGTACGCACCTACCCACGACAAGCTCGCGCTCCGTTCAATCTGACCGGACACCCTGCGCTGGCTTTGATGAGCGGGCTGTCCAGCGCCGGCCTACCCCTTTCATTGCAGTTGGTCGGGCGGATGTACGATGAGGCAACCGTACTCCGGTTCGGCGCAGCATACGAACGCGAGACGGGCTGGCAAAAGCAGCATCCGGGTATCTGAGCGTACAGATCCAATCGTCGCCGTTTGATGTATTGCGTTTCTGTCCTGGTTGAGTGAGCTGGTCAGAAACGCACGCCCGCCAGGCTTGCCAGCACACCAGCGAGTGCTCCTGCTGCCAGTAGCAGGAGCAGATGGAGCCGGGTTTTCCAGACCAGAACAGCGGTCACAACGGTCAGTAACCACAGACGCCAGTCGCCAGACCCTGACTCGTCGGCCTGCATGAGCATCCAGCCCGTTGACGCCAGTAAACCGCTGGATACGGGGGCCACCGCGATCTTGAATGCCCTGACCCAGGGTCTGGACTGGTTTTGTCGCACCCAGCGAGTGCCATAGACGGTGCAGATGGAACTCGGCAACAGAAAGCCCGCAAGCGCGGTCAGCAAGGCGATCACACCCCAGGTCCATTGCCCCTGCGCAGTGCCCACATTCCATCCAAACAGTGCAACAAACAGCATGTTTGGCCCGGGAGATGCCTGGGCAATGGCAATGGATGTGCTGAAGGCTGTTGCCGACAGCCAGCCCTTCTGGACCACCAGAAAGAGATACATCTGAGGCGTCGTGGTCAAGGCGCCTGCCCCGATGCTGAGCAGCGACAAAGACGCAAACAGACCCAGCAAGGCAAACCAGTCGGACCAGTTCAGCGCCCAGTCCATCATCGCACCTGCCCTCGCTCGCGTGCAATCAAGCCTAGCTGGCGATGTGCCCACCAGGTCGCGGTGACTGCCAGCACCAGCAGCACCCAGATCAAAGGCCACCGGAACACGCCCACCGCCACAAACGGCAAAACAGCCAGTCCGATCGTTGTCGCCGTCCCCAGCACGCTTCGTTCAATGGATGAGAGCAACTTAAGTGCGGTACCAATGATCAAACCAGCAGCAACTGCTGCCATTGCCTTGAGAGCGGAGGCAACCATCTCGTGGTCGGAGTATTCGTTATACAAAGCGGCCAGACTGACCGCAATCAGGACTGGCAGGCAGGTCATGCCAGCAAGGCTCGCGGCGGCGCCTTTGCCTCCAAAAAACCGGTCGCCCACCATCAATGAAAGATTGATGGCGTTTGGACCAGGCATCAACTGGGCGACCGCCCAGTCCTGCGCAAAATCCTGCGAACGAATCCAGCGTTGCCGCTCCACAAGCTCGCGATAAGCAACCGGTGCTGCTGCCCCAAATCCTTGAATTGCCAGCCAGCTGAATCCCAGAAACAATGCCCAGAGTGACCTGGGAGGACAAACGCCATCATCTCTCGCACTGCGTATTTCCTGACTCTCGCTTGCCATTTGCCACTCCGAAACTGCGCCAGCACCAACCAGTCACTGCCAGAATCACTTCTCTGAAACAGAAGTCTACAACGGTAGACGCGCGACCCGACACGCTCAGACCACCCCTCTCTGTTATCTCTACACGACTTTCCTGCGGCATGGCGCGCAAGCAGGCAGGGGTTGAAACACCAGATGGCCAGGGAATCTGGGCGACTTATCCAGATTCCCTGGCCATCTTTGAACTGACTCAGATCAGGCTCATGCCTGCGCGGCCAGATTTTCCCGCTTCTTGCGAGTGCGATAACGCCAATACGGTGGCACGACAGCGACCAGAACAGCGGCAACCCACAACCCAATGGTGATACCGCTCTGGAACAGGATAGCAAGATCGCCATTGGTAATGGACAGAGCCCTGCGCAGGTTCTGTTCCATCATGTTGCCCAGCACCACGCCCAGCACCATGGGTGCCATCGGGACGTCCATCTTCCTGAGGAAGTAGCCAATCAAACCAACACCCACCATCAGCATCAAATCAAACGTCGTGCCGTTCAAGGCGTACACCCCAATGAAACTGGTCGCCAGAATGCCCGGAACCAGCAACCAGGGTGGTATTGACAGCATGGACGCAAACACCCGAACCAACGGCACGTTCATCAAGAACAGCATGACGTTGGCAATAAAGAGTGACGCGATCAGACCCCACACAATCTGTGGTTGCGCATCAAACAGCACCGGGCCGGGTGTGATGTTGTAGAGGGTCAGCGCACCCATCATGACGGCTGTCGTGCCAGAACCAGGTACGCCAAGCGTGAGCATGGGAATGAACGAGCCCATTGCGGCACTGTTGTTGGCAGCCTCTGGCGCGGCCAGGCCTCTAAGGTCACCCCGACCGAACTTTGCGTTCGGGTCTTTTCCCTCGGTGATTTTCTTCTCGTTTGCATATGCCACAGCAGACGCAACGCTGGCACCCGCACCAGGCAGCACACCAATACAGAACCCCAGCACCCCTGACCGGACAGTGGTCCACCAGGTAAAGGCCAGTTCCTTGAAATTGAAGAGCTTTCGCTCACTCTTTGGCACATCGATCGACACTCCGCCGAGGAGCTTCTCAAGCATTTGCATCATCTCGGCTACGGCAAACAGACCGATCACTACGACCACAAAGTCCATTCCGTCAGCCAGATTGGGAATATCAAACGTATAGCGGTAAACGCCCGAATTCGCGTCGACGCCAATCGTGGAAATCGACAACCCCACCATGGCGGCCAGAATGCCTTTGACTGGTTGCTCTCCAAGCAAGCTGGTCAGTGCGCAGAAAGCGAACACCATCAGCACAAAGTATTCGGCAGGACCGAAAGCTATCGCCCAGCCCGCCAGTAAAGGAGCCAGCAACAGGATCCCGAAAATTGCAATTGCCGAACCAATGAAAGAAGCCCAGGCAGACAGGGAAAGCGCCACGCTGGCCAGACCTTGTCGCGCAAGCGGATACCCGTCCATGGTCGTCATCACCGCAGCAGCTTCGCCTGGCACGTTGATCAGAATAGATGTGATACGACCACCATACTCGGCACCGACATAAACCGCTGCCAACAGGATCAGCGCAGTTTCAGGTGGCAACTGCATGGCAAACGCAATCGGTACCAGCATGGCCACACCGTTGATGGGGCCCAGTCCTGGCAAGACCCCGACAATCGTACCGATGAAGGATCCAATGGCCGCCACCAGCAGATTGGTCCAGGAGAATGCAACCCCGAAGCCAATCGATAGATGATCAAGAAGAGCACTCACAGCAGATCTCCCAGAATACCGGCCGGCAGCACGACATCCAGTCCCTTGTCAAACGCCAGAAATAGCCCGATGCCCATCAGCACGGCACCAATTGCCGTCTTGAGCCAGCCGCCACCAAACAGCTTGCCGACCACCAGCGACATCAATGCTGTAGAGATGACAAATCCAAGCCACTGAAAGAAGAATGCGTACGCGGCCAAGGCTGCGACCATGCTCGCAATCCGCAGGTTCGCCCCTGGCGGGTTCGCTTCCACGTCATTTCCGCCTTTGAACACCAGGCGTAATCCGCACAGGGCGATGATCAACGCAAGTAGCAGTGGGAACGCTTTGGGGCCAACAGGTTCATAGGAGAACGGGGCTTCAAGGTCGTGACCAAACCAGGTCAGAAATGCCGCAAAGACCAGTGCCGCCACACCTAACAAACGATCATTCAGAGTCATTGTCGTGATTCCTGCAATCATGGGCGTGCGCCTGTCGCGTACGCCCATGATCAGTCAGTATGAAATCAGGCTTATTTCTTGATCAGACCAAACGAGTCTGCAAGCTCGGTGAAGAACTTCACACGTTCCTTGATGTAACCATCGAGCTCGTTACCAGTCATGTCAAACGGAAACAGACCGTTTTGCTCCTGCAGCTTGGCAAACTCTGGGGTTTTCATCAGCTCGTTAAAGCTGTTAGCCCACCAGTCATAGCTCTCATCAGCCACTTTGGGGCCCATGTAGAAACCGCGGATGATGGGCCAGTCGATATCAAAACCCTGCTCGGCAGCTGTCGGGATGTCACCCATCTTGCCCGGAAGACGCTTGTCACTGAACACGGCGAGCACCCGGATCGGTGTGCCACCGTCGAGCATCGTGCGAGCCTCGGCTGCATCACCCATGTACGCCTGGATGTGGCCGCCGCGCAACGCAGTCACCGCCTCGCCACCGCCCTCAAACGCCACGAAACGCATCTTCTTGTAGTCCACACCAGCTGCCTTCGCAGTCAGCGCTGCCTTCATCCAGTCCTGGCTACCGATTGATCCTCCCGCACCCAGCACAATCTTGGTTGGATCTTCCTTGAAAGCTTCCATCAGGGACTTCAGATCTTTGTAGGGAGAGTCATCACGAACGATCGCCACCCCATAGTCACTTCCGATTGCAGCCAGCCAGCGGACATCATCTGCGTTGTACTTGCCAAACTTGCCCTGGGCCAGGTTCAGCAAAGAGCCTCCGGAGAACGCCACAATCGCGTTCGGATCAGCTGGACGCTGTGCCACGATGTTGTTGTAGGCAACCGCACCAATACCGCCGGGCATGTAAACGATGCGCATGGGTTCGGACAAAATCCCGGTTTCAGCAAAACCACCCACGGCAAGTCGACAAGTCAGGTCAAAGCCTCCCCCAGGCTGCGCAGGCGCAATACACTCTGGCTTGGTTGGCTGACTCTGGGCTTGCACACCTGTCGCAAGGCCCAGACTCAAAACGCCTGCGGCGAGGCAGGACATCGACAAACGATACAGTTTCATAAAAGGTCTCCTGGTTGGAACTTATAAAGATCGAGTGATCCGTTCACACTTCTCAGGCGTAGACCATACGCAATTCAAGCTTTCTCTTTCCTTTCAATTCATCAGGAAAGTTCTGCAAACTAGGGAAAATCCCTACGAAAGCACGGGTCATGCGAGTAGCTGGCAGATGTGGTCAGACTAACTCACAGGAAACGACAGTCTGACCAGAAGCCCCTTTCCAGGCGCTCCCGCGAACATGTCGAGCCTCGCGTGATTGATCTGCGCGATCGTCTGAACAATCGCCAGTCCAAGTCCTGACCCTTGCATCTTCTGCCCTGACTCCCCGCGGCGGAATCGATGCCGCGCCAACGCAATGTCCTGCTCACTCATACCAGGCCCGTCATCCTCGACTTCCAGCCAGACCTCCTCCCCGACCTGACGAACCGACACAGTGATTCTCGATCCAGGCGGACAGTAGATCAGCGCGTTGGACACCATATTCGAGAGCGCCTGACTCACCAGCCAGCCGATCGCTCGCACGTGCACCGGTCCGGCAGGCACATCCAGTCCAAAGTCCATGCGCTGCTTACGCGCGGCGGGGAGGAACTCGCCAACCACTTCTTCGGCAATGCGGCACAAGTCAGTACGGGTATCAGGCACTCTGGATGCCAGTTTGTCGGCTGCATCATGCACCTTTGCCAGCGACAGCATCTGATTGGTCAGGCGAACGGTGTTGCGCAGACGCATCTGCACTGCATCAAGGACTTCCTTCATTGCATCAGTCTGTGCCAGTTGCCGGGCATACTCAACCTGAGTCGTGAGCACAGACAAGGGTGTGCGCAACTGATGTGATGCATCATCCAGAAACTGCTGCTGGGTTCTTGCTCGTTCTGCATACCGATGCATATGCAGATTGATAGCCTGGATCAGTGGCCGGATCTCTCGCGGCAGATCTTCTTCGTCGATCGGTTGCAGATCATCAAACGACCGGCGGCGAACGGCCTCGCTGGTCTGCTTCAAGGGGCGAACTACCATGATGACGCCCGCCAGAATTAAAAGAATCATGATCAAGACGACAATCACGTCCTTGCGAAACGACTGCAACATCACTCTCTCGATGAAGTCGTCTCGCTCGAGTGTTTCCTCGCCAACCACAATGATGACCCGGCTGTCCGGGGAGTAGTGCAATCCTTGCTTGAGTTCAATTGCAATCGCTGCGAGCCGCAGTGCTTCGCCGTGGTACTGGCCGTTGTAGTAAACAGGCCGGTCAGACTGCAGACTCTCGGATGGCAAGGGCAGATCGGCGTAGCCGATCTCGGTCAGACCGTCCTCGGTCCCCACTCTGAAATACACGTTGCTGCCTGTGGTGAGCGACAGGAACTCAAGCAGATAAAATGGCTGTTCCATCCCCAGTCCACCACTTTCTGTCCGAAGATTCACCTGAATGGAGCGCAGGGCGCCCGCCAGGGAGCGATCAAATGCGGCGTTGACCTGGTCACGCAACTCATGGCTTGACGCCCAGAAAGACAACACCATTGCCATGACCACTGGCGGTATCAGCAACCAGAGGAGCGTCGAACGCAAGCTTCCCGGACGCAGACGATCGAGCAAGGCAGGCACCTTCCGTTCAGGCATTGTGCTCGGCCACAGGCTCCAGACAGTACCCTATCCCGCGCAAGGTAGTGATCTGCACATCCGAACGCTGCAACTTCTTTCGTAACCGGTGAATCAGGACCTCAATGGCTTCCACCCCGATCTCGTCATCCCCGCGTTCGGTGAGGCGATCGAGTATGTACTGTTTGGCGACGGGTTCTCCACTTCGCTGCATGAGGACCCGCAAAGTTTCCGTTTCTCTGGGAGTCAGTTGCAGCAGTCCGTCCTTGAGTTCAAACCGGTGGTTGTGAAGGTCAAAATGCAGGCTGCCACAAGACATCCTGGGTTTGTCCTTGCCTCTGCTGCGACGGATCAGTGCGTTCAGACGGGCACTGAGTTCCTCGATCATGAATGGTTTCGGTAAAAAATCATCTGCTCCGGACTCCAGTGTATCGACTCGCTGGGATAGCGAGTCCCTGGCAGTCAGGACGAGAATCGGCGTTCGATCATCCTCATCGCGCAACCGTGCCAGCAAGGTGCGGCCATCCATTCCTGGAATACCGAGATCCAGAATGATGGCATCGAACTCCTCCATCTTTAGGCGGCGGTAGGCCAGCAGACCATCGTTGGCCCATTCGATCAAGAAGCCACCCTGGCGCTGCAGGCTCAGCGCCAGCCAGTGCGCTAGCTCTGGCTCATCCTCGACCAGCAACACCCGCATTCTCTAAGACCTCCTGCTGCTGCAACATTTCGCTCAAGGCGCTTCTCAGCAAATCCACAGTCCTCTCTGGATGGCTCAGCTTATCCAGTCCAAACAAACCAATCCTGAATGTTTTGAAAGCTGGTGGCTCATCACACTGCAGGGCAACACCAGCCGCTGCCTGCACACCGACCTGGGCAAACTTTCTGGTGGACTGGATGTCAGGGTCCTGCGTGTAACTCACGACCACACCAGGCGCCTCGTACCCTGGTGCTGCCACACTTTTGAAACCCATCTCCCTGAGCATCTCACGAACCTCGGCACCGAGTTTCTGCTGCGCCAGGCACGCCTGCTCCCACCCCATTTCCCGGGTCTGGTTCATGGCATCTCTCAGGACGGTCAGTGCGTCAGTCGGCATGGTCGCGTGATAGGCATGTCCGCCGCCTTCATAGGCTTGCATGATCTGGAGCCATTTGCGAAGGTCGCAGGCAAAACTTGTGCTTGTCGTCTGCTCGATTCGTTCGAGGGCTCGGTCCCCAGCATCACAAGTCCGCAACACGCCTGGGCAGACCAGCCTTTCTGGGGAGCGCTGATCAGCACATCCACACCCAGCTTCTTCATGTCGACCCATACTGCACCCGAAGCGATGCAGTCCAGTACAAACAGTCCGCCGACCTCGTGCACTGCCTGCGCTACGCGCTCCAGATATGAATCCGGCAAAATGATGCCACTGGCCGTCTCGACATGCGGTGCAAACACGACCTGAGGTCTGACCGTGCGGATGGTCTGAATGACTTCCTCGACCGGTGCAGGCGCGAAAGCGGGTTGTTCCTCAGTATCCACCGTGCGCGCCTTGATCACATCAATCTGGCTGGCAATGGAGCCCATTTCCAGGATCTGCGACCAGCGAAAACTGAACCAGCCATTGCGAATCACCACACAACGCGCGTCCTGGGCAAATTGTCTGGCAACGGATTCCATGGCAAACGTACCGCTGCCCGGCACAACCGCCACCGCGCTTGCGCCATACGCCTGCCTCAACCCTGCCGAGATGTCACGCATCACCTGCTGGAATCGGGCGGACATGTGATTCAGCGCACGATCCGTGTAGACAACCGAATACTCCAGCAATCCATCGGGATCAACGGTCGGAATCAGTCGGGACATGGCAATCTCCTCACGAGGGAACCAACTGACCTGTCATCCTGGAAGGACCAGACACGCAGGTCGGTTGTTGATGTAAATACATAGAGTACGCCTGACAAGGGACTTCTGGCAAAGTCTAGGCCACCGAACCTACCCACTGAATCCCCCCCTTCGAGGAACCTTTGCTCCTCTGGTGTAGTGTCCCTCCCAAGCACCGCATTGCGGTGGGGAAAGCGCCCGAACCGTTTGATAATGTCCTGATGCAACCTGGCAAATTCCAGCGTTCTCGCATCCAGCGTGCTGCACAGATCGACAGCCAGTGTCTGATCATCCATATTCTCCGAATGCTCAAAAGGCAGCACCAGGAACACTTGCATGTCCTGCTCGATTCTGGTCTGGTAACTTCGTGCATGCGCCTGACGGGCAAAACTCAACGCCAGCGAATCCGTGGCAAACATGTGTGCAGTGCCACGAAAGGCGTTACGGGGAAACTGATCAAGCAGGATCATCAGGGCAAGGCAACCGGTCGGATGACTCAGCCATGCATCAAGTTCGCGGCGGGCAGCGGCCATGTGTGCCGCCATGAAGCGACCTTTGAACTCGGCATCGAATGCTGCATCTTTGGCAAACCACTTTGAGGGTCCGGCCGATCGCCAGAAAGCAACGACATCTTCAATTGAACAGACTTGCGACGCATCAGTCACGACACACTCCTTGGGCAAGGAACAAAAATTGCGTACAGAAAACGAATGAAAGAAACTGCATCAGAAAAACTGCACGGGAAGGGCGAGATCGTGCCAGCCGATTCTTGCTTTCGTCTTGTTACTCGAGTCCTGCAACTATCAGATTCCATCATGCCATCGTTTCATGGTGGATGTGAACGCGGCAAACAGAACATTCTGCCTGCAGCTCCCCCAATGGTAGCGATCATGACCATGCCGCCTGAACCCAGGAAACCTGCCGGTCATGGCAAATGCTAGTCGTCAGGATGCGACCAAATCGCTACACTTGATGACGCGCTGCGTGTCTGACCGGGGACCCGAGCGGCCCCGATTCACCATATCAGTGCACGCGAAAGGATTTTTGCACAGACAGAGGGCCCCCAGGAACCAGCCCGACGCCAAAGGATATTTGGCCGTTGTGCAAGTGTTTAATTATTGATACGCTCTGCACCGATACGATAGACCATGTTTAAATATACGCAGACCCATAACTAAGTATTCAAAGCCCGTCACTCATCAGGAGAACAGACATGCGAACGCCCAAGAAAGGATTACTAGCCATTGGAACATTGGCACTAATGTCATTTGGCGCGACAGCCCAGACAACGTGGAACATGGCCACTCCCTATCCAGAAGCCGAATTTCACACGCAGAACATCAACCAGTTTGCACAGGACGTCAACAAGCTCTCTGGTGGAGAGTTGACGATCAAAGTGCACTCAGGCCAGTCCCTGTTCAAACACCCGGAAATTCCCCGTGCGGTTCGCTCCGGTCAGGTCGAGATTGGCGAAACCATCATGTCGAACCTGAGCAACCAGAGTCCACTGTTTCAGGTCGATTCCATTCCGTTCCTGGTAACCAGTTACGATTCTGCCAGGAAACTCTGGGATGGTCAGCGCCCCTTCGTCGAGGCCTACCTGAAGGATCAGGGGATGCGCCTGATCTACGCCATTCCATGGCCGGGACAGGGCTTTTTCACCAAGAAAGAAATCAATAAGCTTGCCGACCTTGAAGGCGTACGCTTCAGGACCTACAACTCGACAACCGAGCAAATGGCTCGCCTGATGAAGGCAGTGCCCACCACGGTTGAGGCGGTCGAAATCCCGCAAGCCTTTTCTGCTGGCATCGTGGACGCGATGGTGACCTCCGCTGCCACCGGTCTTCGCACAGAAGCCTGGGAATTTGCGGATTATTACTACGACATCCAGGCCTGGATGCCCAAGAACATGATCTACGTGAACGAGCGAGCCTTCCAGCGTCTGAGCCCCAAAGCTCAACAGGCTCTCATCGACGCCGGTAAAGAGGCTGAAGTACGTGGCTGGAAACTGAGTGAGGAAGTGTTCTCTGATACCACCGCACAACTTAAAGGCAAGATGAACTATCAGCTACCAAGCGAAGAGTTGATGAAAGGCCTGGCACAGATCGGTGATGTCATGACCGCCACCTGGGCAGAAGCTGTCGGCCCTGACGGCGAGAAGATGCTGGCTCCGTTGCGCTAAGCACACTGGATCCGGTTAACAGTTGTCTGTCCAAGGAAGCCGGCACACCCTGCCGGCTTCCTTATCTGAGAAGCATCTACCCATGTTAAGTAAAGTCCTGGATCGCCTGTTTACCTGGAGCGGGTACCTGGCCGGTATCTTCCTCGTACTCATCGGCATTCTCGTTGTTGCACAGATCATTGCGCGGATGCTGAACACCCAGATTCCGTCTGTCGACGAGTTTGCTGGCTACTCACTGGCTGCCAGCAGTTTTCTGGGGCTGGCCTACTCCTTTCGTTCCGGATCACACATCCGGGTCACCCTCATCACGGACAAACTGTCGCAACCCGTGCAACGCGTCGTGTTGATTCTGGTCTTGCTGTTTGCCCTGACGATGATCAGCATCTGGAGCTACAACGCCATCTATCTGGTCTACGAAAGCTGGCTGTTTAACGAAGTGTCGACCGGCATCATCAAGTATCCCATCTGGATTCCCCAGATCAGCATGGGAATCGGTGTCGTGCTTTTCTGTCTGGCGCTACTCGAGGATCTGATCCGGGTCGTGACAGGCAAAACACCGAATTTCGAGAAAAACCAGGAACGGATGGCTGAGGACTAACTACCATGGATGTATCTTTAATCGGCCTGATCGTCGCAGTCATGATGCTGTTTTTGCTGGCCAGTGGTGTCTGGGTTGCTGTCACCCTGATGTCTGTCGGGCTCATCAGCATGCTTTTGTTCTCTCACGCACCGGCAGCCACCATTCAGGCAACCGTCATCTGGGGACAAAGCTCAAGCTGGGCATTGACTGCCCTGCCCCTCTTTATCTGGATGGGTGAAATCCTGTATCGAACCCGTCTGGCGCAAGACATGTTTGAAGGTCTGAGCCCGTGGCTGGCCCGCTTTCCGGGCCGCCTGATCCATATCAATGTGGTCAGTTGCGGTATTTTTGCAGCTGTTTCCGGCTCGTCAGCAGCCACCACCGCCACCATTGGGCGCATCACGGTACCGGAGTTGCTCAAGCGTGGATATCACGAGTCTACTGTCATTGGCAGTCTGGCTGGCTCATCTACTCTGGGGTTTCTGATTCCGCCTTCGATCATCATGATCGTTTACGGCGTTGCCGCCGATGTCTCCATCACGCGACTTTTCATTGCAGGTGTACTGCCTGGCGCCATGCTGATGATCCTGTTTTCCGGATACCTCGCGATCTGGTCGTTGTTGAACCCGTCTAAAACACCGCCACCAGAGCCATCGGTCCCGATCCTGCAGCGCATCCGCGAAACCGCCAAGCTACTGCCGATCGTGCTGCTGATGATCGCAGTCATCGGTTCGATCTATGCCGGGGTCGCCACTGCGACCGAGGCTGCTGCGGTCGGCGTGGTGGGCGCACTGGCAATTGCACTGGTGACTGGCTCCCTGACCAAACAGAGCTTCATCGACAGCGTACTGGGTGCAACCAAGACCAGTGTGATGGTTTCCTTCATTCTTGCAGGTGCCGCATTCCTTTCCACGGCAATGGGTTTCACAGGCATTCCGCGTGAGCTGTCTGCCTGGGTTGGCTCAATGGGATTGAGCAAGTTTGAGCTACTGATTGCGCTGACGCTGCTGTTCGTCGTACTGGGCTGCTTTCTGGACGGGATTTCGATTGTCGTGCTCACGGCCGCTGTCATTATGCCGATCACCCAGCAAGCAGGCATTGATCCGGTCTGGTTCGGTATCTTTCTGGTTGTGGTAATCGAGATGTCTCAAATCACGCCACCAGTCGGGATCAACCTGTTCATTCTGCAATCGATCACTGACCGAAACCTCTGGGAAGTTGCAAAGGCTGCTTTCCCGTTTTTCATGCTGCTGATCCTGGCGGCCGTTCTGCTGATCGTCTTTCCGGAGATCGCCACCTGGCTCCCGAATACGATCCGTCAATAATCAGGATCCCAGTCTGAGAATCCAGCCCTTCGAGGACTCGAGGTACAGAAAGACAAGAGCCACCATGAACACTCATGGTGGCTCTTGTCTTTCTGTACCTCGATGCTTCTGATTTACTGGCTTATGGACAAGGACTTCAACCCTTCATCCACCTTTACGCATCTTCACGTTCAGTGATCAGAACGCGGGAACAATCGTGCCTTTGTACTGGTCCTTGATGAACTGGCGCACTGCATCACTTTGCAACGCATCGACCAGCTTCTTGACAGCAGCGTTGTCTGCGTTCCCTTGCACGACGGCCACAAGGTTGGCGTACGGAGATTCAACACCCTCGATCACCAGAGCATCCACAGATGGATTCAGACCAGCTTCGAGTGCATAGTTGGTGTTGATCAGTGCCAGATCAACATCGGGCAGCACACGCGGCAGATTGGCCGCTTCGATCTCACGGAAACGCAGTTTCCTGGGGTTCTCGACAATGTCACGAGACGTCGCCAGTATATTGGTCGGGTCTTTGAGCTTGATCAGCCCCGCTTTCTGCAGCAAAAGCAATGCACGGGCACCATTAGACGGATCATTCGGCAAGGCAACTTGTGCACCTTCCTTGAGCTCATCGAGACTTTTAATCTTGCTGGAATAGGCTCCAAAGGGTTCGACGTGGACCAGCCCGACAGAAACCAGCTTGGTTCCGTGCTGCTGGTTGAACGAATCCATATACGGTTTGTGTTGAAAGAAATTGGCTTCGATCGCGCCATCCGCCACCTGACGATTCGGCTGCACATAGTCAGTGAACACCTTCACCTCCAGGTCCACACCTTGCCTGGCAAGCTCGGGTTTCACGAACTCGAGCAGCTCTGCGTGTGGCACAGGCGTGGCGGCCACACTCAAGGACTGTGCCTGGGCCAGCGAAATACCCAGTCCCAATGAACCAAACAGAACGACTGAAACAGCTTTTTTAATAAACATTCCTTCACCTTTAAAAAACTCAGGCAATCCGGTGGTTAAGCCTGGCAACCAGCCAGTCACCGAACACCTGCATCAACTGCACCAGCACAACCAGAATCAGTACGGTCACGACCATAATGTCTGTTTGATAACGCTGATATCCGAATCTGACGGCCAGATCACCGAGCCCGCCACCGCCGATCACACCGGACATGGCGGAATACCCCACCAGCATGATCGCAGTCACAACAGTCGCAGCAACAATGCCAGTGCGGGCCTCTGGCAAAAGCGCCATGAGGACAGTCTGGGTCGAACTCGCCCCCATCGCCCGACTGGCTTCGCTGACCCCAGGATCCAGCTCCTTAAGCACGTTCTCAACCAGTCTCGCAAAAAATGGTGCTGCGCTGACAACCAGCGGAGGTATGGAACCGGCCACGCCCAGTGATGTTCCGGCCAGCACTCTTGTGAGTGGGATCATGACGATCAGAAGAATCAGAAACGGGATCGAACGCAGCACGTTCACCACCAGGGAGAGCGACTGATAGACCGGGGCGTTACTCATCATCTGCTTCGGGCCGGTCAGAAACAGAATGACACCAATTGGCAAACCGATGATGACCGCAAACAACAGCGACGCCCCTGTCATCAGCAACGTGTCCTGGGTAGCGTCCCAGATCATCAACCAGTCCAGATTACCCCACGTCATGGGTGCAACTCCTCATGCTGTATACCGAGATCGTTCATAGCCGACTCCAGTCGCGCCAGCTCCTCTGGCGCACCCTCTGCCTGGATGACCAGCTGTCCATAAGGGGTCGCATTGATCTGTCCGACCGATCCCTGGAGGATACTGACATCCAGGTTCAGCTCACGGCTTAGGCGACTGATCAATGGCTGGGTCGCCGTTTTTCCCTTAAAGCTCAGCCGCATGATCCTGCCCTGGGTAGTACGCACCATGTCTCGCCAACCTTCTGTGTCATTGCCACTTTGCGCCAGCAAACTTTGCGTGGTTGCATCCTTCGGGTGAAGAAACACCTCAAGCACATCGCCACTCTCAACCAGTACACCGCGCTCGATCACCGCCACGCGATGACAGATCTGACGGATCACATCCATACTGTGGGTGATAAGCACGATGGTAAGCCCCAGTCGTTGATTGATCTCGCGCAGCAGTTTCAAGATGGACTGGGTTGTCTCGGGATCCAGCGCCGAGGTCGCCTCATCGCACAACAACAGGTCAGGCCGATTGGCCAGCGCGCGGGCGATGCCCACCCGTTGCTGCTGACCCCCCGAGAGTTGGCGCGGATACTTGGCAGCATGGTCCGCCAGTCCGACGAGCTCGAGCACCTCCAGCGCCCGGTTTTTCTGGGCCTGCCGGCTCATACCTGCCAGTTTGAGCGGGAAGCAGACATTGTCCAGAACTGACCTGGACTGCAACAGATTGAAGTGCTGAAACACCATGCCAATCTTTTGCCGTATCACACGCAGCTGCGGCTCGGCGAGCTCAGATATGCACTGGTCGTTGAGAATCACCCTGCCCGTGGTTGGCCGCTCGAGCAAGTTCAACAGGCGTATCAGCGTGCTCTTTCCCGCACCTGATCGGCCAATAATGCCAAACACCTCTCCCTGTTCGATACGCAGGTTGATGTCGGACAGGGCCACCACCTCACGCCCGGCACTCAGGTAAGACTTACGGATATTTTCTAGCTGAATCAAGGAAGGAAACCATCGAATAGTCTGAGGATAAGACGAGATTGTGCATCACACTCAAGCAGTTGCACCGACAGGAATTTAGCACTGACAGATCAGAATTGCATGGCAACCGGAAATTACACATGGTTTATTTATTACCAAAAGGAATATGGGTGAACATGCCAGTCTGACTCACTACTCACTGCGTGGGCCCTGATTCTTTACTTCCCGGCAAGGGTTCAGCCCCGAGGAGTCCCGAACATTCAGAGCTGACGCGTTTCACGTATGGCCCGTTCGAGCCGCTCGGATCGCTTGTCAGCCAGATGACTGTTTACGACCAGGATGGCGTGTACCGCTCCTGGAATGAAAAGGCAAAGCGTCAAGATGATGTTCAGGATGAACTGAAACGGCTTCCCACAAAACAGCACCGCCAGAGGCGGCAGCAAAATCGCCAGCAAATACAGCATGCAGACTCCCCTTCATTCGGATTCCTTCATTCGGACTCCTTCATTCTAAAGCCAGACTTGGCACAGGACACGCAAACCAGACAGACCCGAAAGCTGACCCCGCCCCTGCCGTTTATATGACACCCTGATCGCGTAACGCCGCAACGGCTTCGGTCGTAAGTCCCAGCTCATTGACGAGAACAGACTCGGTGTGTTCACCGAGCCTGGGCGGTGGCCGATGCGAAACAGGCGCCTGGCTAAAGCGAAGCGGATTGCGCAACACGTGAACCTCACTGTCTGGTCCATATGGCAATTGCACGTCCAGCCCCTTGTGTTGCACCTGGGGATCACTGAACACATCCTGCATGGTGTTAATAGGGCCACTGGGCACACCCGCGGACCTGAACGACCTGAGAAGCTCCGCGCGTTTTCTGACCAAAATGATGGTGCTCAGATACTCCTTGAGTGCCGACCTGTTGGCCACACGGGCAGCGTTGGTTCGGAATCGCACGTCAGACGCGAGGGTGGCACATCCCAGCGCCTGACACAGTGCCTTGAACTGTCGATCGTTACCCGCAGCCACAATCAGATGTCCATCGCTGCATTCGAACACTTCCGACGGTGCTGCAATCGGATTGGAGTTACCAGCGCGCCCCGGCACCAAACCCGTATTCAGATAGCTCACAGCCAGATGACCGTTCATGGAGACAGACGCGTCAAGCAACGAGGTATCGATATACTGACCCTCCCCTGTTCGCAAGCGATGAAACAGCGCCCCCACCACGGCACTGTGGGCGTAGAGGCCGGTCACAATGTCGGTAATCGGGATCGATGTTCGCATGGGTTCAGCGCCTGGAGTTCCGTCGGGCTGGCCGCAGGTGCTCATCAGCCCCGCCATGCCCTGCAAGATAAAGTCATACGCGACATGCTTGGCGTACGGTCCGCTCTGACCGTACCCACTGATCGAGCAGTAGATGATCCCAGGGTTCAGCTTGCGTATGTTCTCATAATCCAGACCATACTTGGAGAGGCCACCTGCCTTGAAATTCTCGACAAACACGTCGCATTTCGTAGCCAGTGCACGAACCAGTTCTGCGCCTTCCGGATCAGCAATATCGACCGTGACAGACTGTTTGGATCGGTTGTAGGCCAGAAAGGTGGTCGCTCTATCCTGATCAGCAGACTCATCATCCGACTTCAGGAACGGGCCCATCCTGCGGGTGTCATCCCCCTCGTTCGGTCGCTCGATCTTGTACACAGTGGCCCCGGCATCGCCGAGCATCTGGGTGCACAAGGGTCCCGCAATGACCCTGGAAAGATCCAGCACCTTGATCCCTTCGTAAATTCCTGCCATGCCAGTGCTCCTCAATGCGTTTAGCTGATTCTTGCTCCGACAAAGCTTAAGCGCAAAGGAAACGTCCTGACCACATTGCTGTGCGCTCAACGGACTAGGGACAACCCGACAATCTGCGTTCAGCGACGGTTGTGGTGCCTGTCGTTGTCGATCATGAGCAGCCTGGAAAAAACTCAATCCACTCCTGCTTAAAGACCGAAAAACAATCGCTTACCCCGGCGAACGGCCCATCAGTCGTATCTGAGCCCATTCGTAGCCGACCAGTTCTTGTTCGAGCCGCACCGACTGCCCAAGTCGATTGTCGCGAAGATCATCAAATAGTGCGAGCTCATCTCGCGTGAGCCGATGCAGATCAGCCAAAAATGGCCTCGGTTCCTGAACCCAGTATGGCTTGTGAGCCATGAGCGTATCCCGGTCCATCAACACGGAGCGGACATGAGGACAGAATGCCCGCAATCGGTCCAGAATCGCAAAACCGTGTGTATCAACATCACCCCAGTAGTCCATCACGCATTCATGAAGCCATTCAACTTCTGCAAGCGACTCCCACCCGTATCCCGACCCGAACATCGCCAACGTTGCAGGCATAGCGGGTAGCGCCAGAAAGTTGACTTCGTTTTCTGTGATGATCACTCTTTGAAGATCGAGACGCAGTCTTGCGAAACTCCCGGCATCGAGCGTGACGTCCGGGCTCTTGATACCCGGAAACATTTCCATGCCCGGGTCCAGGACCCGAAAACGAATCCGGACCGGCTTTTCTCGAAAGCCATAGCGACTCGCGAACCGGCCAACACCCGTCTGCGCGATATCAATCTGGGCGGGAGACAAAACGATATCCAGAAGCTCGATCAGCACCGAACGATGAGCTTCCAGAAACTTGGTATGAACCCCCGCTATGTCGACCTGCCTCAGGTAGATAGCCGGGCGCGGATGCTCGTGCAACCATTGGACGACAGATAACAGTCGGACCCAGTCCTGTGCCAGGTCCAGCACCCGCAATGGATGACGACGCATCCAGGCAGTGAGAGCCGGAATCTGGTGTTGAGTCAGATGGACAAGTTCTTTAAACCTTGCTGCCTCACGCTCCTTGCCAAGCCAGCGCAATGCCTGCTCCAGCGAGTCGATCCAGACTGCAACCGGCAGCCGCTGACTGCCCTGCACTCGATTGCGCACCTCAGCCCATTCAATCCGGATGGGCGCGGTCGTGCCCGTCAGTCTGGTCACCCAGTTTCTGACCCCCTGAAAGTTCTCCGTGATATTCGAGGCGCGAGGCCCCTTGAGCGGAACACGAAGCGGGAATCGTTCAGTGAC
Source organism: Orrella marina (assembly GCF_003058465.1). Classification (NCBI taxonomy): domain Bacteria; kingdom Pseudomonadati; phylum Pseudomonadota; class Betaproteobacteria; order Burkholderiales; family Alcaligenaceae; genus Orrella; species Orrella marina. Next base: position 3,668,204 of record NZ_CP028901.1, on the reverse strand, counting down.
GGATGATTCGTCAGACACATCATCAGCCAGGGTGTCGCCAAGGCAGTCACGTAGCAGATCACCCCGATCCCATCGCCGCATCAACTGTCGTCTGATGTCTTCTGGCCCACTCCACAGTTTCTCACTCACATCTCACCACCTTGCCAAAACAACTACCGGGCTGCGGCCAAGGCTCGGCATGAGCCACTCGCACCAAGACGGTCAAGGCTGCCCGGCAGAAGAGAGAGCCGATGCCCGTAACTGGCTCTTCTGATTCTGATACTCCTCGATGGTCAGGTTTCTCAGTGCAGAGGCCTGGCCATCTGGATTGTGTACAAACCCGACATTCGACACGAAAGGTTCAATGATGTGAATCTTCTGCAACGGCGTCACGATCAGCAACTGCAGGTTGAGTTGTTTGAAGAGCTTGAGTCCATATTGAGCAGACTCATCCGAGCCTCGGCCAAATGCCTCGTCAATGACCACGAACCTGAACGATCGCGATCGCACGGCGCCCCACTCCAGCCCAAACTGATAGGCAAGACTGGCAGCGAGAATCGTGTAGGCGAGCTTTTCTTTCTGGCCACCGGACTTGCCACCCGAGTCCGAATAGTGCTCGTGCTCACTACCATCTTCACGCCAGCGTTCACTAGCTGCAAACAAAAACCAGTTACGAACGTCAGTCACTTTTGCGGTCCAGCGCCGATCGTGTTCTGTGAGCCCTTCTCGACCTCGAAACCTGTCGATGACCGCCTTGACCTGGAGAAACTTGGCTTCGGAGTACTGCTCGTCCTCAGAACCTGTCACAGAGCCTTCAGTGCAACTTCTGAGCTCCTGCTGAAAAGTCCGGATCTCCGCGTCCGCTGTGGGCTGCGACTCCAGCACGATATAGCGTCCCGTGTTGTAGTCGATTTCGGCCAGTGAGCGGTTTATCAGTGCGATCCGTTCCTTGATCGTCTCGCGCTTGCCAGCCAGCTTGGCGTTAAAGCTCGCAATCTCGTTGATGGTGTTGACGTTGAGCAACTCTTTAAAGCGGCTGGCAAATCGCGGCAGATCATCATGATTGAGCCGATTGAGCAGATTCTCGTATTCGTAGGCTGCCGCCAGACTCGCATCAAAATCCGCTGTCTCAAGCTTGAACGCGTCTTTGAAGCTCGCCATGGCCTTGATAATGCGCTCGGCGAGCCGTCTAAGCTTCTGATCCTCCTGATCGATCCGGGTCTGCAGCCAGCCCCGGACCTCCTGCTCACACCCATCGCAATTATCCAGCGTGACAGCCTTATCCGGTATCGCCTGCGCTGTGATCTCGCTCAGTGCCATATCCATCCCGGACGGCACGGGGCAGGATTCAATGAGCGAGCGGGTTCGTTCGCGAAGCTCTTCGCAATCTGCCTGGCGCTGCTGCACACGAGCACGCTTGTCTCGCATCGCCTGCAACCGGGTCTCGAGAGTCGCCTGCCGGGCCTGTGTCTGATTCAGCCGCTCGTTCATAGACCTCAATGCGTCCGATGCCCGTTCCAGGGTGACGCGTTCTTCTTCGAGGGTCGCAATTCGAGTCGCAATCTCGGCCCAGTCCAACTCGTCGAAACTGACAAACTCATCCAGACGGGTCAGGGCATCGAGTCTGCCTTGAAGGGCTCTGCGCTGTTGATCAGCCTGACTGATCGCGGAGCCTGTGTCTGCCATCCGCGTCTCGAGCAGATCCATTTTGGCCTGCAACGCGGCGATCTTGGCCTGGTTGCTCCAGCCCAGCACGTAGCGGCCACGATCATCGATGCGATGGCGGTCATCTTTTTCGTGACGTCCGGATGGATCCTTGATCTGACCTGCCTGGGTGATGGCGCGCGATTCGCGCCGAAACTGTTCCTGGGTTTCGCAGCACGCCACATCAAACCGATATGCAAGCTCTCTCTCGAGCCAATCGTAAAAACCGGAATCTGGTTTGACCGAGAGCTTGCGAACCAGCGAGTCCCGATGCAGCTCTGGCAGGGCTGCCGGCTGGCGGGCCCTGACATGAAAATACACAAACCGGCCTCGAAGCGAATTGCGATCAATCCACTCGACCACCTTTCGGTAATGCTCGTCGGGCACCAGCATCGACAAACCAAAACCGCGCAGCAGCCGTTCTGCCGCGCCTTCCCAGTCACGCTCTTGTTCTCGCACCTGGATAAGCTCGCCCACAAACGGCATCTGATCTTCGTTGAGCTTCAATGCCTCACACAAGGCCTGCCTTATCTGCACCTGCCTGACATCGATGTTGCTGCGACGTCGCTTCAAACTTGAAATCTCGTCGTCCAGCTGATCATGTTCAAGCTTGTCTTGACGCATCATTACGCCTAGCTCGGTCAGCCGGTTCTGGAAGTCCGCATCCTGCCCTTCGATCTCGGTTCGCCACTGACCGAACTTCACTCGTTGAGCCTCAAAACGACCCCGCTCGGTTGCAGGCGCTTCGCCCAACACGGCTGCCAGCTCGGCATAGCGAGCAGACTTGGCCTTTCGCGCATCGCGCGTGGGTTCAAGTGTCCGGATTTCTGCGGCCAGCCGGGCCAGTCGATCTCCACCGTTCTCGCTGATCGCCTGCTTGAGCTCATCAATCTGGATCAGCAAGGTTTCTCGCTGTCGTTCAACCGTCTCGATCTGCGCCGATTGCTCGACGATATCCTCACCGAGCTGCACTAGACGCGCTTCGGAAAGCGTCAGTTTCACGGTCGCAAAATACCCCTGCAGAGCATCCCGACACTCGCGTAGTCGCGTCACTTCAGACTGAACAGCATCGTGACGCTGGGCATCCGTAACCAATGGTGTCAACATCTCAACCTGTTTCTGCGCTTTGAGCACCGCTTCATGGGCCCGGTTCAGATCATCAAAGTGCTCAATAAGCGACTCGATGCTGGTTTGTACATCGAGTGACTCAAGCATGTGACTGCGCACAAAGTCAGTCAGATTACCGATTGACTTCATCGACACGGTCTGATGAAACAGATCAAGCGCCTGATCGTTCTCGCTACTGATACCAAACCGGCGCTTGAACCAGGCGGTGTACGGAGGAAATGTCTGATGCACATCCATGCCGGCATCGCGCAGGCGCTTGCGCAGAGCTGTCATGTCACTGCCAAACCCGGCAAAGTCCTTTGTGATCGTCAGATCTTTTTCCGCGGTGACATAAAACCTGTCAGGCTGCCCACTCGGTTCTTTCATCCAGTACACATGGGCCAGCGTAATGGTCTGGTCGTAACCAGCGTTATGAAACACGCCAAGAATGACCGAGTAACTGCCGAGCCCTCTAAGCGAGACCGGGCGTGCGGCACCAGTGGTTTCGTTACGCTCGGACTTGTAATAGCCCATCACGTAGGATCGCAGACTGCGCTCTTTGTTGTCAGCACCTGCAGCCTTGTTATAAGCCACGCGCTGAGCGGGCACCAGCAGCGTGGTGATCGCATCGACCAGTGTCGACTTCCCTGATCCGATATCACCCGTGAGCAGGCCGTTGCGTCCATCCAGCTGCAGGGTCCAGACACGTTGATCAAAAGTTCCCCAGTTCAGCACTTCCAGTCGGCGCAGCCTGAATCCCGAGAGCGTATCGTCGCCCAGAAAATCCAGCATTCCTGGCATCAAGTCATTCATCGTCTGGCTCCCGTACCTGATCACCATCCGCCTGCTGAATCAATTCTCCTCGCAGGGCCGCCTGATAGGCGGCCAGTCGCACATCGAATTCCGATAGCCACTGCGCGTCCACGAACGCCTTGAGGATGCGGCGCACTTCGTAATGCCCGGGGCCTTGCTTTTGTGAAGAGGTTGACTTGAGCTTGTGCAAAAAACCCAGCTCCACCACCTTGTTGATCGATGCCTCGATCTGGTCAATCAGTCTGACCTCGTTGGACTGATCAGGCATGAAAAGCCGCACCTGCTCCACGATCTCGTCACGCGACAGTACCAGCCTGGTATCCACCCCCCCTGCATCGAACTCAAGCAGTTGCTTGCGAAGAAGTGCCAGCAAAAGACTGACCTGAAACGAAAGCGGACGACGCGCAATCAACCGGGGCAGCTTTGGACCGGACTCCGTGTCGCCATCCTGTGCACGACTCTTGAGAAAGGCGTAGCCTTCGGCCTCATCAAGGACCAGCTCCAGTCCCAGGACAGACACATAGTCCATCACATGTGGCTGCAGGCTCAACAGCCGGGCCCACTGCCGCTCGTCCTGTTCCCGGTACTGGACGCCCTTCAGGAGGTTGACAAGGAGAATCGAAAGGTCTGAAGGTGCATCGGCCGCAAATGATCCGCCGTCTTGCATCGACTGCCCGGATTCAGCGCTCATTTGATGGGCCGTTTTATCGTTGTCATGCATGAAGATCAGGAGTAAGCAAAAGAATTAAAACAATGAAACACAGGGATGAGTACACCAGTCCCGGAGTCCGGAACTGTAAAGCACGAGGTGACTTCGCTCAGGTTAATCTGATCATCATCGCATGAAGATCACCCGGGGCAAACGGGCCACTCTTCGCACCGAATCACCAGATGCCGTCTCGCCAAACCACTCGATGTCATCCATGGTCTGCTCGTCGACCGAGCTCGAGAAGCCATCATTACCCAGTTGCAGATAGGTGATCAACTCGGCCAGACCCTGTTCGATCGGCTGTGCCGCGACCAGATCCCGCAGGGTGACCTGATCGCGTTCTTGCAGCATCTGACGTACGTGCCGCGTGAGCCTGGCCTTGTCGACCATGATTTGCTCGAAAAGTGTCTGCGCGTCAACATCATCGTCTTCAGCCTGCAGGACCAGATCATTGATCACCGGTTTGAACGCCGGCGTATACAAGGGTCTCTCCATGATGAGATCAATGGAAGCACGCGTGCTCGCAATCTGCATAAAGGCGCCAGCAGGCATGCGATCGCGAACACTCAAGGCACGCCCCTCGAGACTGCGCATGATATCCATGATGCGACGGTTCTCCAGCCAGGCCTGATCATCCAGAAATCGCCGTAACTGCTGTGACAGGACCGCAACCGTTCGCTGAGTGTGTTCGCCCGCCTCGACCCAGTCATGATGCATCCGCCGGGTGCGCGGATCAGGTTCGAGAGAGGCAACGACCGGCAACGCCAAAACGCGCTCAAGCAGATCTGTCAGCTCGTCCTGCCGTCGGCTCGATAGCAGGAAATCCCAGAAAGCCCGAAAGCTCTTGCCCTGATCAGAGTCTGCAATCGCATCGCGCTCACCCATGATGTCTTCAAGCAAAGCGCCCTTGCCGCCCTCCCACTTGGCAATACGCTCGCGTACGCGTCGATCCAGCATTCTGAAGTTGTGTTCGACTTCACGGAAATCCGACAAAAGCTCGCGCGAACCTTGCATGAACTGCTGGAATCGATCTTTAAGGGCTGTGTCATCCAGAACCGGCATATCACCACTGGCCACCCGCTCGATCTCTGCATCAATTTCAGCACGTTTTCTGACCAGCTCGGCCATGCGACGCTCGGGGTCGGTATCACTTCCCTCGCTCATCTGCTTGAGCAGATCAAACAACGTGAGTAACCGTGATTCGGTGCCGACAAACTGCCTCTCGGTCAGCTGGGTAAGCCATGCAATCGCTTTCTCGGTCGCGGGGGTGATATCGAACTGCGCATCATCGGTTCCCGCCTTGTAGAACTTGCGCAGCCATCCCTTGTCTGGTGCCGCCCACTCGTTCAGGTAGTGCAACGCCGCACCTGGAAATGAAGCATCCCCCAGCCGCAAACGCAGCGCGTAGAGTTCATCTTCCAGTATCTCGACCAGATCAGCCTGGGACATCACCCGTACATTGGGCACGACAAACACTCGATGCAGAAAGCTTGCAATGAGCGGCGCGTGATCCGAGCGCATGAGACGCCAGGCCGGATGCTGCAGACGCAATGTCGAAAGGGTGTCAAAGTCAAGAGACATGGTTAGAAATCAGGAAAGACAACAAAAAAACGCATCAAAAACTGCACCCTGACATGCCGGCATCATGATCACACACGGCTTATGCCCGGCGCATTGCCGTTGGTTGAAAGCGGGTCCTGCCGGCTCACCAACCCGTTCAGCAATCAGGATACACGACCCGATCCTTTTTTCTGTATCCGCGAATACAGGCGCGGCTGCGCACGAGAACCCGACGTCACACATCCCGGCCAATCCTCGCTCTACGCCTGGCTGCATTGCACCTGGTCTGTGACAAATCCAGCCATCCGACACAAAGCGTTTACTGTTACGCTTGAAATCCTCAGTCACCGGCAGGATCAAACCAACCAGGGCGATTGTCTGCCACGCAAGAGGGGAACATCATGAGCATCACGCGCAGAGACTTCTTGAATGGCGTCGCACTCTCGATCATACCGGGTGTCGCACCGATCAATCTGCTCAGAGCCAACCCAGGCGAGTCGGACCTCGTCCGCCAGACACTTCAATCCCCGATACCCGCCTACCCCCCCACACTGACCGGCCTGCGTGGCAACCACCCCGGATCATTTGAAGTCGCTCACGGATTTGCCCGTGAGGGACAGGCGTACGACTTTGACACTGTGCCTTTGCTAGAAGAGTACGACCTGGTCATCGTCGGTGCGGGCATCAGCGGACTGGCCGCGGCCTGTTTCTATCAGGAAAAGTTCGGCTCTGGCAAGAAGATCCTGCTGCTGGACAACCACGATGACTTTGGCGGGCATGCCAAACGCAACGAGTTCGACACATCGTATGGATTGGTACTGGGTTATGGAGGCAGTGAGTCACTGCAGTCCCCCCGCTCCGTGTTCAGTCCAGTTGCCATGGGCTTGCTCAAGGACCTGAAGGTTAATATTGATGCGCTCGCCGCCGGGTTCAGGCGGACGTTCTACCCGGATCTTGGATTGAGCAGAGGTATCTACTTCGATCAGAAGACCTTTGGAGTGGACAAGGTTGTCAGCGGCGACCCGGGCCGTACAGTGGCCGATGACATCCCGCCAGACCGGCTCAACGGGCGTGCGCTCGCAGAGTTCATCGGCGAGTTTCCGTTGCCGGAACTCGACAAGGCCGCATTGCTTGCCCTGCACGAAGAGAAGACTGACTATCTTCAAGGCATGACACTGCAGGAGAAAGACGAATGGATCTTGCGAAACAGTTACACCGCCTTCCTGCGAGACAAGGTCGGACTGAGCGAGCAAGCCATCGCCTACTTTCAGCAGCGAACAAATGACTTTCAGGGCGTAGGCATTGATGCGGTGTCCTGTTCCGACGCGCGCCTGTGTGCGTTGCCGGGGTTCGGTGCGATGGGACTGAGTCCGCTAGACCCGGAAGAACAGGCTGAGCTCGATGATCCATACATTTTCCACTTTCCGGATGGAAACGCAGGACTGGCACGTCTGATGGTGCGCAAGCTGATCCCGCAGGTTGCTAACGGAACAACCATGCAGGACGTTGTGTTAACCCGATTCGACTACAGCAAGCTCGACCGGCCCGAGCATCCCGTGAAATTGCGCCTGAACAGCACCGCGATCCAGTCCAGAAACGTCCGGACAGACGATGGTCAATCCGCTGTGGATACGTTCTACGTGCATGACGGCAAGCTGGTTCGCGTGCGCTCCAGACAGGCCATCATGGCAGGCTACAACATGATGATTCCGTTCGTCGTGCCCGAGATGTCCAAGCCCCAGAAAGACGCGTTGCGCCAGAACGTGAAGGTACCGCTGGTGTACACAAAAGTGGTGATCAGCAACTGGGAGCCCTTCATCCGACTGGGGGTACACGAAATCTACTCGCCAGCTGCCCCTTACAGTCGCGTCAAGCTTGACTACCCGGTTGACCTGGGCGGTTATCAGCATCCGAGAGACCCAGCCAGGCCAATCGGGCTGCACATGGTCCATGTACCCACTGTTGCCGGTAGCGGGTTGCCAAACCGTGATCAGTCGCGAATCGGACGTGCGATCTTGCTTGGCACAACGTTTGAACAGCACGAACAGATAATCCGGGACCAATTACAGGGCATGCTCGGTCAGGCCGGATTCAATCATGAAACTGACATCCTGGCGATCACAGTGAACCGGTGGTCTCACGGCTACTCGTACATCGTCAACACGCTATTTGATGATGAGGACCAGAGCGAGCAGACCATGCGGCTGGCCAGACAGCCTGTTGGCCAGATCACCATAGCGAACTCGGACGCAGGATGGAGCCCCTATGCCCATGCAGCCATCGACCAGGCGTGGCGTGCGGTCAATGAGTTACGGGACCTGTCGGCATAGATCAAAACTCACGGATCACCGAGCAAAACTTACATCACCCCCAGGATCCAGCCTTCGATTTGCGCGATCCCCTGCTCGTGTGGCGCAAGCTGTGGACTGAAATACCGGGCAAGACTGCCCTGCTGGTCCATCTGTCTGAGCCAGCTCGCCACGACAAAAGCGTCATGCTGATCAGGGGTACGCCCTTGTGCCGGATACTGCCTGTTCCAGAGCGAGGGATAAATTTCGGTGATGACGGATTGACCGGCAGCAACGTCCCAGCCGTCAAAGGGCCAGAAGTGAGTCCGGGCACCCAGTTGCTGGCGAAGATAGAGCAACCATGGCAGGCCGGCGTGGGTGGATTTGGCAACCGACCCTGGAACATCAAAGTGAAACACAGACTTGGCGCGCGTTCGCTGCTCGGCCAGTCTGCGCCATCTGGCTGACCCCGTGCGAATACGGCCATTGCCTCTGGAGCCGTTACGTACAAAATCGACGTAAACACCCCTTTGATCTGTCGGCCAGTGAGCATGAAAATCCATCAGAAACGATGGCCAGTCCGGAGCCAGGTGATGGGTTTCAAAGTAGCGCATCGGAAAAGAGAAACCGTGATCGATTCCGACGATGGTCGGCACGTTGTCTGACAGACGAGTCACCAGCCAGTGCGCCAGGTCAATACGGCTCCAGTATCTGCGCGAACCCGGTACGGGCAGTACCTCTGTGGCCTCGCGATCTCGGGCTGCTTCATAGACCCGCAGGCCTTTCAGGCTGGCGTCCGGGGTTTTTGCGCCGGAATAGTCAACACCAACATAGCGATCGAACACGGGCGTCCTCATTTGAAAGCAGCAATCACCAGACACATCCGCACTATCGGTCAGACTCTCTTCATGTCAGGTTTGCGACCATCGCAAGAGCCCTGCTGTCGGGCGAATCAGGCCACGTAAAAGTTCGCTGGTTTCCCCAGTCGACCTCTTTTTGGTGAATTTGTCTGTCATCCCTGCTGATTGACATACTGTGTTACCAAACGGGTAAGACAGTCTCTGTCTGCGCACGCACAATGAGAGCTTATACCAAGCCTCCCATACCGGGTGGCGGAGCCTGTCCATGAAATCCCTGCTGCATTATTTACCGATCAAAGGCCGTACCCTTGCGCTTGTAGCGGTGCTTTTGCCCTTACTAGCCGTGTTTGTCTATGTCGGGCTGCGATCTGGCCCTCTGGCCCCGGTAGCTGTCACTGTCGTGCAAGTCCAGACCAGGGAGATCACGCCAGCCCTGTTCGGCATCGGAACTGTCCAGGCGCGCTACACCCATGCCATCGGACCGACCAGCGCAGGACGCCTCGATAGTTTGAGAGTAGATGTCGGAGACAGGGTGCGTCAAGGCGAATTGCTTGGAGAAATGGACCCCATTGATCTGGACTTTCGGCTGACAGCCCAGGACGCAGCGATTGAGCGGGCACGTGCCGGTGTGCGCGAAGCACAGTCTCGGCTCGAATTTGCGCAGACGCAGGCCGAGCGCTACGAGCAGTTGTTTGCTGTCAAATCAACCAGCCAGGAGATGCTGGCAACCAGGCGCCAGGAGTTGCGACTGATGCGCGCAAGCCTTGATGTCGCAACGCGGGAACTTGATCGGGTTCAGGCAGAACGCGAAGGGCTGCAAGCCCAGCGAGACAATCTTCGCCTGCGTTCACCCATTGACGGCCTGGTCGTCAAGCGAGATATTGAGCCGGGGACAACCGTCGTAGCGGGTCAGGCAGTTTTCGAGGTGATTGATCCGGACAGTCTGTGGATCAACACACGATTCGACCAGATAAACGCAACCGGAATTGCAAAAGGCCAGCCTGCCGACATTGCATTACGCTCGCGTGCTGGCCAGATTCTGTCAGGCGAGGTCGTGCGCATCGAGCCGCTTGCAGACTCCGTCACCGAGGAGATGCTGGCCAAGGTGACATTCATGCGCACGCCCCAGCAGCTGCCACCGATCGGAGAGCTCGCCGAAGTCACGGTCACACTGGATGGACTCAAACCAGCACCGGCCATACCCAATGCCGCCATCAGACGTGATGGCGCTCGCCCGATCGTCTGGCGGATCGTGGATGGCGAACTCCAAAGCGCTACCGTCACACTGGGTGTACGAGATCTTGACGGCAATGTTCAGGTACTCACTGGCCTTGAGCCGGGTGACGACGTGGTGGTCTACAGCGAGAGTGAGCTCAGAGCCGGGCGCGCGATCCGAATCGTGACCGACATTGCAGGAGTCAGCAAGTGATCAGCCTGGCCGGTCGTGACATCCTGCACTCATGGGGAAAGTTTGTCTTCACCGGCGTAGGTCTGGGTCTCTTGATCGGTGTCACACTTGTCATGGCCGGTGTTTATCGCGGGATGGTCGAGGACGGCAAGGCACTGCTCGACAACACGGGCGCAGATATGTGGGTGGTGCAGAAAGACACGCTCGGACCCTATGCCGAATCATCGAGCATCAATGATGACCTCTACCGTAGCATCGCCACCATGCCTGGGGTTCAGCAGGCCGCCAACATCACCTATCTGACCATGCAGGTTCGCAAGGACGATACAGATGTCCGTGCGATGGCGGTCGGCATTGCAGCTGACGCCCCTGTCACGACGCCTGGGTGGCCGCCCTACCTGGTGGCCGGGCGGCATATCACTCGCGGTCACTATGAGGCCGTAGCTGACATTGGCACAGGCTTCAAACTCGGCGACACCATCAAAATCCGGCGTAACCAGTACACCGTCGTAGGGTTGACCCGACGAATGGTCTCTTCGAGCGGTGATCCTATGGTTTTCATACCGCTCAAAGACGCGCAAGAGGCACAGTTCCTCAAGGACAACGATGCCATCTGGGCGAGTCGCCGTCGCACCGAATCGAATCCGGCTTTCAACCGGCCGGGTGTGCCCGGTCTGCTTGATGCGGTGATTGCATCGCAAAGCACCAATGCCTCGGTCAACGCAGTGCTGGTGACAATCAAACCCGGATTCTCGCCAGATGAGGTCGCGAACGACATCGAGCGTGCCAGAAGACTCACGGTCTACACCCGTGCCGACATGGAGGACATCCTGATCGGCAAGCTGATTGCCACCTCCTCCAGGCAGATCGGCATGTTTCTGGCCATTCTGGCTGTTGTCAGCGCTGCTATCGTCGCTTTCATCATTTATTCGCTCACGATGGACAAGATTCGCGAGATCGCCGTACTCAAACTCATTGGTACGCGTAACACCACAATTGCGGGCATGATCATGCAGCAAGCCCTGGCGCTAGGCGTGATCGGGTTTGTGGTGGGTCGGGTCACCGCCGCGTTCGCTGCGCCCATGTTTCCCAAGTATGTCCTTCTGATGCCACTCGATGCGGTGATCGGATTCGCCATTGTGATGGTGATCTGCGTGCTTGCAAGTCTGGTTGCCATCCGGATGGCACTCAAGGTCGATCCGGCCGAAGCGATTGGAGGCTGACATGGTCGACACCCAGCCCAGAGGCATCCTCATCGAGGGACTGACCAAACGCTATGGTCGGGGAGACACGGCCGTAGACGCACTGAAATGCGTCAACATGAAGGTTGCACCCGGTGAGGTCGTCGGGCTGATCGGTCCATCCGGTTCCGGCAAAAGCACCTTGCTGAAGTGTCTGGGCGCCGTGATCGATCCAACTGCCGGTCGCATGACGCTGGGCGATGACGTGATCTTCGATCAAGGCTGGAAAGTACGCGACTTGCGGGCAATGCGGCGCGACAAGATCGGGTTCGTTTTCCAGGCTCCCTACTTGATTCCGTTTCTCGACGTCACAGACAACGTTGCCCTGCTACCCATGCTCGCAGGAGTACCGAACGGGCCGGCCCGCCAACTGGCGATGGACTTGCTGACCGCACTGGACGTGCAGCACCGTGCCAAAGCCATGCCCTCACAATTGTCTGGCGGTGAACAACAACGCGTCGCGATTGCCCGCGGACTTGTCAATCGCCCTCCGGTCATCCTGGCCGACGAACCCACTGCGCCACTGGACTCTGAACGGGCGATGGCCGTGATCCGCATTCTGAACGACATGGCAGCCCGATTCGAGACAGCCATCATCGTGGTCACCCACGATGAAAAAATCATACCGACTTTCAAACGGATTTATCACATCCGGGATGGCGTCACGCATGAAGAAGCAGGCGAAGGGCGGGGATTCCAGTGAAATCAGTCAAAGCAGAGACAGCGATGAAACGCGAACCACCGAATCATAAAAACGCAAAAGATGTCTTTCGACATCGTCTGAACCTTCTTGCGGCAAGTCTCGTCATAACTGGTCTGGCAGGTTGTACAGCTGGACCGGAGTTTGTCAAACCAGCCAGACCGGACATCCATCGGTACACCACTGGAGCGGTGGTCACACAAACAGTATCGGCGCCAGGTGAGCTGGGTCGGGCGCAGACCATTGTGCAGGGTATGCCAGTTCAGACGCAATGGTGGCGAACGTTTCAATCTGACGAGCTTAGCACCCTGATCGAAAGTGCGTTCACCAACAGCCCGACCCTCGCGAGTGCACAGGCCAGATTGCGTGAGTCGCAGGAACTGCTGGCAGCCTACTCGGGCTCCATGCAACTTCCCCAGGTGCAAGCTTCGCTCGGCGCACAACGGCAGCAGTCAAGCCCTGCCAGTCAGGGTTTGCAGGGAGATAGCCGGCAATTCAGTCTTTACAACGCAAGTGTTGGAGTGTCCTACAACCTTGACATCGCAGGGGGTATCCGTAGCCAGGTTCAAGCCCTGTCAGCACGAGTGGATCTGCGTGCATATGAGCTTCAGGCTGCCCAACTGACGCTCGCCGGCAATATCGCCACAACAGCAATCACCCGTGCAAGACTGGCCTCACAGTACGCCGCCACGGAGCAGATCCTGAAAGCTCAGAACGAACAGGTACGGCTGGCCTACCAGCGCATCCGTCTGGGCAACGCATCACCTGATGAGGCATTGAGCCTGACGGCACAGGCCCAGCAAACCCGGGCAGAGCTCCCCTTTCTGCAAAAGCAGATTCAGCAAGCGGACCACTTGCTTGCAGTGCTGGCAGGCCAGGCACCAGGCACCACAAGCATGCCAACCTTCACATTGTCAGACTTCAAGCTGCCAGGTGAGCTGCCGCTGGTCGTGCCCTCAGAGCTGGTGAAGCGCCGTCCTGACATTCAATCGTCGATTGCCCTGATGCAGGCTGCCAACGCAGAATACGGCGTGGCGCTTGCCCGCCTGTACCCGCAACTCACCATCAGTGCCAGCACCGGCACCCAGGCACTGTCGACTGGTGCACTGTTCGGTCCAGGCTCTGCGGTCTGGGCGCTGCTAGCACAGCTTGCCCAACCGGTTTTTAATGCCGGGCTACCGGCTGAAAGCCGCGCAGCGCTGGCCGCGTTTGATGCCGCTGCCGCAAATTATCAGAATGTTGTGTTGCAGTCTCTACGGGAAGTGGCTGACAGCCTTCGTGCCATCGAGAACGACGCTCAGGCGCTTGCTGCAATCGCCTCGGCCGATGCAGCTGCCCGGGGATCCATGCGTTCGACCGAGCGGCAGTTCGAGCTGGGCGCAGCCAGCAGCCTGGAATTACTGGTCATTCAGCAACAAGCGCAGCGGATCAGGATTCAATACGTTTCAGCGCAGGCTCAACGTCTGACTGACAGCGTTGCGCTTTATCTGGCAATGGGTGGCTGACGCTCAGCGTATCGGAAGCACCATCATGGCACGCAATCCACCTTCAGGCCGGTTGAACAATTGCACGCTGCCACCGTGACTTTGTGCCACCAGCCGGACAATCGCCAGACCAAGTCCGGAACCGCCCGTCTCGCGCGAGCGTGACTCCTCCAACCGGAAAAAAGGATCGAACACTGCTTCAATTTTATCGACCGCAATGCCCTGCCCCTGATCATCGACAGAAATCATGATGTCCTGCCCCTGCTGACGCAAACTGACGTGAGCGCAGTTGCCATACTTGATTGCGTTGTCGACCAGGTTACGCAAAGCTCGCTGCAGTGCGATGGGTCTGCCCCGAAAGCGCATCTGATCTGGCACGTCCACCGTCACTTGTTCGTCGTAGCTGAAATCATCTGCAACGCTTTCAATCAACGCGACAAGATCAACCATCTGTAGCGGTTCATCGACCGAGCGTCCTCGCAGAAAGTCGAGCGTATCGTCGATCAGGCTCTGCATCTCGTTGACATCGCGCTCGATATCAACGCGCAGATTGTTGTCCGGGAGCATCTCGGCACGCAAACGCAGACGCGTCACCGGGGTTTTAAGGTCATGAGACACAGCTGCGAGGAATCGCTCGCGCTCCTCGATGCCATCACGAATGCGCTTTTGCATGGTGTTAAAAGCACGTGCAGCTTCCTGTACCTCGCTCGGACCACTCACGTCCAGCTGAGGATGCCTGAGGTCCTGAGCCACGCCATGTGCAGCCTGTGCCAGCCTGGTCAGTGGCTTGACGGTGTTGCGAGCGACAATCATCACCAGCAAAATGATCACCAGCAGCATGGCGACCAATCCCATCAGCAGATGCCAGGGCTGGCCCAGCACTTCTTCGGGCGGCGCACCGGTCACTTGCAGCAGTTGACCGTCCGAGAGTTCGAGTTCAACCACGAATCTGAGATCCCCCATCGCAGGAACATGCAGAAGGCGCCACTTGACGTCTCGACCCATTGCACGCTCGAGTTCATCGGAGAACCGGAAAACCAGCGAGTCGCGCCCACTCGAAATCTCCTGGTCGGGACTGGCATGCCCGGTATCCGCACCAGCGGCTTCAGATGGCTGGAGTGCCAGCACCATTCTGGATCGGGATAACGCTGACACCAGGCCTGGCCGGACAACTTCAGGCTGAGAATTGATCGTCCGGTAGACAGCAGCGATCTGTTGTGCAAACTCTGACGTCATCGTCTGACTGATCAGGCTGAACCGCTCCGACAGGTGCAGACTTGCCCCGATCAGCTGCGCCCCAATCACCCCTGCCGTGAGTATCAAGACGATGCGCCCGTACAGCGAGCGCGGCAACCAGGCTCTCATTCAGACTCGACCCGTGTCGCCAACACGTACCCCTGACCCCGTATGGTCTTGATCAAGGCGGGCTCCTTGCCTGCATCATTGAGTCGTCTGCGCAAGCGACCAATGAGCACATCAACACTGCGATCAAATGGCATACTCTCTCGGCCAGAAACCAGTTCGAGCAACTGATCCCGGGACAGGACAACATTTGGATGTTCAAGGAATACCCGCAACAGACGGAACTCAGCACCTGACAGTGGGACGACCAGGCCATCGGCAGCCGTCATATTGCGTGTGACCACATCTAGCGACCATCCTCCGAACCGGTACGCACTGACATCCGGGTCAACTGACTGAAGCGGTAGTGATTTTGCACGCCTGAGCACACTGCGAATTCTGGCCAGTAGTTCGCGTGGACTGAATGGCTTGGCAAGATAGTCGTCCGCCCCCATCTCAAGGCCCACGATGCGATCGACTTCCGAGCCACGGGCGGTCAGCATGAGCACAGGAATGTTTGAACGAATGCGCAATGTCCGGCAAAGCGACAACCCGTCCTCACCAGGCAGCATGAGGTCCAGCACGACCAGATCGATCTGATACTCATCGAGCGCCTTGCGCATGGCCCGCCCCTCACCCACATCCGTGACCCGATAACCGGACTGCGTCAAATATTCTTGCAGTAGCCGGCGTATTTCTCGGTCGTCATCAACGATCAGGATGTGTTCCGGATGGTCACTCATATCGGCACCCAAAGTGTCACTGTTTCACCGATCTATGGCTACTTGCCAATCCCCATGTGAGCCATCAGTCGGTCTCTCAGAAAGAACTGATGATACAAGGCTCCCGCAACATGCAGCGCAACCAGGCCCATGACCACTTTTGTGAGGATGCCGTGCACCTTGCGTGGCAGGAATTCCATGAAATCTGCCGGCAAAGAACCTGAACCGAACACTGCTTCGAAGGCACCGCTCTGAAACGCGAGCACCGTCCCACTGATGACCAGCAACAAAATCCCCAGATTCATCGCCATGCGAACGATCCGGGCAAGCTTGTGACCGATGACGGGGGGTGGAACTGGATGGCGACCACGTAGCCAGAAACGCCACAGAACCAGAAGCCCGGCGAATCCACCGATCAGCATGTGAATGCGCAAGTTTCCGACTTTTTCCGGGGTATTGGGCAATTCCGCGAGTATGAATGTGCCGGTGATCAGAAGAAAAACAATGGCTAACGCCGAGAACCAGTGAACGAGAATCTGGCTGGTGGCGTAACGAAACTGTCGCATGCTGCACCCCTTTGTTGTAGTCAGTCAGTCTGGACCATTGTCCCGTGCTGTCGACTCTTTGTGGGGGCATCTTGGTAACGTACTGTGACAACAGGTACGGCAGACAAACAGCGTCACAATAAAATGGTTCCTGCGTTACATCACCCTGATGCTTGCAGCTAAGGAACGCACCCTGTCTCACAGGAAGAATCTGGCGAACAAGGAACCGGCTGTCCCTGCCGAGAAGCAGGTTCCTTCCTGCCTGATGGAGCGGCCGGTCCTGAAAAACGGGGAACCTGACAAGTCAAACCGGCTCCGCAGGTTTGACTAATCTTCGACTTACCTCTTTCGGGGCGGCAGTCCTGTATGCTGGGTCAACAGTCGCCCCTGCCTGACCCCTGAACCGACGGTGGGTCTGACAGAACGCATCGTCTGCGCAGCCTTCGCGCCCGTACTGTTCTTACGACGCGCCGCCTGATAGCCGCCATCCGTTCTGGGCTGATGAAATGGCACCAGGTGTTTCTTGCCATTGCCGATCAAGTCAGCGCGTCCCATTGCCTTGAGCGCATCTCGCAGCAATGGCCAGTTATTGGGATCGTGATATCGCAAGAAGGCTTTGTGCAGACGTCTGCGGCGGTCCCCGCGAACGATGTCCACTTTCTCGCTTTCACGCGTGACCTTGCCGAGCGGATTGCGTCCGGAGTGGTACATCGCCGTGGCGGTTGCCATGGGACTAGGATAAAAGGTCTGCACCTGATCAGCCCGAAAGCCGTTTCGCTTGAGCCACATTGCAAGATTCATCATGTCCTCATCGCTTGTTCCCGGGTGGGCTGCGATGAAATACGGAACCAGAAACTGCTTTTTACCAGCCTGCGCACTGAACTTGTCAAACAACTGTTTGAATTTGTCGTAGCTGCCAATGCCCGGCTTCATCATCTTGGACAGCGGCCCCATCTCGGTATGCTCGGGTGCAATTTTCAAGTATCCACCCACATGATGGGTAACGAGCTCTCGCACATAGTCGGGCGACTTCACCGCCAGGTCGTAACGTAACCCGGAACTGATGAGAATCTTCTTGACCCCCTTGAGTCCGCGCGCGCGCTGATACATGTGAATCAGCGAGCTGTGATCCGTGTTCAGGTTCTGGCAGATATCGGGATACACGCAGCTTGGCTTGCGACAGGCTGACTCGATCTCCGGACTCTTGCATCCAATACGGTACATGTTCGCGGTCGGTCCACCCAGGTCCGATATGACACCAGTGAAACCGGGCACCCGGTCACGTATGTCTTCGATCTCGCGGATGATCGAGTCTTCGCTGCGGCTCTGGATGATACGGCCTTCGTGCTCGGTGATGGAACAGAACGTACACCCCCCGAAGCAGCCTCGCATGATATTGACGCTAAAGCGGATCATCTCCCATGCCGGAATCTTGGTCTCACCGTCATGACTACCGTTCTGGTCGGCATACACCGGATGAGGACTGCGAGCGTACGGGAGGTCAAACACAAGATCCATTTCTGGCGTTGTCAGAGGAATCGGCGGTGGATTGATCCAGACATCCCGGGCAGTACGGCCGGTGCCGTGAGCCTGCACGATGGCGCGCGCGTTGCCAGGGTTGGTTTCCAGGTGCAACACGCGATTGGCATGCGCGTATAAAACTGCATCCGACTTGACCTGTTCATAAGATGGCAGGCGTATCACGCTGCGGTCTCGGGGCGGGACTCTGAACTTGCCGTTGCCACCCAGACCCTTCAACGAAGGGTTGCGCTGAAACACAAGTGGTGACTCGGATGTCAGACCAGGCGGCTTCACCGCATTCTCGGCATTGGCTGCATCAGCAACTGCACGCGCCTCATCTTCTCTTGCGCAACTCTGACCCTGCTCAAGCGCCTGCTCGCTGATCATAAGGTACGGATTGACATGGGCTTCGACACGCCCCGGGGTGTCGACGCTCGTGGAATTGATTTCGAACCAGCCCTCAGGCGTTTCACGTCGCGCAAAAGCAGTACCCCGAACGTCTGTAATCTGATGGATCGGTTCCTTTGCCGCGAGACGATGTGCAATCTCGACCACGGCACGTTCGGCGTTGCCATAGAGCAGAAGATCGCACTTGCTGTCGACCACGATTGAGCGACGCACCTTGTCAGACCAGTAATCGTAGTGTGCAATCCGGCGCAACGACCCTTCAATCCCGCCCAGCACGACAGGAACGTCCTTGAACGCTTCCTTGCAGCGCTGGGTGTAAACGATCGCCGCCCGGTCGGGACGCTTGCCACCGACATCACCGGGTGTGTACGCATCATCGCTACGCATCTTGCGATCAGCCGTATAGCGGTTGATCATCGAGTCCATGTTGCCAGCTGTCACCCCGAAGAACAAGTTGGGCTTGCCCAGCACTTTGAAGGGGTCTGCACTCTGCCAGTCAGGCTGCGCAATGATGCCGACGCGAAACCCCTGGTTTTCCAGCATGCGACCGATGACCGCCATCCCGAAACTCGGGTGATCGACGTACGCATCGCCCGTCACGACGATGATGTCACAACTGTCCCAGCCGAGCTGGTTCATCTCTTCCCGACTCATGGGCAGGAATGGCGCCACACCGAACCGCTCGGCCCAGTACTTTCGGTAGCTGCTCAGCGGTTTGGCATTTCGTGGAAAAAAAGAAACGTCGGTATAGGCGGTCATGTCGATCACGCAGACTTTGAAAGGGGCGGGCGAAGTTGCCGCGGGCAAGCAAGCGCATCGCGACTCATTGATCGCAAAAACTGGCTGCTAAGGGATTGTCACGACAACAGGTTTCTCATAAACCCGAGCGCAATGAGGCATCAGAACGGATTGTAACGGGTGATTTGCGAGGAGACAGGATTCTCCCCGCGTGACGATAGCATCACAAGGCTCACATCCACACTGAGCAGGCAGCGGTCGACCTTATCCGAGCCGGTTTCAGAACGTCTGCTACGCACGCTCGACGGATAGGCCCATGCAGGGAAACACTCCACCCCGCCGCCCTGTCTGCTCAGACAGGGACCATCATCTTCTAAAGATTCCGAGCTTGCCGAGAATGAAAATCAGCAAAACAGCCCCGGCGACCGACACCAGAAACCGTCCGATCCCGCCTGCTGCCGAGACACCAAGCAGCCCCGCCACCCAGAACCCGAGGGCCGAACCCCCTATGCCGATCAGAACATTGGCGATGATCCCCATCTGGGCGTCCGTACTCATGATCTTGCTGGCAACCCAGCCCACAATACCGCCAATGATCAAACTGATGATGAAGCTCATGGACATTCTCCGAAAAGTGTTGACACTCGAGCACCAACCCGAAGTGCTGTCGACTCAGGTGTGTTGCTACTCGCACAGCCCTGTCTCAGGATACAGGACCGTCAGCCACATCAATCGCATCAACTGTCATGCAAACCCACGGATCAGGCGCGATCACGGATCTGCTCCCAAAGCTGGATCGTTGCACGCGCAAGCGCCTCGGTCGAGTCGACACAATGCTGGTCGAACTCACCCGACAGACCCGCTACCGCAATAGGCGCTTCAGTACAGGCAAGAATCACTTTCCTGGCGCCCTGGCTCAGAAGATGCTCGATGGTGACCTTCATCATCTGGGCAGACTCAGCAACTCTTCCAGCCTTCACCAAGGCAATCGACGGGAGCATGTACCGTTTGACTACGTCTTCTGACGGCAAAACGACTCGACGGTGGCGCTGCTCTAGCTGCGTCTGGAACAATCCGCTTGCCAGCGTAGCCTGCGTTGCAATCAACGCGACCGGATCACCATCGACCGTTTCAGCGATGACATGGTCACACGTCACGTCAATGATTGAGGGAAATGGCAACGCGCAACCCTCGGTCAATGCGCCGTGCCAGTAGTGCGCCGTGTTGCAGGGCATCACCAGTGCAGTCGCTCCTGCACCGATCAGACGATCCCGGATGTCAATCAGTCTGGGTACGGGTGACTCCCCTGCAGCCAGTATGGCAGCGGGTCGCCCGGGAATGCGAGGGTCGTTACTGATCAGCAGCGGCACATGCTCCTCGTCATGTTCGGCCGCGGTGAGCATCACCACCTTCTGCACAAAATCTGCCGTGGCAAGCGGCCCCATCCCACCAATCACCCCGATCATCTCACCCTCCGGTTCTCCTGCTCGTCATCACCTCGAACTTGCACTCGCTGCGGGTCGCTGTTGCCGGACAGTTTTCTGGCGTGTGGCTTCACTGCCTGCATCCAGAACATGTGAAACCAGCATCCATGCTTGCCCGGCAAACTGCCGACCTGCTCCTAAACGGGCTCCAGTCCAGTGAATGCATGCATGTACCCGAACAGTCCAACCGATCCGCCCGTATGAAGGAAGACGACGTTCTGACCCTTTTTGAAATGTCCTTTGCGACATAGATCGATCAAACCGGCCATGCCTTTGCCGGAGTAGACCGGATCGAGCAGAATGCCCTCCAGGCGTGCCAGCATGGTGACCGCTTCAATCATGCCAGGTGTGGGCTTGCCGTATCCCTCACCGATGTAATCGCAGTTGGCGAACACGTTCTCTCGTTCGATCGCATTCGGCAAACCCAGCAGCTCGCACGTTTGCTGTGCGAGCTCGAACACCCGTGCTTCCTGCGCTTCTTTGGGAGCTCGCACACCGACTCCGTAAACCGGGATCTGTGATCTCGAACCGTAAAGTCCTGTGACCAGGCCCGCCTGGGTGCCCGCACTGCCGGTGGCATGCACCAGGCTGTCGATCGCCAGCCCCATGTTGTTGGCCTGATCCATCAACTCGAGCGCGCAGGTCACATAACCTAGCGCGCCGATCGCATTGGAACCGCCACCCGGAATGACATAGGGCTTTAAACCTTTGTTACCCAGCTCTTCGGCCAGCGTGGCCATCGCCGCGTTCATGTCGGTATCAGCCGACACCTCAGATACGTGGGCGCCATAAAGATGGTCAAGAAACACATTGCCTGAGTGCTTGTAATCCTCGACCGTGTAACCGGTCCGGTCTTCAAGGATGATGTCACAACGCATGCCCATCTTTGCAGCAATCGCCGCGGTCTGACGAGCGTGGTTGGACTGAGTCGCACCCTGCGTGATGATGGTATCGGCACCCTTTTGCTGCGCATCGGCCATCAGGTACTCAAGTTTGCGTGTCTTGTTTCCACCACTGGCAAGCCCGGTGCAGTCGTCCCGTTTGATCCAGAGATTCGGCCCACCTAACGCTTCGGTCAGGCGCTTCATCGGCTCAAGCGGAGTCGGGCCATGGGTGATACGCACACGCGGGAACTTTGAAAGTTTCATCTGTCATGTCTCCTGGTTGTATGTCGAACCGATGACTTCAAACCACCAGCACACCGGTACCTGGCAAGTGTCCGCTACAAACGCACAGGGTCTCAACAAGGCAGACTCAGCGTATGCACTTTACGTTCCCCACACAAAACTCACGAAATCCGCAAAGCGAAGGGAGCAACCGGACGAAGGCGCAATCTCGTACGCGCGGGCCACCACAGTCAGAGTGAAATACGCACGCCAAGAATCAAGCAAACCTGAAGAGCAGAATAACTCACGCGACCGGTTTCGAGGGGGTAATAATCCTCGCCCGGACATCAGAGGTTAGTGTAGTGAACTGACTGCTTGCCTCACATCACCTTCCGAGCGGCAATCCCGCTGCAGACCAGATCTCGTCGAAGTCCTCGTCAACGCCCCAGCCAATATTGTGATAGCGATGACGCACCTGATCGAGACGCGCCAGAAAAGATGCCTGCCTGCTCTTCGGTAAAGCCAGCACGTATTTCAGACTGGACCGTACCCACAAAGTGGGCTCCTGGGTCGAGCACATGGAGAGCGGCCGCTCCCGCCCATGCGTGGCTGCATTGGCGGCTAGTCTTCTATACTGCTCACTCAACCTGGTGATCCAGCCGCCTGACCCACCCGACCCACCTTACAAAACCTGTCGATCGACCTGTCTGACAGACAGCGCTCGTCACTCCGGAAACACTCAGATACCCAAGCGCCTGTATGTCCACACTCGTTGAAGGAATGCTAAAAGTCGTCATAGACCCCATGTCACTGACTCGGGGCAAGTCCTATGCCCGTGCTGGGCGCGTCAAGTCCTGGGACCTCGCGCCAGACGGCAAAACCATGACGGCCATCGTTCGTGGCAATTCGACCTATCGACAAGTGATCGAGTTCACCTGGTCAGCAAAAGGTATGCTGTCTGACCTGTCAGGCTATTGTTCTTGCCCGGTTGGTTTTAACTGCAAACATGTCGCAGCCGCAATTCTGGTGGCGGATGAAGCAGGTGCCCTATTCAGGGTCACTGGGGAGTCGGCACACCGGAACCCGTCCCGTCAGCAGGCACCGCTCCTCAATTGGAAGTCGCCCGGTTCAGTATCAGCCGGCAAGCACTCAGCGGCCACTCGGTCACAGAGTGGCGCAGCAGCCAATACCCCCAGTACGCCCCAGGCACCAGCGCTCGACAAAGCACTCACGTCATGGCTCACCCAATACGAGAGCCAGCAGTCAAACAGTCTTCGAAACGCGCCGCTAGCAACCGCCCCCAACCAATACCCTTCAACGGTCAAAGACCGGATCTGGTACGTCATCAGCCATGAACAGGATTGCGTCACCATTCTCCCTATGAAAGTGGCAGTACGCAAGAATGGCAGCATAGGAGCCCGCAGAGCGACTCACTATGAGTTCCGAAACATCAATCAAGAGAGCCCGCCCAAGTTCATTCTTCCGGTCGATCTGAGGATTTTTCGGTTACTGAGTTTGTTACGCCGGGACTGGATAGGCAAAGCATGCATTGTCTCGGACGATGAAGAGGGACAAACGCTTTTCAGGCTGGTTCTGGATACTGGCCGCGCCTATTGGGGCGATGAGTACGGCCTGCCGTTACACGCGGACTCCCCGCGCAAGGGTCAATTCGTCTGGCGTGAACTCGGCGAAACGCAGCAGCTGATGGTAAAGGCCGACACCGCCGAAAGTGACGCCAGCACCGGAAGCACCGAGCGACTGGCTCGCAGTGAGTGGCTCAGGCCATTGCCATTGGTTCCAGCCTGGTATCTGGATACAGAGACTGGCAGCTGCGGGATACTGCAGACTGATCATCCTGCGCACCATGTCAAGTGGCTGGCAAGTGCACCGCCCGTGCCTGCAAGCCAGGCAGATCAGATGCTCGCGGCCATGGCACAGGCCAGGATAGATTTGCCACGACCGAAATCAGTGGCACAGAAGTGGATCACTGATATCACACCGGTGCCCGTTCTGACGCTTGGTACGATCAAGGCAAGATCGCTGGACGCAGGCTTGTTTCGGATTTACTCGCCTCCATGGCAACCCGATGAAATTGCACCCGTGCTTCGCCTGGCGTTTGAATACGATGGCCACCGTGTCGCAGCCGAGAGGTCAGATCCCATCATCCAGCATATGGTCGACGGGCAGCTGCTGATCATTGAGCGCCAGCATGAAAGTGAGGACAGGTTTCTGGCCTCACTGGTCGAGCGGGCAAAGGATTGCGAGTTCTACCCGGTCGACTGGTACAACGGACTGATAGACTTGGCCGACTTCAAACCGCAGGACCTGGTGCTCTGGCCGTTTGACAGTGCAAACCCTTTATCCTCCGAGGGAGGAGGGCACCAGGCGCTGGACTTCGTGGAGGATGTCGTGCCGGCACTCAAAGCGCAGGGCTGGCAGGTGACTATAGACCCCACATGGCCATGTCAGGTGTACGAGGGCACACCACAAATCAGTGGTGGCATTCAACAACAAGAAGGTTCCTGGTTCTCTGTAGGATTGAATTACGAAGTCGAAGGACAGGAGTTTGATCTTTTGCCGGTGCTTGTCGATCTGGTTGAATCGATTTCCGAGGACATACTGGAAAATGAACAGGCGCTCCTCAAAGCCCTTGCCGGCAAGCGATTCGTCGCTCGACTGAAGGATGGACGATATACCAGGTTCCCGATTGAACCTCTGATACCGGCTTTACGATTCATTCGGGACTTGAACCAGCAGATGCATGCTGCGCAAGCGGGCACCATCAGCGACCTGGCACAAGCACTGGCTGGTTGCAACATCCCGTTTACCTGCGGACAGGAGCTGCTGACCCTGGGCGCCAGGTTGCGTGATCTGGCAAGTCGCAGCACCAGCCCGACTGAACTCCCCGACCCTCCCCCAAATTTCAAAGGCGACCTGCGTCCCTATCAGAAGACTGGGATGGCCTGGATGCAGGCACTGTCTGACACGGGATTTGGTGGCATTCTGGCCGATGACATGGGCCTCGGAAAAACCGTGCAGACGCTGGCTTTCCTGACAGCCAGAAGACGAGGTTCCAAACAGGGTCTCCTTCAGTCAGTCGATCAGAGTGCGACTACCCTTGAAACGGATAGCTCGCGGACTCAGGATCTCCCTTGTCTGCTGGTCGTGCCCACATCTCTGGTGAGTAACTGGACCCGCGAAGCTGCACGCTTCGTACCTGACATGTCAGTCCTGGCACTACATGGACCCGATAGAAAGCAGTACTTCAACCAGATCACACAACACGATCTCATCATCACAACCTATCCATTGCTGCACAGGGACAACGACATACTGTTTGCGCAAGACTATGACACCGTGATCCTGGATGAAGCCCAGCACGTCAAGAACCCGGCATCGCAAGTGGCCAAACTGGTTCGACAAATACCGAGCAGAAACCGGCTGGCGTTGACCGGGACGCCAATGGAAAACAATCTGGAAGAGTTATGGTGCCTGTTTGACTGGCTGATTCCCGGGTTGCTCGGCAACCGTAAGTCGTTTGGCGAGCGTTTTCGCAAGCCGATTGAGAAAGAGAGAAACCTGATGCGCCAGGCGGCTCTGTCAAAGCGCATCTCCCCCTTTCTCATGCGCCGAACAAAGGATCAAGTTGTCACGGACCTGCCCCCGCGTACTGAAATGACGGAATCCGTGCAACTGACAGGTTCGCAACGCGCCTTGTACGAGACAGTTCGCAGCACCATGCATGAGCGTGTACGGCAGGCGCTCGCTCAAAAGGGACTTGCCAGCAGCAGAATCACGGTCCTGGATGCACTGTTAAAACTACGCCAGGCTTGCTGTGATCCACAGCTTGTGAAGCTGGCCAGTGCGGCGTCGATCACGACAAGTGCCAAGCGCGCCAGACTGATGGAAATGCTTGAATCCCTGGTTGCTGAAGGCAGGCGGGTACTGGTGTTCTCTCAATTCGTGGAAATGCTGAACCTGATCGAAGCTGATATCAAAGCCAGTGGCTGGAGCTACCTGATACTGACAGGACAGACACAGAAGCGTGGAGAGCTTGTCGATGCGTTTCAGGCTGGCAAGGCCTCGATTTTTCTCATCAGCCTGAAAGCCGGTGGCGTAGGTCTGAATCTCACCGCCGCGGACACTGTGATCCTGTATGACCCATGGTGGAATCCCGCCATTGAGCGACAAGCCATGGACCGCGTCCATCGTATTGGTCAAGACAAGCCAGTGTTTGTTCATCGACTGATAGCAGAAGGCACTGTCGAGACCCGAATCGCCGAGATGCAAGCCCGTAAACAGGCATTGATGGACTCGGTATTTGATCCTGACACAGCCAACACGATGGACATGAGTGAAGACGAAATCTTGTCTTTGTTTGCACCGGTTAGTAACTAGGTCTGTCCTGCCTGACCGGATGGGCGACTGCTGTATCTGAATACCACGACTGAAGTGTGCCTGCCGGGCGAGCGATACGTGCAGAAGAACTGAGCATCACCGTGCACGAGGTCAAGGAGAAGATCCACCCGCAGAAGCTGAACTCGGTGCATAACCTGTACTCGGTGATCTCGCAGGTCGCCCAGGAGGCTCCACCCGATGACTGAGATGGTCTGCATGCGCGATCCGGTCAAGACCGCCGGACAGAAGAAAGCCATACTTAGCCACACAAATATGTAAAAGAGGTGCTTGCGCAAGGAACTCCCCTTTTCATTTGTACAACCATACCTGGGCAATCAGCACATGACGCGTGTGTAGCAACTCAAGTGACGCTACTGCTGTGAAACTTCATGTGGGGTTTCTGCGCATGACTCCCCCTGTCTTGCCTGGATTTCAGGCAGAGCCCCCCATACTTCCACAGAACCTCATGAAAGCTCACTGCAGAGAGATTCTTCGAGATGCGGTGACGCCAGGGTTCTGCATTGGTGGCCTCTTTTGAATTTTGAGTGGGTTCGTTGTAGATTTGAAGATCTGATTCGCAGGGGTCAAGGGCAGGTTTTGCCTGACGAAGTGAACCCTTGATGCCTGCGAACCAGTGCCACGCTGGTGACATGGCTGGATGCAGCGTAGCGACCCATCCAGCCATGTCAAACCTTTGAGCGATTTGTCCCTCGTATCTTTCAGATCTGTATTGGTTAGTGTTTCAAGGTAGTCAGTTATGCACGCATCAATTTTCGAATCCGCACTGGGTATCTCTCATCCATGGCACGTCAAGGCAGTCGATTTCGATTCGGCCTGCAAGGTATTGACCATCAAAATTGATTTTGCTGCGGGCACACGCTTTGCTGTACCGGGTGTTGAAGCTGAGCATCCGGTTCACGATACGGTTCCCAAACGCTACCGGCATCTGAATTTCTTTCAGCACGAGTGCTACCTCGAAGTCCGGGTGCCACGCGTTCGAACGCCCGATGGCAAGGTTCGGCAGATCGATCCTCCCTGGGCTGGCAAGCTCAAGGGGTTCACGTTGCTGTTTGAAGCGCTGGTCATGTCCCTTTGCCGGGAGATGCCCTTTGCAGCGGTGGCCCGCCTTGTGAACTCGAGCTGGCACCGTGTGAATGCGATCTGCAAACGTTATGTTGAACTGGCCCTCGCACAGGCGGACTTCTCTGAGGTTAAACGACTGGCCGCAGACGAGACCTCGCGTGCCCGCGGCCATGAATACATCACGCTGATTGCCGATGCGTTTGAGCGTCGAGTGCTCTTTGTCACACAAGGCCGGGGTGCTGACACGATCAAGTCCTTTGCCGAAGACTTCAAGGCGCATGGTGGCGACCCGCTGGCTGTCGAGTCGATCTCGATTGACATGTCACCGGCCTTTATCAAGGGTGTGCTGGTCAACCTGCCCAATGCCACGATCACCTTTGACAAGTTTCACGTCATTGCACACGCCAGTGCGGCGGTCGACAAAATGCGTCGCATCGAACAGCGCAGTGACCCTTCGCTCAAAGGGCTGCGATGGAAGTTGCTCAGGGATCGTGACTCGCTCAAGCCAGAGGCAAAGGCCGACCTCGATGCGCTTGTCGCACAGGTGGCCACCAAGCGTACCTCTCGAGCATGGCTCTACAAGGAGCAATTGCGCGAGATTCTCGATCGCAAGCAGATCCATGTCGTGCGGGCAATGCTTTGGCAATGGACAGTCAATGTCATGCGATCAAAGATCGAGCCGATGAAAGCCGTGGCCAGAATGATCCGATCACATCTTGAAGGGATCGTGGCCTGGGCCAGAACCCGTCAGACCAACGGATTTCTGGAGGCCATCAACGGGTTGTTTCAGGCTGCCAAACGCAAGGCCCGTGGTTACGGAAACTTCGAAACCATCCGGACCGTCGTGTTCATGCTGGCTGGCAAACTCAACTTTGCAAACGTCAACGAACATGCCGCCTAACCCACTCGTTTTTTAAAAGAGCCGAAAAAAAATCCCAACCGATAATGGTTGGGATTCTATGACTTGGTGGAGCCGGGGGAATTGAACCCCCGTCCGCAAGCCCTCTGCAGGCAGTTCTACATGCGTAGTCGATTAATTTTTGATTTAACCTTGGACTTAGCCAACCGACAGGCCGGACCTTGGCGATTCACATCGTTTTAAGAATGCACTGTGTGACCCAGCGAATTCCGATTCTTTGTAAATGACGCTGCTGTGGGTTTCCCCACCTGACCCAAAGACAAATCAGTGCAGCGGCTCACCGCTTAAGCGGCCAGAGCGAAACGCTCGTCGTTGGCGTTTATTGGTTTTCCAGTGGATTTACGAGCGAACTGGTGCTCGGCATGCCCTGCTCTGTTTCGCGACCCACGTCGAATCCGGATCGGCCCCAGAATTACTTAAAGAACAATTATTGTACAGCTTATATGACAGAAGAGACTATCAAAAGTTCAAGCTTCTTGCTCACAGCGTTACTTTTAATCACGATCCCATGACTGACGGCGACACAGCCTCCATCACGATCTCGCGCGAAATCGTCTTGCTAACCGGGCACCTCGCCAGGATTTCGGTCAACCGGTCACGCTGGTCTTGCGGCACCACATCATCAAACTCAATCGCATAACAAAACTTTGCCACCGCTTCGTTTGACCGGTCAAGACTGACCTTCACAGTGGTGTCACCGATCGCTATGTTGTGCTTGTTTCCAGCCATGCGCAAGGTGATGCTCATACAAGCCGCCATCGCAGCCTCAAGCAGATCATGAGGCCCCATTGCCTGGCCTTGACCACCCTTCTCTACTTTCAGATCCGACTCGATCTGGTGTGCTCCAGAAAAAAGCACTGTCCCATAATCCTGCTCTCGCACCTTCGCCGTGATCACTCGCCATTCCCCAATGTTCAGATTGTTATAGGATCAATTCTGACACTGAGGATGACTGTCGGCAATCAGCATCCGGGGATGCTGATTGAATCAATGGAGAATCTGGCTCAGGAACAGCTTGGTTCTCTCGCTCTGCGGGTCATCAAAGAACTTGTCTGGCTCATTCTGTTCGATGATCTCGCCCTGATCCATGAAGATCACCCGGTTGGCCACTTTCCTCGCAAACCCCATTTCGTGTGTCACACACAACATAGTCATGCCAGTCTGTTCCGCAAGTTCGACCATGACGTCCAGCACCTCCTTGACCATTTCAGGATCCAGTGCCGATGTTGGCTCATCAAACAACATGATCTTGGGGTTCATACAGAGTGACCGTGCAATGGCCACCCGCTGTTGCTGTCCACCTGATAACTGACCAGGATACTTGTTGGCCTGTTCTGGAATACGCACACGTTCCAGGTATTTCATCGCCTCCTGCTCAGCCTGCGTTTTGGGAGTCTTGAGTACCCAGATCGGGCCCAGGGTCAGATTCTCCAGGACAGTCAGATGCGGAAAGAGATTAAAGTGCTGAAAGACCATACCCACCTCTCGACGGATGAGCTCGACGTCTTTGACATCGCTGGTCAGCTCGGTTCCATCAATGATGATTTCTCCTTTCTGGTGCTCTTCCAGCCGGTTCAGACACCGGATCAACGTTGACTTGCCGGAGCCGGAAGGCCCGCAGATCACGATCCGCTCCCCTTGAGCGACTTCAAGATTGATGTTCTTCAACACGTGGAACTTGCCATACCACTTGTTGACATTGTGCATCTGGATGAGGGCCTCAGCCATGCAGATTCTCTCCGGTTTCTAACGTTCATGTCCCGTGGACAGGCGGCGCTCGAGCGCCTGACTGTACTTGGACATCGAGTAACAGAACACAAAATAAATGGCCGAAATGAAGATGTAGACCTCCACTCCAAATCCCTGCCAGGCTGGATCGGTCAGAGCAGCCTTCGCAGCGAGCGTCAGATCAAAGATGCCAATGATCACAACGAGCGAAGTGTCCTTGAACATCGCGATAAAGATGCTCACTAGTGGCGGAATCACGATCTTGAGTGCCTGCGGCAGGATGATGAGCCTCATTTGCTGCCAGTAGGTCAAGCCCAGCGAGTCAGCACCTTCATACTGCCCCTTTGGAATAGCCTGCAACCCGCCTCTCACGGTCTCGGCTACATAGGCAGCAGCAAACATGACAATTGCGATGAGCGCCCTGAGCAATTTGTCGATCGTCATGCCTTCGGGCAGGAACAGCGGCAACATCACCGATGACATGAACAGCAGACTGATCAGTGGAACGCCTCGAATCAGCTCGATGTACGTCACACAGAGCGTTTTGATTGCCGGCATGTTGGAGCGACGTCCGAGCGCCAGAACAACACCGAACGGAAATGCCAGGGCAATACCGAATGTGGCAAGGATGAGTGTGACTGGCAATCCACCCCACAGGCTGTTCTCTACGTAAGTAAGCCCTAGAACTCCACCCCACATAAGCACGCCCACAATGGTCATGCCGACGACCCAGACTAGCAAAAGCCAAATGTTCCAGAGCTTTCGCCATGTACTCAGAAGTAGCAAGGCCACCAGAGCAACAACTGCCAGCAAAGGTCGCCACTGTTCAGCGTACGGATAAGTACCAAACAGGATCAGACGATGCTTCTCACCAATAAAAGCCCAGCAGGCTCCTTCGACTTGCCGACACTCCTGACCGCTCTGCGCTGAAAACTTCGCCTGCATGAAAGCCCAGTCAAACAGGGCTGGTATGGCCATCAGAAGCAGCCAGACCGACAGCACAGTCAGAAGGGAGTTGGTCGGTGAATTGAACAGTTGCTCCCGCATCCACACCAGGGGCCTGGCCTTGATGATAGGAGGACGTTCCTGCTCTGTGGTGTTCGATGATGTTGTCATGGTCACCGCTCCACCAGCGCGATACGCTTGTTGTACCAGTTCATGAATACCGAAATGGATAGACTGACCGTCAGATAGGCCGCCATGATGATCATGATGCCTTCAATTGCCTGACCTGTCTGGTTGAGTGTCGTGTTGACGACTGAAACGATGTCTGGATACCCGATCGCAACAGCCAGAGAACTGTTCTTGGTGAGGTTCAGGTACTGGCTAGTCATGGGGGGAATGATGACCCGCAATGCCTGGGGCAACACCACCAGTCTCAGGATCAAACCACGCTTTAGACCCAGAGCGCTGGATGCTTCCCACTGCCCTTTGCCCACGGACTGGATGCCTGAGCGCACAACCTCGGCGATAAATGCCGCCGTGTAGATCACCAATCCGAGAAGAAGCGCTGCAAACTCCGGCGTGATCGTCATTCCTCCGCGAAAGTTGAAGCCTTTCAACTCGGGCACATTGAGCGCGAGATCAGCCCCGCTGATAAACCAGGCCACCAGCGGACAGGCGATAAACAGCACAAGAGCAGGTTTAAGAACAGGAAAGATCTCCCCGGTACGCTCCTGCCTGCGCCTGGCCCAGTTCGCCAGGACGAGCGTGAGCACGATCGCAAGAAACAGGCCCCCGAGTATCCATGTCACGCCAGCACCTTCGAGCGTGGGCATTTTCAACCCTCGGTTCGAGAGAAAGACACCGGGAATCGGGTTGTACGCCTGCCTGGGACCGGGGAAACTTTCAGAGATGATTGCGTACCAGAAGAACAGTTGCAGCAGCAGCGGGATGTTACGCATGACTTCAACGTACACACTCGCCAGTTTGGAGATGAGCCAGTTGCTTGAAAGTCGGGCAATACCAATGATGGTGCCAAGAATGGTGGCGAGAAAGATACCAATGACCGCTGCGCGTAACGTATTGAGCAGCCCAACCGTAAGCGCAGTCGAGTATGTGTCTGCCGGGGTGTAGTCGATGATGCCTTCACCGATGGCAAAACCTGCTTCGCGCGTCAGAAAGTCAAAACCCGTCGCGATATTGCGCGCGGAAAGATTGTGCAGGGTGTTCGAAACCAGGTACCAGATACCACCGGCAACAAACAGGATGGCAAGGATCTGATAGATGACAGACCGGAACTTTGGATCGTTCCAGATCTTCCGGCTAGAACCCGGCTTTCGGGGGATACGGTCTGACTCATGGGCACCGTCTGACTGGAGCCTGCCGTTGTGACAGGCTCCGGGTTTATCGGTTGAATGAAGTTCGGTATGTATCGCCGACCTCAGTCGGCGACACCAAGTCAGCCTTAACGGATAGGCCAGCCGTACATGAGACCACCATCACGCCAGGTAGCGTTCAGGCCTCTTTCGAGTTTCAACGGGCTTTCCTGCCCAACGTTCCGCTCGAAAATCTCGCCGTAGTTACCCACTTGGGAAACGATATTCATGGCCCACTCGTTACCAACGCCGAGGTTCTTGCCCATGCCCGGGGTCACACCCAGAATACGCTGAACGTTCGGGTCGTTGCTCTTGAGCATCTCGTTGACATTCTTCGAGTTGATGCCATATTCCTCGGCCTCGATCATCGCATTCAGTGACCAGCGAACCACATTGAACCAGGCTTCGTCGCCCTGACGCACCATGGGGCCGAGTGGCTCCTTGGAGAAGTCTTCCGGCAAGATGAGGTAGTTGTCAGGATTGGTGAAGGTTGTACGAACAGCTGCCAGCTGCGATTTGTCAGTCGTGAAAGCATCACAACGTCCCGCCACGAAGGCGCGAATCACTTCGTCAAGCTTCTCTACCACTACCGGCTGGAATTCGAGTTTATTACCACGGAACCAGTCCGCCAGATTAAGCTCGGTGGTGGTGCCTGGCTGCACACAAACAGTTGCGCCGTCCAGTTCCTTGGCACTTTTGACACCAATTTCCTTCTTGACCATGATGCCCTGACCATCATAGAAATTCACGCCCGTTCCAGTCAGGCCCAGCGTGGTGTCACGCGTGAGTGTCTGAGTGGTATTACGGGTCAGCACATCCACCTCACCCGACTGCAATGCAGTAAATCGCTGCACGGGCGTCAAGGGTGTCACTTTGAACTTCTCTGCATCACCGAACATGGCCGCTGCGATCGCACGGCACGTATCCACGTCGATTCCCGTCCATTTGCCCTGACTGTCCGGGTTAGAAAACCCCGGGATTCCGGTCGAGACTCCACACTGGACAAATCCCTTTTCCTTGACTGCGTCAAATGTGGGGCCTGCTTGAGCCACACCGGTCACGGCCACCATCGCAGCAGTTACGGCAGCGAGTTTCAATCCTTTCATATTGATCTCCGACGTTAAATGAACCTGCCTAAGTCTGGGGATCGACCAGAGACGACCCCAACGCACTAAGATAGTATCCTCAGGTTTATCTACAGCGCATGGGGGTATTCCCTTTAAGGATTTCCCTCATCGATCCGTTGTCAAACCTGCACATAGCAACGTAAGCAATATTCAGACCAGCTTGGAAAATGGTCGGGAAATGTTAGTGTTGACCCACCTCAAAATGACACAATCCAAAGAATCAAGATGATCGAGTTCGCCCACGTATTCAAGTCCTATTCTTCGGAACATCCGGTCCTGCAGGACGTCACGTTCAGAGTCGGACCCGGTGAATTCGTATTCGTCGCGGGGCCATCCGGCGCGGGCAAGTCAACTCTTCTCAAACTTGTCGCAGGACTCGAACCGCCAAGCAAGGGAAGAATCGAGGTCAATGGCCAGCGACTGGACCAGTTGACACCGCGAGCGACACCCTACCTCAGACGCGCGGTGGGCGTCATCCTGCAGGACACCCATCTGCTGTATGACCGCAGCGCGATCGACAATGTGATGCTTCCTCTGGCCGTCGCCGGCCATCCCCATGCGACAGCGGCAAGCCGCGCCAGGGCAGCACTTCAGAAGGTAGGCTTGTCTGAGAAAGAGCGTGCCAACCCACTCGCGCTATCTGGCGGCGAGCAACAGCGTCTTGCCATTGCCCGAGCAATCGTCAACCGCCCTGCACTCCTGATTGCGGATGAACCGACAGCCAACCTGGATCGTGAAACAGCGCGCAAAGTGATGACAGTCTTCAAGGACTTCAACCAGGTCGGCGTCACAACACTCGTGGCCACCCATGACGAGGACCTCATGGCAGAATTTGCACATCGGGTACTCGTGATCGAACCTGGCCGACTGAGGGATTTTCCTGTTCGGAGAGCATCATGAGACGCTGGCTCGAACATCACCGCTACGCCTTGGCAGTCACGCTCAGACGCCTTGCGATTCAGCCATTTTCTTTCCTGTCGAACCTGGCGGTTCTTTCACTGGTCCTGGCGCTTCCCTTACTTGGTGCATCTGTCCTGGTCTCAGTGCAGCCGCTAAGCAAGGAGATCTCGGCAACACCCGCATTGACTGTCTACATGGAGCCGGATGCAACCAGTGAACAGGCTGAAGAAGTCAATGAGCGAATCCTCAAGGCACAGGATCCAGCAATTGAAAGCGTAGTGCTTGTAGACAAGAACGCAGCCATCCAGGACCTGCAGCGCAATGAAGCCTGGCATCAGGCGCTTGAAGCTCTCGGTGAAAATCCTTTGCCTGACGCGATCGTCGTGCACCTCAAAACCGATGACAACCTCACCCAGATCGCTGATGGACTGGCCAGACAATGGCGAACCTGGGATAACGTCGCGCTGGTGCAGCTCGACAGTATCTGGGTACAACGGCTTGAAGCCCTGCTGCGACTCGGTCGTATCGGACTCTTGCTCATCACACTCATCGTTGCCCTGGTGGTGCTGACAGCAGTATTCAATACCGTGCGCATGCAGGCACTTTCCCAACGTGACGAGATTGCGGTTGCCAGGCTGGTCGGCGCCACGGAGGGCTTTGTCAGACGTCCTTTTCTGTATCAGGGGGCGTTTACATGCGCACTTGCGACCCTGGTCGCTATGCTTTGGACGCAGATGTTTCTGGGGCCACTAAACAGTGCTATCGGTGGGCTGGCCCGGACCTATGACGCATTTTTTGTCCTGCAGATGCCCTCGGGGCCGTTACTGCTTGTTTACCTGTTCTGTGCTTCGCTGATTGGCGCGTTTTCTGCACGGTGGTCCGTCACCCGCACAACACGCTTCTGAACAGGACTTGTAATCGTCACCGTGGCATGGTTGGTATGCTCGCTTCCCCAAAGGCCAGAGCTTTACATCCAAACTGGTCAGACAATGCATCGTACCCCGCATGAACACGGGTGACACAGACTCCATCATCATGAAAATGACGCCATCATCCACGCGAGACGATCAAGCCCTGAAGATTGCACCAACCCTCATCCGGTGGCAAAGATCTGCCGGGCGTAACCACCTGCCGTGGCAGAACACCGCTGATCCGTATCGCATCTGGCTGTCAGAAATCATGCTGCAGCAAACTCAGGTGGCGACGGTGATTCCTTACTATCAGAGGTTTCTGGAGCGGTTCCCGGACGTCATCAGTCTTGCACATGGATCACTCGACGAAGTGATGGCGCTTTGGGCAGGTCTTGGCTATTACAGTCGTGCGAAAAACCTGCACGCATGTGCAAAGCGGATTGAACAAGACTGGCAGGGATCATTTCCGCCTGACAGTCGCTCACTGGAAACACTACCGGGCATTGGACGCTCCACGGCTGCAGCGATAGCAGCCTTTTGCTACGGAGAACGAGCGGCCATACTGGATGGCAACGTCCGGCGTGTATTCTGTCGATTTTTCGGGATCGAAGGCGACCCTGGCAGCCGCCAGACGTTGCTCGAACTTTGGGCGCTTGCAGAACTGGCTCTGCCGAGTTCGTCCTTCATCGAGACACAACCCGACGGAATGCGCCGCTACACGCAGGGCCTGATGGATCTGGGTGCCACCGTCTGCACACGAAGCCGCCCGGACTGTCAGAGCTGTCCCTTGAGAACTGACTGTACGGCAGTCGCCACGGGTCGAACGGACTCACTGCCAACTCCGAAAAAACGCAAAATCCGTCACGAGAAAGATGTACACGTTCTACTGATGACATGGCAGAACGCTGTCTATCTGCATCGCCGGCCAGACAAGGGCATCTGGGCGAACCTGTGGAGTCTGCCTGACGCACCGACCGAACCGGACCTGAAAAAAGTGTTAACCACGCTGGCAGACAAGATCGTCCCAAGGCTCGAGCCGATGGCCGCGTTCTCCCATGAACTGACTCATTTCCGGATGGTGATCAGACCTTGGCGTGCCAGCTTGCCAGACGACGCCGCTCTCCCTGCCCTCACGAATACTGATCGCGAGCAATGGGTGAAACTCGAGGAGCTCGGGCGATACGGCATTCCAGCAGCCATCCGGCCACTGATTGAAGGCATCACCCAGACTTGCCATTTCTCTTAGTTTTTAACGATTGTTCACCGCTAATTCCCATCAGCAATCCAAGCGCAACGGCCATCGTCAGTAGTGCCGTACCTCCGTAGCTGAAAAGAGGCAGTGGCACACCGACGACAGGCAGTATGCCGATGACCATTCCGACATTCACAAAAACGTAAATAAATACAATCATCGAGAGACTGCCAGCAAGCAATCTCCCATAAGTTTCCTTGGCTTTGGTTGCGATATATAGCCCTCGCGCGATCAGCAACATGAAGAGAAACAGCAGCGAGACTGCACCAAACAATCCGAATTCTTCCGCAAACACCGCAAAGATGAAATCAGTGGTGCGCTCCGGAATAAAGTCGAGCTGAGCCTGGGTCCCATTCATGTAACCTCGTCCATAAAAGCCGCCTGAGCCGACTGCAATTGTGGACTGAATGGTGTGGAAACCTTTACCCAGTGGATCCCGAGTCGGATCAAGCAGAGTACAAACCCGACCCTTCTGGTATTCATGCAGTACCACCCAGTCAGTCTCGGGTGCGCACAGCACATCCTGATAGGTGATGACAGACCCGATACCGATGACACCGGCCATCGCGACTGGCACCAGCAGTTTGAAGCTCAACCCTGCAAAGTACATCACAAAGAATCCGGACAACATCACTAGCAAGGCTGTTCCAAGATCCGGCTGTTTGACAATCAGCACAAAGGGAACGAGGATCGCGATCATCACGACAACAAAATCGTACCAGGCAATTTTTCCGTCACGCTTCTGGAAATACCACGCAAGCGCCATCGGTAGCGCTATCTTCATGAGCTCCGATGGTTGGAGTCTGACAAATCCGAGATCCAGCCAGCGAGTCGCACCTTTGCTGGTTTCTCCAAAAAACTCGACTCCGACTAGCAAGACAAGCCCCAAAGCGTACGCTGCGGGCGACAGTTTCGCCAGCCAGCCTGGTGGCAACAGGGCAACGCCCCACATCACGATCAGTGCGTACACAAAATACCGGCTTTGATCAGCATATCGCCAGTCGGTGCCACCCACCGCTGAATGCATGATAAGCAGACCGATCGAGGACAACAGTATCAGCATGAGCATCAACGGCCAGTCAATGGCCTTAAAGACACGCATGATCGCATTGAACAGGCTGATCATGGTGCTGTCACCACCGCATCAGGTTCGGTTTGCAATAGCCATGCATCCATGACTGTACGAGCAATCGGTGCAGCAGTCTCGCTGCCCCAGCCCCCGTTCTCGACCAGGACGGCCAGCGCGATGGTTGGATTCTCTGCAGGTGCAAAGCCCATGAAAAGAGCGTGGTCACGCAACCGTTCATCCACATCATCCCGGCGGTATTTTGTCCCTTTGAGGTTGAACAACTGGGCGGTACCCGTCTTGCCCGCCGCAGTGTAGGCTGCACCCGCAAACGCGCGCCGGGCGGTACCTTTCTTTGTCACATCGATCAACGCATCATGAACAACCTTGATGTGCTCGGGCTTGATGTCAATCACATGCTCTGGCTCCAGACTCTCGATTCGCCGGGTGTTTCCATGGCGATCTTTGGCGGCCATGACCAGATGTGGACGGTAGTAACGTCCACCATTGGCCAGCACACTGGTTGCCTGGGCAAGCTGCATGATCGTGAACGCGTTATATCCCTGACCAATCACGGCAGAAACCGTTTCGCCCCCGAACCACCTCTGCTGTTCAGGTTTTCTGAACGCTCGACGCTTCCAGTCTGTCGAGGGCAGGACACCCGTGCGCTCTCCCTTCAGATCAATCCCTGTCTGCTGCCCGAATCCGAAAGGTTTCATGAACCCATGCAAAGCATCAATACCGATCTCGGGCGCAAGAGAGTAATAGTACGTATCGGACGAAACAACCAGCGACTTGTGCATGTCGACATGCCCATAGGCCGCCGACCCAGCGTTGCGGAATCGCTGATTGCCCATTTCGAAATAACCTGGATCGTAGATGCGGGTCTTGGCATCACGCTTGCCAAGCTCAAGTGCTGCCAGCGCCACAAAAGGCTTGTACGTCGAGCCAATCGGATACGTACCAAGCAACGGGCGGTTCAGCAACGGGACATCCTCGGACTCGTTGAGCTCACGCCAGCTCTCATGATCAATTCCCCCGACAAAAAGGTTGGGATCAAACGAAGGCTGTGAAACGTAGGCCAGAATCTGTCCGTTCTGTGGGTCAATAGCAACCAGCGCACCCCGCTTGCCCACAAACGTCGCCTCGGCGATTCGCTGCAGACGCATGTCCAGCGACAGCACCAGGTCACTTCCTGGCTCCGGGTCAATTCGATGCAGGGTACGCATCGGCTCACCACGTGCGGTCACCTCGACTGACTCAATGCCAGTCGTTCCATGCAGCGTCTGCTCCCAGGCTCGTTCGACACCCTGCTTGCCGATGATGTCCGTTCCGCGGTAGTTGCCGAGTTCGCCTTGCCCGTCGAGCACCTGCAGATCGGCCTCTGAAATACGTCCAACATACCCAACCACGTGTGCAGCCACCGCACCTTGCGGATACTGGCGAACCCAGCGGGCTTTGAGTTTCACACCTGGGAAGCGAAACGCCTGTGCCGCAAAAAAAGCGCCTTCAAGATCCGTCAGATCATTGCGTAGCATCACTTCGTTGTAACGACCTGAGTCAGCAACTCGTCGTTTGAATAGCCGGATAGAGGAGGGGGAAAGCGTCACAACCTTTGAAAGCTCCTGCAGCAAACGATCGATGCTGTCGACTTCCGCCGGCACAACATCAAGGGTGTAGCTCAGGTAGTTGCGCGCCAGCACCTCTCCGTTTCGGTCGACAATCTCACCGCGACGAGGCGCAATCGGAACGACAGCAGTCCTGTTCCGGTCCGCACGCTGGAGCAGCCCTTCATGTTCCTCGACCTGTAGCACCCACAAACGCATGCCGAGCAAGGAAAACGCAACCAGCACAATCGCTGCCGCGACCCATGCCCGCAACAGAAACCGCCCTTTTTCACGCTGTGCTGCCGACTTGAAATCAAACATAGCAGACTAGGACCATTATCCAACCTCGGAGTTCACATCAGCCAGGCGATGACTCGGCAACAAGAGCAGCCAGCCAATTGGAACCCACAAGCCACTGGTGATCAGGACACCAAGTGCCCATCCCCAGCCTGGCCAGGTACCTGTCAGCCAGGCCGATATCAGCACTGTGAGCGTTCTTGCCACAAAAAATACCACCATCATGTGCAGAGCCTGACTCCAGAGGTCAAACCTGAGAAGGCGGCGATGCAGAATCACCCCGCCATAGCAGGCCAGAACGTAAGTCAGTGCGTACTGGCCAAGCGGACCTCCGTCGTGTACATCCAGGAGCAGCCCGAGGATGAATCCAGTCACCATCCCGACGCGTCTGGCCTCGTGGACGGACCAGAACGCCAGCACGAGCATTAGCAAATCAGGTGCCATATCAAGCAGCCGCCACGGCAGGAGTGCCAGCAGGAATGCGAGAACGATCGATCCCCAGACAAGTCTCGCGTCTGCACGCAATCCGATTGCATCGCCGCCGACACCTTGTGTCTTGAGCAGACCGGCTGACCGTTCAATTCGCTGGCGTGACTGCATTCGATGAACCCTCGTTTGGTGTCACAGATGTCGGGTCGGCGCTATCTTCCGTCTCTTGTTGAGACGCAGTCAGCTCCTCAAGGCCAGGCACTTTCAGTATCAGAAAATGCCTGTATCTCTCTGGATAGGCCGTCGGCTGGGCGACGGCCTTGGCAAACCCCGATGACGAGTCTCGCTCCACCGACTCGACTGTACCCACCGAGATACCCGATGGGAAAGCCCCCCCCACACCGCTGGTAACCAGTACATCTCCCTGTCTGATGTCTGCATCAGATGAAAAGTACCGGACTTCGACCTTACCGTTGCCCGGAGAGCCGAAGGCAATCAGGCGCAATCCGTTTCTAAGAACCTGCACGGGTACCGCGAGTTGCTCATCGGTCAACAACGCGGCCTCGGACGTAAATGGGGTCACTCTGATGACCTGCCCGACAAGCCCGCCCTCATCAATGACCGGCATGCCAGGCTGAATACCATCCCGGCCGCCCTTGTTGAAGACCAGCCGCCGTTGATACGGTGTCGCGGGCTCATACAACACCTGCACCACGACAGTCGGATGTGTGGGCTTACCCTCAACCACACCGAGCAACCGCCGCAGCTGCGCGTTCTCGGTTCCCAGCTGTGCGGCATTGGCGATCACCTGCGCGAGTTCGATTCGCTGACGCTGGAGCGCCTCGCTTTCCTGCTTGAGCAGAGCCGCAGCATTGGAGTAATCCTGGATAACAGTGACGGCATCGCGAGGGAGCATCACAACCCGCTGAAACGGATACATCACGACGCTCAGGCCTTGCCTGACAGGTTCTGTATAGCGTGAGTGTACGTCCAGGACAAGTAGCACCAGTGAAAGGATCACCAGAAATACAAGCTTGACCTCAGCCGGCACTCGACGCCTGAAGAGCTCAAGATTGACTGAAGCTGACATGGACTTTCCTATGACAAGCCAGCCCTGCGTTCAACCGCTGGGCCAGGCTTCGCAACACCGGACCAAAAAGTTCAGTCGTCGATGAAGATGGCGCCAAGCTGCTCCAGATGCTCAAGCGCATCACCGCACCCACGCACCACGCATGTGAGAGGGTCCTCGGCGACTACGACAGGTAGTCCGGTCTCTTCCTGAAGCAGACGATCCAGATCGGCCAACAGTGCGCCACCACCAGTGAGCGCTATGCCCTTGTCCGTGATATCCGCACCGAGTTCCGGAGGCGTATTCTCCAGCGCAATCTTGACAGCCGAAACGATCTGGTTGAGCGGATCGGTCAGGGACTCGAGAATCTCGTTTGAGGAGACTGTGAAGCTGCGCGGCACCCCTTCTGCAAGATTCCGGCCTTTAACCTCGATCTCCCGGACTTCGGATCCTGGAAATGCAGAACCGATTTCCTTTTTGATCAGCTCGGCAGTCGGCTCGCCGATAAGCATGCCATAGTTCCGGCGAATGTAGTTCACAATCGCCTCATCGAACTTGTCACCACCGACTCGGACAGAACCCTTGTAAACCATGCCACCAAGAGAAATGACTGCCACTTCGGTCGTGCCACCGCCAATGTCGACCACCATGGAACCGCTCGCATCGGAAACATTCAATCCGGCGCCTATGGCAGCCGCCATCGGTTCCTCGATCAGGTAGACCTGGCTGGCACCGGCACCGAGCGCCGACTCACGAATGGCCCGGCGCTCGACCTGCGTCGAACCACACGGCACACAAACGATGATCCGGGGGCTGGGGGCCAGCATGTTGCGGGGGTGGACCATGCGGATGAACTGCTTGAGCATCTGTTCGGTCACGGTGAAGTCGGCAATCACGCCGTCCTTCATGGGACGAATGGCCTCAATGTTGCCAGGGACACGACCAAGCATCTGCTTGGCATCTCGTCCGACAGCCTGAATGATTCGACGTCCACCTGCACCACCTTCGTGCCGGATTGCGACCACAGATGGCTCGTCCAGCACGATCCCTTTGCCACGAACGTAGATCAGCGTATTGGCCGTACCGAGGTCAATCGCCATGTCGCTGGAAAAATAGCTACGAAGGAATCCAAACATGCAAGAAAGCCAGAAAATGGGAAAAGAATGGGCTACTGTAGGCAACCCTCGGGAGCAAAAGGCAATTGTCAAGATAAAGACTGCTGCCTGCGCTCTACCAGAGACAGGGAATGCGGCAACCCAACTAGTAGCCGATTATGATAACTTATAATCTCGTCAAGCATGCGTACTTAGTTGCGCCTCTAAGTAATTCAACGACAGGGATTTTTGTGGGTCGTGCAACGGCCCGATCCCACAGAGGACCCCTCAGCTTGCAGGAACCTATGGCACTGACAACAGAAGACGTGGCGCGTATTGCCCGCCTTGCCCGTCTCGAACTGAGCGAAGAACAGTCCACTCTGATGCAGACTGAACTCAACCAGGTGCTCGATCTGATCGAAACACTGCAGTCGGTTGACACGACGGGTGTAGAGCCCCTGACACACCCGCTATCGGCACTTCAGGATATCGAACTGCGGCTGAGAACAGATGAGGCACTGCCAACAAACTCCACTGAAGCAAGGCGCCAGCTGATGGCAAACGCGCCCGCACAGGAAGAGGGTCTGTTCCTTGTTCCTCGCGTTATCGAGTAATTGATGAAAACAGCTCTCAACTCATTTACCGGAATCCGGGATCTCGGCGCGGCGTTTGCCGCACGCAAGCTGAGTGCCGTAGAACTCGCCCAGCAACTTTTGCAGGATATCGAATCCCAGCAATCCCTGAACGCATTCGTAGACACCAATGCAGATCTGACGCTTGATCAGGCCCGATCCGCGGAACAGATCAAGCACGACAACCCTGACAATCTGCTGGCCGGCGTCCCGCTTGCCCACAAAGACATCTTCGTGACGCAAGGCTGGCGCACAACCGCGGGCAGCAAGATGCTGCAGAACTACACAAGTCCGTTCAACGCTACTGTTGTCGATTCACTAAAAAACGTGGGCACCGTCTGCCTCGGCAAAGTCAGCTGCGACGAGTTTGCGATGGGATCGGGTAACGAACACTGCGTGTTTGGCCCAGTACTGAATCCCTGGGATCCTGACGTGGTTCCAGGCGGTTCTTCTGGCGGTTCGGCAGCGGCAGTTGCGGCAGGGCTTGTCATGGCAGCAACTGGCACCGACACGGGCGGCTCGGTCAGACAGCCGGCAGCCCTGTGCGGTATCAGCGGAATCAAACCGACTTATGGCATGGTTTCGCGTTTCGGGATGATCGCCTACGCATCCAGCCTGGACCAGGCGGGCGTGCTCGCGCGCAGCGCGGATGATCTGGCACTGCTGCTCGACTCGATAAGCGTGTTTGACGAGCGGGATGCAACCTCGATCCAGAAGTGTCATGGACAGGCTAACGCACCCGGCCGCATCCTTTCCCACTACCAGGGTCTGCTCGATTCTGCAGACCCCCGGCAACCGCTCAAAGGGTTGCGCATCGGAGTTCCTCGCGAATATTTCGACGACGGACTCGACGCTGGCGTTGGGCAAGCCGTCCAGGAAGGCATTGATCAGCTGGTCGGACTCGGAGCAACCCGGGTCGACATTTCCCTGCCCAACACCCGGCTGTGCATTCCTGCCTATTACGTGATCGCCCCAGCCGAGGCCTCCAGCAACCTGGCTCGCTATGATGCGGTACGCTACGGGCACCGAACCCAGCATTACAAGGACCTTGAGCAGATGCAGGCAAGGTCCAGGACCGAAGGGTTTGGCGACGAAGTCCGCAAGCGAATCATGATCGGCACCTACGTTCTCTCTCACGGTTACTACGACGCCTACTACCTGCAGGCGCAGAAGCTACGCAGGATGATTGCCCAGGACTTCAATCAGGCCCTCACCGAGCAGTGTGATCTTATTCTGGGGCCTGTAAGCCCGACCGTCGCGCCGGCCATTGGCAGCCAGACATCAGACCCGACCGCCGAATGGCTTGGGGACATCTACACCCTCGGCGTGAACCTCGCTGGACTGCCTGCCATGTCGATTCCCTGCGGCTTTGCAAAAGGCCATCGGGGCCAGGATCTGCCGGTAGGTCTGCAGCTGATCGGTCATTATTTTGATGAAGGCAGGTTGCTTGCTGTGGCAACGCAGTTTCAGCAACACACAGACTGGCATCAGCGTCGCCCGGGAGTCAGCCAATGAAATGGGAAGTTGTCATCGGCCTGGAAACGCACGTCCAGCTAGCCACTCAAAGCAAGATTTTTTCGCGCAGTTCGACCCGCTATGGTGCAGCCCCAAACACCCAGGCAAACGAAGTCGACATGGCATTACCGGGTTCATTGCCCGTACTGAACCGGTCGGCAGTCGAGTGTGCCATTCGTCTGGGACTGGCGGTTCAGGCTGACA
Organism: Orrella marina; assembly: GCF_003058465.1. NCBI lineage: Bacteria > Pseudomonadati > Pseudomonadota > Betaproteobacteria > Burkholderiales > Alcaligenaceae > Orrella > Orrella marina. The sequence goes on along the minus strand of NZ_CP028901.1, from coordinate 3,623,937 downwards.
TCGCACCGCGATCGATCTTTGCGCGCAAGAACTACTTCTACCCGGATCTGCCCAAGAACTACCAGATCAGCCAGTACGAGATCCCTGTCGTGAGCGCAGGGGTGATACATTGCGTGGTCGATGGTGAGCCACGACAGTTCGAACTCACTCGCGCGCACCTGGAAGAAGATGCGGGCAAATCTATTCACGAGAATTTCACCGACCCTGCGGGCCTGGCCTGCTCGGGCATAGACCTGAATCGTGCAGGCACCCCTCTGCTTGAGATCGTTTCCGAACCCAACATGCGATCAGCCGCTGAAGCCGTCGCATACGCAAAAGCCCTTCACGGACTGGTCGTCTGGCTAGGGATCTGCGATGGCAATATGCAGGAAGGCTCATTCCGGATCGATGCCAATGTATCCGTACGTCCAGAAGGACAGAAGGAGTTTGGCACCCGCACGGAAACCAAGAACGTCAACTCTTTCCGTTTCCTCGAACGTGCCATTCTGTACGAGGTGGAGCGTCAGATTGACGTCCTTGAAAGTGGCGGCACAATCATCCAGGAAACGCGTTTGTACGATGCCGACCGGGACGAGACTCGTAGCATGCGTAGCAAGGAAGATGCACATGACTACCGGTATTTCCCTGA